>CAZJPV010000001.1:0-128116 GCA_964547985.1 uncultured Syntrophaceae bacterium
CCGTTCAGGTGGTCCGGGTGAGGGTGGGAGAGGACGACCGTGTCGATTTTCTTGATCCGCATCTTCCAGAGAAAGGGGGCGACGACATGTCGTCCGAAATCGAAACGGCCGTCGAAAGAACCGCCCCCGTCGACGAGCATCCGTCGGCCGCCCGGGAACTCGATCAGGGTGGCGTTGCCGTGCCCCACATCGAGAAAGGTCACGCGAAGCCTGCCCTTGTTGCGGTTTTGCATGGCAAGGAAGGTCATGTCGCCGATGAAAAAGAGGATGAGAAAAAACGATAGAGCCACGGGTCCCTTGTGAAGCCTCAAGAGGTCCACAAACGATTTTTTGTTTCCTGCCTCTTGCCGGATGGAAAGCCCATAAGCAAAGACGCCGACGAGGAGGTAAAAAGCGGCTATTTCGTGAATGCCCGGTGTCGTCACGACAACCGATGAGCCGGGGATCCGGTCCATCCAGTCGAGGAGCTCCAGGGAGGGGCGGACGACGAGTGAGGCCCCATGAAAGAGAAAAGAAGCGCCGGTTGTCGAGATAAAAGAGATCATCATGGCCACCAGACCCAGGATGAGGACAACAAAACCCAGGAGCGGGACGGCCACGAGGTTTGCCGGGAGGGTCACCAGGGACAGGCGGTTGAAGTAACAGGCGACGAGGGGTGCCGTGCCCAGAGTGGCCGCAAGCGATGCCGCCAGAAAGAGGAAAAGGCTCACGAGGGCTTTTCTGGGCCAAATCCGCCATCCCGGACCTTCGACTTCTTCATGATCCGGGCGGGGGATATAGTCGGCGAGCTTCGGCGTCAACAACAGGATCGATAAGACAGCCATGAAAGAGAGCTGGAAAGAAATATCAAAAAGAGAAGCCGGGGAGAAAATAAGGATCAGAAAGGCCGCAAGTCCGAGGGCGTTCAGGAGCTCGCGCGGCCGCCCGAGAAGGACGGCGATCAGGAAGGAGACGACCATGATGACGGAGCGGACCGTGGGGATACTCATCCCCGCCACGAAGGCATAGAAAAAGATCGGCACGAGCGACAGAAAAGCGGCGACCTTGATCAGGCTGAATCGCAGAAGAAGGTATTCGGAGTACTTCAAGATGAAGCGGATCAACCAGACGGAGACCAGGGCGATGATGCTGATGTGGAGCCCCGATATGGAAAGGATGTGAGCGGTCCCCGTGCGGTTGAACTTATCCTGGATGTCTCTCGGGATCCCGCCTCTTTCCCCCACGATCAGGGCCTCGAGGATCCCGCTCTCCGGCGACGGAGAGGCATGGCGGATAATCTGCTTGAGCCGGTCCCGGAATGCTTCGATCCTCTGCTGGAAAGCGCTCCCCCGGTTTTCACGGATGAGGACCATCGACGAAGGATGATCAACGAACCCCTGGAGGCGAATCCCCTTCAAATGGAGAAATCTCGCGTAGTCAAAGGCCCCGGGATTTTTGTATCCCTGCGGGATTCTGAGTTTTGCTTCGGTCCTCAGAAAATCGCCGTATTTGAAGGCATCCACCTGTTCCCTCATGACGAGAAGGACCTTTCCGCGGGCGGCGCTTCTTTGATGGCCGCTGAGGACGGAGGTTGCATCGAGGACCATTTCGGTCTTGTCGAGGGTGACGTTCGGACTTTCGATGACCACGCCCTCCAGCGTGACCTTCCCCGGATCTTCGTAGCGGGCGATGTCATAAGGGTCTGTACCCGGTTCGAGAACGCTTTGCATGCTGATATGGCCGACAAGGAAGAATGCAAGCATACAGGTAAGAAGGGCCGCCCCGCCCGGCGGTCGGGTCATGAGAAATATGAGGAAAACAAGCGCTGCTGCAAGAAGAATGACGAGTGCTTTTAACGGGAAAGCGGCAAAGTCAGCCGTGGCAATGCCGGCCATAAGCGCGAAGAGAAACGGGAAGAGGGGCCTTTTTATAACTAATCGATATTTCATATAAAAATTACCACTTCACAAAAAAAAGAAAAAAGAAAAACCTTATAATATCGTTAAAGATAAGAGCCGTGCGGTCGAAAGGGATTTACGCATGATTTATGCATAAATCCCAAATAACATTACACATTCGATAAGGTTGAGGCTTCCTCGGTCATAGGCTTATGGGTAAATGGGCACATTTTCTGCTGACGGACCCCCTGACGGATGAGGAGATGATGCCGAGGAGGGCTCGCTGGCTGGTACTCTTCAGGGTTGCAATCGTCACATTTCTGCTGCTGCTCTCCATAGGGGTTCAATACAGTGAAACCCGGTCCCTCTGGCACCCCTCGCTTAGCATATTATACATCCTGGCCGGAGTAACCTACCTCCTCTCCGCGGCCTACCTGACGCTGCTTCGTTCCCTGCGTCACAAGGAATTCAACATCACCTTGCAGGCCTTCTTTGATGTGCTCATCGTAAGCGCCCTTGTTTACTATACGGGAGCCATCGGCAGTATTTACTCTGTTTTGTATCCCCTGGTCATTATTTATTCCGCTCTCCTGCTGGGGCGGGGTGGGGGCTTGAGTGTCGCATCGGCCTGCAGCCTGATCTACGGTCTCATGCTCTACCTCGCGCAGCGGGGCTATATTCCCTCCGCTTATCCGGGCCAGATGCAGAGCGCCGGTTTGCAGTCGGAATTCGTATTGACACGGGCTGTCATCCACATCGCCTCCTTCTATGTCGTGGCCCTGCTGACGAGCTTCGCCGTCGAGCAGGAAAAAAAGGTGCGGATGCGCCTGGCGGAGAAGGAAAGCGCTCTGGATAAACTCGATCAGTTTCACCGTAGCATCATCGAGTCGGTGGACACGGGGATCCTGACCGTGGATCTTATGGGAAAGATAAAATCGCTTAACCGGGCCGCCGAGGAGTTAACCGGTTATTCCGCCACCGAGGTCGAAAGCAGGCGGATCGACGAGGTTTTCCCTGGTTTCATGACAGTCCTTGAGCAGATGAGCGGTGAGGGGGGACCGTCGTCCAGGAAGCGTTTCGAAACGGCGGTTTCTCAAAAATCCGGCCAGAAAATCATCCTGGGATTTTCTTTCTCTTCGCTTTACGACCGGGAAAGAAGGATCGGCGATATCCTGATCTTTCAGGACCTCACGGCGATCAAGGAGATGGAGGCCCAGGCGGAGAAAAACAAACGGCTTGCCTTCATCGGGGA
Source organism: uncultured Syntrophaceae bacterium (assembly GCA_964547985.1). Lineage (GTDB taxonomy): Bacteria > Desulfobacterota > Syntrophia > Syntrophales > UBA2192 > JAPLJU01. Next base: position 3,130 of record CAZJPV010000001.1, read on the forward strand.
GATGGCCGCGGGGCTCGCCCACGATCTCAGGAACCCCCTTTTGTCCATCAGCGGATCCATACAGATGCTGCAGAGGGACCTGAAGCTCGATTCCACGGACGAACGGCTCATGAATATCATTTTGAGGGCGAAGGATCAGCTGGAAAATCTCATCAAGAACTTCCTCATATTTGCTCGGACGACCACCCGGGACCGGGGGGAAATGCCGGTGAATGAGATTCTCGACGAGGCCCTCGACGCCCTCAAGGAAGTGCCCGATTGGAACGATAATATAGAAATCAGAAGGGCTTATCAGAAAGTCCCACCCATTTTCGGGAACCGCACCGAGATCCGGCAGACGCTCTGGAATATCCTCGTCAATGCCGTCCAGTCTATGCCGGACGGCGGTCGTCTCGCGATTGAGACGTTGACCCTGCCCGGACAGAATGGCGAGCGCCTCGTTCAGGTTCGAATCGCCGATTCCGGCTGCGGCATCGAACGGGAAAGGCTCGATAGGGTCTTCGAGCCATTCTACACGACCAAGGAGGGGGGGACGGGTCTCGGTCTTGCCATCGTGAGCAGGATCGTGGAGAGCCACGGCGGTGCGGTGAACATCGAAAGTGAAGTCCGACGGGGAACGACCTGCGCGGTCACGTTCCCGGTACGGAATGAACATAAAGAAGGGCTTCCGATAGAGGTTCTGCCCCAATGAGCGGGACCAGGGATAAGGGATAAAAGAGCGTCAGAGGAATAAGGAGTTTCTATGGCCAGGGTTCTTGTCGTGGACGACGATAAAGGGATGCGGGAGGTTCTCGAGATCATGCTCTCCAAGGAGGGCTATCAGGTGACCTCCGCGCCGGGGGGGCGCGAAGCGCTCAACATCTGCCAGAAGAGCAAATTCGACGTGGTGATCACGGACCTGAAAATGCCCCGCGTGGACGGCATCGATGTTCTGAAGGGGATCAAGGAGTCCTCGCCCGAGACCATGGTCGTCCTCGTCACGGCGTACGCCTCGGGGGAAACGGCCGTGGCCGCCATGCAGGAGGGCGCCTACGATTACCTCGAGAAAAACTTCGACATCGAAGAGCTCAAGCTGACTGTGCGGGATGCTCTTAAAAGAAAGGGCGTCGAGCAGGTCCATGAGCCTTCCTTCAATGCCGCCCTCGACGGGGCCGTGAGTTTCGGAAACATGATCGCGAAGAGCAAGGAGATGCTCAAGGTCTTCGCGCTCATCCGGAAGGTTGCGAACACCCCTGCGAACGTCCTCATTTTAGGGGAGAGCGGGACGGGGAAGGAGCTCGTCGCGCGGGCCGTCCATGACATGAGCGAAAGAAAGGGGAAGGCCTTCGTGGCGATCAATTGCGGCGGCATCCCCGAGACGCTCCTCGAGAGCGAGCTTTTCGGTTACATGAAAGGCGCCTTCACGGGAGCTTATGCCGACCGGCCGGGCCTCTTCGAGGTGGCAAAAGGTGGTACAATATTTCTTGATGAAATAGGGGAGTTACCCGTTATTCTTCAAGTAAAACTTCTAAGGGCGGTCCAGGAAAAAACCTTTCGGCGTGTCGGGGGTTCCGAGGATATCAGGGTGGATGTGCGAATCATCTCGGCCACGAACCAGGACCTCTCACAGAAGGTCAAGGACGGGGCCTTCCGCGAGGACCTCTTCTACCGTTTGAACGTGATTCCAATCCAGATGCCCCCTCTTCGTAAAAGAAAAGAAGACATCCCGATCCTCGCACGGCATTTCATCGAGAAATACAGCCGCCAGTTCGGCAAGGAGATCCGGAAGATCTCATCCTACGCCCTCGAGCTCCTCATGGACTACCAGTTTCCGGGGAACGTCCGTGAGCTGGAAAACATCATCGAAAGAAGCGTCGCCATGGAACAGTCGAACATCATCCTGCCGGAAAATCTCGTCCTCTCCGGGGGTGCGAAAGAAGAACAGAACAAAGGGCTTGATCTCGAACTGCCCGACGAGGGTATCAACCTCGACGCCGAGATGGCGAGGCTCGAGCGGCAGCTCATAGAGAAGGCCCTGCAGAAAGCCAAGGGCACCAAGACAAAGGCGGCCCAGCTTTTGAACATGTCGAGGGATGCCCTGAACTACCGGATCGAAAAGCTGGACATACGGGAATGAGATAAGATGGACTTACGGATGCGCGTCTGCGTGAAAATTGCCCAGGGAGGGTGAGAGTCACGCAGATTTATTTTTCCCGACGTGTGCCCCTCGTTGAGAATGATGAGAGGCTTAAAAATAAATACTGAATCGTTACAATAAGATACAAAATGTTTGGCCTCAGGGGATTCAAGAGGAAAATTCTGGCACAGCCCTTGCTCATTCCTGGTCAGGCACAGAGTCAAAAGGAAATCAAACATACCATAATGTAGGAGGTCTGAAATGATTTTAAAGCTTGCGAAAATGAAGAATCAGAAAGGTTTCACACTCATCGAGCTGATGATCGTCGTTGCGATCATCGCCATCCTGGTGGCCATCGCCATCCCGGTCTTCAACCAGTACAGGGCGCGTGGCTGGATGGCTGCAGTCAGGTCGGATGCCAGAAACGCATACACGGGCGTGGTGGCCTTTAGCGCCGATAACCCCGGCGCAGTCATCCCCGCTGGTGGTCCCACGACTGGCCCTGCTATTTTACTAAACTACCCGACAGTGCGTGTGAGCGATGGCGTAACCGTGTCGGTCGAAGTCGGTACGGGTAATATCACGGCGGCGTGGGCAAACGCAGCTCAGCTCGGAGGGACATACACCATTCAAATGTCGGACGGTCAGGTTAACGATACCCTCGCTATTCCGTAACGACTGACCAAATGAGTGTGGAGTTCGTTTTCCACGGGGGCCGCTTTGATAAGCGGCCCTCTTTTTTTATATTCTCTGATGCATTCCTGTCGGCATTTTCCCGAAACCCCATCCTGTAATGGGGCGATTTTTTTCATTCCATTTTCACACCCATGATAGGGACGGTAAAAAAAATTTGCCTCCCGCAGACATTTGCGATAGATTTCAGCGAAATATCTTGAAATTTGTCTGCAGCCCATGGACGATCGAATCGACGAGTTTCTGAATTTCATGGCCGTGGAGAAGGGGTCGTCTCTGAACACCCTCGAGGCCTACAGCCGGGACCTGCGGCGTTTTGCCGGTTATCTCAAGGAAGAAAAAATTCCATCCCCTGAGGATGTCTTCCCCGAACACCTCGTCGCCTTCCTGGGGACGCTGAAGAGGGAGGGGCTCTCCGCCACGTCGATCAACAGAAACCTTGCCGCCATCCGGGGCCTCTACAGGTATCTTCTGAGATCCGGGCATATTCCCGAAAACACCCTGACGAAGGTGAGCCTGGCGAAGACCTGGATGCGCCTTCCCGACACGCTGAACCTTCAGGAGATGGAAGAACTGCTTCAGAAGCCCGATGACACAAACCCTTCGGGGCTCAGGGACAAGGCCATGTTCGAGCTCCTCTACGCCACGGGGCTTCGCGTCTCTGAGCTCGTGACACTTACCGTCAATGCCGTCAACTGGCAGGTGGGGTGCCTCACAGCGACGGGCAAGGGAAGGAAGGAACGGATCGTCCCCATCGGGAAGACAGCCATCGCAATCCTTCGCCGCTATATGGAAGAATCAAGGCCCCTTTTGCTCAAGGAAAAGAAGACCGATGTTCTTTTTGTCAACCGAAGAGGCGGGGGGCTCACGCGTCAGGCGCTGTGGAAGACGATCAGGAAATACGCGCTTCTGGCGGGAATCCAGAAAAAAGTCCACCCGCATACCTTCCGGCACTCTTTCGCGACCCATCTTCTCGAGGGCGGGGCGGACCTGCGCGCTGTTCAGGTCATGCTCGGACATGCCGACATCTCGACCACGCAGGTCTACACGCACGTCACGCGCGAGAGGCTCAGGGAGATTCACCGGAAATATCACCCCCGGGGATCCTGAACCGGCCCCCATGAAAACGGACACGTTATGAATGATTACGACTCATCAGCCTTCAAGAAACCCGAAAGACGGAAAAAATCAGGGAGGATTCTCCTCTTTTTAGCGGCGGTCTTTGTTTTTTCACTCCTCGTTGCCGGGGGCGCGGCCCTTTTCGACGAGTACATGGGGAAGACAAAAGGCGGCGAGGGGTGGCTTTTTAGGACAAGAGACGTCATTTCCACTTTTCTCGGTCAGAAACCGCATTTTTACCATCTCGTCGTCGAGAGAAACGGTGCCGACGAGAGGATCACGGAGGATAACGTCTTCGTTTTGACGTACCGGGACGAGTTCGTCATCAAGGAGGCCACCACAAGCTCTCCATTCAGTCGCGGGATCACTGTCGATGTGGAGGGCGCGGGAGGAGACAGTGACCTTCGTGTCCTTCTGAAGGGCGTTGAACTCGTGGACCGGGTCGTTCGCGAAAAGGCGGCGGCGCCGTCTAAAACGGAGAGGGTTTACGCCTATGGTATCGTCGTCAAATTCAAGGGGGAGGAGATTGCCAGGATCCCGGTGCAGGTGGAGGTTTCTCCCCAGGACTGGCTCCGATTCGCGAAGGCTTCCGAAAGCCAGCGATCGCAGATCCAGTACCTGGAGCGGGCCGTGGCCGAAAGCAAGGACGACGTAAATCTTCGGAAGGCCCTCGCGGCGGCGCACGTGAAGGCGGGAAACGTTGACCGGGCCATCCGGGAGTACCGGACCGTTCTGGCCGCAAAACCCGGCGATGCGGTCGCGCTGGCGGAACTCTCACGCTGCTACCTGGCCAAGAAGGATTATCTCCAGGCCCAGGAGACGGCCCAGCGCCTCGTCAAGGTCAAACCGAAGGACGCAGGCGCCTATGCCATCATCGCCCTTGCCTATGGGAAGCAGAAAAAGTGGGACCGGGCCATCGCCAATTACCAGGAATCACTGAAATGGAACCCCGATGACGTCAATGTCCTCATGAATCTCGGCGAGGCCTATGAGATGGTCGGTAAAAACCAGGGCGCCATCGAGCAATACAAGAAGGCCCTCCAGAAAAACCCGCAGGATAAGACGATCAAGGCGGCTTTGGCCGACGCGTACAAGCGTAGCGGTGATCACCAGGCGGCCATCAAGCTCTACTCGGAGGTGATCACGGAAAAGCCGAGAGAGGCCGGGGCCCGCAAGGCCCTTGGTCCGGCCCAGGGGGCCAAGGGAAACTGGAAGGAGGAAATCGAGGAATACAAGAAAGCCCTCAAGGCCAAGCCCGATGATCCCGTCACCCGGTACAACCTGGCCCTGGCTTACGAGAAAGGGAAGATGTACCGGGAGGCCGCTTCGGAATATGAAAAGGTGCTGACCGTCAAACCCAACGATGCGGAAGCCCTGAGCCGGCTTTCGAATATCTATTTTCAGGAAAAGCGCTACCGAGATGCCGTGCTCTTTCTGAACAAACTGAAAAAATTGGCACCGAAAAATGCGACGGTCTATGCCCACACCGGCTTTGCCTACGGCGAGATGAAACAGTACAAGGAGGCCTCCTGGAACTACGCGAAGGCGATCGAGCTCGGAAGCAAGGACCCGCAGGTGCGCTACAACCTCGCCACCGTCTATGGCAAAATGGGGAGGGAAAAGGATGCCATCCGCGAGTATGAGAAATTTGCCGCCGTGAGCCCAAACACCGAGGTCCTTACGATCCTCGGGGAATATTATGTGAAGACCAAGAACTATGACGGGGCGATCAAGGCCTACAAGAAACTCACTGTTATGGAGGGGGGCAAGGCCGCGGGCTATTCAGGCCTCGGCCGCGTTTACGATCTGAAGGGGCAGACGGACCAGGCCATTGAAAATTACAGGACGGCCCTCAAGCATAACAAGAAAGATGAAAAAATATACCTGCAGCTGGCGAGGGCCTATGAGAAAAAGGGGAGGAACGGGGAAGCCATGGAAGCCTACACGAGCGCTTACAACATCAACCCCGATTCCGGTGAGGCGGCCGACGGGATCACGAGACTGAAGATCAGCGAGATTCAGAAAAAACACAAGGAGTGACGGGGGACAGCGCAGTGCGTATGAAAAAAATCAAGATCGGGAAAGCGGTCATGGGCGGCGGGGAGCCCTTTGTCCTCATTGCGGGCCCCTGCGTGATCGAGGATGAGGGAAAGACGATGGAAATCGCCGCTCATCTGAAAAAACTCACGGAGAAACTGGGGATCTCCTTCATCTTCAAGGCTTCCTACGATAAGGCAAACCGGACCTCCCTGGACGCTTATCGGGGCCCGGGCTTTGAGAAAGGTCTCAAGATTCTGAAGAAGATCAAAGACAGGCTCGGCATCCCGGTTTTGTCCGATGTGCATCGTTTCGAGGAAATCGAGAGGGCTTCGGGCATCCTCGATGTCATTCAGGTTCCGGCCTTCCTCTGCCGTCAGACCGACTTCATCCTCGAGGTGGCCAAAAGGGCAAGGGTGATCAACATCAAGAAGGGGCAGTTTCTCGCGCCGTGGGACGTGGCCCACATCATACGAAAGGTCGTCTCGACGGGCAACGATAACCTCCTGATCACGGAGCGAGGGACGACCTTCGGGTACAACAATCTCGTCTCGGATTTCAGGTCCATTGCCGTTCTTCGCTCCCTCGGCTACCCCGTCGCCTACGACGCCACCCACAGTGTGCAACTGCCGGGAGGTGCCGGGGACGCTTCGGGCGGCGAGAGGGAAATGGTTCCGGGACTTTCCCGGGCGGCCGTCGCCGTGGGCGTGGACGCCCTCTTCATGGAGGTGCATCCCCGGCCCGACGAGGCCCTCTGCGACGGTCCAAACTCCCTTGCGTTGAGCGCGCTCCCCAGGCTGCTTCTAATGCTGAAGGCCATCGACGGTATCGTCAAGGAAAGGGTTCGGATATGAAAGGACTTTCGAAGTCACCGAACACTCAGCGAGTTAAAAAGATCAAGATCCTCGTGCTCGATGTGGATGGTGTCCTCACCGACGGTCGGATCATCATGGATGACCGCGGCCGGGAGATCAAGTTCTTTGATGTTCGTGACGGGCATGGACTGAAAATGCTCATGCGCACGGGCATCGAAATCGTTTTTCTGACGGGTCGAATGTCCAGGGTTGTCGAGCACCGGGCCAGGGAACTGGGCATCACCGAGGTCTATCAGGGGGCCCGGGACAAGGTTGAGATCTTCGAGGCTGTCCTGAAAAGAAAAGGACTCCAGGCGGCCCAGGCGGCTTACGCGGGCGATGATATCGTCGATGTGCCCGTCCTGAAAAGGGCCGGATTTTCCGTGGCCGTGGCCAACGCTGTCGCCGAGGCCAAGAGGGCCGCGCATTACGTGACGAAAAACAAGGGGGGACGTGGCGCGGTCCGGGAGGTTTGCGAAATCATCCTCAAGGGACAGGGCCGGTGGACGGATATCAAGAAGAGATACGAAATCCCTTAGACGGTCAGGGGAAAACATGTTTGGACTTTACAGAAGCAGCACCGGGTGATATGTTTTCGCCACCAGTTGAAAGAAAGGTATGCAGCGCAACGTTTTCAAGTCTTTATGGGGGGCCGTCCGGGCACGTTCGCAAACGCAGAAGATACTCCTGCTGGGAAGCCTGTGCATCATTCTGATCATCGCCGGCTTTTTCGTCACTCAGGGATTGGAGGATCGAACCGAGAATGAGGGCACATTAAAAATCCTGACGGACGATGCGGATGTCCACATCAAAAATGCCCATTACACCGAGGTGACGGACAGCGGCACCGTCTGGGAGATCAATGCGGAATCGGTCAGTTTTGTCCGCAAAGACAACCTCGCCTATTTTGACAAAGTCAGGATCAAGCTCACGTTGAACGACGGCAAGAGCTATGTCCTGACGGGCGATAAAGGGATACTCCATACGGACACCAAAAATGCAGAACTCCGGGGGGATGTGACCGTGACCTCCAGTCGCGGTTGGCGCTTTGACACGGAGGCGTTAAAATATTTTGATGCCGACCAGGTGGTTCGGGCGGACAAAGACATCAAGCTGAAATCGACGAAGCTGGAAATCCAAGGCGTCGGGATGTCCGTCTATCTGAAGACGGAGGAGGTCAAACTATCATCCAAGGTGAATGCCGTCCTTTGGTAGCGGTGGTTTATGACGGGTGAGAAAAAGAAGAGGTTTTTCATCACCGCCGTAACCGCCGTGTCCTTTTTGATCCTGACGACATCAGGACCTGTAGTCGGCCGTGAGGAGGGCGTTTTCGGCAGTTTTCAACGGGGGGAGGGCAAACCGACCCATATCACCGCCGACCGCTTGGAGGCTTACAAAGAAAAGGAGATGGCCACCTTTTCAGGCCATGTGGTGGCCACACAGGACGACTGGGTTATCCAATCGGATACGCTCACGTTTTACTTTGAAAAGACGGACGCGTCCGACCAGGTCGGATCAAAAAAGATCGAGGGGACCGGAGGACTATCGAGGATAGAAGCCCGGGGGAACGTCAGGATCACGCAGGGGGAGCGAATCGTCACGGGCGAGCAGGCGATATTTTACCGGGAGGAACAGAAAGTCATCGTCACCGGAAACCCCGTTTTGAAAGAAGGGGAAAACGTCATCAAGGGCGACAGGGTCATCGTCTACCTGGAAGAGAAACGGGGGGTGGTGGAAGGAGCCAAGGGCAAGCGGGTGTCGGCGACGATCTATCCCGACGAAAATAAAGAAAAGAAAAAGTAGGAACGATGGGGAGTCTGACCGCGACGGGGTTGACTAAAATATACAACGCGAGACCTGTGGTCAACGCCGTTCATCTTGAGATTCGTCAGGGTGAGGTCGTCGGGCTCCTGGGTCCCAACGGCGCGGGTAAAACGACGACTTTTTACATGATTGTCGGCCTCATTTCACCGGACAGCGGCAGCATTTTGCTTGATACGGAGGACATAACCCGATATCCTATGTATGTGCGGGCCAGAAAGGGCATCAGCTACCTGCCCCAGGAGCCGTCGGTGTTCCGGAAGCTGACGGTGAGAGAAAATATCATGGCCATTCTCGAAACGCTCGGCCTGGAGACTTCGGAGCGTGAAGAACGGCTGAGGCAGCTTCTGGGGGAACTGGATCTTTCAAATCTGGCCCATCATATGGCCTATTCTCTCTCCGGGGGTGAGAGAAGGCGGGTGGAAATCACGAGGGCCCTCGTGACATCCCCCCGGTTTATTCTTCTGGATGAGCCCTTTGCGGGGATCGATCCTCTGGCCGTTGCGGATATCCAGAAGATCATTTTCAAACTGAAAGCAAAGGGGATTGGTGTTATCATCTCTGATCATAATGTCCGGGAAACCCTTTCCGTGTGTGACAGGGCCTATATCCTCAACGAGGGGGTTCTTCTCATCGAGGGTGGCCCTGATGAAATCGCCAGCAGCGATATCGCAAAGAAGTTTTACCTGGGAGAAGATTTCAAGTTTTGATTTCGGGGACCGTTAGGTAAGGGAGATGGCTTACGAACTCAAACAGAGCCTGAAGTTGACGCAGCAGCTGATCATGACGCCTCAGCTGCAGCAGGCCATCAAGCTGCTTCAGCTCTCCCGGCTCGAACTCGTTGACATGATCCAGCAGGAAATGGAGGAAAATCCCCTGCTCGAGGAAAGCGCAACGGAGGAATATCCGGAAGAGGAAATGGCGCCCGAAGTCGAGGACGTCAAGGTTGCCGAGAAAACGGTGGAGCTGACGGGCGAGGGGGACGGCAAGGAGGAGTTCGACTGGGACAGCTATATCGAGGACTACGGCCCCATGAGGGTGAGTTACGACCGTGAGGATGATGAGGGACCCTCCTGGGAAAACATGCTCACCAAGAAAACAACCCTGACAGACCATCTCATTTGGCAGTTGAGTCTGTCACGATTGGATGAGCAGTACCGGAGCATTGGTGAGCAGATTATTGGAAACCTCGACAACAATGGATATCTCGTCACAACGGTGGAGGAGATTGCTGCCCAGGAAGGGGTCGATGCGGAAACCGTGGAGGCCGTTCTCAGGAAGATACAGGAATTCGATCCCCCGGGCGTTGCGGCCCGGGACCTGAAGGAATGTCTCCTGATTCAATCGAAATATCTCGGTGTAGTGAACCCGCTCGCCGAAGCCATCATCCGGGATCACCTCAACGAGATGGAGACAAAGAATTACAATGCCATCGCGAGAAAGATGAAGATGCCCCTCTCGGCGGTTCTGGATGCCGTTCTCTTTATCAGCAACATGGACCCGAAGCCCGGCCTTTTATACAATGAAGACCGGCCCCAATATATCGTGCCGGACGTGTACGTGTTCAAAGTGGTCGATGAGTACAAAATCATCCTGAATGACGAGGGGCTTCCGAGGCTGAGGATCAGTAATTTCTACCGGGAGATTCTCGGGGGCGTCGGAGACGGTGGGTCAAGCGGGGAGGAATGCAAAAAGTATATCAAGGACCGCCTGCAGTCGGCGACCTGGCTCATCAAAAGCATTCAGCAGAGACAGCGAACCATTTATAAAGTCACCGAGAGCATCGTCAAGTTTCAAAGAGAATTTTTTGACCAGGGGATCAATTTCCTCAAACCCCTGGTATTAAGGGACGTGGCCGATGACGTGGAGATGCACGAATCCACGATCAGCCGCGTCACCACCAACAAATATGTCCACACGCCGAGAGGCATCTTCGAACTCAAGTATTTCTTCAACAGCAGCATCAGCAGGACCAGCGGGGATTTCATCGCTTCCAAGAGCGTCCAGGAAGATATCAGGAAAATCATCAGCATGGAAGATGCGCGGAAACCCTTGAGCGACAGTGAAATTGTTGAAAAGCTCAGCGCGAACGGCATTGCCATTGCCCGGCGAACGGTTGCTAAATACCGCGAGATGATGGGGATACTACCTTCCTCCAAAAGGAAGAAATATTTCTTTAAGCCCAAGGCCTAATGTCTCTCAGGAAATTCAAAAATCACTCGATAAAAAAATAGGGGAAAAAGATGCAGCGGATACCGGGTCGCCCATGCGTGTTTTTCTGCAAAATCTCATGTCAAATGGGTTGATTTCAAAGCAGAAATGCGGTTATCCGGCATCGGCAAATAATCATTGACATTTCCATTCGACTTCACTATAGACGGTCTTTCTTTCGTCGGGATGAAAGGCCTTTACCCCGGGAAGAAATAGGCAGGGAATTCCGCGCATGAGGAGGCATCGGTGATGCAGATTTCCGTGACGTTCAGGAACACCGGATCGGAAGATTGGTTCAAGGATTACATCACAGAGCGGTTGAAAAAACTCCAGAAATATATCGATAGACCCCTGGAGGCCCATGTTGTGATCTCCGTGGAAAAATTCAGGAATGTGGCCGAGGTGAATGTAACTGCCAAGGGGGTCAACATCAACGGCAAGGAAGAGGCCAAGGATATGCAACTGGCCGTGGACACCGTGATCGACAAAATCGAGCGTCAGATGAAAAAGCACAAGGAGAAAATCAGGGGTCACAAGTCGAATGTGGCCAAAGGCGGCGGCCTGACCTCAGCCGGTGTTTATGAGGAAACGGATGAGGAGCCGGCCAGGCTGAGAATCGTCGAGACAAAAAGAATGGTTCTGCGGCCCATGTCCCTCGATGAAGCCATCATGGAGATAGAGGGCTCGAAGAACCGCTTCGTCATCTACCGGGATTCCAGTTCGGAGAACATCAGTGTGATCTACAGGCGGGAGGACGGGGCCTATGCCCTGATCGAGGCGAACAGTTAGAACTTGGGATAGCGTCATGCACATCACCGAGATTTTCAGAAAAGAATATATCATCGAGGATTTGAAGGCCAAAAACAAACGAGGCGTTCTCGCGGAGCTTTCAGAGATATTTACACTGGGTCCGACCAGGGTGGACTCGAAGCTCATGGTCGATGTCCTGATGGAGCGCGAGAAACTCGGAAGCACCGGCATCGGGGACGGTATCGCCATCCCTCACGGCAAGCTCAAGGGACTGGACACCCTGCTGCTGTCCTTCGGCAGGAGCCGGGAGGGGATTGATTTCGAGTCCATCGACAGTAGACCCGTACATCTCTTCTTTCTCCTGATGGCCCCTGAGAGTTCCACCGGTCAACACCTGAAAGCGCTGGCGAAGATATCCAGGATGTTGAAAGACGAGCGTTTCAGATCGGAGCTCATGTCAGCCCGATCCGCTGAGGGCCTTTTCAAAGCGATTGCAGAGAAAGACGAAACATACTAAAATTCGAAAGTATATGTCATGAATTAGATTCCTTCGAGACAAACCGGCATGCGGTCTTGATCCCCCTTCGCTGACCGCGATTGTGAGTCTTGAATGACATCGCTTTCCATCAAAGACTTCTTTGAAGGTGGGGAAGAAAGACTGGGTCTCCGTCTGGTCTCCGGGCACGCCGGGTTGTCGAGGATCATCCAAGACCCCGTCATCTGCACATCCCAGCAAGCCTTTAAAAAGCACCCCGTCCGGCTGCAAAGAGAAACCATTCTCATTCTAATTCCCGAAGATGTTCTGCATCTGGAGCAGCAATCGGAGCGGGACAGGGGCGAAAAACTCTCCGGGCTTTCCTCCGCCTATCTCGTCTCAGTCGTCGTTCCCTCAACGGACCGGGCGGCCGATTTTCTCGTGCGGTGGGCCGAAAACACCGGTATCCCCCTCTTTCTTTCTCGCCTCGATGCCTTCCTCCTCGAAAGCCGGATGATCGGTCATCTCCGGGAGAGGCTGCATCATATCGGAACCCTCCAGGGGGTCTTTCTGGAGGTATCGGGGTTGGGGATATTGCTCACCGGAGAGAGCGGCATCGGAAAGAGCGAATGCGCCCTGGAGCTGATGACGAGGGGCCACAAACTGGTTTCCGATGATGTGACGGAAATCGAGAAAAGAGGGGAGCGGCTCTACGGCCGAAGCCCCGAGGAGATCAAGTATCTCATGGAGATTAAAGGGCTGGGGGTCATCAACGTCGGCACCATCTTCGGAACCCATGCCGTGCGCGAAGAAATGCCCATCGACCTTGTGGTGGAATTCGTGCCGGCTGAAAAGATCGGGCCGGTGGACGGCACCGCCCCCGCGATGCGCCAGGCCATGGGCGTTTCCGTCCCGCTGGTCAGGCTGCCGGCAAGACACGGAAGCAACATGGCCACGGTCGTCGAGGTCCTGGCAAAAGATGTTCTCGTAAAAAGACGCCAACAGGGAAAGACGGCATAAAAAAACGGGGGTCAGCGATGCAGAACGTCAGAATCGTGATCGTGACGGGTCTTTCGGGTTCCGGAAAGAGTACGGCGCTCCGGGCTTTGGAGGACGTCGGTTTCTACTGTGTGGACAATCTGCCCGTTGTCCTGCTCCCTAAATTTCTCGAGATTCAAACGGAGGCCGGAAGCGAGATCTCCAAGGTCGCTTTCGTGATGGATCTCCGGGAGCGGTCCTTTCTGAACCGCTACATGAAAACGTTCGAAACGTTGAAGGAAAAAGGCTACCGGATAGAGATTGTCTTTCTGGATGCCAGCAACGAGGCCCTGCTTCGACGGTTCAGCGAAACCCGCAGGGCCCACCCCCTCTGCGAGAAGGGCATCGTCATGGAGGGGATCACGCTGGAACGGGAGCGGCTTTCGAACTTGAAAAAGATGGCCGACAAGGTCATCGATACCTCGTCCTTCAACGTCCATCAGCTCAAGGATGTCATCCAGCGACATTTCATGACCTCACCGGCGGACAAGCGGCTGGTCATCAATTGTACATCCTTCGGATACCGCTACGGTTTGCCCCCCGATGCCGACATCGTCCTCGATGTGCGTTTCCTCCCGAACCCTTATTTCGTGGAAGATCTCAAGAACTTCGACGGGAACGATCAAAAAGTGGAGGAATACGTTATGGGCTGGAACGAGAGCGTCACCTTCCTTGAGGAAACGTTCAAGCTCATGGAGTTTCTCATTCCCCTGTACGAGAACGAAGGCAAATCAAGCCTGAACATCGCTTTGGGGTGCACCGGGGGAAAGCACCGGTCCGTCGTCATGGCGAACAAGTTCGGGGGCTATTTCTCCGGACGAAATTTCCTGGTCAACACCCAGCACCGGGACATCTTCCGGAGCTAGAAGGACACGGCCATCTTGCCCTCCACGTTGTCCTTCAACCAGTGAGGATCCCACCATTCGACGGGGTTCACGAATTTCCCGTCGACGAGGATGGCAAAGTGCAGATGATCGCCACCGGCAAACCCTGTTGAACCGCTGAGCCCAAGAGGATCTCCCTTTTTAACCTCCTGCCCTTTCTTGACCGAGATTTCGGATAGATGGGCATACAGGCTGGTCAGCCCGAGTCCGTGATCGATGATGACGGTATTCCCGTAGATGCCCAGATAACCGGTGAAGAGGACGATACCGTGGTTCGCAGCCTCGATGGGCGCCCGTTCCGTCGATGCCAGATCAACGCCCAGGTGGACGCTTTTCGTGACCGCCTTGCCGTCGTAGAGGTAGGTCCGGTCATCGCCGAAAGCGGCCATGGGAGCCGCATTCTTCATCCGCAGGAAGGGTCCTTCCCAGAGTTTATTCCCTGCAGATTGTTTACAGATGGCGACAATCTGCTTCGCGTTTTCCTCGCGGAGCTGACCGTTGACGAAGAGGAAAACCTCGAGGGGCGTTTTTTGCTGCTGATGGTATCTCTGGGCAAATTCCGGCATTTTCTGATCCAGGAAGTTCTGGCTGATTGTGACCCTGTCCGAACGGAACTTCTTGTTCCGGATGAGGGCGGGAAGCCCCGCGTAAGTCCGGTTACCGGCCTTGTCCTCGGCCATCACAGCCATCTTGATCGTTTTTTTGCCGGCGTCGAGGGGCAGGGCAAAGACGCTCAGATAGCAGGGTTTTCCTGAGACGGCGATGGGGAAACCGGTGAAGAAATCCTCTCCCACAAGGATGCCGCTTTCGGCGAGTTCCTCGGAAGCCCTGTACAGGGTGACGCCGGATCCGCCGGGATTGACATTGTTGGCCGTATTCAGGAGAAAGACCTGGGGCGGTGCCATGTCGATCTGGACGTGGAAATTGGTTCGTGTCGTGTTCTTCAGAAGCGAGTGGTCCGTGAGAACGATGCTGAGAAGGGCCTCCCCCTCTCTCAACGTCATCCCCTTCAGGGGTGTCTCCAGCTGAAACGTTTCCTCCTGGACCCTTTTCTGCGGGTACGGCCGGGAAAGGAGCGTATGTGTCACGTTGTCTTGGGTCAGGGTGACCTGGACGTCGCGGATGCCGCTTCTCTGATCGACGGCCGTGAAGACGATGTTCTTCCGAGGTCCCAGGTAATGGAGTTCCTCTTTCAGGGTGAGTGAGGGTTTTTCCATTTCGAAGAAAACAAAAATACCCCAGCCGGCAAACCCGACGGTTAGAAGACCGAACACCCAGAGCACCCATTTTAGTTGCTTCATCCATCTCCTCCTTATGGTAGAAAAGCGGTGACATCATACCCGGATTGGAAAATATTTCAAGAATCTTTCCAGCCGGGGCATGGAGAGGCCTGCCGGTCTTTAATCTCTTGACCTCTCCGGGCTTTTGGTATATCAAAATATGCAGATTTATTGAAAAAGAAGGGTTCAGCTTCGATTCCTTGGAGACACTGCCAGCCATTTTCCTGTCGTCTTTCATCATTGCCATGTCCGGTGCCTTGATGCCCGGACCCGTGCTGACCGTGACGATCAGCGAAAGTTCGAAAAGGGGGTTCTGGGCCGGACCGCAGGTAGTCCTTGGCCACGGCATCCTGGAAGTGATCCTCCTGGCCCTTCTCGTTGCGGGCTTCGCCCGATGGATCAACGAACCGCTGTTTCTCGGTCTCGTCGGGGTGATCGGGGGAGGGTTTCTACTCTGGATGTCCCTGGGCATGTTGAGGGAGGTTCGTCAGTTGCAACTCGATCTCTCTACCCAGCGGGGATTCTCCGGCGGCCCCGTGGCGGCGGGAATCGTCACGAGCCTGTCCAACCCCTACTGGATTTTGTGGTGGGCGACGATCGGGCTGGGTTATGTCCTCGTCTCCATGAAATGGGGGGTTGCCGGTGTCATGGTGTTTTTCGCAGGCCACATCCTAGCAGATCTTCTGTGGTACAGTATCATATCCTTCCTGGTTGCCCGCGGAAGACGTTATATCAACCTGCAGGTCTACCGGGGGATTGTCGGAACCTGCGCCGTCGTGCTCATGGTCTTCGGGCTTTACTTCAGCGCATTTGGCATAAACTATTTGTTATAAAAGGAGCGGATCGGCCCCATGCTGGAAAAGAAAAAAATTGTTCTCGGGATCACCGGCGGGATTGCCGCATACAAAGCGGCGGAGCTGACGAGAGAATTCGTCAAGCGGGGAGCATCGGTCCACGTGATCATGACGAGAAACGCCACGGCGTTTATGACACCCCTGACCCTGCAGACCCTCTCCGGAAATGCCGTTTACACCGATACCTTCACCCTGACCGGTGAATGGGAGATCGGCCATGTGTCCCTCGCCGACAGCGCCGATGCGGTCGTCGTCGCGCCGGCGACGGCCAATTTCATCGGGAAGGTGGCCGCTGGAATCGCCGATGATCTCTTGACGACGATGATCATGGCCACGAAGGCGCCCGTTTTGATCTGCCCGGCGATGAATGTCCATATGTACGCGAATGCCATCGTCCAGGAAAATATCACAAAATTAAGGGCGAATGGATACGCCTTTGTCGACCCCGGCTATGGGGAGCTGGCCTGTAAAACGGAAGGACTCGGCAGGCTGGCGGAGCTCGAAGATATCGTGGAGGAAGTGGAATCGGCTCTCACGGTAAAGGATCTCGCGGGGGAGAGGATTCTCGTTACTGCGGGACCGACCCGTGAGCCCCTCGATCCGGTGCGTTACATCACGAATTACTCGTCGGGGAAAATGGGGTACGCCGTTGCAATGATGGCCCGACGCCGGGGGGCGGAGGTCACACTCATCAGCGGCCCGACCCCCCTTCCGGTGCCCCGGGGTGTTCGCTTTATGGGGGTGGAGTCCGCTTCAGAGATGAGGGATGCCGTCATGAAGGAAATGAAGGATTCGACGGTCATCGTCAAGGCAGCCGCCGTGGCCGATTACCGCCCCGAGGCCTTCTCCAGATCGAAGATTAAGAAAAAGACCGGCCCCATGGTTTTGCATCTGGCCAGGAATCCTGATATCATTGCTGAAATCGGCGAGAAGAAAGGAAAAAGAATTCTCGTCGGTTTTGCCGTGGAGACGGATCAGCTCGTGGAATACGCCAAGAAGAAAATGATCCAGAAAAACATGGATCTCATTGTGGCCAATGACATCACACAGGCCGGTGCCGGTTTCCAGGCGGAAACGAATATCGTCAAGATTCTCGACCGGCAGGGCGGATCGGAGGATCTCCCGCTCATGGAAAAGAAACGGGTGGCGGACCGGATCCTGGATCGTGTGAAGGCCCTCAGGAAAAAGAAGGGCTGAGAAGTCAAGGCTGGAGGTTCACCCTTGCGGGAAAGAGACGAAGATTTGAGAGATGAAATGCTTGAGTTGATCCGTTCTATCAAAGGGCACATCCGCGAGGGAGGGGTCGGCGGGCGATACGACCATCTTTTTCTAAAAGGGATGAACGCCGGAGAGGGAAGGGGAACCCGGCAGGAACGTCTCGACCTTGAAAACACGGGGGAGAACCTTTCATCCTCCGTACGAACCCTCGAAGATGTTCGCCGGGAGCTTGGTGACTGTCAAAGGTGTCCCCTTCACCGCGCGCGGAGAAACCTTGTCTTCGGCGAAGGGAATCCCTCAGCCGATCTGGTTTTTATTGGTGAGGCGCCCGGTGAGGAAGAGGACCGTCAGGGCAGACCCTTTGTCGGCCGGGCCGGCCAGCTTCTGACAAAAATCATCGGGGCCATGGGGCTTGAGCGGCAGGATGTTTACATCTGCAACATCCTGAAGTGCCGTCCGCCTCAGAACCGCAATCCGAAACAGGAAGAGATGGAGACCTGTGAGCCCTTCCTGATCAAGCAGATCGAGGCTCTCCGGCCCAAGGTGATCTGTGCACTGGGAACCTTCGCGGCAAGAAGGATACTCCAAACCGATGTTCCCATCACGGTGCTCCGCGGAAAATTCCACGAATTCAGGGGGGTGCAGGTCATGCCCACCTATCACCCGGCCTATCTCCTCCGGAACCCCGACGCCAAAAAACAGGTCTGGGAAGACATTCAGCTCATCATGAAGGTACTTTAAGAGGAGGATCCGTCGAAGAAAAAGGTAAGGTTATGAAACTTTCGAGAAGAAACATCGGGGTCCGATCCATCGGTTTGATGGTTTTGCTTCTGGTCACGGCGATGAGCGGTCCTGCTTTCGGGGAGGAACAAAAGCCCCGTTTCGACGTCATTGTTATAGACTCGGCTATTACCCCGCCCGTAGCGGAGTACATCGTTGCAAGCGTCGCTGCGTCATCCAAGGCGGGTGCAGAGGGGTTGATCATCCAGATGGACACGCCGGGCGGACTGGACCTGGCCATGCGTGATATCATCAAGTCCCTTCTCAATGCCCCCCTTCCGGTGATCGTCTATGTCGCGCCGAAAGGCGCCAGGGCCGCGTCGGCCGGCGCTTTTATCACGATCGCGGCCCACATTGCCGCAATGGCGCCCGGGACGAACATCGGTGCGGCCCACCCTGTTGCGATCGGCGCGGGCAAGATGGACGAAACCATGCTGGAAAAAGTGGAGAGCGACGCCGTTGCCTATGCCAGGAGTATCGCCAAGGAGCGGGGCCGTAATGTCGAGTGGATGGAGAAAGCGGTCCGAAAGAGCGCCTCGATAGCCGCCGAAGAGGCCCTGAGCCTGCGGGTCATCGACTTGATAGCCGGCGATCTCAACGAACTCCTTGAAAAGATCGACGGAAGAGAGATCAGCCTGCCTTCCGGTAAGAAGAAGCTGAGGGCCAGGGGCGCCGAACTCCAGATGAAATCCATGGGATTCCGGGAGAAGATTCTGATCACCATCAGCAATCCCAACATTGCCTACCTTCTTTTTATCATTGGGCTTGCGGGTCTTTATTTCGAGTTCGCCCATCCCGGTGTGGTCCTTCCGGGGATCGTCGGAGGTATTTCCCTCATCCTGGCCTTTTTTGCTTTTCAGACGCTTCCGATCAACTATGCCGGGATCCTCTTGATTCTGTTTGCCGTCATACTTTTCATTGCGGAGATAAAAGTTATGAGCCACGGTGTTCTCACGATCGGAGGAGTTATTTCCTTTACGCTGGGATCCATCATGCTCTTCGAGTCGCCCGATCCCGCCCTCAGGGTTTCCTGGGATGTCCTGATCCCGGCCATCGTCATCACGTCGCTTTTCTTTGCGGGGGTCATTAGCCTGGCCGTCAAGGCGCAGCTCCGGAAACCCGTCACGGGCCAGCAGGGCATGATCGGCGAATACGCGGAAGCCGTGACCGATGTCGGGGAAGAGGGCAAGGTCTTTCTCAAAGGAGAATACTGGAAAGCCTTCAGTCCGTCGCCGATCAAAAAAGGAAGCCGTGTGAAAATCGTCGGCATCCGGGGGCTCACCCTGGACGTCGAGTTATCCGGTGAAGAAAAGAAGGGAGGCTAAATCATGTATGCTATCATTGTATTGGTCGTTCTCGTCGTTATGTTTCTGGCGGCTGCCATTCGAATACTCAACGAGTATGAGAGGGCGGTCATCTTCCGTTTGGGAAGGGTCCTGGCCACGAAGGGTCCCGGACTGATCCTCCTCATACCGATTGTCGATCGCATGGTCCGTGTCGATACGAGGACGATCACCATGGACGTACCGCCCCAGGATGTGATCACGCGGGACAACATCTCCATCAAGGTAAACGCCGTGGTCTATTTCCGTGTCATGGATGCCAACCGCGCGATCATCGATGTGGAAAACTTTCTCTATGCCACATCCCAGCTCGCCCAGACCACGCTGAGGAGCGTCTGCGGCCAGGTGGAACTCGACGAGATCCTCGCCTCGCGGGAAAAATTGAATCAACACATCCAGGAAATCCTGGACCGGGCCACGGACCCCTGGGGGATCAAGGTCGCCCTCGTGGAGGTCAAGCACATCGACCTGCCCGAGGAAATGAAGCGCGCCATGGCCAAACAGGCGGAGGCGGAAAGGGAGAGAAGGGCGAAGGTGATCAGCGCCGAGGGCGAGTTCCAGGCAGCCCAGAAACTTGCAGATGCGGCACAGGTCATGTCCACTCAGCCCATCGCGCTTCAACTCCGGTTCCTCCAGACGCTGGTCCAGATCGGCACTGAAAACAACACGACGACGATTTTCCCGATACCCATCGACATTGTCAAACCCTTTTTAAAGTTGAAGGAGTAAAGCGAGCATCCCGATATTCGAAGACCCGTCTGGAACAAGGAGGGAAAAGTGGAAGAGAGAAAGAAGATGCGAATTGTCACCGGCGCGATGATTCTCGTGGCCCTGGGAGGGCTCTTTCTGCTGGACGTGATCGGCCTGTACAAGTTCGACAAGAGCTGGCCGATTCTCTTGATCGTAGTGGCCATCGGGATTCTCATTCAACAGCCGAAAGACATTATCGGCTGGATCATCGGCGCGGCGGGGTTCGCCATTCTCTTCATGAGAAACTGGTACACGGAGATGAGCCAGCTGGTGCTGAACGTCGTCACGTCTCTGGGGCTGATCGCCCTCGGGGGTTATATCCTCTACCGGGATTTCAAAAAAAGAAAGGGGTCCTGAGGGTCTTTCACAGACATGAACAGGAAGTTGCTGATCATCGCTGACTTTGATGGTACGGTAAGCCCGATGGACGTCGGCTACCAGGTCCTGGAGAAATTCACCGGCCGGGGATGGAATGAGATTGACCGGGCCTATTGTTCGGGCGAGATCGGTTCGAAAGAGGCCTATTCGAGGATCGCGGCCCTCATCCGCGGGTCGCGGGAGGAGATGCAGCAATACGTCCGGACCCATGCGGCGGTGGACCCTCACTTTGTCTCCTTTTACGCCTTCTGCCGACAGGCGGGGATCGATCTCAAGATCCTTTCGGATGGACTTGATTTTTACATCGACCTCGTCCTCCGAAAAGACGGGCTCGGGGACATCCCGTTCTTCTCCAATGTGGCCCGTTTCCGCGACGGGCAGGGATTTGCCATCGAGTTCCCCGAAGAAAACCCGGAGTGCGACAAATGCGGGACCTGCAAAAGCCTGATCCTGCAGAGGTTGAGACCCTCCTTCGACCGTATCATTTACATCGGCGACGGCTATTCCGATGTCTGCCCGGCGGAAAAAGCCGACGTCGTCTTTGCCAAAGGGATCCTCTACAAGACCTTCTCAAAGAAGGGGCTTTCCTGTATCCACTACAAAGATTTCGGAGATATCCAGCGGCATTTTCATCATGATGGATTTCTGGCCTCTCTCTGAAAAAGAAGACCTGCTGCGCTTGAAACCCCGGAAAGCTCCACTTTCACGGGGTTTCTTTTTTTGTTGGAATGGAAAAAGATGAGGCGCTTATCGGACATCAACCCCTGTATCCGGGAGGCGGAAGACCTACGGGAGATCTTCGCCGGGAGGAGTAAATGCGATCTGCTCATCCGGGGCGCGAAGGTGGTGAATCTTTTTGCCGGCCGGTTGGAATCCCTTCCCGTGGCGGTCCATCGGGGCAGGGTCATCGCCCTGGAGGACCTGAAGGCGCGGGAGGTCTTCCAGGCAAAGGGCCTCTGCCTGGCGCCGGGTTTTGCGGACTGCCACATCCACATTGAAAGCACCATGCTCACCCCTTCGGAATTTGCACGGGCTTGTGTGAAGCGCGGGACGGCGGCTGTCTTTGCCGATCCACACGAGATCGTCAACGCTCTCGGCGAAACGGGGCTTCGTTTCATGCTCGATGTCTCCGAAGGAATTCCGCTTGACATCTTTTTCCTCTTGCCTTCCTGCGTGCCCGCGACAACCTTCGAGACATCCGGCGGCGTTTTTACGCCGGCTCTCATCCGGAAGTACAGATCTCACGCGAGGGTTGTGGGCCTGGCGGAGTTCATGAACTTCCCCGGCGTTTTGGCGGCTGACCGATCCTGTCTGGAGAAGATCTGCCTGTACCGCAACGGCGTCATGGACGGTCACGCGCCCCTGCTTTCTGGAAGGGCGCTGTCACAATACATTGTTCAGGGGATACGCTCCGATCATGAGACCACCTCGGTGGAAGAGGGTCGAGAGAAACTGGGGAAGGGGATGTTTCTCTACCTCCGGGAAGGCACGTCGGAGAAGAACCTCAAAGACCTCCTGCCACTCGTGACGCCTTTTTCTTCCGACCGGTTCGGTTTCGCTTCTGATGATCGTTCGGTGGAAGACATCGTCCGGACAGGTCACATCGATGATACCCTGAGAAAGGCCGTGCGTTACGGCATGGATCCGTTGATGGCCTTGAAGATCGCCTGCTGTAATCCTTTCCGGCACTTCAGGCTCCATGACAGAGGCGCTGTTGCTCCGGGTTTCAGGGCGGATCTTGTGCTCCTCAACGATTTGAGGCGATTCCAGGTCAAAGGCGTCCTCCGGGCGGGTCGCTGGGTTTTCGGGGAGGGACGTTATGAGGCAGACTTCGTAAAATTCAGAGCCCCATCGTCCCTTTCGCATTTTAACGTTCCCGACCGGGAGACTCTGCGAAAAAAGATCGAGGTATTTCCCCGGGGAAGAAAATTGCGGGTCATCCGGCTCGTGGAGCACCAGATTCTCACCGAGAAGGAAGAGGTTGACATAGACGGACAAACCTTGGAGCCGAAAAGAATGGGAAACGCCAAGGTCGTCGTCGTGGAGAGGCACCGGGGGACCCAAAATGTGGGTGTGGGCTTCCTGGCGGGTCTCGGCCTGGAACGGGGCGCGATCGGATCGACGATCGCCCATGATTCCCACAACGTCATCGTTGCCGGGACGGACGATAGGGAAATCCTCTCTGCCGTTGAGGCCCTCAGGAAAACACGAGGTGGTATCGTTGTGGTGAGCGGCGGGGCCATCCGGGCTCACCTCCCGCTCCCGGTCGGCGGTCTCATGTCGGACAGGCCCTTTGAGGACGTATCGGTTCTCCATGCGTCCCTGGAAAAAGCCGCAAAGTCTCTGGGGAGAAGAGTCATAAGCCACCCCTTCATGTGTCTGTCCTTCGTGGCCCTCCCCGTCATTCCGCATCTCAGATTAACCGACCGGGGGCTTTTTGATGTCGATCAGTTTCGGTTTGTACCCCTGACATTTTAAAAGGTGATGATCCACCTACGTTTTTTTATTTCTGCGGCCGCAGCAATTATCCAAGGTTTCATCAAGAGAAAAAGCCCTCCCCGGCGGAGCGGGAGGGCTTTTTATTTCATCATGGTTTCGGGGATTCTTAACCCAGTTTGCGCAGAAGATCTTCAGACACTTCCTTGACACCCGGGCTGCCATCGACGCTCAGCACCTTCACACGGTCTTTGAAATAATGGACGGCGGCCAGGGTCCCCGTTTTGGTGTCGTAATAGATGCCGTGACGCTTGTCGATCGCCACCTCATCCTGGTCGTCGGCACGGGTCGCCAGTTTATCGGCACCGCAGACCCGGCAGACCGTCTTGCCGCCTTTCATCGCCGGCTTGATGGCGTCGATGTAAATGTTGTTCGGGTGATTGTTGTCTATGGGGCAGAGCCTCCGGCCCATGATGCGCCTCTTGGCTATGTCGCGTGACAGGGTGATCTCGATCACATAATCGAGCTTCATTTTTTCGTTCTGCAGCGCCTTCCACATGGCCTCCGCCTGAGCCAGGTTCCGGGGAAAACCGTCGAGGAGCCAGCCGGACTTGCAGTCAGGCTCCTTCAAACGATTGAGGATCATGGGGATGGTGATATCATCGGGAACGAGATCGCCGCGGTCGATGAAGGCCTTCGCCTTCTTGCCGAGATCCGTTCCTTTCTTGATGTTGTCCCTGAAAATAACCCCCGTCTCGATATGGGGGACGCTGTATTTCTTCTGTACGATCGCCCCCTGCGTCCCTTTCCCGCTTCCGTTGGGTCCGAAAATGAGAATATTCATACCTCCAAGCTCCTTTCATCGTATCTTGATGCAGCGTCGTGTGTCACCTGACGCCGTCTTTATCGGTTTTCGGCAACAGCCCTGACCTTGGCTTCCAGGTTGAGGAGAAAAGCCCTCGAGTCCTGCTGAATGGCGCCCGTATCCTCGTAATCCTCCTTGTAGATCTGCCGGACAACCGCTTCTCGACGGCCACCTGAATTCTTCAGGTAATCCTCGATGCGCCGACGGAAGGCTTCCGTCCTTTCGAGAGATTTAGACAGGTAGCCGCGGGCATCCTCACCGGTAAAAACATAGTGATGGGCTATCATCACCACGTCCGCATCCAGTTCCGTCAGCTTCTTCAAAGAGGCGATGTAGTCCCGGTAGCTCGCCAGAAACTCGGGGTGTATGACCCTATTCCGGTCAGGAACACCGGCCGCCTCCCCGATGATCAGTCCCCGGATCCTCGGGATGTAGTAGGAAAGGCCGTCCCGGGTATGTCCCGGTGTCGCGATCACCTGAACGCGCCAGCCCCCGCCGAGGTCCACTTCCTCACCGTCTTGGAGTGTCCGGTCTACCGTAAGGGTATCGAAGAGCACATTTTCCGGCCCGATGAGGTGGCTGAATTTTTCCTCGTAATCACGGCTCAGGCTCTGAATGAGGCGGATGGCATTTTCCTTTTTGAAGGTTTCCGCCGCCAAAGCGCTTGCGGCCACCTTCAGGTTTTTGATGTGCCGCTTCAGGTAGGGGGCCGAACCGGCGTGGTCGAAATGGGAATGGGTGAGGAATAGATAGCCCAGGCGGTTGACATCCCCCAGGTGCTCCCTGAGGTCTGCGAGGTATTGCGGTCCCATAAAGGTGATTCCCGCGTCGAAAAGGGCAGGCGCCTGACTCATCAAAAGCCAAACGGGGATATCCGGGTGCCCGATCGAATAGAGACCTTCCGCTATTCGTCCTTTTTTTTCCAGAATCATGGTAAGGCCCCTGATGGGAAATCCGGAATGCGTGATGCCTGTGGATAGCGGCGGCACCCGCGAACATCATTCAGAAAGGTGCCGGGACAGCGGTCCGTGCCGCCCGCGAAGCGGGTGAAGTTTAGTGGAGCGGTCCTCAAAAGTCAAGAAGTATTGACCTCTTGAGAAAGGCTTTTGGTTGACGGGGAATCTTTTTCTGTGATAGCAAGGACCCGGTAAATCCCCCATCCCTGAGGAGGGCGCCATGGCGGTTTCGAAGAAGATCGAGAGGACCATCACCCAGTCATCCTGGATCAGAAAAATGTTCGAGGACGGGTTGCGCCTGAAGAAGGAGTTCGGCGCCGGGAATGTCTTCGATTTCAGTCTTGGAAATCCCAATGTCGAGCCGCCCGTCGCTTTGAAGAAGGCCCTTCTGGAAGTCGCTGCCGATGAAAGACCGGGTGTCCACGGTTACATGCCCAATGCAGGCTTTTTAGAGACGAGGGCGACCGTGGCCGACTGTCTCGGTCAAGAGCACGGCGTCCCTCTGGCCGCGGAACACGTGATCATGACCTGCGGGGCCGCCGGCGCGTTGAATGTCATTTTAAAGACGATTCTCGACGCGGGAGACGAGGTGCTCGTCATGGTCCCCTTTTTTGTGGAGTATCCGGCCTACGTGGACAATCACGGCGGTGTCGCGAAACTGGTCAGGACGACGGAGGACTTCTCTCTGGATCTCGAGGCCATCGAAGCATCCATTTCGGGGAGGACAAAGGCTCTTTTGATCAATTCGCCCAATAACCCCACGGGGCGGGTCTACACCGAGACCGAGCTCCGTGGGCTTGCGGAAATCCTGGTCGCGAAGGGAAGAAAACTCGGCCGGGTCATCCACCTCATATCGGACGAACCCTATGACAAGATTGTCTATGATGGGGTGAAGATTCCGAGCCTGCTGAAGATTTATCACGAAAGTCTCATTGCCAACTCCTACTCCAAGACCCTGTCTCTTCCGGGTGAGCGTATCGGTTTCATTGCTGTTCATCCTCAAGCGGAAGCCGTCGAAACCCTGCTCGGCGGACTCATCATGTGCAACCGGATGCTCGGTTTTGTCAATGCCCCTGCCTTCATCCAGCGGGTCCTGCCGAAGGTGATCGGGTCCAGGGTGAACGTGGACGAATATGAAAGAAAACGGGACCTTCTCTGTCAGGGACTTGCCGAAAGGGGATACTCTTTCGTGAAGCCCCAAGGGGCCTTCTATCTATTCCCGAAGACCCCCATTGCCGATGACGTCGAATTCGTCCGGAGTCTGCAGAGGCGAAACATTCTCACCGTTCCGGGAAGCGGCTTCGGCTGCCCGGGTTATTTTCGAATCGCCTACTGCGTGGATGATGCGACGATTGTGAATGCCATGAAGGGTTTCGGCGAGGTGATGGGGGAATACTGTTAGAAAGGGATTATGGAAGAGGCCCGTCATGACCGGATCGCCGGGAACGAGGCCTGACCGTCGTCAGTGCCGGATCATGAAATCCCTGAAAGCGCCCGTGTAGGACGCCTCGATCAACTCAACGCCTTCGACAAGAGCACCGCTCGGCCCCTGCCGACACCAGTCAAGCATTTCCTTGATCTTTTCATCAGGACCTTCAAAGACGGCCTCCACGCGGCCGTCAGGGAGATTGCGGACCCACCCGCCGAGACCGAGACGGGTGGCCTCCCGGTGCGTCCTTGCCCGGAAGAAGACACCCTGAACAAGTCCGGAGATGTAAACGTGAACCCGTTTCATGTAAAAATAGGCACCAGACTAAGGGCTAAATGACAGATGTCCTGACCTTTGACAGCTAAAGGCTAAAGGCTAAAGGCTTTAGGGGCTGGATAGTTATTTCGCTTTCATGTCTTCGATCAGTTTTAGGAAGGCCGCTTCGTCGAGGATGGGAAGACCGAGCTTGACAGCCCGGTCGTGCTTGGAACCTGGATCGGTTCCCGCAACAACGTAATCGGCCTTCTTTGTGACCGAAGAGGACACGTTTCCACCGAGGGACTCCACGAGATCCTTCGCTCCGTCCCGGCTGAAATTCTCAAGCCCTCCCGTGAAGACGAAGGTCTTACCCGCCAGGGGGGCACCTGCTTTCACCATCCGCTCCTGCGGTCTGACGCCCGATTTCAGAAGTTTGGCGATGATTTTCCTGTTGTGGGGCTCACGGAAGAAGCCGGCGATGCTCTCGGCAATGGTGGGACCGATGCCCTCGATGGCCGACAGTTCCTCGGCCGTGGCTGCAGAGATGTGCTCCATTGACCCGAATTCCTTTACGAGGATTTTGGCTACGTGCTCTCCGACATGCCGGATGCCGAGCGCAAAAAGAAGTTTTTCCAGTGGCGGGTGCTTGGACTGCGCGAGGGCTTCCATAAGATTCTGGGCCGATTTTTCACCGAAGCGATCGAGTGCCAGGAGTTTCTCTTTCGTGAGGGTGTAGAGGTCAGAGGGGTCTTCAATGGCCCGTGCCTCCAGAAGCTGGGTGACGATCCGATCCCCAAGCCCGTCGATATCCATGGCCCCCCGGGAGACGAAGTGCTTGATGTTCTCCCGGACCTGGGCCGGGCAGGCCAGATCGATGCAACGGTGGGCCGCCTCACCCTCGAGCCGGACGACATGGGATCCACACTCGGGACACCGTTCGGGCATGCGGAAAGGTTTTTCTTTTCCTGTTCGCTTCGATTCGATGACCCTGACGACCTCGGGAATGACGTCCCCGGCCCGCTGGATGATAACCGTGTCCCCGGCACGGACATCTTTTTTCCGGATCTCGTCCTCGTTGTGAAGGGTGGCCCGGCTGACGGTGACCCCGCCCACCTGAACGGGTTCCATAACCGCCACCGGTGTGAGAACGCCGGTTCGGCCGACGTTGATGATGATCTCCCTGACCACCGTTGTGGCTTGTGTGGGAGCGAATTTGACGGCCAGAGCCCATCGGGGGCTTCGCGTGATCGTGCCAAGCCTCGACTGAAGTGCGAGGTCATCGACCTTGATGACCACACCGTCGATTTCGTAGGGGAGCTTCTCACGGAACTCCGTCAATTGGCGGTAGTATTCGATGCAGCCCCCCACGCCCCGGACCCTCTTGGCGTCGGGGTTCACATGGAAGCCCCAGCGGGAGAGGCACCGGAGAATTTCCCACTGGCCGTGGAAGGTCCAACCGGTCACCTCCCCGATGCCGTAACAGAAGATATTGAGGGGTCTTCGGGCCGTGATGCGGGAGTCCAGCTGGCGGAGGGATCCGGCCGCGGCGTTCCGCGGGTTGGCGAAGGCCGCCTCTCCTTGCTCCAGCCTTTTCTTGTTGAGCTTTCTGAATGCAGCGGTTTCGAGATAGACCTCTCCCCGGATTTCGATGCGGTCGGGGACACGCTCCCCCGAAGCGGCCATCCGCAGGGGGAGGGCGTGGACGGTTCTTAAATTCTGCGTGACGTCTTCCCCGGTGAACCCGTCCCCGCGGGTCGCCCCCACGACGAAGGATCCGTTTTCGTAGATGAGGTTGACGGCCACACCGTCGATCTTGGGTTCTGCGACGTAATGGAATTCTTCCTCGGCATGAAGGAGTCGCTTGACACGCCCGTCGAATTCGGAAATTTCCTCCTCCGTGAAGGCGTTGGCCAGGCTGAGCATGGGGCTTAAGTGGATGACGGTGCTGAACTTGTCGAGAGGGGCCGCACCGACGCGCCGGGTGGGAGAGTCTGTCCGGTCGATCTCGGGGAATTGCTCTTCCAACGCCACGAGCTCCTGCATGAGGAGGTCGTATTGTGCATCGGTGATTTCCGGGTCATCGAGTTGATAGTAGCGACGGTTGTGGTAGTGGATGAGCGCCCGGAGTTCTTTTATCCTTTTGAGGGCTTTTGCTCTTTCCATTATTTGACGAGTTTGAGCGGCGGCTTCCCCTTGGGGGGGGTGTCCGCGGGTTTGGCGTGCTGGGCCTGGAGAATCCGTTCATTGAAGATGTGATTCTTGACGCGAACGGAGTTAATGATGAAGAAAATGATAACCGATCGCTCCCATTCTTTTGTCGGCTCGAACTTTTCCATCTTCAGCTTGTATTTTTCCCACAGGCTGGTGAGCGACGCCTCGTCGAGCGCCAGGATTTTATCGGCCATTTTCCCCAGCGTTGTTTCCAGCATTTGATGACCCCTGAAAAATCGCTAAGTTACTATAATATGCCTGCCAAGAAAAAGTCAAACGAAAGCTCCCCCCAAGACAGGGTATCGCATACGAGAACGTCTGCCGTGAGGAGGGTGAAATGCCAAAAAAGACTTGTCTTTTTGAACTTCCGATATATAATTTCTGAGCTTTTGAAGGAGCGGCCCTCTTGAGAGTCGGTGTTCTTTCGGATACCCATCTTAGCGGTTACAGCGAGAGGCTGGCTGAGATCTTTCGCCGCTACCTGCGTGATTGTGATCTCATCCTGCATGCCGGCGATCTGACCGATATTCGTGTTCTCGATGCCTTTGAGGGCAAACCGGTGAAAGCCGTCTACGGCAATATGGATCCGCCGGACGTGAGAAAGCGCCTGCCCGATAAATGCCTCATCGAAATCGGCGGTCACCGGGTCGGGTTGATCCATGGATGGGGATCCCCTTTCGGCATCGAGCATCGGATCATCAAGGCCTTCGATGACGTTGACTGCCTGGTTTACGGCCACACCCATCAGGCCTCGAACGAGCTCAGGGGCAAGGTGCTCTTCTTCAATCCCGGTTCAGCCACGGAGGGATTTTTCACCCTCCACAACACCATCGGCATTCTCCAAATCGGCGACAGGATCGAAGGGGAGATTATTCGCGTCTGATGGAAGAGGCGCCGGCAGGTTCCGGACCGGATTTGAGGTTATCCATGAAAAATGTGTCCGCACCCTGGAGAATCGAATACATCAAGGGAAAAAAGCCCGAGGGATGCATCTTTTGCAGGGGCTCGGGTCTCGACAGGAGCCTCCTGGTTCATGAAGGGCAAAATGCTTTTATCCTCATGAATCGATTCCCTTACATCAGCGGGCACGTCATGATCGCGCCCTACCGGCACGTCCAGAACATTGAAGACCTGGGCACGGAAGAAAAGCTCGAAATACTCGAACTGATGGATCTCGCTATCCACGCGTTGAAGAGCGCCTATGGTCCTCATGGATTCAACCTCGGCATGAACCTCGGAAAAGCGGCCGGTGCCGGCATTGATGACCACCTGCATCTGCATGTGGTTCCGCGCTGGAGCGGTGACACGAATTTCATGAGCGTCCTGGGGGAGGTCAGGGTGATCCCGGAGGACCTGGTAAAGACCAGGGGGAGACTCAGGAGCGAGCTGAAAAAAATTAGAACGGAGGGCCGGAAATGAAATTCCTTTACTTTCTGATGACCATGGCTTTCGTTATTTTCTTTGTCACCTTCGCCTTCCAAAATCCCGGTGACGTGCATCTCAAGTACTATGGATACCTGGATCATCTGGTGGCGGTTTACCTGATCGTCTTTGTGTCGTTCTTTGCCGGCATCATCGTAACGGGCCTCATGGGGATTGTGGAACGATTCAAGCTGACGATGACCATCAACAGGCTGTACCGGAAAATCGACGACCTCGAGCGAAGAAACTTAAGTCTTCTGAAAAGCACTCCGACCTCCAACGAGACCAAGACGATCTGAGGGCATGTGATCTTTCCAATGGATGTCAGGTTTATCACGGACCGTTCACTGGGGAGGTTGTCAAAATGGCTGAGGCTCCTGGGTTATGACACGGTCTATTACAGGGGGGAGGCGGACCGGACCTTTCTGCGAAAGGCGGAAAAAGAGGGGCGCGTGGTCCTCACAAAAAAACGCGACCTCGCGGGGCGAAGCCACCCGGGAGTGATGATCATCCTGCGGGAAGACCGTGTCGGGGACCAGATCCGGGAGGTTTTAAGCCAGCTTTCCATAAAACCCGATCCCGCCATCATGTTCGGGCGCTGTCTTCTGTGCAACGAAACCCTTGAAGAGGTGGCACCGGAGAGTGTCGCGGGTGTTGTTCCCGATTATGTCGTAAGGCATGGTCGGGATTTCAAACGTTGTCCCCGCTGCGGAAGGATCTTCTGGCCGGGGACGCACCGGGAACGGGCCCTTCAATTTCTCAGGACGCACATTCCCGTTCACTTCCCTTGATTTTTTCCAGCGCGTGTTCCAGGGCCGGTAGAATGGCCTGAAGGTTTTCACGGGCCCCTTTCGGGCTTCCGGGGAGATTGATGACGAGAGCTTGCTTGCGGATGGCCGCCACCGCCCGGGAAAGCATGGCGTGAGGTGTTTTGCGGGCGCTTTCCTGTCGCATGACTTCCGCCATGCCGGGAATTTCCCGATCCATGACCCGCCGGGTTGCCTCCGGGGTTACGTCCCGGGGGCTGACGCCGGTCCCGCCGGTGGTGATGACGAGATCGAGGTTCTGAACGTCCACGAACTCGAGGATCTTGGCTGCGATGCGATCTTCCTCATCGGGGACGATGTCGTATGCGGCCACTTCTATGGAGACACCGGCAAGCATCTCGGCGATCACCTTGCCGCTTACGTCTTCCCGCTCACCGCGGGCTCCGCGGTCACTGACTGTGAGGATGCCTGCTCTGTACAAGTCTCTTACTCTTCTTTGTTTTTCTTGGATTGGGCGACGATTTTTTCTGCGATGGGTGCCGGGACCTCTTCGTAGTGGGAGAAGGTATAGGTGAAGCTCCCCCGGCCACTCGTGATGGACCGCAAATCCGGCGCGTACCGGAGAATATCTGCCAGCGGAACCTGCCCCTTGATGATCTGGTGGTGGCCCTTCGTATCCATGCCCATGACCCTGCCGCGACGGGAGTTCAAATCACCAATGACATCACCCAGGTATTCCTCGGGAATTTCGATTTCAATGTTGACGATAGGCTCCAGAAGCGTCGGCTGGCAGGCGAGCACCCCCTTTTTGAAGCCCATGGAAGCCGCGATTTTAAAAGCCATTTCCGATGAGTCCACAGTGTGGAAGGTTCCGTCAAAGAGGCCCACCTTCAGATCGACCACCGGGTATCCGGCAAGGACACCCTCGGCCATGGCTTCCACGATGCCTTTTTCTACGGCAGGGATGTACTGTCTCGGGACTACGCCGCCGACAATCCTGTCCTCAAACTGGAAACCGGATCCCCGGGGCAGAGGCTCTATGTCCAGCCAGGTGTCCCCGTATTGGCCCCGACCACCCGATTGTTTTTTATATTTTCCCTGAACCTGCGTCTTGCCCTTGATTGTCTCTTTATACGGCACTTTGGGTGTTGAGAGGTTGACCTCGACACCGAACTTACGCTTCAATTTTTCGATCGTGGCTTCAATGTGAACCTGACCCATGCCGGAGAGAATGATCTCGCGGGTCTGTTCATCCCGGTGCACCGTCAGGGTTGGATCCTCTTCAATCAGGCGGTTCAGCGACGCGGTGATTTTTTCCTCGTCTCCCCGCGATTTGGGCTGGACGGCGAAAGAGATGATCGTTGGAATGACGGGCACCTTGTCGTAGGCGATGGGGTTTTTTTCGTCACAGATCGTATCCCCGGTGACGGTTTCCTTGAGCTTTGCCATGGCGGCGATGTCGCCGGGTACCAGGATCGATTCGGCGGTCCGCTGGTTTTTCCCCTCGAGGAAGAATATATTTCCGAACCGCTCGCTCACCTTCCGGGAGGCGTTGTAGAAGTTGGAATCCGGCGAGAGCGTTCCCGAATAGACCCGGAAGAGGGTGAGCCTTCCCGCATAGGGGTCGGAGATGGTCTTGAATACAAACCCCGAGAAGGGTTCCTTTTCAACGGGCATTCGCTTGACTTCCTTGTCCGTGCCCGGAACCTTGCCTGTAACGGCCCCCCGGTCGACCGGCGAGGGGAGATAGCGGACGATCATGTCCATGAGGGGAATCATACCAATG
Organism: uncultured Syntrophaceae bacterium; assembly: GCA_964547985.1. GTDB lineage: Bacteria > Desulfobacterota > Syntrophia > Syntrophales > UBA2192 > JAPLJU01. The sequence goes on from CAZJPV010000001.1 coordinate 35,861, forward strand.
TTCTTTGCGGCAGAGCCGCAGGTGGCGGGTACGAGGCTTCCCGACAGGACCCCCTTTCTAAGTCCCGCATAGAGTTCCTCGACGGTGAGCTCACCGCTTTCCAAATACTTGTCCATCAAGGCATCATCGCACTCTGCGATGTCTTCCACCATGGATTCCCTGGCTTTTCGGATTTCCTCCATCATCCCAGCCGGGACATCTTCGCTCTTGAACTTTCCCCTCGGGTCATCAAAAACCAGGGCCTTGATGTTGACCAGGTCGATGAGCCCCCGGAAAGAATCCTCGGCCCCGAGCGGAAGATAAATCGGTGTGGCCTTCCGGCCCAGGGTTGATTTCACGCTTTCAATGGTGTTTGCGAAATTGGCACGTTCCCGGTCCATTTTGTTGATAAAGACCATTCGGGTCAGGCCAAACTCATCGGCAGACTCCCAGACCTTCTCCGTCTGGAATTCAACGCCGCCGACGGCATCGATAACGACCAGTGCGGCATCGACGACACGGAGACCGCCTCGAGTATCCATGGCAAAGTTGGCATCACCGGGGGTGTCGATGATGTTGATCTTGTGCTTCTCCCATTCGAGGAAGTTCAGGGCCGCACTGATGGAAATGCGCCTCTTTTGTTCTTCCGGCTCGAAGTCCATGGACGACGTTCCGTCATCGACCCGGCCGAGGCGGTCGGTCTTGCCGGAGACGAAGAGCAGGGACTCGCAGAGTGAGGTTTTCCCCGTGCTGCCATGCCCCACGATGGCGACATTTCGCAGTGAATTAGAGTCGTACTTTGCCATAGAGGCTCCTTTCAGAAAACTTCCGAAAAATCGTAAATAAACCGTTTAGCCAACTAATCTTTTGGTGTCAAGATCATTTTTGGAATCAATCGCCTATCCGGCCAGGCGGAGAGCTTCTGATCCTTGGTCGGCCTCCTAGGGGCGCCCGCCTTGCACAACGGTCGCAGGGAGACTATCCCCTTGACAGTAACAGAGGATCCCAGTATATAGCCTCCCACGCATTTGTCTGAATGTGAAGGGTCGGTTGTGTCCAAAGACGGGAGGAAGGGGATCTCGGGACTTTCCTATGAAAAAAAAGAGACAGATCAGGAAAATACTCATAGCAAACCGCGGCGAGATTGCCGTCCGAATCATGCGGACGGCCAAAGAACTGGGGATCGGAGCGGTCTCCGTTTACGAAAAACCGGACAGCGAAGCCTATTTCATCCGCCTGGCCGACGAAGCCATCCTGATCGGTGACGGGCCGCGCAAGGACTATCTGGATATTGAACGGCAGATCTGGGCGGCCCGCAAGAGCGGGGCGGACGCCATTCACCCCGGATACGGGTTCCTGGCGGAAAACCCGGAATTCCCTGCGGCCTGCGAGAAGGCCGGCATTGTCTTTGTCGGGCCGCCCCAGGGGGTCATCCGTGCCCTGGGCGACAAAGTCGTCGCGCGCGAGATGATGAAAAAGGCAGGCATTCCCTTCATCCCGGGAACGGGAAACCTGACTCAGGGGGAGAAGGGGGTTCAGGAAGCCATTGCCTTCGGCAAGAAAAACGGCTATCCCATCATGCTGAAGGCCTCGCTGGGGGGCGGCGGCAGGGGCATCCGCAAGGTCGAGGGTGAATCCGATCTGCTGGTGCAGCTTCCGCTGGCAAGGACGGAAGCCCGCTCGGCCTTCGGCGATGAAAGTATTTATGTCGAGAAGTGCATCACCGCACCCAGGCATGTGGAGATCCAGATCCTGGCCGATCAGCATGGGAACATCATCCATCTCGGCTCGAGGGACTGCTCCATTCAGCGCAGACACCAGAAGCTTCTCGAGATTGCCCCCGCGGATCTACCGCCCACCGTGCGTCAGGCCATGTGCGAAGCCGCGATTGCCGCGGCGAGACAGGCCGGGTACGTCAACGCCGGGACGGTGGAATTCCTTGTGGACTCCGAGACGAACGAATTCTGGTTCATGGAGGTCAATACCCGCCTTCAGGTCGAACACACCGTGACGGAGGAATTGACGGGCGTGGACATTGTCCGGGAGCAGATCCGGATCGCCGAAGGACATGAAATCGATATTCCCGCGGAGCGTGTCCAACTCCACGGCAAGGCCATTCAGGTGCGAATCAACGCAGAAGACCCGAAAAACCATTTCATGCCGGAAGGCGGAAAAACCGTCGAGGTGTACCAGTCACCGGGCGGCCCCGGTATCCGGCTGGATGGCATTGTCTACCAGGGATACAAAATCCCCACGGAATATGACTCCTTGATGGTCAAGATGACGGTCCGGGGTTATGACTGGGAACAGACGATTGACCGGCTCAGGAGGGCGCTCCTGGGGTTTTTGATCGTTGGGCCCAGGACGACGATCCCCTTTTATCTGAGTATCTGTGACGAGCCCGATTTCAAAAAGGGGAAATTTGATACGGGCTATATCGAGACTCACCCCGGGATCTTCGACTACCCGGAGGCGGAGCGCGAGATCGCGAAACTGGCAAAACTCGTTGCCGAAATCCACGTGAAGAAGATCAATCCCTTTGCCTACTAGACGGGAGGGGGAAGAATTCAGCATTCAGCTCTTTCGGATGGAAGGGGAATCATCGACAAGGAAGACAGCATGAGAAAAGGTAAAGAGGCCTTTGAAGAAAGAATCACCCCCCGGGAAATGAAAGAGAAGGGGGTTCGGCATATCCTGGACAAGATCAAAAAATCGGAGGGCTACTATCTGACCAACACGGAGAGGGACCTTTCGCAATCCGATTTCAAGAACCGGATCATGCCGCACACGCAGATCCTTGTGGCCGAGGAGCGAAACGCCTGCGGGTATTTCTCCATTGAGATCAGCGGCGGAGCATCGGTTCATGTGGACATGCTCCGCAGGCAGGTTAACCCCATTGAGAAACTTCAGGTCCTGAGCGCCCTGATGCCCGAGACGATGTTCCAGACCCTCTGCCGGGGGACCAACCTCTTTGGATACCGGCCTTACCCGGAGAACGTCATCCGTCTGACCGTGCGTGCTTTTGCCCCCTGCGTCCAGGTCTGGAGGGTCTTTGACTTCCTGAACTACGTTCCGAATATGGTCCCCGTTTTCGAAGAGGTCAAGGCCGCTGACCGCATCCTGGAGCCGTCCATCTGCTTTTCCACGGGCCCGGAGCACACAGACGCCTACTACATGAAAAAGGTCGGAGAAATCCTGGATGTCACCGGTCCTGATATCATCCTCTGCATCAAAAATCACGCGGGTCTGGGAACGGCTAAAAGAATCGGGGATCTCGTGAAGTCGATCCTGCAGAAATTCCCCGACCTCATCATCCACTATCATGGGCACAACACCGATGGAAACGACATCGGAAGGACCGTCGAGGCCGTCAGAAACGGGGCGAAGATTGTCAACGGCGGAGACCATGCCTTCACGGGTTTTTACGGTCCGCCCCCGCTCTTGACCGTCATTGAAACCCTCGAAGATTACGGACACCGTGCCCTGGGGATCAACAAGCAGGCCATCATCGACACGTCGAACAAGCTGAGACCGGAGAGGGAGTATTACAAGGACTTTGAATCGCAGTTCCTCGGTTTTGACCCCACCGTTCAGATCCACAAACTGCCCGGGGGGGCCACCGGCTCGAGCTTTGAACAAGCCGTAAAGGGGGGGTTTCTCCATCTCATGCCGCACATGCTGCAAAATGAACTGCCCCGCGTTCAGGTCGAACTGGGGAACTGGTGGAGTGTCACACCGGGCTCCCAAATCCTCTGGACGACGGCCGTCAACAACGTCCTGAAACCGCCACGGTACAAGTCTGCCAACGACGACCTCCGAAGTCTCATGCTCGGCCGATACGGGGAGTTCCCTTTCTATCGCCCCGCCGATGAGATTTACGAAGCCGTTTTCGGGCCTGAATGGAGGAAGATACTCGAGCGGGATGGGGGCTATCAGAAGGTTGAAGACGTGGACCTGGAAATCGAGAGAAGAGTGCTCGAAAAACGGCTGGAGCGAAAGGCAACGGAAAACGAGTTGGTCCTCTACCTTCAGCACCCCAATGACGCTGTCAACTTCATCAAATTCGAGGAGAAGTACGGAAAGACATGGATCCTGCCGCCGAAGATCTGGTTCAAAAAGGGCGGTTTCAACCTTGCAGAGACTTTTGAATTTCCCGATGCCTACGGAAAGCTCCACTCTCTGGTCATCGGCCCCCAGCGCAAGACGAGCAGCGGAGACGTGGTGACCTATCTCGTCGTCGATCACCACCCGGAGCCCATCCTCACAGAGATGGAGCAGGAGGGCGAAAAGGTCGCCAGAAAGGCCGCTCTGTCCGCAAAGGAGATAGAGGCCCTCGCCCAGGCCGGTGACATTCGCTCACCGATCAAAGGGACGGTGAGTGAAGTCCCCGTCTCCGATGGGGACGATGTCCTGGCAGGGCAGGTCCTGATTATCCTGGAGGCCATGAAGATGCTCAACAATGTCGTTTCCGTCATCAACGGGAAAGTTTCCGAAGTACTCATTTCCCCGGGCGACCAGGTGGACGTCGGCGATCCCCTGCTGGTCGTCAAAAAGGCCCCTGAGGGCTCCGTGGGAAGCCATGACGCGACAAAAAAGTAGTGAAAAGTCTCTATGCAAATCGTCGGAGATGATTGCAGGACGGCTTTTCTGACTAGATGTGGCATCATAATCTCCGCTTAATATTTCTTGACTTTTTCCGATAATATGATAATTGAAGCGCCAATTGACGGCTGATTCAAACGCGTAAGATTGCAACCGATGGACACATAAGCGGCTTTGCCCGTGTGGAGGCGAAAAATGCTCTAGGGCGAAGCCCTTCATATGTCGCTGCAAGTGCGGGATATGAAAGAGGATACGAAGTCGGTCTAAATTCTTCTGCACGCGGCTGGCGTACCCTTCAAACCGTCGGAGTGGGGCGGTATAGAATTTAGGCTTGCGATTAACTCACCCAAGAGTCATCTCTGAGACGAGCTAAAATGCAGAATAATTTCTATACCTTCTTGATTATTCCGCAGAAAAAGGGCCCGCCTAAAAAAATAACGGTTTCCCGGCGTCTCCTCAAGACTCTCCTTGTTTTTTCCGCCATTATCTTCATCGTCTTTGTCTATTTTGCCTTTGATTACACCTCCATCAAGCGGGACAAGGCCGAGGTCATCAGTCTCAGGGAACTCACGGAAACCCAGCAGGCCGAGATCGACAAGATGAGCGAGAAGGTCGGCCAGTTTGAGCAAAAAATGACAAACCTTCAGCAGTTCGATGACAAGATTCGGGTTCTAGCCCAGGAGATGAACAGGAAGACCAGGATTGCCCTGAAGCCCTCGACGAGAAAGAACCTCGCCCAGGTTTTGGGTGTCGGTGGTCCGATACCGGATGATGAAATGGGAAAGGCCGGCGTCGATCGAATGAACCAGCATATGGACCGCCTGCTGGAGGGTGCCGGCTATCAGGAGGAAAGTTTTCGGGATCTCCTCGAGTTTCTGAAGAAGCAGAAATCTATTCTGGCCTACACGCCCTCGATCTGGCCCGTCAGGGGATGGGTCACTTCGGAATTCGGTTTTAGGAAGTCTCCCTTCTCGGGCCGAAGGGAGTTTCACAAGGGGATGGATATTGCAACGAAACTCGGAAAGGAGATCGTGGCGCCGGCCGATGGAATCGTTGTTTCCGTGGAGCGTGAACAGGGTATGGGGAACACCGTCCAGATCAGTCACTCCAACGGCGTGGCCACTTCCTACGGCCATATGCTCAAGAGTGTTGTGCGCAAGGGCCAGGTCATCCGAAGGGGGGACATCATCGGTTTTATCGGGAGTTCCGGTCGAAGTACAGGCTCGCATGTCCACTACACGGTTTTTCTCAACGGTGTGCCCGTCAATCCAAGAAAATATTTACCCTGATTATTCACTCGTACCCCTTTACAATTCAGTTTTTCATGTCTATAATAGTTATGTATTTCCGGTAAGTTATTTGCCGGTTTTTTTTGAGGTTTATCTATGTTTGACATGCTGAAAAATATCATCGGCAGCAAGAACGAACGGGAGCTCAAGCGTCTGACCCCGCTTTTGGAAGAGGTCAATACCTTCGAACCGGCCTTCAGGAAACTGAGCGACGCGGATTTGAGAGCCAAAACCCCCTATTTCAAGGAGAAGCTGTCCAGGGGGGCCGTCCTTGACGACATTCTGACGGAAGCCTTTGCCGTCGCCAGGGAGGCTTCCCGGCGGACGGTCGGTATGAGGCCTTTCGACGTTCAGGTCATCGGCGGGATCGTGCTTCACGAGGGCAAGATTGCGGAGATGAAAACAGGGGAAGGCAAGACCCTGGCGGCGACGATGCCGGTCTATCTCAACGCCCTCACGGAGGAAGGGATTCACATTGTCACGGTGAACGATTATCTGGCCAGGCGTGACGCCGCATGGATGGGCCCCATTTATTCGTTTCTCGGGTTGACCGTGGGGACCATTGTCCACGGGCTGTCCGACGAGGAGAGGCGCCAAGCCTATGCGGCCGATGTGACCTACGGGACGAACAACGAATTCGGCTTTGATTATCTCCGGGACAACATGAAATTTTCCCTGGAGCAATACGTCCAGAGGCCATTCAATTACGCCATCGTGGACGAGGTCGACAGCATCCTCGTCGATGAGGCGCGGACTCCTCTTATCATCTCGGGTCCTTCGGAGGAATCGACGGACAAGTACTGCCGGATCAACCAGATCATTCCATCGCTGAAGAAGGACAGGGATTACACCGTCGAAGAGAAAACCAGGACCGTTGCGCTCACTGAGGAAGGCGTCGCCCGGGTCGAAAGCCTCCTGAAGGTCAAGAACCTCTATGAGCCCCGGAACATCGAGATCCTCCACCATGTGAACCAGGCACTCAAGGCCCATACGCTCTTCAAGCGCGACGTGGACTACGTCGTAAAGAACGACGAGGTCATCATCGTCGACGAATTCACGGGCAGGCTCATGCCCGGAAGGCGTTACAGCGACGGCCTGCACCAGGCCCTGGAAGCCAAGGAACACGTCAAGATCGAGCGGGAGAACCAGACGCTGGCCACCGTCACTTTCCAGAACTATTTCAGGATGTACAAGAAGCTTGCCGGGATGACCGGAACGGCCGACACGGAGGCGGCCGAGTTCAGGGAGATTTACAAGCTGGACGTCCTCGTTACACCGACGAACATGCCCATGATCAGGGAGGATTGCCCGGATGTTGTCTACAAAACGGAAAAAGAAAAGTACAAGGCGGTCATCGAGGAAATCAAGGAACTCAACCGAGAGGGGCGGCCCGTCCTCGTGGGAACCATCTCCATCGAGAAGTCGGAGCTTCTGAGCAGCCTCCTCTCCAAGACGGGGATCAAGCATCATGTCCTCAACGCTAAAAACCACGAGCGTGAGGCGGAGATTATTGCCCAGGCAGGCCAGATGGGTGCCGTGACGATTTCGACGAACATGGCCGGTCGGGGGACTGACATCAAACTCGGAGCCGGTGTGGCGGAGCGTGGCGGCCTTCACATCCTGGGAACGGAGCGGCACGAGAGCCGCCGGATCGACAACCAGCTCCGCGGGAGGTCAGGAAGGCAGGGGGACATGGGCTCATCGAGGTTTTACCTCTCCATGGAGGATGATCTCCTGCGTATCTTCGGCGGGGAGAAAATCTCCTCCATCATGGACCGGATCGGGTTTGAAGAAGGTCAGCCGATCGAGCACGCCCTTTTGTCGAAGGCCATTGAAAACGCTCAGCGCAGGGTCGAAGGGCATAACTTCGACATCCGCAAGCACCTCCTGGAATTCGACAATGTGATGAATCGCCAGAGAGAGGTCATCTACGGCCAGCGAAAAACGGTGCTGAAAGGTGAGGAGCTCTGGACCATGGTGGAGTCCATGCTGGAGGATGTGGCCGGGGAGCTTCTCGAAACCCACATGGACGAGAAGGTCCATCCCGATGACTGGGATTTAAAGGGATTGGAGGATGCCGTATATCGTCAGTTCGGCCTGGTCATACGCTTTTCGCAGATGGCACAGAACGGGGGAATGAACAGGGAAAAGGCAGCCGAAAATGTGGTTACGGAGGTGCTGGCGCATCTGAAGAGGAAGGAGCAGGAATTCGGCAAACCGCTCATGGACTATATCATGAGGATGATCATGCTCCAGTCCATCGACTCGCACTGGAAGGATCACCTTCTTTCCATGGATCACCTGAGGGAGGGTATCGGCCTCCGGGGTTACGGGCAGAAGGACCCCGTTCGCGAGTATCAGAAGGAAGGGTACGCGATGTTCATGGACATGGTGGAACGCATCAAGGAGGACTCCCTCCATAAATTGAGTCTCGTTCAGGTCCAGCGAGAGGAAGAAGCCGAGGAGCTTTATGATCGCTCGACACGGGATTACGTCATGAGTCACGCGGAATCGGGGAGTCCTTCGCAGCCCCAGAAGAAGGAAGGAAAGAAGGTGGGCAGAAACGACCCCTGTCCGTGCGGAAGCGGAAAGAAATACAAGAAATGCTGCGGTCAGTAGGCCGAAAAGGGTTCGTTTAGAATCGAGGTAGCGCCATGGATGTTAAGAGGGAAGAAGTAAACGTACCCGGCTTTCTGGCCAGCGGCATTGAGGTGGGTATCAAAGAGGCGGGGAGAAAAGACCTCGCTCTTTTGTTCTCCGAGGTGCCGGCCGTCGCGGCCGGTGTCTTCACGAGGAACGTGTTCAAGGCTGCGCCCGTGCTTCTGGACATGAAAAGGATAAGAAAGGGCATGGCCCAGGCCGTTATCATCAACAGCGGGAACGCCAATGCCGCCACCGGCAGGGGGGGGTACAGCGATGCCCTGGAAATGGCGAGAGCGGTTGCCCGCAGGATCGGGATCCGAGAAGATCTTGTCTTGGTGGCATCCACGGGTGTCATCGGGAAGCGGCTCCCCTTGGAAAAAATCATCGACCATGTCGACGAGCTTGTCGTGGGCCTGAAGCCTTCCGGCATCGCCGATGCCGAAGAGGCGATCATGACCACGGATTCTTATCCCAAGATCGAATACCGGAAGGTGTCTTTGGGTTCGCGGGCCGTAACGATTTGCGGGATCGCCAAAGGCGCCGGGATGATCGAGCCTCATCTGGCCACCATGCTGTCCTTCATCTTGACCGATGCCGCCATACGCCCGGACAGCCTGAAGGCCCTTTTCAAAAGGGTCGTCGACCGGTCCTTCAACTGCATCAGCGTTGACGGCTGCATGAGCACAAACGACACGGTGATCATCCTCGCAAACGGCAAATCGGGTAACCGGCCGCTTACAAAGTCTTCGAAGGAACTCTTCCGTTTCGAGGAGGCCCTCACCGATTGCCTGGAGGGGCTTGCCCGTTCTATCGTGCGGGATGGCGAGGGGGCCACGAAGGTCATCGAGATCACAGTAAAGGGCGCCAGAACAGAAAATGATGCGCGTAAAGTGGCCTATGCCATCGCCAATTCAAATCTCGTGAAAACCGCCTTCTACGGTAAGGACCCCAATTGGGGAAGGGTCATCGCGGCCATCGGCGCGGCAGGCGTGCCCGTCCCTGCAGAATCCGTGGAGCTTTTCTTCGAAGATTTTCTCCTTTTCCGGAAGGGATCGGGTGTCGCCGTCGGGACGCAGCGGCTCGAATCGGTGATGGCGCGAGACCTGGTGAAGGTCACCGCAAAGCTGGGTATGGGTCGGAAATCAGCGAGGATTTTGTGTTCCGACCTGTCCTTCGATTATGTCCGGATCAACGCTCATTACACGACATAATCTGTGCTTTTTGTCTTGATAATTTCAAAGGTTTGTGTTATTCGTCGGCGCCAAACACGCACACCCTCTGACGGCACGGGGCGTGGCTTTTTTTTGAAAGCTGACCGGCGGCCGGATGAAGAGGGTGGTGGAAAAAACGCAAGAAAGGAGATTTTGTCATGTCGGCAGTATCCATGAAGCTTTTGCTCGAGTCCGGCGTCCACTTTGGACACCAGACCAACAAGTGGAACCCCAAGATGAAACCCTTCATTTTCGGGGCGAGAAACGGCATCTATATCATCGATTTACAACAGACCGTCGAGATGTTCAAAACGGCTTATCAGTTCGTGGCGGAGACGGTTGCCGCGAATGGGGAATTGCTTTTTGTGGGGACCAAGAAACAGGCCCAGGAGTCCATCAAGGAAGAGGCGGAGCGATGTGAAATGCCTTATGTGAATTATCGGTGGCTCGGCGGCATGCTGACCAATTTTTCCACGATCAAAAAGAGCATCGATCGGCTGAACGAGATCGACGAGATGTTCAACAGTGAAAAAATCAATTTATTTCCGAAGAAAGAGGTCCTGAAATTTCAGAAGGAGCGGGAAAAGCTCGTGAAGGTTCTCGGCGGCATTCGCCGCATGAAGGGATTCCCGGCAGCCGTGTTCGTGGTCGACCCCAAAAAGGAAAGCATCGCCGTGCATGAAGCGAGAAAATTAAAGGTCCCCGTTGTGGCCATCGTAGATACCAACTGCGATCCCGACGAGGTGGATTATGTCATTCCCGGCAATGACGATGCCATCCGGGCGATCAAGCTGTTCGCATCGAAGGTCGCTGACGCCGTTCTGGAGGGTAAAAAGCGATTTGAAGAAAAGGCCCAGGCTGAAACGGACAAAGGAACGTTAAGCAAAGAGAGCCAGCCGCTCGAAGCGGCGGAGACCGATGTGCCTGAAAGCGTCGAGACGAAAGACGCGGAATCGAAGAATGAACCGCCGCCGAGAAGAGACGGACAACCAGGAGATGACGGGAGGTAGAGGAGCATTGGAAATTTCAGCTGAAAAGGTCAAGGAACTGAGAGAGAAAACAGGTTCGGGTATCATGGATTGCAAGGAAGCCCTGAAGGTCGCCGGGGGCAACTTCGATAAGGCCATCGAATACCTGCGTGAGAAAGGGATGTCGGCGGCCACGAAAAAATCTTCAAGGGCCACCAAGGATGGTGCCGTCACGTCTTATATTCACATGGAAGGCAAAGTCGGCGTTATGGTCGAATTGAATTGCGAGACGGATTTCGTCGCGAAGACGCAGGATTTCAAGATCCTCTCGAAAGATATCGCCATGCACATCGCCGCTATGAATCCCCTGTACGTCAAGGCGGAGGATGTGCCCGCTGATGTGATTGAGAGCGAGAGAGGTATTTATAAGAAGCAGGCCCTGACGGAGGGAAAGCCGGAGAAGATCGTAGAGCGGATTATCGATGGTAAACTCAAGAAGTATTATGAGGATGTCTGCCTCATGAACCAGCGTTTCATCAAGGATCAGGAGATGACCATCGAAAAACTCGTTAAAAATGCCATTGCCAAGACTGGTGAGAACATCGTCGTCCGGCGTTTTGTCCGTTATCAGCTCGGTCAATAATTATATCAAATTAAGATATTAACTTATATACATAAAGCATTGCTTTAGGATTATATCCGTGAAGCCTGCGTATCAGAGAGTCCTTTTGAAAATCAGCGGCGAGGCGTTAATGGGAAGCCGCGCCTTTGGTATAGACCCCACGATGGTGCTTTATATCGCCGGTGAGATCAGGGGCGTCAACCGGCTCGGCGTGCAGCTCGGTGTCGTTGTTGGCGGGGGGAACATATTCCGCGGACTGGAATCCGACGCGAGGGGTATCGAGAGGGCCACAGCGGATCACATGGGAATGCTCGCAACGGTCATCAACAGTCTTGCCCTGCAGAGCGCCCTTGAAGGAATAGGCTGTGACAGCCGTGTGCAGTCCGCCATCGAAATGCGGCAGGTCGCCGAACCCTACATCCGGCGAAGGGCCATCCGACATCTGGAAAAGGGGCGCGTGGTGATTTTCGCCGCCGGTACCGGTAATCCCTATTTCACCACGGATACGGCGGCATCCCTTCGAGCGGCCGAAATCCAGGCGGAGATGCTCCTGAAGGCCACCAAGGTGGACGGTATTTACGACCGCGACCCCGTGAAGGATTCCCGGGCGAAATTGTACAGAAAAATCAGTTACACGGATGTCCTGGCCAAGAATCTCAGGGCCATGGATTCGACGGCCATCTCCCTCTGTCGAGAAAACAGAATCCCCGTGAGGGTTTTCAATCTCGGGAAGAAGGGAAATATCAGGGACGTCATCTGCGGGAAATCCATCGGAACGATCGTCGAGAGCTGACATCATGGCATCAAAGGACAAGATATTCGCAGAACTGAAAGAAAATATGGAAAAAGGCACCCGTTTCCTTGAAAAGTCCCTGAGCAAGGTGAGAACGGGACGGGCATCCCTTTCCCTCCTCGACGGCATCAAGGTGGAGTATTACGGGACACCGACCCCTCTCACCCAGGTGGCGACCCTCTCTGTTCCTGAAAGCCGTCAGATCCTCATTTCCCCATGGGATGTCAGTGTCATCGGCGCCATTGAGAAGGCCATCCAGAAGTCCGATCTGGGTCTCATGCCGGTGAATGATGGTAAGATCATCCGGATCCATATCCCGCCGCTTACAGAAGAGCGGCGCAAAGAACTGGCGAAGGTCGTGAAAAAAACCGTCGAGGAAGGCAAGGTCGCCCTGCGAAACATCCGCCGCGATGCCAATGAACAGCTGAAAAATCTTAAGAAGCTCAATGAAATCTCCGAGGACGAACTCTTCAAATATCAGTCGGAGGTTCAGAAAATAACGGATGATTATATCAAGAAATCCGACGAGATTTTCAGTGCAAAGGAAAAAGAGATCTTGGAGATATAGGGGTTTGATCCTTTAAGGCCATCCAAGGAGCCCCCGGGCTCCTTCTTTTTTCCCTTTTGCCGAGCAAACATGCCTTGCAAAGAGGGGCGCGCTATGATACTTCAACGAAAAAAGGTAAAAATAATAAATAAATAGGTCTTATGGATGCCCTGGACCAAGAAAATTTACCCGAGCACATCGCCATAATCATGGACGGAAATGGACGGTGGGCCCAGAAGCATTCCCTGGGGAGGATCGCGGGGCACCGGAAGGGGTCCGAAGCGGTCAGAAGTGTGGTCCGGTCGTGCCGGAAACTGGGTATCAAATACTTGACCTTGTATGCCTTTTCGTCTGAAAACTGGTCGCGTCCTGCCGAAGAGGTCGCCGCCCTGATGAGGCTTCTGGTCCAGTACCTCCGCTCAGAGGAAAAGGAGCTCATGGATAACGGTATCCGGCTGACCACTATCGGAAACACCTCGTCACTGCCCGAAAGGGTGAGGAAGACCCTGCAGAAGATCATGGACAGAACGGCCGGGAACAGGGAAATGACCCTGGTTCTGGCGCTCAATTATGGCGGCCGGGATGAGATCCTGGAAGCGGCTCGGAAGGTATTGAACGCACGCGATCGGGGTACGTTAAAGATGGAGCAGCTGACGCCGGGGGTTTTTTCCTCCTACCTCTACACGGCCGGCATGCCCGACCCGGACCTTTTGATCCGAACGAGCGGAGAGTACCGTGTGAGTAATTTTCTGCTGTGGCAGACGGCATACACGGAGTTCTTCTTCACCGATGTCCTCTGGCCGGACTTTCGTGAAGAGCACCTGCTGGAAGCGATTTCAGACTATCAGAAACGGGAAAGGCGATTCGGCCTCACCAGCGAACAACTGCAACGCAAAAAGCATGATTAGTTCTCATCTCAAGCGATGGATCACGGGCATCATCGCCGTACCGATCCTTTTCTTACTCGTCGTCTATGCATCCGACCTTGTTTTTACGCTCTTCGTGGCGGCCGTAAGTCTCGGCGGCATTCTCGAGTACAACCGGCTCGTCTTTGACGAAAGATCGCAGTCGGAGAGGGGACAGACGATGCTCTTTGCTGTCCTCCTGCCTCTCGCCGCCTATTTCAGAGACCCCCATCTCATGCTCGGTGTCGTCGTGATCGGTGTGCTCGTCTTTCTCGTATGCTACCTCCTCTGCAAAGCCTGGCGTGGAAATTTCGATCTTTCCTCCCCGGCAAAGGTGATCCTAGGGATTCTCTACATCCCGCTTCTTCTGTCGTATATTATTCTCCTTCGTAACGGGGAGAATGGCGTTTACTGGGTCTTTTTCATCATCGTCATCGCCTTCGCAGGCGACGTGGCTGCCTTCTACATCGGTCGTACCTTCGGAAAAAGGAAGCTTGCGCCCCTGGTGAGCCCGGGCAAAACGGTCGAGGGGATTTTCGGCCTTCTGGCAGGAAGCGTCCTGGGCTGCGTTCTTTACCAGCACTTTGTTTTTCCGCAGGTACCGGTGGTGCACGCCATGATGATGGGTTTCATGGGATCCCTGATCGGGCAGATGGGGGATCTCTTCGAATCAACGATGAAGCGCGCCTCGGGCGTGAAGGACTCGGGCATGATCCTGCCGGGTCATGGGGGGATCCTGGATCGGATCGATTGTCTGCTGTTCATTATCCCCCTTGTCTATTATTACAAGACCTTTGTCATCAAATGAAGACCTTATCCATTCTTGGCTCAACAGGATCCATCGGTGTGAGTGCGCTCGAAGTCATCGAGCAGAACTCTGCATCGCTCCGCGTTTTGGGTCTTGCTGCCGGCAGAAATGTCGAGCGGCTGAAGGCGCAGGTCGAGAGGTTCAGGCCGGCTGTTGTCGCCATGGTGGATGAGGAGCATGCCGCTGAGTTACGGCATCTTCTCGGTTCGGCCGATCACACGAAGATTCTCTGGGGAACGGAAGGATACCGCGAGGTGGCCACACTTCGTGAGAGCAGCATGGTCATCTCCGCAATTGTCGGTGCAGCAGGGCTCCTTCCCACTCTGGATGCGATCGAAGCCGGGAAGGACATTGCCCTGGCCAACAAGGAAACTATGGTAATGGCCGGAGGCCTCGTCACGGAGAAAGCGCGGAGCTGCGGGGTCCGCATCCTGCCCGTCGACAGTGAGCACAGTGCGATCTTCCAGTGTCTCCGGGGCCATCGAAGGGAGGAGGTCCGGCGGATCATCCTCACGGCCTCCGGCGGGCCCTTTCTGAGAGTACCTTTGGACAAACTGGCAGCCGTCACCGTCGAGGACGCCCTCAGACACCCCAACTGGGTCATGGGGAAAAAAATTACCATCGACTCCGCATCGATGATGAACAAGGGGCTCGAAGTCATCGAGGCCCGGTGGCTCTTCGATACGGATATTGACAAGATCGAGGTTATGATTCATCCGCAGAGCATCGTTCATTCCATGGTCGAGTATGCCGACGGCTCGGTGATCGCCCAGCTCGGTGTACCCGACATGAAGGGGCCGATTTCCTACGCGCTTTTTTATCCCGAGCGCTGTCCCGGAGGGCTCGCGCGCCTGGATCTGCTGAAGGTCAGGACGCTGGAATTCCTTTCGCCGGACTTCGAGCGATTTCCCTGTCTGCGCCTCGCCTGCAAGGCGGGTAAAACCGGGGGAACCCTGCCCGCCGTCATGAATGCGGCAAACGAGGTGGCCGTGAGCGCTTTTATCGAAGACCGGATCGGTTTTATGGACATACCGACCGTGATCGATCAGTCCATAGCCCTCCACCGGCTCAGGGAAGTAGAATCCCTCGAGGACGTGATGGAGGCGGACCGGTGGGCCAGGAAGACCGGAGAAAAAATCATTAAAAAAATGAAGGAGAAATCCTGATGGGAATCAGCATCGTATCGGTTGTCATCCTGCTCGGTGTCTTAATCTTCGTCCACGAGTTCGGACACTTCCTCGTGGCCAAGCTCATGGGTGTGGGTGTCCTAAAATTCTCTCTCGGTTTCGGGCCGAGGCTCATCGGAAGACACGTCGGCGAGACAGAGTACCTTCTTTCTGCCGTTCCGCTGGGCGGCTACGTGAAGCTCCTGGGAGAGTCGGAATCCGATCACGTCTCACCGGAAGACGAAAAGAGATCTTTTTCCAGGCAGAACGTATGGAGAAGGATCGCCATTGTCATTTCCGGTCCCGCTTTCAACTTCCTCTTCGCCATTCTGGCCTTTACGGTCATTTACATGGTCGGTATTCCCACCGTGACGACCGACGTAGGCGGCGTCCAGCCGGGTTCTCCCGCCTATTTGGCCGGCATACAGGAAGGGGACCGGATCATTGCCATCGAGGGAAAGGCGGTTTCCCGCTGGGGCGATCTCGCCGAAATCATCACGCAAAGCGGGGGGCGTGAGCTGGTGATCACGCTGGCCAGGATCGACAAACGATTCGAAGTCCGGCTGAAGCCTGAACTCGCGACGGGCAAAAACATCTTCGGAGAGGATGTGGAATCCTACCGCATTGGTGTGAGCTCCTCGACGAACACCTTCATCGAAAGGCAGAACCCCTTCGCGGCGCTCTGGTCCGGCATCCTCCAGACCTGGACCATCACGGAGTTGACGCTTTTGAGCGTTGTCAAAATGGTTGAAGGGGTCGTCTCCCCGAAGAATCTGGGGGGACCCATCCTCATCGCGCAGATGGCCGGCGTCCAGGCGAAAAAAGGGATCATGAACTTTGTCTTCTTTATGGGACTTCTGAGCATCAACCTGGGCGTTCTCAACCTCTTTCCCATTCCGGTGCTGGATGGGGGTCACCTTTTTTTCTACCTGATCGAGGCCGTGACGGGCAAGGAGGTCAACATCAAGTGGCGGGAAAGGGCCCAGCAGGTCGGATTTGCGATCCTCATTATGCTCATTATCTTTGTCTTTTACAACGATATCCTGAGGCTCTTTGGTGAGTAAGATGGTCACCCTCGCCATCGATACGGCGACCCGGTCCGCGGGTGTCGCGCTTCTCGAGGACGAAAACATCCTGGCGGAGTATTTCATCCGGCTTCGCCTCACCCATTCCGAATGCGTACTTCCTGCCGTCGAGGGGATCCTCTCCAAGGCCGGAATGGGCATGGGTGACGTTCATCTCTTTGCTCTCACCCATGGGCCCGGTTCCTTCACGGGGCTTCGGGTGGGGGCAGGGATCGTCAAAGGGCTGGCCCTGAGCACGGGCGGATCCATCGTCGGCGTATCCACCCTGGATGCCCTGGCGCAAAATCTGGCTTTTGCGTCTTGCCTGGTCTGTCCCATCCTGGACGCGAAAAAAGGGCAGATTTACACTTCTCTTTACCGGCCGGCGGGAAAAGGACGACTCGAGAAGATCGAACCTGATCGGGCCGTAGACCCTGCCGTTTTTTTAAGACCGATCAGAGACCCTGTCATTTTCCTCGGAGACGGTGTGCCCGTATACGGCGATTTAATCCGGGAACTGCTTCCTTCAAGGGCCTTTTTTGCGCCGGCGAATTTTCAATGGATAAGACCCTCGGCCGTTGCTCTCCTGGGGCTGGAAAAGTATCGAAGGGGGGAGACCGTTGATCCGATGAGCTTTGTGCCCCGATACATCCGTCGGTCCGAGGCGGAGATCAGGACCTCCGGCGAGCGCACGTGAAATTTGTTTTTTTAAGGACGGCTGATTTATGGTATAAGGAAAGACTCTCAGAAAGGAAGGGTGTCCATGGAAAAGCCGGAAGAAATGTTAATTGCCAAATACATTCATCAGGATGATGAGCTGCGAAAATCGGTGGAGGAACACCGAAATTTTGAAGCCGCCCTCGAGAATTTTAACAAGAGGCTCTACCTGACACCGGGAGAGGAGATGGAGAAGAAAAAATTGCAGAAATTGAAGCTTCTGAGTAAAGACAAAATATTCCAGCTTCTTGCGAAATATCGATAGGTTGGTTCATTTCAATCCATGGTATAAGAGACGGCGGATGGAGGAGAAAAAAGGTTTCATCGTCAAGGAAGGCCTAAACTTCGTTTATGTAACGGTTCTGGTAGGTATCCTGGCGGCACTGATGGGCTTTTGGGGCTTCGCGATCCTTTGCTTTCTGGGTTCCCTTTTCTGTGCTTTTTTCTTTCGGAACCCGGAGAGGCACCCGCCCGAGGACGAGCGGGTTTTTGTGTCCCCGGCTGACGGGAAGGTTCTCCGGATCGACGAGGTGGATATGACCGATCTCATTGAGGGTCCCTACAAGAAAATCAGTGTCTTCATGAACGTCTTCAACGTACACGTGAATCGCATCCCTTACCCGGGCAGGGTCGAGCGGGTGATCTACCGGGCGGGAAAATTTCTTTCGGCCAATCTGGACAAGGCATCGGAGGATAACGAGAAAAACGCCGTCGTCATTGCAACAAACGACGGCCGGAAGTTCATGACGGTACAGATCGCCGGTCTCATCGCCCGGCGAATCATCTGCTGGTTATCAGAGGGAATGAGTGTGAACCGGGGCGAGCGTTTCGGATTGATTTGCTTCGGCTCACGTGTTGAAGTCTTTCTGCCACCCGGCGCATCTGTCCTGGTCAAAGCGGGGCAGAAGGTCAAGGCCGGTGAAACCCCCTTAGGATACGACCATGAGAAACAGAGATAAATTCAGGAGAGATCGGTTTTTCAGGAGAGGCCGGTTTTTCAAAAAGGAAAAAATGAAAAGGGGCATTTACATATTGCCCAATCTCTTTACGACGGCAAGCCTCTTTGCCGGTGTGTATTCCGTGGTTGCTTCGATCACGGGACAGTTTGTCCATGCGGCGGTGGCGATTCCCATATCGTTGATTCTCGACGGGCTGGACGGGAGAATCGCCCGGATGACCCGGACGACTTCCAGGTTCGGCGTCGAGTATGACTCCCTGGCCGATCTCGTGGCCTTCGGTGTGGCACCGGCGGTTCTGGCCTACACCTGGTCCCTTTCCACATACGGAAGGTGGGGATGGCTTATCGCAGCGCTCTTTGTCACCTGCGGAGCCCTGAGACTCGCCCGCTTCAACATCCAGATCGGGGTCATCGACAGCAAAGTTTTTAACGGTCTCGCCATTCCGGCGGCGGCCCTGGTCGTGGCCACAACGGTCATGCTGTACGACTATATCGGCGGCGTGGGACCCTTTCATCATCCGGCCATCCTCGGGGGCATTATTGTCGTGGCCTTGCTGATGGTGAGCAACGTCAAGTACTACAGTTTCAAGGACCTGAACCTTTTCAAGCGTGAACCCTTCATGTCCTTCATCTTGCTGGTGCTGCTTCTCATCGTTGTCGTTGCTGAGCCCCAGGTGATGCTCTTCACCTTTGCCGTCAGCTATGCCGCCTCCGGTCCGATATGGCTCGTCTTTAAACTTGCGAAGAAAATCACCCACGGAGAGGTCAAGAAAGAAGAAATCGGTGACCAACAGAGCAAGCCGCTGACGTAGAGCTGAAAAACAAGGCTTTGGCTCTGGATGAATTACCTGAGGAGGATCGATTGGATCATGCGGAGTTATAACGTGGCCGTCGTCGGGGCGACGGGGGCCGTCGGCAATGAAATGATTTCCATTCTGGAAGAGAGAAATTTCCCGGTCAAGACCTTAACCCTTCTTGCCTCTGAGCGATCGCTCGGCAAGGAACTGGCATTCAGGGGGAAGAAGCACCCCGTGAAGGTTCTGGGTGAGCATTCCTTCGGGGGGATCGACGTCGGGCTCTTCTCGGCCGGGGGAAGCATCAGCCAGAAGTTTGCACCCATCGCTGCCGCTGCAGGTTGCGTCGTCATCGACAACACGAGTGCTTTCCGTTACGAGCCGGATATCCCGTTGGTGGTCCCGGAGGTGAATCCGGAGAAGATCGCCGAATACAGAAAAAGGGGGATCATTGCCAACCCGAACTGCTCGACCATACAGATGGTCGTGGTGTTGAAACCCCTGCACGACGTGGCGAGAATTAAGAGGGTGGTCGTGTCGACCTATCAGGCTGTGTCGGGGACGGGCAAGAAAGCCATGGAGGAACTCGCCGAACAGACGAGGGCGATCATGAACTTCCAGGATCCCGTTGCGAAAGTCTATCCTTATCAGATCGCCTTTAACTGCCTCCCGCACATCGACGTTTTTCTCGAGAACGGATACACCAAGGAAGAAATGAAGATGGTCTGGGAGACGCAAAAAATCATGGGCGATGATTCCATCGCGGTGACGGCGACCACCATCCGCGTTCCCGTGTTCCGGGCGCACTCGGAGTCGGTCAACATCGAAACGGAAAAAAAGATCACGGCAAAAGAAGCAAAGGAACTGCTTTCCAGAGCGCCGGGTATCGTGGTTGTCGATGACCCGGGCAAGCGGGAATACCCCCTGGCCATCCATGCCGCAGGGAAGGATGAAACATTCGTCGGGAGAATCCGGGAAGACACATCCATTGTCAACGGACTCAACCTCTGGATTGTTTCGGACAACCTCCGGAAAGGCGCCGCCTTGAATGCTGTTCAGATTGCCGAGATCCTGGTGCGGGATTACTTGAAATAAAGGCTCAAGGTAAAAGGCTTGAGGAAGAGGGCTTTTCACGAGGAGATCGAACCTCGGCGAATAAGCATAAGCCTCGCGCCTTCAGATTGTGTCTCATCATGCGAATTATCGGAGGCCGGGCAAGAGGTCTTACCCTGTATGCGCCGAAAGGCCTTTCCGTGAGGCCAACCTCCGATCGGGTCAAAGAATCTATCTTTGACATACTGTCCTCTATGGAAGGCCTATCCTTCCTCGATCTGTATGCCGGTTCCGGCAACATGGGCCTCGAGGCCCTGAGCAGGGGCGCATCCAGGGTCGTGTTTATCGAGAATAACCGATCCTGCGTTGAGACCATCCGAAGAAATTTGTCTGTGATGCATACCGAGAGTTCCTCCGAAGTGATCGAGGCATCCGTGGAGCAGGGCATCCGGCGGCTTCTGCGAAGACAGGAAGACTTTGACATTATTTTTGCCGACCCGCCCTACGGGGGGGGGTATGTCGAGAAGACGCTGGATCTTTTGAGGCGAGGATATTTGCTTTTTCGCGATTCGGGCCTATTGGTCCTGCAGCATGCCGTCAGGGAAGAGTTAAAAGGGGATCCAGCGCCCTTCCTGTTGGAACGGAGAAGGAGATACGGGGGGACAGTGGTTTCTTTTTTCAAAGGGGAGAGGTGAGGAGCGCACATGGAAAAGCTTGCGGTCTATCCGGGGTCTTTTGACCCCATCACGAACGGTCATGTCGACATCATCCGGCGCGGGTTGAGGTTCTTCGACCGGCTCATCATCCTGATTGCCTACAACCCGAATAAAAGCGGCCTCTTCTCCGTAGAGGAGCGGATGGAAATGATCCGAACGGTCATCGGTGCCGACCCCAGGGTCACGATCGACAGTTCCCCCGGACTCATGGTCAATTATGCGAAAGAAAAAGGCGCCCAGGTGATCCTGCGGGGGCTGAGGGCCCTGTCGGATTTTGAATACGAATTTCAGATGGCCCTCATCAATCGGCGGCTGGACCGTGACATCGAGACCGTTTTTTTCATGACGGGCTACAAATGGTTTTACACGAGCTCCAATCTGATCAAGGAGGCCGCCAGCCACGGCGGGTCCGTGCGTGGACTCGTTCCCGACATCGTCCTCCAGAGATTGGAGGAGAAGTACGAATCGCAGTTCAAGGGGCGTAAGGGATGAAGCTGGCAACGAGGGTGACAAAGATCAAGCCGTCGCCGACGCTGGCGGTGACCATGCGCGCAAGGGCCCTGCAGGCCCAGGGGAAGGACATCATCGGGTTCGGAGCGGGGGAACCGGACTTCGACACACCCGAAAACATCAAGCAGGCGGCCATCAAGGCCATCCGGGAGGGATTCACCAAGTACACGCCCGTCGGCGGCATCGATGAGCTAAAGGACGCCATCATCACCAAGCTGAAGCGGGACAATGGCCTGACCTACAAGCGATCACAGATTGTTGTCTCCTGCGGTGCCAAGCACACGCTGTACAATATCGCCCAGGCTCTCTTCGAGAAAGGCGACGAGGTGATCATCCCTTCGCCCTACTGGGTTTCTTACCCGGATATCGTCCTTCTGGCCGGCGCGAAGCCCGTTATCGTGGATACAACGGCATCGACAGGTTTCAAACTCACGCCGGAAAAGCTCGAGAAGGCCATCAGGAAGAAAACCAGGGCCGTTATCATCAACAGCCCCTCGAACCCGACGGGGGCCACCTACAGCCTGAAGGAGCTGGAGGGGCTCGCGGAAGTCATCCTTTCAAAGGGCATCCTGGTGATCTCCGATGACATTTACGAGAGAATTCTCTACGACGGTCTTCAATTCCATAACATGGCCAATGTCAGCGAAGCGATGAAGGACCGGTGCATCGTCGTCAACGGCGTCTCCAAGGCCTATGCCATGACCGGCTGGAGAATCGGCTATGCGGCAGGTCCCGAAATTATCATCTCGGCCGTCACGGAAATGCAGAGCCAGAGCACCTCGAATGCGACCTCCATTTCCCAGAAGGCATCCGTGGAAGCCCTGGCCGGTGATCAGAAAACCGTTTCCGTGATGGCCGCGGAGTTCGAAAAGAGACGGAATTACATCGTGGGCCGGCTCAACGAGATCAAGGGCATGAGCTGTATGAAACCCCCCGGTGCTTTTTACGTCTTCCCCAGGGTATCCCGCCTTTACGGGACCGGATACGGGGGCAGGAAAATCGCCCATTCGGTTGATCTTTCGGAATTTCTCCTCGAGGAAGCGGGGGTCGCCGTGGTTCCGGGATCGGCCTTTGGGAATGACCATCACATTCGCCTTTCCTATGCCACTTCGATGAAGAATATCGAGGAGGGTGTCCGTCGGATCAAGGTGGTCGTAGGGAAATTGACGTAAGATAACAGGGGGATTCATCATACCATGGGCGGTCTTTTCGGTATCGTTTCGACGCATCAATGTTCCAAAGCTCTTTTTTATGGAACGGACTATCATTCCCACCTGGGCACGGAAAATGGCGGCCTGGCCATTTTGGGAGAAAGAGGATTCTTCAACACCATCCACAGCATCAGTCAGGCTCAGTTCAAATCGAAATTCGCCGATGACTACAAACAGATGAACGGGAGCATGGGCATTGGCTCGATCAACAATGATGCGCCCCAACCGCTCATCATCCGGTCCAAGTTCGGCACTTTCGCCATCGCGGCGACGGGTCTCGTGACCAACAAGGATGCTCTCACGCAGGAGCTTTTATCGGCGGGGGTCACATTCAATGAGATGACCGGCGGGGGCGTCAACATGGTGGAGCTGATTGCTCGATTGATCAACAAGGGGACTTCTCTTGTTGACGGAATCACCCGGGGGCAGAACCTGATCGAGGGCTCCATCTGCATTCTGGTTCTCAAGGATGAGGGGATCTACGCAGCAAGGGATCGGTTTGGAAGGTTCCCCCTGGCCATCGGTGTAAACGAGGCCGGGGAGCGAGTCGTGGCCACAGAGGCCAGTGCCTTTCAGAATCTGGGATTTCAGCTCATCCGTTGCCTGGAACCCGGGGAGATCGTGCTTCTTTCCCCGCACGAATTCAAAGAACTGAAAAAGGGAAACCCCGTCAAACAGGTCTGTGCATTCCTGTGGATTTATACGGGGGATCCCTCGTCATCCTACGAGGGGATCAGCGTAGAGCAAGCAAGAGAACGATGCGGGAGGGCGCTCGCGAGGGGCGACAACACCCAGGCCGACATGGTCACCGGCATTCCGGATTCGGGTATCGGTCACGCCATCGGTTATGCCATGGCGTCTGGTATTCCCTATCGAAGACCGCTCGTGAAATACACACCCGGCTATGGCCGGAGCTATACACCGCCGTCGCAGGACATCCGTGACCTTGTCGCCACCATGAAGCTTATCGCCGTGAAGGATGTCATTAAGGGGAGTCGCATGATTGTCTGCGACGACTCTATCGTCCGCGGAACACAGATTAAAAATTACACGATCCGGAAACTCTGGGACAACGGCGCGAGCGAAATTTATCTCAGGGTTGCCTGTCCACCCTTGATGTTTCCGTGTCGATATGGCGCATCGACCCGGAGCAAATCGGAACTGGCGTCTCGCAGGGCGATCAGGGCCCTGGAGGGAAACGATATCGAGGATATCGAAGAATACCTGGATGTCCGAACGGAAAAATACAAAAAGATGGTCGAGTGGATTCGAAAGGACCTGAACCTCACCTCCCTCAAGTATCTGGCGATCGAGGACATCATCCAAGCCATCGGTTTGCCGGAAAAGGACCTCTGCCTGTATTGTTGGCGGGGCCGGTAGATTTTCCGGGAAAGATACAAAGTACCAAAGACGAATTTTGTTCCGTCGGTTCAAGACTAGATCTATGGGTTCGGGTCATTTTTGCTCCGGCAGGGATATCCCCGGACCGTCATCCTCCCGCAGCGATCCCGAAGGGCTGGCCCCTTACGGCCCGGAGATATACATCCATTTCCCGATAAATCGGGATGCCCGGTGCGGATCAGCCCTGCAGGGTTCTGGATTGCTTTTGTAACCCCGTGTGATTATTTTAAATAGTGATGGATCGAAGATGAAGCAGGAGCAGATAAACCCGAGTTCGCTCGGACAAAAAAGAAAACGGACGAAAGCCGTCTTTGTGGGTTCCGTGAAGATTGGCGGTGATGCGCCTGTGGTCGTCCAGTCGATGACCTCCACGGACACGCGGGATGCCAAGGCGACGATCCGTCAGATCAAAGCGCTTGAGTTCTGCGGCTGTGAGGTCGTCCGGCTTGCCATTCCCGACGAAGAAGCCCTCGGGGCCTTCGGCGTGATCCGCAAGGCCGTGAAGCTACCCCTCATTGCGGACATCCATTTCAATTACCGCCTCGCGATCGGGGCGTTGGAAAAAGGGGCCGATGGGATTCGGATCAACCCGGGTAACTTAAGCCGCGCCCGTATCCGGGAGGTCGTGATGGCCGCCATCGGGCGCAAGGCCGTCATCCGCATCGGGGTGAATTCCGGGTCTCTGCAGAAGGACATTCTCGCTCGGTATGGCGGACCCACCGCCGAGGCCCTCGTGGAGAGCGCCATGGAAAACATCGCTCTCCTTGAAGACCTGGGCTCTGCGGCCATCAAGGTTTCTCTCAAGTCCTCCGATGTGCCCACGATGGTGAGGGCCTACCGTCTCGTGTCGAAAAGGACACGCTACCCGCTCCACCTGGGTGTGACGGAAGCAGGCGGGGTCCTCGGTTCGGCCGTCAAGTCGTCCCTCGGCATCGGGATTCTCCTGAGCGAAGGGATCGGTGACACGATCCGGGTGTCCGTCACGGGTGATCCCGTTGATGAAGTGAGAATCGCCTATGGAATTTTAAGGGCCCTGGGCATACGGCAGGTGGGTCCTGACATCGTCTCCTGCCCGACCTGCGGCCGCTGCGAGATTGATCTGGTCAGCCTCGTGAACGAGGTCGAAAGAAGGCTGGCGGGCATGAAAGACCCTCTCAAGATCGCCCTGATGGGATGTGCCGTCAACGGCCCGGGGGAGGCTTCAGAGGCGGATATCGGTATTGCCGGGGGAAAGGGCTCGGGACTTCTCTTCAAAAAAGGAAGGGTGATCCGGAGGGTCCGGGAAAAGGAATTTATATCAGCACTCATGGATGAGATTGACAAGATGATTGCCGAAAGGGGGAGAAAACATGCGATACTCTGAAATGTTCCTGCCGACTGTGAGGGAAACACCGTCGGATGCGGAAATCGCGAGCCATAAGCTCATGATCAGAGCGGGATTGATCCGGAAGCTCGCGACAGGCATCTACTCGGTTTTACCGCTCGGTTACCGTGTCGTCAAGAAGGTGGAGGCGATCATCCGTGAGGAGATGGATCGTGCCGGTGCCCAGGAGGTGTATCTTCCGGCCGTGCAGCCCGCCGAGCTCTGGCAGGAATCGGGACGCTGGAAAATGTACGGCAAAGAGCTCCTTCGGTTCAAAGACCGGCACAACCGTGAATGCTGTATCGGTCCGACGCACGAGGAGGTCATTACGGATCTGGTGCGCAACGAAATCAAGACCTATCGTCAACTGCCCCGGAATCTTTACCAGATCCAGACGAAATTCAGGGATGAGATCCGGCCTCGGTTCGGCGTCATGCGATGCCGGGAGTTTGACATGAAGGATGCCTACAGCTTTGACATCGACTCGGAGGGCGCGGACATTAGCTACCAGAAAATGTACGACGCCTATAGCCGGATTTTCAG
Organism: uncultured Syntrophaceae bacterium; assembly: GCA_964547985.1. GTDB lineage: Bacteria > Desulfobacterota > Syntrophia > Syntrophales > UBA2192 > JAPLJU01. The sequence goes on from CAZJPV010000001.1 coordinate 61,724, forward strand.
CCGCATGGGTCTTAAGTTCAGAGCCGTTGAAGCGGACACGGGCAATATCGGCGGCAGTTTTTCCCACGAGTTTATGGTGATTGCCGATACGGGGGAGGACGCGCTCATCTTCTGCACGAAATGCAGCTACGCCGCAAACCTGGAAAAAGCCGAAGTGGCCAAGCCGGAAAAGAAAGCCGTGAACCCTTCCGCCTTTCTTACCCTCGAGACGGTTCACACACCGAATGTCCGCACGATCGAGGAAGTCAGCAAGTTCCTCAGGGTCAAGCCGGGAGAAATCGTGAAGACCCTCATTTTCCAGGCAGACAGCAAGCCCGTTGCCGTCCTCATCCGCGGTGACGAAGAAGTGAACGAGGCCAAACTGAGAAGTTTTCTCGGCTGTGACATCCTGGAACTGGCCACCGATGATGTTGTCCTGGCGGTCACCGGATCACCAAAAGGCTTTGCCGGCGCCATCGGGGTCAAGGCGGACATCTATGCCGACTACTCCCTGATGAACATGGTTAATTTCGTCATGGGCGCGAACAAGGAAGACTATCACGTCAGGAATGTTAACAACGGCCGAGATTTCCAGGTCAAGGCCTTTGCCGACCTGCGGGTCATCCTCAAGACGGATCCCTGTCCGAGATGCGGGAGTCGCCTCCGGTTCGCCAAAGGGATCGAGGTGGGGCACGTCTTCAAGCTGGGGGACAAATACAGCAAGGCCATGCGGGCCACCTATCTCGACAAGAACGGCAGGGAACAGTACATGGTCATGGGCTGCTACGGCATCGGTGTCGGGAGGACCGTCGCGGCGATTATTGAACAGAATAACGACGACAAGGGGATCGTCTGGCCCATGTCGGTTTCCCCTTTTCAGGTGATGGTGGTCACCGTTAACGTCAATGAAAAAGCCCTGGCGGAAGCAGCGGAACACCTCTACGGGGCGCTCAGGAAGAAAGGCGTCGAGGTTCTTCTGGATGATCGGGATGAGCGGGCGGGCGTGAAATTCAACGACGCCGACCTCATCGGGATCCCTCTTCGCATCACCCTGGGCCCCAAAAAACTCGCTGAGGGTGAGGCGGAGGTCCTGGTCCGGAAGACCGGTAAGACGAAGTCGTTGAAGCTGGAGAAGATCCCGGCCACTATATCCGGCATGGTCAAAAGAGGACTGCGAAAGCATACATGATCCGAATCACGGACATCCTGGACAAAGTGCAGCGATATGTCGAACCGGCCGATCTGGAGATGATCGAAAAAGCCTACATCTATTCGGCCGCGGTTCACCAGGGACAGCTCCGGCTTTCGGGAGAGCCTTACATGACCCATCCCATGGAAGTGGCGAACATGCTGGCCGATATGCACATGGATGCCGCTTCCATCGCGACGGGCATCCTTCATGACACCGTCGAGGACACCCTGGCGTCGCTCGAGGAAATCGAAAAGGCCTTCGGACAGGATGTGGCTTTCCTGGTCGACGGTCTCACGAAGATCAGTAAGATCACGCTGGCCAGCCAGGAGGAACGGCAGGCGGAAAATTTCAGGAAGATGATCCTGGCCATGTCATCGGACATCCGGATCATCCTGGTGAGACTTGCCGACCGGCTCCACAATATGCGCACACTGCAATATCAGGCGCAGGACAGGCAAGAATACATCGCCCGCGAAACGCTCGATCTCTATGCGCCCCTCGCCAGCCGGCTGGGCATCAACTGGATGAAAACGGAACTGGAGGATCTCGCCTTCATGCACCTCCATCCGGTGGAATTTCAGGATCTGGCCCGGCGGATCGCTATGAAGAGGGAAGGGCGCGAAAAGTACACGAAGGAAATCCGGGAGATCATCGAAAAGGAAATCCAGAACTACGACCTGAAGGCCGAGGTCGAGGGCAGGGCCAAGCATTATTTCAGTATCTACCAGAAGATGCAGGAGCAACAGATTGACTTTGACGAAGTCTACGATCTTCTCGCCTTCCGGATCATCCTGGACTCCAACAAGGTGAAGGAGTGCTACGAAGCCCTGAGCGTTGTTCACGCGCTGTGGAAACCCGTCCCCGGCCGTTTCAAGGATTACATCGCTATGCCCAAGGCGAACAACTATCGGTCTCTGCACACCACCGTCATCGGCCCCTACGGGGAGCGGGTGGAGATCCAGATCAGGACCCGGGAGATGCACCTGTGGGCCGAATCGGGAATCGCGGCTCACTGGCGATACAAGGAGGGCGACCTGCTCCGGGGGAGGGATGAAGAGCAGATCCGAAAGCTCCGGGACCTTCTCGAGGTTCAGCAGGACCTGAAGGACCCGAGGGAGTTCATGCGAAATTTGAAGGTCGCTCTTTTTCCAGACGAGGTTTACGTTTTCACCCCGAAAGGGGAGGTCAGGGCTTTCCCGAAAGGGGCAACACCCATTGACTTCGCCTACAGCATCCACACGGATGTGGGGAATCAATGCATCGGGGGGCGCGTGAACCGGAACCTGGTTCCCCTCAAGTATGAACTTCGGAACGGTGACACAGTTGAAATCGTTACACAAACGGGTCATCACCCCAGTAAGGATTGGCTCAAGTACGCCGTGACCCCTCGGGCCATATCGAAGATCAAGGCCTGGATCAAGACGGAGGAGAGGAACCGCAGTATCGCCCTGGGTCGCGACATCCTGGATAAGGAGTTCAAGAAGCACCACATGAAGTTTGCCCAGGTCCTCAAATCCGACGAACTGAAAAAGCTCTGCGAAGAGCAGTCCGTGACGGATATCGACGACGTCATGGCACTCATCGGCTACGGAAAGGTCTCGGCCCGCGCGATTGTGAACCGTTTTCTGCCCGGAGAAGAGAAGCGGGAAGATTCGCTTCCGGAAAAGATCCTCAAGAAGTTCAGAAAACCGGAATCGGCCGGAATTTCGATTACCGGCATCGACGACATCATGGTCAAGTTCGCCAAGTGCTGCAACCCCCTTCCGGGGGATGAGGTTATCGGGCACATTTCCCGGGGCAGGGGAATGATTGTTCACACGACCAATTGCCCGATGGTCCATGACCTCGACCCGGAACGGCTCCTCGAGGTTCAGTGGAACGTACGGGACAAGCAAACTTACCCCGTCCACACGCGGGTGGTCTGTCATGACAAGAAGGGCCTTCTGGCGGAACTGAGTGCCAGCATCTCATCGGTCGACATCAATATTAGCCATGCCACCGTCGACACGACCCCGGATAAGATCGCCGTCTGTGAGTTCGACCTCGAGGTCCGTGACCTCAAGCACTTTAACGAGGTGGTGTCTGCCCTGAAAAAACTCAAAAGCGTCATCTCCGTTGAACGGGTGCGGGTCTCGGATGTTAAAACGGACAAGAAAAAGATGCACTGAAACGGGCTTGCCCGTTGACAGTGAGCGAGGGATTGCTGTATAAGCTTCTACCTTCAAACCCATCGCAGAGAGAAGCCTTCTTTATGAAAAAAGCCGACTTTTCGATTGTTTTGTCGTTGGTCTTGATTCTCGGCGTGTGTCTCCTCCCCCCGAGCGCCGCAGCCAAGGACAGGGAAGGACGCTATGTCGTCCTGATCGATCCGGCCCATGGCGGGAGGGATGATGGGGTCAGACTGTCGACGGGTCTTTTCGAGAAGGACGTGACCCTGACCATCGCTCGGCTTATCCAAAAGGACTTCGAAGGATCCAAGACGATACGGATACGGCTTTCGAGGATGGGGGATACCGATGTGCCCCGCTCCGACCGAGTCAGGGAAGCTATCAAATCGGAAGCGGATCTGTTTTTGAGCATCCATGTCAATGCGGGTTTCGACAGGGAATCTTCCGGCTTTGAGGTCTATTTTCAGGGATTCCGCACATCGGCGTCTGCCAAGGGGGATAAGAGTGCGTCACAAGAAATTGTAAAAGACATGGTCCGGACCAAACGCCTCAACGAAAGTGTCCGTTTTGCCAAAATCCTCCAGGCCAAAATGGACAAGGTCTTCCCAAGGATGGACCGCGGGCTTCGTGAAGGGCCTGTCCTGGTTCTGCAGGGTCTCAACATCCCGGCGATCGCCCTGGAAGTCGGTTTTGCGACGAATGCGAAGGACCGCAAGAAACTGACCGACGAGGGGATGCAGCGGTTCGTTTCCCACGCGATGAGCGAATCGATCAAGGAATTCTTCTAGATGAGAGCTAACGGCCGCCAGTGGAACGAGATGCGGGAAGTGAAGTTCGCCAAGAGCTTCCTCAAGTACCCCGCGGGGTCCATTCTGATCGAGATGGGGAATACGAAGGTCATTTGCACGGCCTCCATCGATGAAGGGGTCCCGCCCTTTCTTAAAAACACGGGGAGGGGATGGATCACCGCGGAATATTCCATGATCCCCGGATCGACGCATGTCAGGACGGCACGGGAAGCGGTGAGAGGGAGACAGGGCGGAAGGACCCTCGAGATCCAGAGACTCATCGGTCGATCCCTGCGGGCCGTCACGGATCTCACTGCTTTCGGGGAGAGGACCATTGTCGTCGATTGCGACGTCATCCAGGCCGACGGGGGCACCCGCACCGCTTCCATCACCGGCGGCTGTCTCGCCCTGATCCAGGCCTTCGGGGGACTCAAAAAGCAGGGGGTAATCCATCGCATGCCGGTGAAAAATTTCGTCTCTGCCGTGAGTGTGGGCCTCGTGGAGGGGCAGGTTCTTCTGGATCTCGACTATGCAGAGGATTCTTCGGCCGAGGTGGACATGAATTTCGTGATGACGAGAAACGGCCTTTTCGTCGAGATCCAGGGCACAGCGGAAGCGACACCCTTTTCCAGGGATCTGCATGATCGGATGATCGACCTCGCGCTTCTGGGGAGCGCCTATCTGACCGGCAAGCAGATCGAACTTGCGGAGGACGTGATCAGCTGAAAATTGTACTGGCATCAAAAAATAAGGGTAAAATCGACGAACTCAAATCAATGCTCCGGGATTGCGATGTGGAGATCCTTTCCCTGGAGGACTTTCCGGACATCCCGGACATTGAGGAAGACGGGAAGAGCTTTTTTGAGAACGCCCTGATAAAGGCCAGAACGGTTTCACGTATTACAGGGGAGACGGTGCTTGCCGACGACTCGGGTCTCGAGGTGGACGCTCTGGGCAGCGCACCCGGCATCTACTCCTCACGGTACGCCGGCCCGGACGCGACAGACGAAAAAAATATCCGGAAGCTTCTCGCTGAGCTCCAAGAGGTTGGTGCCGAAAACCGGGCCGCCGCATTCCGATGTGTCATCGTTCTTTTCCGGCCAGACGGGACGTTTGAGACCTTCGAAGGCTGCTGGCCCGGGAGGATTCTATTCGAGCCGAGGGGAAAAGGAGGTTTCGGGTATGATCCGGTCTTCGAAGATTCGAAGCTCGGTCTTACGGCGGCGGAACTTTCACCGGACGTTAAAAATGCCATCAGCCATCGGGGGCAAGCCTTGACCCGGTTCAGGGAATGGATGGAAAAGACAGAGGTTAAGAGGACCAGAGGTTAAGAAGATTAGAAGTTATGAAGATGAGATGAATGTGACAGAAAGCGTAGGATGATGGTCTCTTCCTGATCTTCTCAACTTCATAACTTCTTCATAGAACAGCGGGGCGTAGCGCAGCCTGGTAGCGCGCCTGCTTTGGGAGCAGGATGTCGGAGGTTCAAATCCTCTCGCCCCGACCAGAAAGTCCGGGGGCTCCGGCTCGTGTCGAAGCCCTTTTTTCACGCGGAATGCGGTTCGGAATCCGTTATGCGGTGTTTATGTCACCTTTCGATTCGAATTGAGTATCACGGCCTTTTCTGCTAAATGGACAGATGAGAGAAGCGCCGTTACATGAAACGCTGTGGCAAGGGGATGGGTGATGAGGTTTTTGTCGGCGGTCTTAAGTGTTCTTCTGGTTGTCATGGGATGCACACAGATCCCTGAGGGCCTGGAGCCCGTAAAGGGTTTCGATGTTGAAAGGTATCTCGGCAAATGGTACGAGATCGCAAGACTCGACCACTCCTTCGAACGCAATATGAGCAATGTGACGGCCGAATACTCACGGGGAAGCGGGGAGGAGATCCAGGTCCTGAACAGGGGCTTTGACATTCAAGAAGGGCAGTGGCGGGAAATCAGGGGTGTGGCCTGTTTTATCGGCGAGAAGAATATCGGGAGTCTCGAGGTATCCTTTTTCGGCCCTTTCTGGGGAGGATACCACATTATAGTTCTGGAGCGGGAAAACTACGGTTACGCCATGGTCACGGGTCCCAGCCGGTCCTATCTGTGGATTCTCTCCCGGGAAAAGACGCTGGACGAGCCGGTCCTCGCCGACCTGATTTCGAGAGCCAGGGCCTGGGGATTTGACACAGACCGGTTGATTTTCGTGGAGCACGACATGCCGGCCATGAATGTGTCCGATGCTCGAATGCATGGTTAGATCTATTTTTCCGAGAGGTCAGATATGAGCAGGGAACATGTCCTGTCGATCATGAAGGGGTTCATCTTGATCGGAGTGGCGCTCCTGGTCGTGTCCTGTGCCGTCAACCCCGTCACCGGAGAGAGGGATCTCATGCTGGTCAGCGAAGAGGATGAAGTCAAACTCGGCCGGCAGACCGATGTCGGGGTGACTCAGGAGTACGGTCTCTACGATGATCAGAGGATGACGGACTATGTCAATGAAATGGGCCAGCGACTGGGCAAACTCTCACACCGTCCGGAGCTGGACTGGCATTTCAAGGTCCTCGACGCTTCCGTGGTCAACGCGTTTGCCGCCCCCGGGGGCTATGTTTATTTGACCCGGGGAATCCTCGCCACACTGAACAGCGAGGCGGAACTCGCGGGGGTCATGGGCCATGAGATTGGCCATGTCACGGCCCGTCATTCAGCACAGCAGATCAGCAAGGCCCAGATGGCTCAAGTCGGCCTGACCGGGTTATCCATCGGCCTCGGAGTATTGGGCATCCCGGGCCTGTCGAACCTCGCGGAGCTCGGCGTTGGGGTCCTTTTTTTGAAATTCAGCAGGGACGACGAGCGGGAAGCCGACACATTGAGTATCGAATATGCCACGAAGGCGGGATACGATGCCTCTCAGATGGCAGGCTTTTTCGAAACGCTCCAGCGTATGGATTCAACATCGGACCGCAGCGGACTGCCGAGCTGGTTCTCTACGCACCCGAGTCCCGAAGACCGAGAGAAGGCCATCCGGATCCAGTCGAAACAAATGCAGCAGAAAATGGGCCTCAGGGATCCAAAGATTGACCGGGAAGATTACTTGAGATCGATCGACGGTATCATCTACGGCGATGACCCGAGGCAGGGATACGCGGAAGGAAGTGTTTATTACCACCCCGGAATGCGATTCCAGTTTCCCGTGCCGGCGGAGTGGAAGGTCAATGACACCCCGGCCGCAGTCCAGATGGTGAGCCAGAAGAAAGACGCCGTGATCCTCTTTTCCGGGGCGCCCGGGACGACGCCGCCCGACGCGGCACAAAAGTTTGTTTCCAAGACCAAGGCCAGTGTCCTCAGGAGCGATGAAACCCACGTTCACGGATACCCAGCCCGGCGGGTCCTCTCCGATGTGACGAGCCAGAAGGGGACCATCAGGGTCCTGTCCTTCTTCATTCAGAAAGAAGAGGCCATTTTCGCATTTCACGGCATGAGTTCCCAGCGCACTTTTCTCCAGTATGAACAGACTTTCAGTGACACATTCAGCGGGTTTGAAGAATTAAAGGATTCCAAGAAGCTAAACGTGCAGCCGGACCGTATCAGGCACCGGATCACAAAGAAGACGGACACCATCGAGAATGCCCTCCGGACGCTCGGTATCCCCGGTGATAAAGTGAAGGAGGTGTTGGTTCTCAACGGCATGACACCGGGACAGACCCTTCCCGCCGGCACGCTGATCAAAGTCGTCGATTATGGACGATAAGAATCGGAATTTTATGCAGGGGTGAAGACCACGGAAGACCGGGGCTCGGGGGTTGGATCATCAGAGCCGTTCGGAGGCCGTCCTATCGGATGGCCTTTTTTCAGAACCGGATTTTGTCACCGACCTTGACACCCTTTTTCCTGAACCAGCCCCGGTTCACCTCGAGGGCGTAGAGGACAGGAGAGCGTGAACTGCAGGTCTTCTCCGAGAGAGGGGTCAAGGGGAGGATCTCCGTGATCATTCCATCGGCAGAGATAAAGGCGATGTCAAGAGGAATGGTCGTATTCTTCATCCAGAAGGCAAGGTGCTGCGCTTTTTCATAGACGAAAAGCATCCCCCGGTTCCAGGGGAGACTTTCCCTGAACATGAGTCCCCGGGCCTGTACTTCCGGTGTGGAGACGACCTCGACCCAGAGAACGGCAGAACCGACGGAAATCCTTGCCAGGCGAGAATCGGCAGGCAGGGTCGCCTGAGTGCTGCCTGCCTCGGGTGTCGAAACCTGGCAGAAGACCGCCGTCTGTAAAAATGAGAAGAAACACAAGAGGGCTATGGGCCACACATTCGACCGGTTCATAAAGCCTGTCATCCTCTTTGGGTTTTTGCACCCAGTTTGAGCAGGATGGCGTTGAGTATGTCCTCGACCATCTTTCGCTCGACCTGGAGGGTTTCAGGGGTGGATGCCTCGAAACGCAGCACCAGGACCGGTTGGGTATTTGAAGCCCTCACGAGCCCCCAGCCGTCGTTGAAGATGATGCGCACGCCGTCGATCTCGATCGTCTTGTAATCCTTCCGGAAATATTTCTTGATCTCCTGGGTGGCCTTGAACTTCAACTCATCAGGGCAGTCGATCCGGATCTCCGGCGTGGTGTAGCTCTTCGGTACGTCGGCAAGAAGCTCGCTTAATTTCTGTTCCGTCCCCGACAGGATTTCCAGCAGCCTCACGGCTGCGTACAGGGCATCATCGTATCCGAAGTAACGGTCGGCAAAGAAGAGGTGACCGCTCATTTCGCCTGCCAGCACGGCTTTCTCCTCCTTCATTTTCCCCTTGATCAGGGAATGACCCGCCTTCCACATCACAGACCGTCCGCCGTGCTTCTCGATGTCGTCGTAGAGCCGCTGGGAGCATTTCACCTCCCCGATGATGGTGGCACCGGGCCTTTCCTTCAAGACAAAGCGGGAAAATAGAAGCAGCAGCTCATCTCCCCAGAGGATCTCCCCCCGGTCGGTCACGACGCCGATCCGGTCGCCGTCACCGTCGAGACCGATGCCGACATCGGCTTTTTCTTGAAGAACGCCCTGGATGAGTTCCTTCAGATTTGCCGGGACGGTGGGATCGGGGAAGTGGTTTGGAAAACGGCCGTCCATGTCACAATAGAGGCACGTGACCCGGCAGCCGAGTTTCTTCAGGATCGGCGCGATAAAATATCCGCCCATACCATTTCCACCATCGACGATGACCCTGAGTCCCCTGCGGAGTTTCACATTCTTAAAGAGGAAATCCCCGTACGCCTCTGTCACTTCGGCCGTCCTGGCGGCACCACGACCGGCGACGTACACCCCTCTTTCCATGATCCGTCTCAAAGCCTGAATATCTTCGCCGTAGATCGTGTCCGGACCCACACAGATCTTGAAGCCGTTGAACTCCGGCGGGTTGTGGCTTCCCGTCACCATCACGCCGCCGTCGCTGTTGTAGTGACGAATAGCAAAATAAAGCATGGGGGTGGCACAGAGACCTACGTCGGTAACGTTCATCCCCGTGGCCATCAGTCCTTCCTTCATGGCACCGGCGTATTCTTCCGAGCTGAGGCGGCAATCTCTTCCCAGGACCATCGTCCGGACCCCTCTTTCGGCCCCGAACGTGCCGATGGTCTGCCCAAGGTTGTAGACCAATTCGAAGTCGAGGTCCCGTCCGACCAGACCCCGGACATCGTATTCCCGAAATATTTCCGGATTCATTGATTGCTCCGTTGAAAAATTTCAGGATGAATACCATAAAACCGCTGTGAGCACAACCAATGAAGGGTGTTTTCAGCGGGTCTCCTGACCTCGCATTTGTCTGACGTAAAGACACCTTTTTCTTCTTGACATTTAAAAAAGCTTCGTTTATGAATAAACCCATAAAAAACAAAGGGAAGTAAACTCGAAATGTCATACAGCAAAGGCAGCCTCCTCGGCTTTTTTAGCTTTTTCGGCTTTTTTGGCGAGGTCTGCCTGATGCGCTCATGACATGAACTTCTGAGAAATTGAGCCGCGGGTAGACCGGAAAAGGGACCGCGGCTTTTTTATAGTTCAAGGCCGTGGGTAATCCCGCGGCCTTTTTAATTTCGTTCATTGAGGAGGGATGAAAGATGAAGAGATATCTTCTTATGACGACCGTTATGGTTATGATGCTTGCGGCACTTTGCCTGCCGGCGCAGGCATCAGCCGCCGAGATGATCAAGGTCGGCGCCGCTATCAATCTCACGGGCCCCGCTTCGACCTGGGGGCAGTTTCACGCCAAAGGGCAGCAGGATTATTTCCGCTACGTCAACGAAGTCAAGGGCGGTGTCGCGGGCAGGAAGATCGACATGGTTCTCGTCGACACGGCTTACAAGGTTTCGGAGGCTGTAACAGCGGTCAGAAAATTTGCGACCCAGGACCATGTGGACATGATCGCCACCTGGGGAGCCGGTGAGGGACTCGCCGCAAAACCGATCGTCCAGAAATACAAGATACCCACCATCAACTATTCGACGAGCTGGGAGATCCTGGAGGCGCCAATTGAATACATGTATCTCCCCTTCGGGAGCTATCGGCTCGACTGCTACGCTGTCCTGGAATACATCCGCGCAACCCACAAGGGAGCCGAAACGCCGAAGGTCGGGCTTCTCACCTACAATAACGCCTACGGCCGATCCATCCACAAGCCCAGCCAGGAATACGCAACGAAAATCGGGGTCAACATCGTCGCCATCGAGGAATTCCCACCCAAGACGGTGGACCTGACCACGGAGCTTTTGCGTCTGAAAAAAGCGGGGGCGGATTACGTCTTCATGCAGATGCTTCCGGCGACCATCGTCACGGCCTTTAAAAGTGCGGATCGCATGGGTTACAACCCCCAGTTCTTCGGGACCTGGACCTCCACGGACCCCGACTTCTTCAAACTGGGGAAAGGACTGATCCGAAATCGATTGAAGATCCAGTTTTCCGGAGGGCTGCCGGCGGATAAATCGAAGGGGATGGCGCTCATGAGAGATCTGTGGAAGCGCTACAAGACGGTGGATCGTTTCGACGCGGCCTACTGGGAAGGAGTCGTCGTCGGCATGATCATGGAGAGAGCCTTTCAGCGTGCCCATGAGAAATACGGCAAGGTCAACCGAGAGACGATCAACATGGCCATGGAATCATTCAAGGACGAGGATTTCGGCGGCCTGATGCCGAAGCTTACCTACACGAAAACGGATCATGAGGGGTCCTTCGCGGGAAGGATCGTGCAGGTGAAAGAGGATGGCAATTTCATTCCCCGGACAAACTTCTACAGTCCGGGCAGAGAAAAAATGAAACTTCTGAAATAGCGGGGCCCGAGTATTCATGAAGGCATTTCGAGGTCAGCCCAGCATTTATGCGGAGACGTTGAACCAGGAAAGAAAGGCCGAGCTTTTCGTGAAGGGTTTGACGCTTCGCTTCGGCGGGGTCGTGGCACTGAGTGCCATCGACCTGGACGTCCAAACAGGCGAACTCGTCTCTATCATCGGTCCCAACGGTGCGGGGAAGACCAGTCTCCTCAACTGCATCACGGGTTACTATCGGGGTCAGGAGGGGCAGATTCTTTTCAATGCCAAGGACATCACGAGTCTACCGACCCACAGTCTGATCGAACATGGCATCGGAAGGACTTTTCAGAACATCGAGCTTTTTCCCGGCATGACGGTTCTTTCCAATCTCCTGCTCGCCCGCCATGTCCACTGTCGCTATCCATTCGGACAGGCGGCCTTCTTCACGAAGAAAGTCAGACAGGAGGAGGTCCGGCATCGGGAGGTCCTCGAGGAGATCATCGATTTTCTGGAGATTCAGCCGATTCGGCACAAACTGGTGGGCTCACTCCCCTACGGGCTCCGGAAGCGATTGGAGCTGGGCAGGGCCCTGGCACTGGAGCCCAAACTTCTCATTCTGGATGAGCCCTTTGCAGGGATGAACCTCGAAGAAAAGGAAGACATGGTCCGCTTCCTTGTCGAACTGAACGAAACCTGGCGTCAGACGATGATCCTGGTCGAACATGACATGTCGATCGTGATGAGCATATCGAAAAGAGTAACCGTACTTAATTTCGGTGTGAAAATCGCAGAGGGATCACCGGAGCATGTCCAGTCGCACCCGGAAGTCGTTCGGGCCTATCTCGGCGGAGACGGGGAAAGAGGTACAGGGGAGGGCGGCTGAATCGATGGCAAAAGCTGCAGATCTGATCAGGGTGGCTCCCGATGTCCTTGTATCATTCGGGCGTCTCACCCTTCCGCAGGTCCTGGCCGATCAGGCCAGAAGGATGGACCCTTCACGGGTTGCCATCCGTGAGAAGGCCTACGGCATCTGGAAAACCTACAATTGGCAGACCTACCTGGACTATGTCCGTCAGACGGCCCTCGGTCTCGCCTCCCTGGGACTTCGCAGGGGTGAAAACATCGGCATCGTCACAAACAATCACCCGGAGTGGCTTTTCAGCGAGGTCGGTGGGCAATCGGCGGGGGCCGTCACCATGAATCTCTTCACCTCGTCGGCTCCCGAGGAACTGGCAACGGCTCTGAGCCGGATCAGGGCGACCATCGTCATTGTCCAGGACCAGGAACAGGTGGACAAGCTCCTGGAGATGAAGGCCAGACTGGGCCATATCCGGCAGGTCATCTACGTCGACCCCACCGGGATGCGAAGATATGTAAACGATCCATGGCTCATTTCCTACAGCGAGCTTCTGGACCGGGGCAGAAGACTCGACCTCGAGGAACCGGAACGATTTTCCAGGGAACTGGCCCGTGGGAAGGCAGGTGACGTAGCCCTCATGATCCAGACCTCCGGCACGACGGGCATCCCGAAGCTCGCCATGCTCAGTCACCGCAGCTTTACCGAGATGGCCCGTCAATGGCTCGAGACGGCGCCCATCGGCATCGGGTCCAACTGGATCTCCATCACGCCACCCGCCTGGATCGTCGATCAGATGTGGGGCGTCGGGATAACCCTCGCCGGCGGCATGACCATGAATTTCCCCGAAACTCTGGAGACGGTGGATGAGGATTTCCGTGAAATCGGCCCCTCCGTGATCATCACCTCCTCCCGTTTCTGGGAGGATCTGGCTTCGAAAATCCGGGTCAAGATGGACGATGCCGGATGGGTCAAAAAAAAGATTTTCAAAATCGCTGAAAGGATCGGAATGAAGGTCGTGGACCTCGAGTCCCGCAAAGAGTCCATCCCCGCCTGTCTCGGGTTTCTCAACGCCGTGGCCTCCCGGCTCGCCTTCCAACCCCTTTTGGACCGCGTGGGCTGCTCGCAGATGGTCAGCGCCTACACGGGGGGTCATCCGATCAGCCCTCAGGTGATCCGGTTCTTCCGGGCCATCGGTCTCAACCTCAAGCAGTGTTATGGCCTGACGGAATCGGGGGGCATCTTCCAGGTCCAGCCCGACGGGGAGTTCAAGCTCGAGACGGTTGGGAAACCCCTGCCGCGGACGGAGGTGCGGCTCTCCCCCGACCAGGAAGTCCTCGTCAAGAGCCATTCGGTCTTCGTCGGCTATTACAATGACTATCAGGCCACCGAAGCGGCATTCACGAACGGCTGGCTCCGGACCGGTGATGCCGGATATCTGGACGAAGATGGTCATCTTCTGATCATCGGGAGAAAGGAAGACATTATCCGCAACAAGCAGGGAGCGGCATTTTCGCCCGATTTTGTCGAGACGCGCCTGAAATTCAGCCCCTATATCAAGGAAGCGGTTGTTTTCGGCGAAAGCCGGCCCTATCTCACGGCGCTCGTCAATATCGACATGGGAAACGTGGGCAACTGGGCGGAAGACCGCATGATCCCCTACACGACCTACACGGACCTCACGCAGCAGATGGAGGTGGAAAAACTCATCCACGGCGAGGTTCAGGAGGTCAACGGGCAGCTTCCCGACCCCATGAAGATCCGCAAGTTCATTCTGCTCTACAAGCTCCTCGATGCCGATGACGAGGAATTGACGCGGACCGGAAAAGTGCGCAGGCGATTTGTTTACGGCCTCTATATCAAGCTGATCGAGGCCATGTACGAAAATAAGGATTCCCTGGAAGTCCGGGGGCAGGTCCGTTATCGCGACGGACAGGTCGGCACACTGGAAACCAGGGTTCGGGTGATCACGACATAGAAAGGTGTGACCGGTATGGACTTCTTTATTCAACTTCTGGTGAACGGCATCAGCATCGGTTTCCTCTACGGCCTCTCCGCCATGGGATTCGTGATGATCTTCAAGGCATCGAGTGTCCTCAATTTCGCGCACGGCGAGCTTTTGGCCCTAGGGGCCTTTTTGTTCCTTGCCCTCGTGACGTGGGCGGAGCTTCCCGTGGCGGCCGCCTTCATCTTGACCCTGGCCGGGACGTTCGTGTTCGGTTTTATTGTTGAACGCCTCTTTCTCCGCCCGCTCATCGGGGAACCCCTGATCGAGATCATCATGCTGACCGTGGGGCTTGCCGCCATGTTCAAAGGCGCACTTCTTCTCATCTGGGGCGGGAATCTTTATACCTATCCCGATCTATTACCCGAGTTTCTCGCATGGAGCTGGGGCGTCGTTCAGGTGCCACCGGTTTATGTCTCGGCTATTTTCATGGGCATCGTCTTCCTTTTGCTCTTCGGGCTCTTCTTCAAATACTCCTCCCAGGGGATCTACATGCGCTCCGTGGCGGATAACCAGCCGGCGGCTCTCTCCCTGGGTGTTCACGTGCGGCGGGTTTTCGCCCTGTCGTGGGCGATCGCGGCCCTGGTGGCGGGAATCAGCGGGATCATCCTCGGTCTCATCAACGGCATCAACGTCCACGAGTTGAGCTCCATCGGCCTCAAGGTCTTTCCCGTGGTCATTCTCGGCGGGCTCGACAGCATCAGCGGGGCCATCATCGGCGGTATTATCATCGGTCTGCTGGAGACCATGACGGGAGGCTATCTGTCACCGTCGCTGCGGGACGTGATTCCCTACATCGCTCTGGTCGCGATTCTGCTGGTCCGGCCCTATGGACTCTTCGGTCTCGTGGAAATCGAGCGGGTTTGAGGGGAGGCTGGAAAATGCTTCGAAGATTCAGGTTCCATCCCTGCGGTAACTACAGGGACCATTACGAAAAGGAGCTTACGATTTTCGAGACGGACTTCGGCCGCCTCTGGATGACCATCGGCCTCTGTGTGCTTTTCGGCCTCGTGCCCTTTCTGCTGGGTTCCTATCCGCTTTACATTATCAATATGATCGGTATAGCCGCCATCGCGGCTTTGGGACTCAACATCCTCGTGGGATACACAGGGCTCATCTCCCTGGGACACGGGGCCTTCTTCGGCGTGGGCGCTTATGCCGCAGCCATTCTCGCGACGGAATGGAACTTTCCGATCCTTCTCGCACTTCCCGCCGCGGGCCTTATAACGGCGCTGGTGGGCATGATCTTCGGCCTGCCCTCCGTGCGGTTGAAAGGGCTTTATCTCACTATTGCCACCCTGGCCGGCCAGTTCATTATTGAATATATCCTCCTCCACTGGGAGGGTCTCACCAAGGGCACCATGGGCATCATCCTCCCCGAGGCAGGGATCTTCGGCTTAACCGTAACCGGTGACAGGGGTTATTTCTTCCTGATTTATCTCTGCCTCGTCCTGATGACGTGGCTTGCCGTAAATCTCGTGCGTACGAAGTTCGGAAGGGCTTTCATCGCCATCCGGGACAACGACCGTGCCGCAGAGGGGATGGGCATCCCCGTCTTCCGTTACAAGCTTCTTTCCTTCGGGATCAGCTCGTTCTACGCGGGGCTCGCAGGCGCCCTTTTTGCCTATTACATGATCAGCATTACCACGGAACCATTCAATCTCATGCTTTCCGTCGAATACATCGCCATGATTATTATCGGGGGCCTCGGCAGCATCACGGGGACCATTTTCGGGGCCATCTTCATCACCGGGCTGAACGAAGCCCTGCGGTGGTACACAGACTGGCTCATCAACGTGGGGGGTATTACCGGTGTGGAGCTCACGGTTGCTCCCCTGAGGGAGTTTGCCTTCGGTCTGGCCATAGTACTTTTCATTCTTTTCGAGCCCAAGGGCTTGGCGGAGCTCTGGCGAATCATCCGCTCCAGTTTCAGACTCTGGCCCTTTTCCTATTGAGGTGCCTTCGTGAACGACAAGATCCTATTACAGATCAACAACATCGGCGTCGTATATTCTGACGTGATTCAAGTCCTGAAAGGCGTTTCGCTATCCGTGCCGGAAAACCGGATCATCTCGCTTTTGGGGAGCAACGGCGCCGGAAAGTCCACCACCCTCAAGGCCATTTCGGGCCTCCTCAAGACTGAAAACGGCAAGGTCACGGAGGGCTCCATTCTTTACGACGGGACCGAGATTCACAACCTTCCGCCCGAGACAATCACCCGCCAGGGGATCATCCAGGTCCTGGAGGGTCGACAGCCTTTTAAATACCTCACCATCGAAGAGAATCTCCGTGTGGGGACGGCCACTCGCTTCGGGAAACCTTACAAGGAAGACCTGGATCTGGTGTATGCCTATTTCCCGGTCCTGGTGAAACGGAGAAAGACCCTTGCGGGTTACTGCAGCGGCGGGGAGCTTCAGATGCTCGTCATCGGCCGAGCTCTCATGGCCCACCCAAAGCTTCTGCTCCTCGATGAACCTTCGCTGGGGCTCGCACCGATGGTGGTTCAGGAAATCTTCAGGATCATCCGGCGCATTAACGAAGAGCAGGGGACGACCATTGTCCTTGTCGAGCAAAACGCCAACATGGCCCTTCAGATCGCCCATCGCGGCTATGTGATGGAAAACGGCAAGATCGTCATGGAGGGCGATGCTGCCGAGTTGCGAGAAAACCCGGATGTCAAGGAATTCTATCTCGGCATGGGCGCGACGGGGATAGCGAAATCTTACCAGGATGTGAAGGCCTATAAGCGAAGAAAGAGGTGGCTCTAAAAGGTCTATTTGGTCTGTTTAGTCTCTTCAGTCTGTCTGGTCACTAGGTCCGGACAGGATAGTCATCTTACGACAAAATAGACCAGAAAGACGAAAAAGACCAGATAGACCCATCAGGCGTGAACAGGGAGGTGGAAATGAAAATAGGGGGGACCCGGCGAGTCTTTTACGACGAGAAAGAGACGAGGTCGATCGCGAGGAGGAAACGTGACCAGAATACAAAACTGGCCCGGATGATCCGGAGGGCCTATGAAAAATCGAAGGGCTACCGTAAGATGCTCGATGATCACGGGATTGACCCATCAAAGATCCGGTCGGTAAAGGATCTGGAGAGGCTACCGGTCATTTCCCGACCAAAACTCATCGAGATGGAAATGGGAGATCCCCCTTACGGAGGATTCGAAAACCCGACAGCGGCCGTCGATCGGGTTTTTATCTCGCCCGGTCCCGTCTACGAGCCCCACCTCCCGGAAGACGACCCCCTGTGGGCACGGGCTTACTGGGCCGCGGGCTTCAGGCCGGGTGACATCGTCCTCAACGCCTTTTCTTACCACCTCGTCGCTGCGGGTCTCACCTTCCACGGCGGACTTCGCCGGGTCGGCGCCACCGTCATTCCCTCCGGAACGACAAGCAGTGACATTCAGGTTCAGCTCCTGCGCGATCTCAGGATCACAGGCTTTACGGGGACACCCAGTTTTCTTGCGGCCCTCATCAAACGCGCCGAGGAACTCGGTTTTGATTTCCGGAAAGACTTCACGCTCCGGCGTTCGAGCTTCGCAGCCGAGCCGTTGGAAGCCTCGCTCCGCAGACGTTTCGAACAGGACTACAGCATCGACACCTATCAAATGTATGGCGCCACAGAGGTGGGCGATGTGGCTTACGAGTGTCCGGAAAAAAAGGGGTGGCACATTTGTGAAGAGGTCATCGTCGAGATCGTCGATCCGGAGACGGGAAAAGCCGTTTCGAACAATGAGCTGGGAGAGGTTGTTGTCACGAGACCGAACGACATATTCTATCTCTTCCGTTTTGCCACCGGTGACCTCTCATCCATCATCGAAGAACCCTGTCCCTGCGGAAGGACCTCCCATCGGCTGAACGGCATCACCGGCAGGGTAGGGGACGCCGTCAAGGTCCGGGGGATGTTCGTCACGCCAAGCCAGCTCAAGAAAATCGGGGAGCTACTGCCGGGGATTAAATTCCAGTTAGGGGTTGATCGTAGGGCGCACAGGGACATCCTGAAGGTTCATCTGGAAAGAACGGGAGACGAGGCGGCACTGCGGTCACGGTTCGAAAAGGCCTTCCGGAATCTTTGCACTGTGAGCATTGATGAATGTGAATGGGTCGAAACCGGGACGCTGGATGGCGATCTCATAAAGGATCGCCGTCACTGGAAATAGCCTGATGGGACCAATGCCAAATAAGCTATTTATTACGATAACTTATTTTATAATATCAAGAATTTCCTTTATGTCAGGAACCTGCTTGATTGGATAAACCTTCACGAAGAGGATTTTTCCCTTTTCATCCATGGCGATATTGCAGCGTTCCGAAAACCCGTTCTGCTCGCGGAAGACACCAAAGGATTTTGCCACTTCCCCGTGGGGCCAGAAATCGGCAAGGAGTCTTGTTTTTTTGATGCCGAGGCTTTCCGCCCAGGCCTTCTTGCAGGGGACACTGTCGATGCTCATCCCCACCGCCATGGCGTTTGATTTTTCAAATCGGTCAATGTTCTTCTCGAGTTCCTGCATCTGTGTCGCGCAGATCGACGTCCAGGCCAGGGGGTGGAAGGATAAAAGAATCTTCTTCCCCGCGAATTCGGAAAGGCGAAAAGACTGACCCATCTGATCACTCAGGATAAAATCCTTTGCTTTCTCTCCAATCGCTACTACCTTTTGTTCCGCCATCATCTCCCTCCTTTCTTTACACGGGCAGGTTCCAGCGGGAAACCCTCTCACCCCGACGTTTACCCGCCGTCCACCATCAGGCGCTCCCTCCTCCGGTACCAGGAATCCGGACTTACATAAAACTCCTCCGTGTCCTTGAGAGAAAGATAATGTTCCCGCTCGATCTTTGACAGGAGGTCAAAAAAGGACTTTTCACTCGTTTCCGTGGACGCATCGCGAAGCTTCGCGTAGTACTTCTCTCCCTTGGCTTCAAAATCCAGTGCAACGCGGATGGCCTTGAGATCATCATCCTCACCCGGCGGAGCCTTATCCACTTTTTTGACGACGTCTTTCAACACATCCCTGACCACGGTCCCTTTGACCGTCAGAGGAAGAGATGCCGGCCACTTGCCCTGTTTCTGCCAGGCCTTGTGCAATGCCTTCAGCCGTTCGTAGTGTTCGAGTTCATCGTCGGCAATTTGTTTGAACATGGCCTTGCCGAGGGGATTCTTCGTTCGCTTGGCATTTTTCATGTAGAATTCCCGTTCGGTCATTTCATTTTTCAGGGCAATTTCAATGGCACTTAACCGTTCTTCCTTCTTCATCTGTCTTCTCCTTCCCGACGTTGTTGTATGAGAGTTTTTCTTCTCATGAAGGACTTATTTTTTTATTATACCAGAACCGCAGGCCGTTCAAAAAGCGATTTGTGCGTTACCGCTGACGGGATTATTCCGCCGGGATTTGGAGGTGAAATGGACCTCTCAAAACCGAACTTCCTTATTCCTTCCGGTTTCTTATAGACCGTCTTATGGTCATGGAGGCGCGTCGCGACTTTTAAAGCCGGCCTGAAATCCCCCTTGTCAAATGACCCCCTGTCGTGTATGAATGCCCGTAAAAATGGCAAAACTGCGAGTTCCAAACACCCTCGCCATGACCAGGAAAATGATTTACGCAACCGCTTTCGTCATCCTTGGTGTGCTGGTTGTTCTACTCTACCCCATCCTGAAGATCAAGATGAGTTCCTCCGTCCATCCGCCACGCGAGGATGCCTTCACCGACGTCGAAGTCAAAAGGCTCTACGAACATGTGCAAAACTTGAGTGTCCGGATCGGGTCCAGAAACTTTTACGAGTATGACAGGCTGGCCCAGGCAGAAGATTACATCAAAGAGGTCCTGGAAAATATGGGGTTCGCATACAGCCTGCAGAGTTATGAATACAAGGGGAAAATCTTCAAAAATATCATTGTGACGCTTTCAGGCCAAGGCCATGACGATGGCTCGGTCATTATCGGCGCGCACTACGACACGGTGTTCGGTACGCCCGGTGCCGACGACAACGCAAGCGCCGTGGCCGTTCTTCTCGAGATCTGTCGCCTCCTGCAGGATCACAAACCAATGAGGACGCTCCGGTTCGTTTTCTTCACGCTGGAGGAGCCGCCACTCTTTCGATCGAGGCATCAGGGAAGCTACATCTACGCCAGGCATTTGAAGGAAAAGAAAGAGGCGGTCCACGCCATGCTGTGCCTCGAGATGCTCGGGTATTTCAACAACAAGGATGGCGGTCAGGCCTATCCCGTGCCGGGCATGAACCTCCTATACCCCTCAACACCCGACTTCGTCAGCATCGTGGGGAATCTGCAATCGAGGGCGCTGGTTGAAAAAGTCAGGGATTCGATTAAAAGAGGATCGACGATTCACGTGGAGGGGATCGCAACACTCCCCTATGTGCCCGGTGTGGATTTCTCGGACCACCGGTCCTTCTGGAAGATGGGCTATCCAGCCGTCATGATTACCGATACGGCCTTTTACCGGAACCCGAACTACCACACGGAAAATGACACCATCGACACCCTCAATTTCGTGAAGATGGCCAGCTTGCTCAAGGGGCTGGTTCAGGTATCCGTGGATCTTGCGGGTACCGAGCCTGCCGAGCCGTAAGATCAGCCGCCCGCCAGCTGGGGGAAGGCGGTATTGACATAGAGATACTCAACCTTTTCCTTGTGCTTGAGTTCTTCGTTCGCCATTCTGAGCAGCAGCTCTTTGACCTCGCCGGCGGGATGTAAGTTTGCGAGACCCTTGTAAAAGTCATGGGAGTGCTGTTCGCGGAAGGCGGCCACCAGGTAGATATCCTTCGTTTTCATGTCTTTTTTCGGATCGGGGGCTTCCAGGTGCTGGACGACCTTATAGTCCAAGGGCTCGCTCATGGCCAATCCCCCTGTATAACACCCGCCCTGGCGGAAATTTTCGAGGAATTCCTTGTGTTTTTTCTCTTCCCGGGCGAGGAAGCGTAAGGTGTCTTTCGCCTCCTTGTCCTCGACGATACCGGCGAGATCCATGTAAAAAGCGAAGGCTTCTTCCTCTTGCTTGATCGCAACCTCTACAGCCTCGACAAGTTTTTCACATCCCATACCATCGCCTCCCCAACGGGTCATTTTCGCATAAATTAATCCGCTTCCCTTCAAAGGTCAACCTAAAAAAGGTAAAAAAAAGAAGTCTGGACGGACAAGGAAGGCCATCATCGGGGGGAGGGGACATCAGGTGATCGCGGTTGTCGCCATGTCCTTCATCTTGAGTTGGATGGACGAGGCCCCGTTCCAATAATTGATCTGGGGTGTGAAAGCAATGTCCATCGAAGCGCCGCTCAGCGCCTCGATGATGTGACCCTTGTTGAACCAGATGGAATTGCAGGACACACCATTTCCGAACACCCTCATCCGGAGGTGCTTGTTGCCCACGATGGAGGGGGAGGAGATTTGCACATTCCGGACACAGATGACCGGTTCGGGATTCATGTGTCCGAAGGGGGCCAATCCCTCCAGCTGGGAAAGAAAACTATGATTGACCTCACTTAAAGAACAGAGGGCGTCGATCACGGTCTGCGGTGTAAGACCGACAACGGGCACCTCTTTCCTGGTGATCTCATTGAGAAGAGCCGTAAATGGTTCGATATTCTCTTCGCGAATCGATATTCCGGCTGCGTAACGGTGACCTCCAAAGGACAGAAGCAGGGATTCACACTGTTTCAGCCCCCGGTACAGGTTGAACTCGGCGATGCTTCTTCCTGATCCCTTGCCGATGCCGTTCCTGAGGCTGATGAGGATCGTCGGCCTGTAAAAACGATCCACGACACGGGAGGCCACGATGCCAATCACGCCCGGATGCCAGTCGGGGGAGGACAGGACCAGGGCACCCCTGTCTTGAAGGTCTCGGACCGAGTCGATCCGATCGAAAATATCGTCGAAGATGATCTTTTCCAGCCTTTGACGTTCGCGGTTATGCGATTCAAGCCGGGCAGCGATTTCAGAGGCCTCGGCGGCGTCCTGGCTCAGAAGTAGCCTCACGGCGTCTTCGGGCGACCCGATACGGCCGGCAGCATTGATACGGGGGATGAGCGAGAAAGAAGCCACACCGGCATCGATCACACTGCTCCCAAGTCCGGCCAACTCCCTCAAGGCTTTGATGCCCACCCTCTGATTCTCATTGATCAGGTCAAGCCCGATTTTGGTCAATATTCTGTTTTCATCGATGAGGGGCACAATGTCACCGATGGTTCCCAGCGCCACGAGGTCAAGATATTCCCTGAGGTTGGGATAGGGCCGGTGGCTCCAGAACCCTCCCTGACGGAGACTTCCCCTGAGGGCGATCAAGAAGTTGAAGACGATGCCCACGCCGGCGAGCTGCTTGAAAGGAAAGGGACAATCGTTCCGGTTGGGGTTCACCACCGCCACAGCATCAGGCATCTCGTCGGGTACCTCATGATGATCGAGGATCACGCAATCGATGCCGAGCGATCGGGCATAGGTCACCTCGTCATAATCCGAGGTGCCGCAATCCACCGTAATGATCAGCGTGACACCCTCTCGATGCAGTTTATCGATGGCTTCCCGGTTGAGGCCATATCCCTCATCGACCCGATCGGGGATGTAGTGAAGGGTTTTATCGTGAATCTGACTCAGGAACCTGAAAAGGATCGCCACGGAGGTGATCCCGTCGATATCATAGTCGCCGAAAACGGCCACTTTTTCTTCTCCGAGGATCGATCGGATAACCCGATCAACGCCTGTTTTCATGTCCTTCATCAGGAAGGGATTGTGAAGGTCTTTGAGGGAAGGGTGGAGATAACGCCGGGCCTCATCCGAGTTTCGGATGTCACGGTTGATCAGGATCTGTGCGATAACGGGATGAATTCCGAGCTCCTCGACAAGACGGTCTCTGATTTCCTCCCTGGGCTCGTGTATCCGCCAGCGGGTTGTGGGTATCATGGAAGACTTCCGGATCTTCAGTTCGTTCGCGTGCGAAAGAATGCATCTTGCAGGTCATTGCGAAACCGAGCGTCATTCTATCAGCCAAGAACATCCTGTCAAGAGGATTTCCTTTCTCCTTGATCTTTCCCCCCCTCGATGTTAGTCAGAAACCGGTCCTGGAAGGATGCGTGTCATGCATAGAGTTGTGATGAAATACCTATGTGTGAAACCGGAAGAAATCGCCTACTTCCAGTTTCTGCTCGAAGGCTACGAAGGCATCGGCACCCTCACGACCCTGGAACCGGAAATAGGCATGGTCCGGTTCTCAATCCCCGACGGGTGTCTGGCCGATGCGGAGGAAGTCCTGCGCCTGGTCGGGCAGGAAATAGCCGTGAAAGAAGTACCACTCGATTTCGTCATCGCGCAGGGCAAGAGGCGCAGGGATGATCAATCTGAGACGGGATGGTTCACGAAATATTTCAGGGGGCACGGCGGCACTCCGAGAAAATGACGATCCGGCCGAACGGATCAATCGATGTCGGATTCGGTGAAAAGCGTTTATGCTTCTCCACACCCACACGTGGATTCTCCGTGAATTCATGCGAGGATATGCCGGCGGCGACAGGGACCTCGACATGTTTATCTACAATGTCATCCCGGACATTCTTCCCATTCACGAGTCCATCACATCCCAGATGACCCACAGGATCTCGAGATTTCGGGTCACACCCGCGGAGTTTAAGAAAGCCGTTTTCACGCAGTTTCACCT
The DNA here is from genome assembly GCA_964547985.1 of uncultured Syntrophaceae bacterium. GTDB lineage: Bacteria > Desulfobacterota > Syntrophia > Syntrophales > UBA2192 > JAPLJU01. The sequence goes on from CAZJPV010000001.1 coordinate 85,644, forward strand.
CATGGTCGATGACGTGGCTCACTATGGGAACATCACCGCAAATGGATCTGACGAGTTTCATTCCAATGCGGGGGGGTATGCCTATGAAAAGGGAAGGGTCCTCCTCCCGCGGATTATGGATTTTCATCGACAGATTGGAAAGACAATCAGCCTGGATTCGGCCATCTATCGTTCCCACATGATCATCGAAATGGCCTTCGATCTTTTGCTGTTCGAGCGGGAGGGGAGCCTTTTAGGTCTCTTCACGGAAGCGCTCGATGACAGCATGAGGCACAAGAGGGCTGAGATGATCTCGACCCTTCAATGGCTCCTGGATATCCCCGCGAAGCTTCTTGAGGCCGCCATGGCTGAGGGTTTCGCGGCCTACGGGGGGGACCGGATCTACCGGACCATGAGCCTGGAGGGACGCACCCGTCTCTACATCGAAAAATTCGAATACGACTTGGAAGACGGAAAAGTCCGGAGGGGGGTGGAGAATTTGGTCAGCCGGGGGATGGAACTTTCTGAGGATTATGAAACTTTTCTGGCTCACACGCTGAAGGTCATCAAGGATGCGGGCTTCCTGCCCGCACTATAGGGCCTTTTTCACAGCCCCCGATCGCAGGCACCGGGTGCAGACTTTTTTCCTCTTTACCGATCCCGTCTTTTCGTCGACGACCTGTATTTTCTGAAGGTTCGGATACCAGATTCGCTTTGTCTTGTTGTTGGCGTGGCTTACATTATGACCCACAACGGGGCCCTTCCCACAGACATCACAGACTCGTGCCATGGTCAACTCCTCGTGTAGATTAGAGGTGCTTATCTAAAGCATTCAGGGGAAATTTGCAAGTGTTTTTTAGCCCTTCATGGAAAAGGGCTGTCCCGTCGATTCCAAGACCTGCATCCACATGTTCCCGCTCGGATCGATCGTTTTTCTCTGTGAGGACACAGCTTTGAAAGGCAGGTGGACGAACTCATCGTTGACCAGACCCACTAGCATGCCTGTTTTGCCGGCCATACCGGCGTGGACGGCATATTGACCGAGCACGCCGCACAGGATACTGTCGCTCGCGTTGGCGGGCACGCTTCGTATCATGTAGCTCGGATCGATGTACTTGAGATTCACCTCAACGCCGATTTTTTTGAAGTGCAGCTCGATCCGCTCTCTCAGGAAAAGCCCGATGTCCCGAAGCTTCAAATTTCCCGAGGCGTCTTTCCCGGGGGGGAAGGCGCTGGGCGGGATGAGATCCTGACCGGCCCCTTCAGCAACGATGATGACCGCGTGCTTACGGCTGAGAAGTCGCTTCTCCAGGCATTTCAAAAAACCCTTTTCCCCCTCCAGGTCGAAGGGAATTTCCGGGATCAGGACAAAATTGGCATCCCCCTGGGCCAGGGCGGCGCTGGCCGCAATGTGGCCGGACTGGCGTCCCATAAGCTTGACCAGCCCGATACCCATGGGGGCCCCTTTGGCTTCTACATGGGCGCACTGAATGATCTTTACGGCCTCGGAAATGGCCGTGTCAAAGCCGAAGCTCTTCTGGATAAGAACGAGATCGTTGTCGATGGTTTTAGGAATCCCGATGACGCTGATTTTTAGATTCCGCTTCGTGACCTCCCGGGTGATCAACTCGGCCGCGCTCATCGTCCCGTCACCGCCGATCATGAAAAAAACGTTGATATTCATCCGCTCCAGGGCATCGACCATCTCGCCGATCTTCTGATCGCCTCGGGAAGAGGCCAGGATACTTCCCCCGAGGTCCTGTATCTCCTTCACCATCTCGAAGGTCAGCTCCATCATTTCGTGGCCGTATCTGGGGATGAGACCCTGGAAGCCGTATCGGATCCCGATGATATTCTGGACCCCATAGCGAAAATGGAGCTCCATGACGATGGCGCGGATCACATCGTTGATCCCGGGGCAGAGACCGCCGCAGGAAGCGATGGCCGCTTTGACCTTGGGCGGGTCGAAATAGATCGTCTCGCGGGGGCCGGCAACCTCCATGGAAATCGGAACGTCCCTGGATTTCACACGAGTGCCCTGGCGTTTGAGATAAATGTCGTAGATGATCCGTTCGTCATCCGCCTTGAAATAACCCACCATGAGAGGTGATGGAATTTTTCGTTCTCCGAGATCCTGGATTTTGAAATCCTGCATCTGTCTCTTCATGCGTCTAGACCTCCCGTGGCAAGACGCCCTGCCTGAATTCCGGAGAGGATTTCCCCCTCGAAGCCAAGACCGGGTAGAATGAATCCGCCGGTCATGAAGACGTTTTTGAGGGGCGTCCTCCCGGTCATCTTGAAGATACCAAGATCGGGCATTTTTTTAAACCGGTATTTTGGATTCACAACCGGGGTGCGGAGTCGGCACAGGCGAATGGAGTCTTGAAGGCTCATGACATTGATGTTTTCTTCCAGAAAGGGGAGAAAGCCCCTGAGTCTTTCCAAAATGGTTTGCGAGACACCCTCCAGAACGTTGTCATCCAGCTCCGTGGCGAGCCGGTCAAGAAAAACCGTTGCCGAAAGAGAGCGCTTGCCGGACGGGGCCAGTTCCGTGTCGCCCGTGGCGCTTGTCTCGAGAAAGACTAGACGCCCGTGCAGGGAACTCTGGCCGTCCGGAATCACGACGACGTACTCCGACATCCTTTCGGGTATACCCTTTTCATCGATCCCGAGATGGATCGTAAAAGGATACAGAGTTCCCTCCAGGCGTTCAAGGGTCTCTTTGAACCTGCGAAATCTCCGTTCCCGAAAAATCATCGACCTCAATCCCGGCCACTTCGTACTCACCAGAAGCTGCCTTCCAATTATCGTCGTATCCTGTCCGCCCCGTCGAATCTTCATCTCCACTTTCGTGCCCGGTTGGATATCCGAAACGGCGCCTCCCTCGATGAGATCCCCCCTGAGGGATTCGAATCTTTCATCCAGGCATTGTAAAAAAAGATGCTTTCCCCCTTGAAAGTAATAGGTCCCCATCAGGGGAAGAATCAAAAGCCTGGCCGTGACGAGCGGCACGCGCTCCCCGATCTGCAGATTCGACAACACGAAACATCCCGCCTCGAGGAGATTCCTCGGCAATGAATTTTTCGGTAAAGTTCTCGAAAATCTTGAGGAAAAAAGGATTTCCCGTGTCACCATGGCCTCCACCCTGGCCATCCGGTTTTTCATCGAATCCTGGAGGGACTGAAGGGATAGAGAAGCAAAGCCTGTTAGATGCTGATCCAGGAACAGATTGTCTTTGAGTGCCTTTCGATAGAGACGCTCGATACCCTCCTTTTCTTCCGGAAACTCCCGGACAAGGTCCTGCAGGAGTTCCTCTCTTTCCAGGAAGAGATCCAGCCGGTGACGCGGATGGATGATCTGCAAAGACGGGTTCAGGGGAGCAACCCTTGATAATACGGAGGAGGGGGTATTCCATTCCCTGAGAAGTCTGCCAAGGAACTGCGTATCACCGAAGCCGGACCAGGGAAAAGGATCGACGTTAAAGGTGTAGTTTCCCATTCTGAAGCACTCGAGGGGTGCCCCCTCTCTCACCAGGGCCGTTTTCAGGCCCTGTCGGGCGGAGATGACGGCTGCGAGCAACGAACTGATGTCCTGTCCTATGACGATGGTGTCGTACATGCCATACCCACTTTGTGTTCGACCGGTGTCGGGGTTGTGACCTTGGGGTTCACGAATCGTGCATCTAAAAATTAACGAGGGGGGGGTTGTGGAGAGGATGGGGATCGGTCTGCTTGTGACCTTTCACGCGGACCTTCCGCCCGACGACTTCCAGCTTTTCTTCCGCGTAGAGCTGAATGGCCTTGGGATAGATCCGATGTTCCTCTTTCAGGATTCTCTGTGCCAGAATCTCATCGGTGTCCTGATCATAGACCGGCACAATGGCCTGGATGATGATGGGCCCCGTGTCGACGCCTTCATCGGCAAAATGAACCGTACAGCCGGAGAACTTGACCCCGTAATCGAACGCCTTTTTCTGTGCATGCATGCCCGGGAAAGACGGAAGAATGGCCGGGTGAATGTTCATGATCCTCATGGGAAAGGCGTTAAGAAATAAAGGCGAGAGGATCCGCATGAAACCGGCCATGATGACAAGTTCGACGCCGCTCACATTGAGCACCTCGATCATCTTGCGGTCGAAACTCTCCCGGGTATTGAAATCCCGGTGCTCCATAACGGTATAGGGAATGCCGTGTTTTCTTGCCCTGACCAGGGCATAGGCCTCGGGATTGTTGCTGATCATCATCCGGATTTCCGCATCGAGAAGGCCTTTTTCGATGTGATCGATAATGGATTGAAGATTCGACCCGCTTCCCGATACGAGGACACCCAGTCTCACCCTGCGCTTCATAGGCTCACACAATACATATAGCCGGCTTTGACGGATCCCTTTTGTCAATGGTGCCGATGAGGTAGGCCTCTTCGCCAAGGGCGACGAGCCTTTCCATGACCTCCGGACATTCTTTGTCGGTAACGATGATCATGAGGCCGATGCCCATGTTGAACACCCTGAGCATCTCCATCTCCTCAATGTCCCCTCCTGCCTGAAGGATCTTGAAGATGGGAAGTACCGGCCAGCTCCCCCGTCGAATAACGGCCTGGCATCGTTCGGGTAGAATCCGCGGCACATTGTCTAAAAAACCGCCTCCCGTGATATGGATGAGACCTTTGATATTGAAGTTCTTGACCAGATTGAGGATGGCCTTGGCGTAAATTTTGGTGGGCTTCAGAAGTTCCACATCGACGGTTTCATCCAGCCCTTTGGTACGGTCGTGGATGCCGAGCTTCATCCGTTCAAACAAAACCTTCCTTGCCAGAGAGAAACCATTGCTGTGGATGCCCGTCGAAGCGAGGCCGATGATCCTGTCGCCGATACCGATCTTTGAGCCGTCCACGAGTCTGTCGGCATCGACAATCCCCACGCAGAAACCCACAAGTTCATAGTCCCCAGGGGCAAAAAATCCGGGCATCTCGGCGGTCTCCCCGCCGATCAGGGCACAACCCGCATCCCGGCACCCCTTGACGATTCCCTCGATGATCTGAACGCCCGTTTCGACACTGATCTTGTTTGTCGAGATGTAATCGAGAAAAAACAGGGGTTCGGCACCCTGCACCAGCACGTCGTTGGCGGACATGGCGACAAGGTCAATCCCAATGGTATTGAAGCGGTTCGCCATCTGGGCGATCTTGAGTTTGGTCCCGACACCATCTGTCGAGGAGACAAGGATGGGATCCTTGTATCGGGTTTTTTCCAGGTGAAAAAGGCCGCCGAATCCGCCAAGGCCGCCGATGACCTCTTTTCTAAATGTGGTCCGGATAAGCGGCTTGATGGCGTCGATAAACTCGTTTGCCCTGTCAATGTCCACACCGGCATCTTTGTATGACGTCTTTTCCGACATAGGCACTCCGGCTTTATCCGCCCCGAATGATGAACCCCAAGCCAGGTCCCTCAGGTCAGCGGAATCTTGTGGTTCAGGCTTCGGGGACAGGGATCCCCCTCAGGGTCTTTGATTTGGCTGGGGGTGAGATCCGGGAAGAAGAGATAAGGCCACTTGAAATTTCTTCCAGGCATTTTAGTGAGTTCGTAACTTAAAACGACTTAAAAGTCAATTCTTTCCTTGAGAATCATCAGGATTTTTGCTAAGGGATGGCCGATCTTTATGATTGAAATCATTTATTATTTAACCTGATTCCGGGTGCAGGCACCGTCCATGATGGAAGACCCGAGCAGACTGATCGAAAAAATGGAAGGACCGCTTCGATTTTTCTCCCGTGAGGACTTCAGAAGTCTTCACCTGCTGAAGGATTTCGAAGCGTCCATGGAAAGGCTATTGTCAGCCCTGAGAAAGGCCTGCCGCACCGGCAGGATATCCTCTTCCGTGAGCAACAGCAACCGAATTGAAGAGATTGTCCGGGACTTGGAACGACATTTCGAGGGGTTCGATACCCTGCCGGTCGATGATAAGAAATCAAGAATCCAAGGCGCCCTGGCGCTCGTGGACAGCCTGAAAACCCTTATTCCGTCGCAAGGAGAAAGTTCCGCAGGGGATGCGGAAACCCATGACCATGGACAGGCAGCGTTTCATCGATCAGCCTTCGAGAAGTTGTCGCTTCCCGTCCAATACGTGAAGGGGGTCGGTCCGAAGCTAAGCGCCCTTCTGGGGAAAAAGGGTCTTATAACCGTCGAGGACATGATCTATTTTCTCCCCCGCAAGTATGAGGACCGACGTTTCGTGAGAAGCATATCGGCGACCCGGCCGGGTATGAAAGAGACGATTGTTGGGGAGGTCCAGTCGGCGCAGATCCGGCTGTACCGTAAGAAGAGGGTGTTCGAGGTGCAGGTGGCCGACGGGACGGGGGCACTGACCGCCAAATGGTTTCACGGGAATTACCCTTTTCTGAAAAAGATCTTTGAAAAAGGCAAACGGATCATCTTCACAGGCGAGATCAAGGGATTCCTCTTTGAGAAGGAGCTGATCCATCCGGACTTCGAAGTGCTCGAAGAAGACGATGATCATCTGCTCCACTTCAAGAGGATTGTGCCGATCTACTCTGAAACAGAGGGTCTGGGGCAGAAGAATCTCCGGCGGATCATGAAGCGTGTTGTGGATGATTTCACCGGCTATGTCCTGAGTCCTCTGCCGGAGGACATTCTGCAACGACAGGGTCTGCAGGACATGCATCGATCCATCCGGGCGGTACACTTCCCCGAGGGTGACAGTGATGTCGAAGCGCTCAACCGCATGAACTCTGAAGCGCACCGGCGGATGATCTTCGATGAGTTTTTCTTTTTCGAACTGGGCATGGCCCTACGAAAAAAGGGGACCCTCCTTCACGTGGGTATCCCGATGCGACCAAAGGGAGAGGGCCTGAAGAGATTTCTGCAGAGGCTTCCCTTTGAGCTCACAGCCGCGCAACGGCGTGTCATCGGTGAGATTACGGGGGATATGGAAAAAAGCATCCCGATGCACAGGCTGCTCCAGGGGGATGTGGGATGCGGGAAGACCGTCGTCTCCATGGCGGCAATGATCGTCGCCTGCGAAAGCGGCTATCAGGCCGCCATCATGGCGCCCACAGAAATCCTGGCCGAACAGCACCACCGGAACATCACGAATTGGGCGGCCGCCCAGGGGTTCAATACGGTGATCCTGACGGGAAGCCTGAAGGCCTCCGATCGGAAAAAAGCCTTTAAGGGGATCGAGCGGGGCGAGGTAGACATTATCGTGGGTACCCACGCCCTGATACAGGAGGAAGTGAAATTCCACAGGCTCGGGCTTGTCATCGTGGATGAACAACATCGGTTCGGCGTGATACAGCGGGCCCTTCTGCGGGAAAAGGGCGTTCATCCCCATATCCTCGTGATGACAGCCACGCCCATACCCCGGACGCTTGCCATGACGGTCTATGGCGATCTCGACGTCTCCGTAATCGACGAAATGCCACCGGGGAAAAAACCGGTCAAAACCAGGATCTTTTATGAAAAAGAACGGCAACGGGTCTATGACATCATCCGCAAGGAGATGGTGAAGGGGAATCAGGTTTTTGTCGTCTATCCGCTCGTGGAGGAGTCGGAAAATGTCGATCTCCGGGACGCCACAAAAATGGCGGAGCACCTTCAGAAAGACGTTTACCCCGAATTCAAGGTCGGCCTTATCCACGGCCGCATGAAAGGTCGGGAAAAAGACAGGATTATGGAACGGTTCATCGGGAAAGAAATTCATCTGCTCGTCTCGACCACCGTGATCGAGGTCGGTATCGACATCCCCCAGGCTTCGCTCATGGTGATCGAGCATGCCGAACGTTTCGGGCTCGCCCAGCTCCACCAGCTCAGGGGAAGGGTAGGGCGCGGGGACATTCCCTCTTACTGTGTCCTGATATCCGGCCTTCCCGTGTCGGACCTCTCAACGAGGCGGCTCCGTGTCATGGAAGAAACCACGGACGGGTTCAGGATCGCGGAGGAAGATCTGACCATCCGGGGGCCCGGGGAGTTTCTCGGCACGCGTCAGTCGGGACTGCCGGATTTCAGGGTTGCCAATATCCTTCGTGACGGCAGAATATTAAACGAAGCGCGGCAGGAGGCTTTCCGGCTCGTCGAGAGAGACGCCTTTCTGGAGAAGCCCGAACACGGGCTGCTGAAGGAGGTGCTCCTTCGTCGATGGGAGGGCCGGCTGGATCTTGCCTGGACAGGCTGAGGTTGCCGAAATACTTTTTGACAAGTTGCTTAAATTATTGTAAAAACTCATTTTTATTTTTAGCCCGAGCAAAGCCCCGGCGTGAAGTCGCCGTTTCGAGGGCTTTCATAAAAACAGCGTGGGGTCAAGAGCGATGAAAAACATATATGTCGGCCTAATCGGTTTTGGAACCATCGGGACAGGTGTCGCTAGGCTCCTTCAACAGAACGGCCACCTGATCGAGAAGCGCCTCGGCGCGCGAATCGTTCTAAAAAAGATTGCGGACATCGACACGACAACCCCGAGGCCCGTGACGGTCGAAAAGGGCATTCTCATCAGGGATGCGAACAAGATCCTTGAAGACCCCGAAATATCCGTTCTTATTGAACTCATCGGCGGTTATGAGCCCGCACGATCCTTCGTTCTGAAGGCCATGCGGAACAAGAAGCACGTGATCACGGCCAACAAGGCGCTCCTGGCCACTCATGGAAACGAAATCTTCCGCGTGGCCGAGGAGGAGGGGGTGAATATCGGTTTCGAGGCCAGTGTGGGAGGAACGATCCCCATCATTAAGACCATCAAGGAAAGCCTGGTAGGTAACCGCATCCGATCCGTCTTCGGGATTATGAACGGCACGACCAACTATATCCTGAGCAAAATGACCGATGAAAGGAAGAACTTCAAAACGGTCCTCAAGGAGGCGCAGGCCCTGGGGTTCGCCGAGGCCGACCCTACCTTCGACATCGAGGGCATCGACACAGCCCACAAACTGACGATCCTTCTGTCGCTTTCCTACGGGAAGAAGGTCAACCTGGAAGACATCTATCGTGAGGGCATCACGGAGATCAGCCAGATGGACATCGAGTACGCCAAGGAGCTGGGCTACCGGATCAAGCTCTTGGCCATCGCCATTCAGCGGGAGGACCGGGTTGAGGCCAGGATTCATCCGACGATGATTCCCTTCGGCCACCTGCTCGCCAGTGTCAATGGAAATTTCAACGCCTTTCACGTAATCGGCGACGCCTCCGATTCCGTATTCCTTTATGGGCAGGGCTCCGGCATGATGCCGACGGCCAGTGCGGTCGTCAGTGACCTGGTGGATATATCCAGGGATATGCTCAAGAAGATCTCGAGACGCGTTCCCCCCCGATCCATCCAGGAGCGGGCCATCGAAAACATCCAACTAATGCCCATGGAGGACATCAGCACCAGTTACTATTTCCGCTTTTCCGCCGTCGACCGTCCAGGGGTCCTCTCGAAGGTCTCGGGGATCCTGGGCCAGCACAACATCAGCATTGCGGCCGTCATACAGAAAGGACGGACAGCGGACAGCGTCGGTGCCGTACCCGTCGTCATGACAACGCACCGGTCGATGGAACGGGATGTCCAGGCGGCCCTGAGAGAAATCGATCGACTGGACGTGGTCCGACGGAAGACCGTCCGGATTCGAGTCGAGGATGAAAATCTGCAATGAAATATGTCATTCTACTTGGGGACGGCATGGCCGATCACCCCATCGAAAAACTCGGGTGGAAAACACCGTTGGAATACGCCAGGACACCCAACATGGACCGCCTTTCCCGGTCCGGTACCACCGGGATGGTGAAAACGATCCCGAACGGTTTCCCGCCGGGAAGCGATGTGGCGAACCTCAGCGTTCTGGGGTACGATCCCAAACGATATTTCACCGGACGCGGGCCCCTGGAAGCGGCCAGTATGGGCATCAGGCTTCAGCCCGGCGATGTGGCCTTCCGCTGCAACCTCGTCAACCTGAGCCTCGACGGAAAAGAGCGGATGGTCGATTTTACCTCCGGACACATCTCCTCAGGGGAGGCCCGGAGGATCATCATTGACCTGAACCGGGCGATTGGCTCGGAAACCATTCATTTCTATCCCGGCGTGGGTTACAGGCACCTCTGCGTCTGGAAGGGGGGGCCGGCCTCGGTGAAGACCACTCCCCCCCATGACATCACCGGGCAGGAAATCGCCGATTACCTCCCCGCGGGTGATGGATCCGCTCCCGCCCGCGACCTGATGATGAAATCTCGAAGCACTCTGAAGGATCACCCCGTGAACCGGGACCGTGTCGGGCGCGGTCTGAAACCTGCCAATTCGATCTGGCTCTGGGGACAGGGCGGGGCGCCTGCCTTTCAGACCCTCTCTGAAAAGTACGGGCTCCGGGGTATCATGATCTCGGCCGTCGATCTTTTGAACGGCATTGCCGTCTGCGCCGGCATGGAGGTCATCCGCATCCAGGGGGCCACGGGATACACCGACACGAACTACGTGGGCAAGGCAAAAGGCGCGCTTTCGGCCCTGCGGGACCGGGACCTTGCCTTCGTCCATGTGGAAGCACCCGATGAGATGGGGCACGAGGGGAACATCGAAGGGAAGGTGAAGGCCATCGAGGACTTCGACGAGAAGGTTGTGGGGACCGTCCTCGGAGAAATTGGCACGCTGAATGATTTCCGAATCCTCGTGCTTAGCGACCACCCGACGCCGATCAGTCACCGGACCCACGTGGCGGAGCCCAGTCCCTTCGTGGTCTACTCCTCGGTGAAGGAAGAAAACCTCAAAAACTGTCCGGTCTTCGGCGAGACCTGCGCAAAGAGGGATGGGATCATGGTCGCGCCCGGATACACCCTGATGGATGCCTTCATCAAGGATTGGAGAAGGTTCGTTGACAGCAAACGCCGTTAAAATCAGGGTCATCTATGCAGATACCGACGCCATGGGCATCGCCTATCACACGAACTACATCCGGTGGTTTGAGATCGGCAGGACGGAACTCCTGCGGGAGAGGGGCATCGTGTACCGTGAACTCGAATCAGAGGGCTTTTATCTGCCGCTGACGGAACTCTACTGCCATTATCTGAAACCGGCGAAATACGACGATGTCATCCGGATAGAGACAAGCATCAACTACTTCAGGAGAGCCAGCATCAAGTTCGATTACGAGATATGGGATGAAGCAAGAGAGAGCTGTCTGGTCGAGGGATCCACGATCCACGCCTTCCTCAACCGCGATGGGAAGATCGTCCGGCCTCCCCGGGCCATTGCAGATAAAATAAATACCATCCTGTCCTCTCAGCCGAAGTCTTAAATCCAGACGATAAAAAGACGTTTCCATTTCATATTTGGGGTGATGACATGTCAGCCAGGGTGACGAGAAAAGACATTGAGAAGCCCGATCCGTTTTTTGAATTCATGGAGCGGATATACGGGTATCTCGCAAAGCACAAGAAAAAGTTTTACATCGCCGCGGGCGTTCTCGCCGGCCTTCTGGTTCTTGCAACGGGTGCGTTTTTCTACTCGCGCCATGTGGAACAGCAGGCGGAGAAACTGTACCTGAAGGCCTATGAGCTCCAGTACTCAACGACCGCTCGTGACAGCAGTAGGGGATCTCTCGCCCCGGTTCTGGCGGCCTACGAGGAGGTGATCCGAACCCACCCGAGGAGCCTTGCTGCGGCCAACGCCCATTACATGCTGGGAAACCTTTACTACCGAATCGGCGACTACGATCGATCGCAGTCGTCCTTTGAGGCCTTTCTGGATAAAGCGACCCGGAAGCATGTGCTGATCCCCTTCGCCTACACGGGTCTGGGTTATTGTCATGAAGCGAAACAGGAGTACGAGAAGGCCCTCGTAGCATTTGAAAAGGCCGCCAAGAAAGATGCCGGGGGGCTTCTAACGGGGGTTAGCTACGGCAATATGGCCCGTATCTATGAAGAGATGAAAGATCCGAAAAAGGCGCTGGAATTCTACCAGAAGGCTCTCGAGAATATCAGCGATCCCTCGATGGCGGCCTTCATCAAGCGAAAGATCGCTTCACTCAGCGGATAAAAAGCCAGGAGATGAAAGGGAATGCATAAGCAGCTGATGTCCGGCAACGAGGCCATTGCCAGAGGAGCCTTCGAACACGGGGTGACCTTTGCCGCAGGGTATCCCGGGACGCCGAGCACGGAAATCATGGAAGCCTTTTCGAGGTACAAGGGTGTCTACGCCGAGTGGTCCCCGAATGAAAAGGTCGCCCTCGAGGTTGCCATCGGGGCAGCCCTCGCCGGCTTGAAGGCCATGGCGGTCATGAAACACGTCGGTGTCAACGTGGCAGCCGATCCCCTGTTCACGGTGAGCTATACGGGAACGAACGGTGCGCTGGTGATTATCACGGCCGACGACCCCTCTCTGCACAGCTCTCAGAACGAGCAGGACAACAGAAACTACGCGAAATTTGCCAAGATCCCGATGTTGGAGCCCTCCGACAGTCAGGAGGCCAAGACGTTCATCAAGATCGCCATGGATATCAGCGAGAAATTCGATAGCCCCGTCTTTCTCCGGACGACGACCCGCGTTTCACACTCGAAGTCCGTTGTGGGGCTCGAGGAGCCCACGAACGGCGAGGACCGGAGGGTCATCAAGTTTGATCCGGCAAAGTATGTCATGGTTCCCGCTCATGCCCGGGTCCGGCGGGTGGCCGTGGAGAAGAGGATGGAACAGCTGAATGAATGGGCCGAAACCTTCCCGGAAAACCGCATGGAGATCCAAAACACCGCCATCGGGATCATCACCGCCGGGATGTCATACAACTATGCCAAGGATGTCTTTCCCGGCTACTCCTATCTCAAGCTCGGGATGGTTCACCCCCTCCCGGAGAAGATGATCCGGACGTTTGCCTCAAAGGTGAAGGAGCTCTATGTCGTGGAGGAGCTGGATCCTTTCATCGAGGAACAGGTCCGCGCCATGGGGATCCCCGTGACGGGCAAGAAGGTCTTCCCCTATACCAGCGAGTTCGACCCGGGCGTGGTGGAAGAGGGGATCAAAGCGCACAAGCGGGGGCGGAAGCCGCCGCCGGCCGTCCCGTCGAGGCCACCCAACCTCTGTCCGGGCTGCCCGCACAGAGGCCTCTTCTATGCGCTTGGAGAGACGAAGGCCTTCGTCACAGGCGACATCGGTTGTTATACCCTCTCCTTCATGAAGCCCCTGCAGGGACTTCACACCTGCATCTGCATGGGGGCCAGCATCGGTATGGCTCACGGGATGAGCAAGGCCCTGGGGGAGAAAGGGAAGGGGAAGATCGTCGGGGTCATCGGCGATTCGACCTTCGTCCACTCCGGCATCACGCCGCTTCTCAACATGGCGTACAACAAAAGCGATGCGGTCATCATCATCGCCGATAACCGGACAACGGCCATGACGGGCATGCAGGACCACCCGGCGACAGGCACGACCCTCCAGGGAGAAAAAACGAAGGAACTCGACTTTGCAGCCCTGGCAAAAGTTCTCGGCATCGAGAGCGTCCGTGTCATTCATCCCCTGAACATAAAAGAAACGACGGCGGTCCTGAAAGAAGAACTCGGGAAGGAAGGCCCATCCGTGATTGTTTCCCGGGGCCCCTGCATCTTTTTGCAGCGTGAACGGCTCAAATCCATCAAGCCTTTCACGGTCGATACCGATGTCTGCACCGGCTGCCAGCTCTGCCTGGGTCTGGGATGCCCGGCCATCTCGTGGAAGAAAGAGGAAGCGGGTCTGGTCCCTCGAACCGGGAAGAAGCGCAAAGGTTTTGCATCGATCGATGAAGCCCTCTGCGTCCAATGCAGCCTCTGCTTCCAGGTGTGCAGGGCCGATGCCATCAAATCCGCCGGAGGTCCGTCATGAAAGATTCCGTGACCAGCCTACTTCTTGCCGGTGTGGGCGGACAAGGCATCCTGCTCGCGAGCGACATCATCTGCAAGGTCATGATGAAGGCCGGACTGGATGTCAAAAAAAGCGAGGTCCACGGTATGGCCCAGCGGGGCGGATGCGTGACCAGTCACGTCCGTTACGGTCGGAAGGTATACTCCCCCATCGCAAAAGAGGGCGATGTGAACGTCCTTATTTCCTTCGAAAAACTTGAGACCCTGCGATACCTGAACTTCTTGACGGCGGGCGGCAGGGTCATCATCAACGAGGAAGAAATCCTTCCGCCCTCCGTAAACCTGGGTGAGACCGCCTACCCCGTCGACGCCGTGGACATCGTCCGGAGCCAGTTCAAGGATGTTCTGGTCGTGAATGCCCCGGCACTGGCCCGGAAGGCGGGAAATATCCGGGCGGTCAGCACCGTCATGCTCGGCGCCCTTTCCAAGTACCTCCTCGAGGCCTCACCGGACGACTGGAAAAGCGTCATCGGTAAAGAATTCTCCGAGAAACTGGTTCCCGCCAACCTGAAGGCCTTCGACCTTGGAAGAGAAACGGCCTGAAAAACCGGAAAAAGAGCGATGATAAGGAGGGGCCTTTCTCCTCGTTGCCGTCATGCTTTTCTCAGCCGAAGGCGGGATTGCACAGGACGCAGGGGAGGGCGAGGCAACGAAAGTCTTCGGATTTGCCGAACGTCTCTTCGAAGAGGGGGACTATTACCGGGCCATCACGGAGTTCAAGCGTTTCATCTTTCTGTTCCCCGAGTCAAAATACACCGAAAGAAGCTTCTTCAGGATCGGGGAGAGCTATTTCAGGGCCAGGAAATGGGAAGAGGCCAAAGAATCTTTCGATCTCTTCGTCAAGAAATTCCCCCGGAGCCTTCTGCGGGACGAAGCCCTGTACCATCAAGGGATCGCGGAAAAGAACCTCAAGAACTACAGCGAAGCTCTTTCCATCTTTCAAGGTCTCGCGGCGCGCGCCAGCGGTGACCTGAGGGATCGGGCCATCGTCCAGAGCGCCCTGGTCCTTGTCGAAACGGCTGACTACAGGGGCGCCGTCACAAGCCTCTCATTTATCCCGGCGGAAAGTTCCCTGTCAGAATCGGCCAGGAGTTTTTCAGAAGGGCTTGCCCGGGTCGAATCGCTGCCGCAAAAATCACCGGAGACGGCAGGTGTAATCGCCACCCTGATCCCCGGGTCGGGTCATCTTTACACCGAAAGACCGCGAGATGTTCTCGTCGCCTTTCTTCTCAACGGGACCTTCATCTGGGCGGCGATTGAACTCTTCGATCACGAAGACTATGCCTTGGGAGGGATCGTGACCTTTGTCGAGCTTGGCTGGTACACGGGGAATATCTACAGCGCCGTCAGCAGCGCCCATAAATACAACGAGAGGACACGCGAGGATTATATCGACAGCCTGAAGAAGAAAAGCGGGTTCAATCATTCCTTCAATCGAAATAGCGGTTTTATCCTTTACAGCCTGAGGTATTAATGTATAAATTATATTCGACTTTGCTGACATTTTTAATCCTGGCGTTAACGGTTGTTCCTTGCGCGGGCAGTGACGGAGACGATTTCGGTCCATGGTCTTATATGATGCCTGTCGCACACTCGGCATCGGGAAGAGAGTCATGGGGAGCTGAAGCCGCGATTTTTTGCCTCCGGATGTTCAGCGAATACATCTCTCCCGTGGACGGGGATCGTTGCACGATGTAACCGACCTGTGCCTTATACAGTGTCCAGGCCTATCGAAAGCACGGTTTTGTCATCGGGACGGTCATGACGGCCGACCGCCTGATACATGAAATGGACGAGACCGAGAGGGCTCCGATTGTTTTCAAGCACGGGGTAGGGCGGTTTAATGACTCCGTGGAAGCAAATGATTTCTGGTGGTATAAAGATAAATAAACAATATCTATTACTTATATAAATTTCATCAAACAGCACTTTATGAATGACGATTATTACAAAGCCCTTGGTCTCGACAGAAGTGCCTCGACAGAGGACATCAAGAAGGCCTATCGCAGGCTTGCCCTCAAGTATCATCCGGATCGAAACCCCTCGGACAAGAAAAACGCGGAGGAAAAGTTCAAAAAAATCAGTGAAGCCTACGCGGTGCTGAGTGACCCCGAGAAGCGGAAGCAGTACGACAGCTTCGGATCAGATGCCTTCCGCCAGAAGTACACGCAGGAAGACATCTTCAGGGGCTTTGACCTGAACGAGATCTTGAGAGACCTCGGCTTTGGAGGTCTGGGTGGCGAGTTTACCTGGTTCGGTGGAGGCGGTGGCCCGAGAAGAAGAACCTACCGACAGCAGCAGCCAGGCGGCAGCGATCCATTCGGAGATCTATTCCGGGATCAGCAGGCCTACTCCTACCGTGAAGCTCCCCCTCAAAAAGGACAGGATATTGAATACAACTTATCCATATCATTAGAAGAATCTGCATCGGGTGCCGAAAAGAAAATCACGGTCAGAAAGGGACAAAAACTCGATGAGATTAAAGTCAAGATCCCGGCCGGCATTTCATCGGGAAAGAAATTGAGAATTGCCGGAAAGGGGCTTCAGGATCCGTCAGGAGGAATGCCCGGCGATCTTTTTCTAAGTATACAGGTCATGCCCCATCACAAATTCGCGCGTGAAGGGGACGATTTATTGATCGAGAAATCAATCCCTTATTCAAAAGCTGTTCTTGGGACGACTCTAGAGGTAGAGACACTCGAGGGACCCGTAAAGAGAATCAAGGTACCGGCTGGAGCGCAGAACAGCACGAAGATTCGGATGAGAGGCTTCGGCATCAAGCACATGAAAGGCGAAGGAAAGGGAGACCTCTACGTGAAGATAAACGTAGACGTCCCGAAGAAAGTCACAGAAAAACAGGCTGCGCTCGTACGGAAGCTATCGGAAGAAGGCCTGTAAAGCCGCGAGTCAACAAATCCCGCCGAAAACCACTCTTTTAAGAAGAGGGGAAAGACCATTGCCAAATAATCCAGAGGCATGAAGTCGGTAAATTCAACGTCTGATAAGATATGTTATGTAAACTTGTATTGTGCACCTACATTCTATCGATTTGTATATCCCCCCCCACACCCAGTGAATCTCCTGATATGATAATGATACCCCAAACACCGCTAATCTTCAAGCCATCCTCTATGGCCTTCTTGATATCCTCTTTCCTCTTGACTCGATTCCCGATGAACGTTGCAACCGCGTCTGCAAGAATCGCGGATTGAGATGTCACGCACACTGCATCGGCAATTCCGAAGCTCAAGGAATGACCGACCGAGGCCGAAGACGTACAGACACCCATGGGCGTTTCCTCAGGCATTACGCGGATCGCCACTTTCATGCTCAGAGGTGAATCTGCTGCAAATATGCCTACCCTGAGCGCTTTGTTTGTTCTGATAAACACATCGCCGCCGTTTTCTACGATGGCATTCTCCGAATATTTAAGAAGATCAAAACCGACACATTCAGCCAGGGCTCCGGCGACGGATGCCATAGGGCCCACATGGGCTATTTTTGTGAATTTGAGCATTTCACGCACGATCTCCGGTGCCCTCGAATCTTCCCCGAGAGGCGTCAGGGATGATAAGAAGTCCGGTCTCTTTTTTATGTATTCTTCAATAAAATTGCGGTGTTTTATAACAGATTGTAAGGCTTTGTCTGACAGGTCGGTGTCGGTCCGGATGTAGAGATCCGTCTCGGACACCTTGATCTGATAGGGCTTCAAAAAATCTTCTTTAATCAGGCTCCTGTAATGCTTATCCTTATATAATACATGAGACATTTCTTTAAATAGAAGGAAAAATCTGAAACCTATCGTATTTATTGAAATTTTGTTGAACCAGGACCGAGTATGTCATCGGCATCCTTCTTGATCCCTTCCGAGATACTCAATCTCAAACCGTCCCCGAGGTAGACAACCGTTTCGCTCCGGTCAGGAAGAATAATATGAAGGTAGCCGTCGAACCGACCACTGTGCTTGCTGAGGACACCCCGGAGGGATTCGATGTCCCCGGAGCCTTTGATGGTGGCGTTCACATAGAAATGGACGGAATTGTAGGGCATCTCCAAGACCTCTGACAGCAGCTTCACCTCCGTCAGGATGACTTTTGTGCTCTCTTCACCCACATCGAGGGTCCCCTTCAGGTGCAGAGGGGCTTCACCCTTGAGAAGGTCCATGTAATTTCGGTAGACATCGGCAAAGGCAATGGTGCCGATAGACCCTTTCATATCCTCGATGGTCACGTAGGCCATGATCTCTTTTCTCTTCGTCGTCACCTCACGGATGTTGCTCACAATACCGGCGAACGTAATGCTCTCCCTGTCTTTTCTCTCCAGAATCGTCTCGGTATCGCAATCGACGATTTTATAGAGTGTGTCGGCATAGCGAAGAAGCGGATGGCCGGTGATGTAGAAACCGAGGGTTTCTTTTTCGTGCAAAAGCAGCTCCTGGTGATCCCACTCCGGCACCCGGGGGATTAGCTCTCCCTCCCGTTTTTCGTCCCTCCGTTCCTGGTCCTCCTCGTGGGCATCGAAGAGATGAACCTGATCGCGGTCCCCTGCCCTCTGGCCCCGCGAGGTCATTTCGATGATTTTCTCGTAACCGTCCATGAGCGGTCGACGCCGGTATTTCATGAGGTCGAAGGCCCCGCACTTGATCAGGCTCTCCACGACCCGCTTGTTGATCTTCCGGAGGTCTACACGGGTACAAAAGTCGTAGAACGTCTTGAACTTGCCGTCTTTTGTCCGGGACTCGATGATGGAATCCACGGCGCTTTCCCCCACGTTCTTGACGGCGGCAAGCCCGAAACGGATGTGATCACCGGCAACGCTGAAGTCTCTCATGGACTCGTTGATGTCCGGTGGAAGCACGTTGATTCCCATTTCCTTGCAGACGCTGATGTACTTGATGACCTTGTCCCGGTTGCTCTTTTCGCTCGTGAGCAGGGCCGCCATGAACTCCACGGGGAAATGCGCCTTCAGATAGGCGGTCTGATAGGAAATCATGGCGTAGGCCGTGCTGTGAGATTTGTTGAAGCCGTAACCGGCAAAGGTCTCCATCTGTTCGAAGATTTTCTTCGCCTTGCTTTCGGGAATTTTGTTTTTCCTAGCCCCGGCGATGAATTTCGGCTTCTCCTTTTCCATATCCGCGGTATTCTTCTTGCTCATCGCCTTTCGGAAGGTGTCGGCCTCACCCATCGTGTAACTGGCGAGGACACTGGCGATCTGCATGACCTGTTCCTGGTAGACGATGACGCCGTAGGTCTCCTTCAGGATGCTTTCCAGCTGTGGGACCTCATAGGTGATCTTGGTTTTTCCCTGTTTGCGCGAGATGTACTCCTGCACCATCCCGCTCTTCAGAGGACCCGGCCGATAGAGGGCGATGAGGGCGATCACGTCCTCGATACAGTCCGGTTTCATACTGACCAGGATCTCCTTCATCCCGCGGCTTTCCAGCTGGAAGACGCCGTCCGTTTCACCCTGTGACAGGAGCTGATAGGTCTTTCGGTCATCGAGCGGCATCTGCTGGACGTCGAGATCCACCCCTTTCCCTTCCCGGGCGAACCGGAGGCTGTCCCGGATGACGGTGAGCGTCTTGAGACCCAGAAAGTCGAATTTCGTGAGCCCCACGGCTTGGAGGTCGTTCATGGAGAACTGGGTCACCACGTCGTCCTTCGGGCTCTTGCACAGTGGGACGCGCTCCAGGAGGGGCTTGTCGGAGATGACAACCCCGGCGGCATGGGTCGATGAATGGCGATTGAGGCCCTCCAGGGACCTCGAGAGGGAAAGAAGTTTCCGGACCTTCTCGTTCTTTTTCTGCTCCTCCTGGAGACGGGGCTCCATTTTGATGGCTTCGTCAAGGGTGATATTGAGCACGTTGGGGATCATCTTGGCGATCCGGTCCACCTCTCCGTAGGAAAAATTCAGGGCCCTTCCCACATCCCGGACGACGGCCTTCGCCTGCATTTTTCCGAAGGTGATGATCTGTGCGACGCGATCCGCCCCGTACTTCTCCGTGACATAACGGATGATCTCGTCCCGGCCGTCCTGACAGAAATCGATGTCGATGTCGGGCATGCTCTTGCGGTCGGGGTTCAGGAAACGCTCGAAGAAGAGCCCGTATCGAATCGGGTCGATGTCCGTGATGCCCAGGGCATAGGCCACCAGGCTTCCGGCCACGGAACCCCTTCCGGGTCCCACGGGAATATTGCGGTCTTTGGCGTGTCGGACAAAATCGGCAACGATCAGGAAATAGCCCGCGAAACCCATGGACTTGATGATCTCCAGCTCTGTTCCAAGGCGTTTTTCATAGGCCCCACGGGACACATCGCCCCCGCCCTTCGTGATTTCGTTCCACCTCTGCTCGAGACCGTGTCGTGCCAGCGTTTTCATCTGATCGTCGAGAGAGACGGTCGGGTCCGTCTCGTAGTGCGGCAGATAGAGTTCATCGAAGGGGATCGTGAGATTGCATCGCTCGGCAATGGAAATTGTGTTTTCGACGGCCGTCGGGCAATAAGCGAAGAGGTTTTTCATTTCATCGGGCGACCGGAAGTAGAATTGATCGGTGGCAAAACGCATCCGGCCGGGATCTTCGAGGGTTTTCCCCGTCTGGATGCACAAAAGCACATCATGGGCCTCTGCGTCGGTCCGTTCCAGATAGTGGCAATCGTTTGTCGCAACGACGGGGATGGCGCACTTTCCGGATATCCGGAGCAAACCTTCGTTGACCAGTCGCTGTTCCGGAATGCCGTTTTCCATCATCTCCAGATAGTAATTGTCGGCTCCGAATATGTTCCGGTATCCCAGTGCCGCTTTTTCCGCCCCTTTCTCGTCTCCCCTGAGGAGGTAATCCGCGACCTCGCCGTGCAGACAGGCACTCAGGGCGATGAGTCCTTCGCTGTGTTTTGACAGCAGATCCTTGTCAACCCTGGGCCGGTAGTAAAACCCTTCGAGGAATCCCAGAGATGTCAGCTTGATCAGGTTTTTATAACCCTGAAAATTTTTAACCAGGACGATGAGATGGCGGGCTGTTTCGCCGGCATTATCGACGCTTTTGTCAAGCCGGCTTTTAGGGGCGATGTAGAGTTCGCAACCGATAATCGGTTTGATCCCCTGACGATAGGCGGACTGATAGAAATCCACGACGCCGTATATGTTGCCGTGGTCCGTCATCGCCACGGCGGGCATTTTGAGCGCCCGGGCCTTTTTCAGGACATCCTGAAGGCGGATCGTGCCGTCCAGGAGACTGTACTGCGTGTGGACATGAAGGTGGACAAAATCCTGATGTTTCATTAAATTACAGATGCTCCGTCGCTAATCCAGCCAGTAATTGGGCGCTTCCTTGGTAATGATGACATCGTGGACGTGGCTTTCCCGCAGCCCCGCCGATGTAATCCGGACGAATTTCGCCTTGGTGTGAAGTTCCGCGATGGTTCGGCACCCGGCGTAACCCATGCCCGCCCGGAGACCGCCGATGAGCTGATAGATGCTCGCCTCGAGCGTTCCCCTGAAGGGAACCCTCCCCTCGATCCCTTCGGGGACAAGCTTCAGTGTGCTTTCGATGTCGTCCTGCATATAGCGATCACGGCTTCCCGACTTCATGGCCTCTAGGGACCCCATCCCCCGATAGACCTTGTAACTTCTCCCCTGAAAGAGGATGGTCTCGCCGGGGCTTTCCTCCGTCCCTGCGAAAAGGCCTCCAATCATAACGGCATGGGCACCCGCGCCCAGGGCCTTGGTGATGTCGCCCGAGAACTTGATGCCGCCGTCGGCAATAATCGGCATACCCTGGCGCGCCGCCACCTTGCGGCAATCCCGGATGGCCGTCATCTGGGGAACACCGACACCGGCAACGATCCTCGTCGTGCAGATCGAGCCTGGTCCCACGCCCACTTTGACCGCGTCCACGCCTGCCTTGATGAGCGCCTGAGCCCCTTCCGCGGTTGCCACATTGCCCGCGATCAGCTCACACTTGAAGTTTTTCTTGGTATCCCGTATGGCATCGATGACGCTCTTCGAGTGGCCGTGGGAGGTGTCGATGACAACGACATCGGCCCCGGCGTTGAGAAGGACCTGGATCCGCTCCTCCCGGTCGAGAATCCCGACGGCTGCGCCGATCCGGAGCCTCCCGAGGGAATCCTTGCAGGCATTCGGGTATTTCTGGATCTTCTCGATATCCTTGATGGTGATGAGCCCCTTGAGGTTGTAGTCATCGTCCACCACGAGGAGCTTCTCGATCCGGTGCTTGTGGAGAAGCTTTTTCGACTCCTCGAGGGTGATGTTCGACGATACGGTCACCAGATTCTTTTTGGTCATCACGTTGGCCACCGGTTGATCCAGGTTCGTCTCGAAACGCAGGTCCCTGTTCGTGAGAATGCCCACGAGCCTTCGTTTCTTGACGACAGGGACGCCGGAAATCTTGTAACGGCTCATCAACTCGAGGGCTTCCCGCACGCGCTGTTCCGGCTCGATGGTAATGGGATCGACGATCATGCCGCTCTCCGATTTCTTAACCTTGTCGACTTCCAGGGCCTGACGCTCGATGCTCATGTTGCGGTGGATGATACCGATCCCCCCCTGTTGGGCCATGCTGATGGCTGTCCGGGATTCCGTCACCGTGTCCATGGCGGCACTGACAATGGGAATTTTCATTACGATATTCTTCGTGAGATAGGTCGAGGTGTCGACGTCCTTGGGCAGAATACCCGACATGCTCGGAACTAGAAGCAAATCGTCAAATGTCAGGGCATCCTTTACCTGATCTTCCAGCATGATAAACCTCCGTCATGAAATGCAAAGATACCCGCCTATGGCGGGTTTCAATTAGATCACCCCGGACCTGAAGACCGATCCTCCGATCCCCCCGGAACCTGATCTCTGTCCTTTGATTTTTGATCCCCTATATAATATTTTTGCCCGTTCAGGGCGAGAAAGAAATCCGCCCTGCCCTCCTCCTGCGCGAAATAATCGGCCATCTGATAATAACTTGCCCGAAGAAATCTGGCCGGGAAGCGTTTCTCCTTCACGGCGCAGTAAAGAACATTTTCACGGCCGATCCGGAGCGTTTCCGGTGCGAGTTCTTCGCAGCTGTCATCATTCAGGCGTATGTTAATCTTTTCGTCACCGCCAGCCTCCAATCCCGTATGGTACACGGACCGGACCACATAAGCCGTGTCTTCCACCTCGACAGAGGCGATATCATTCGCATATTGGATATAATATCCCCCCGACTCATCGAGGTGGAGGTTCTGATAAAAGAGGTTGACGATTTCCCTTCGGAACATCTCCACCCCTTTGTAGTACCACACGCCTTCCTTGTCGATCCGGATGTAGCTGGGGGGTAAATCCCGGGCTTTGACTGTCATGAGAAAATGCTCTGAGAATCCTTGTTTTTGAGATTCATCCTCCAACGCGACGAACGTCAAAGGGATGCCCTGTCAAAATCATCCTTGCCGT
Source organism: uncultured Syntrophaceae bacterium (assembly GCA_964547985.1). GTDB lineage: Bacteria > Desulfobacterota > Syntrophia > Syntrophales > UBA2192 > JAPLJU01. The sequence goes on from CAZJPV010000001.1 coordinate 108,925, forward strand.
TGAGTGCCACCCCGAAGCGCATCGCTGTCCAGCAGGATCGTCACGGGACCGTCATTGACGAGACTGACCTTCATCATGACCTGGAATTCACCCTCCTGAACACGATTCATCCGCGCCCGGGCCGTCTCAACGAAGTGGTGGTAGAGATGCCTGGCGGTTTGCGGCTCTGCGGCATCGGTAAAAGAGGGTCTCCGCCCCTTCCGGCAATCCGCCCATAGAGTGAACTGAGAGACCACCAGCATCTCCCCTTGGGTCTCGAGGAGGGAGAGGTTCATCTTGCGTTCGGCATCTTCAAAAATTCGGAGGTTGATGATTTTGTCCAGAAGGTATTCGGCATCTTCTTTTGTGTCGTTTCTTCCGACGCCGAGCAGTACGAGAACCCCCTGATTGATCCGGGAAATTTCTTTCTGATCCACCGTGATCGAAGCCCCGTCGACTCGCTGGATGAGCGCTCTCATGGAAAGAATCCGTCGCGTTGAATTGGGGCGATGTTAACAATAAACGCCCTTTGCTTCAAGCCTTTTCTCCCGCCGCGGCGTGAAGAGGGATCGCACGGTCGCGCTTTTGTCTTGTCCACCCGGCCGCAACTTGCTATATTGCCGTCGTGGCCGGAAAAAAGAAAAGATGTCTGCTGATCAACCCCTGGATCTACGATTTCGCCGCCTACGACTTCTGGTTAAAACCGCTCGGCCTCCTGTACCTTGCTTCCATCTTGAGAGAAAATGGTTGTGAAATTGCCTTTCTGGACTGCCTGAACCCCCTTCACCCGGCTCTCCCGTCGGAAGGGCGTATCAAGGCTTCCAAAAGAACACCCTCGGGCCGCGGGAGTCTCCCGAAGGAATTCATCACGCGTCCGGAAGCCCTCACGTCGATCCCCCGAAGATACAAGCGCTACGGCATCAGCCCCGACATCTTCCGCGATGACCTCCGTGCGGAGGAACGGCCGGATGTGGTCCTTGTCACCTCCATGATGACTTACTGGTATCCCGGTGTCTTTTCTGTCATCCGGCAGGTCCGTGACGTCTTCCCCGGTGTGCCGGTGGTTCTCGGGGGAATTTACACCACTCTATGCCGGGAGCACGCCGCCCGATACGCCGGTGCCGATTATGTTCTCCCCGGCGAGGGTGAATTATCCCTGGCCCGTCTGCTCAGGGTTCTCTTCAACGACGAGCCGGCCTTCGATATTCGGGACAAAGACCTGGATGACCTCCCCTACCCTGCCTTTGATCTCATGCCTGTAAAGGATCAGTTCCCGATCATGACGTCAAGGGGCTGCCCCTTCCGTTGCACCTATTGCGCATCTCACCTTCTGAGCAGCCGTTTCACTTTCAGGGATCCCATCCGGGTTGTCGACGAGATCGACCACTGGTATCATCGGTACGGCATCAGAAACTTCAGCTTTTACGACGACGCCCTCCTCATTGAGGCCCGGCAGCGGGCGGTCCCCATGATGCGAGAGATCATCCGGCGCGGCCTGGATTGCGATTTCCACTGTCCGAACGGTCTTCACCTGCGGGGGATCACCGCCGAGGTCGGCTGGCTGCTTTACCGATCGCGTTTCCGGACCATCCGCTTCGGCCTCGAAACCGCCTGCGCAAAGCGTCAAAGTGAAACAGGCGGCAAGGTCACAAATGAGGAACTCCGCTCCGCCGTGGCGTACCTCACGGAAGCGGGCTACCGCCCGGAGGATATCGGCGTTTATCTTCTCTGCGGACTGCCGGACCAGGCGGCCGGGGAAATCAGAGAAAGTGTTGATCTCGTAAAATCTTATGGGGCCAGGCCAATCCTAGCGGAGTTTTCACCGATCCCCGGAACGCCGATATGGGAAGATGCCCTGAGGGTTTCACCCTACCCGATCGCCGAAGAACCCCTTTTCCATAACAACACCCTGCTGCCCTGCCGGAGCGACAGCCTGACCCCGGGGACTTTTCAGGACCTCAAGAGACGCTGTCGGGCCGGATAGCAGCCCCCCTTTTCCTCTTGCATCGATCAGGAAAAGCCATTATATCTTTACGCAGGCATGGGCCGTTTTTTATGACTCACATCTTCTGGATAAAGCAAATCACCATCGCCCTTTTTTCCCTTTTTTTTCTCTCGTTCGGAGTCTATCTTTTTCTCTCGGCCTATGGCATGAAAAACCCGCATGAATTCATCATGACCTTTTTCGGGTCGAACCTCATCATCCTGATCAGCCTGGTGGGACTCATCTATCCGGCCGTCAGGATTTTCTTGCACCTGAAGTCTCTGAAACCGTGAAATCATGAATGACCTGAATCTCCACAAAAAACAAAAACCTCTGGTATTCACGCTGCTCTTCTCCCTCCTCCTGGCGCTCCTGTGCTTTTTCGGGCCATCCCATTCCCTGGCCTATGATCTCGAGAAAAAGGTTTTGAAATACGAACTGGAGAACGGTCTCGTGGTTCTCATTCTGGAGAGGCACATCAGCCCTACCGTATCCTTTTATATCCGTCACCGTGTCGGCGCCCTCCAGGAGGGGGACGGGTCGACGGGGGCCGCACACCTTCTGGAGCACATGCTTTTCAAGGGAACGAAGACAATCGGGACGAAAAATTACCGGCAGGAAAAGAGGCTTCTCGACGAAATCCGCAAGACCGGAAACGCCCTGGATCACGAGCGGCTTAAGGGCGAGCAAGCGGACCGAGTGACCATCGACCGGCTGTCTGTAAAGCTTCGCCACCTTCAGTCTCAGGCCAAGGCCTTGATGGTCGATAACGAAATCGATAGGCTTTACACCGAAAACGGCGGTGTGGATCTCAACGCCTCCACAGGACAGGACGTGACATCCTACCATGTCAGCCTCCCGGCCAACAAGATGGAGCTCTGGGCCCGGGTCGAATCCGACCGGATGATGAACCCCGTGTTCCGTGAATTCTACTCGGAGCGGGATGTCGTGATGGAAGAGAGAAAACAGACGATTGAGTCAGTACCCCAGCGGAAACTCATGGAACTTCTTCTGGCCACAGCCTTCAAGGCCCATCCCTACCGAAGGCCCATCATCGGGTGGCCTTCGGATGTGCAGGCTCTCTCTATGGACTACCTCGAGTGGTTTTCCAGAACCTATCACGCGCCGAACAATACCGTCATCGCCGTTGTGGGTGATGTGGACCCGGTCAAGACACTGGGCATCGTCAAGAAATATTTCGGCACGATCAGCAGGGTCAACCTGCCTCCCCTTCGAATCACGGCGGAGCCGCCCCAGCAGGGTGAGCAGCGCGTCGAGCTGCTGGCCGATGCCAATCCCTATCTCCTCATGGGTTACCACAAGCCGACCCTGCCCTCCTTCGACGATTATGTCTTCGATGTCATCGACGCACTCCTCACCCGGGGCCGGACATCGCGTCTATACAGGACCCTCGTCGAAGAGCGCGGCATCGCGGAGAGCATCGACACAGCCAACGGCCTTCCCGGCTCGAAACACCCCAACCTGTTCGTCATCATGGCCACCCCCAGGCACCCGAACACGGTGGAGGAACTCGAAGCGGCGATTCATGCGGAAACCGAAAAACTCAAGAAGGAGCCCGTCTCCCCCCGTGAGCTCGAAAAGGTCGTGAACCAGTTCCGGGCGGACCTGATCCGTGATCTCGACTCCAACAACGGCCTTGCAAGCAAACTGTCCTACTATGAGGCCATCACCGGGGATTTTCGCTACATCACGCGTCACATTCAGGTCGTCGAGTCGATCAAGTCCGCAGACGTCATGAAAGCGGCCCGGACTTATTTTGTCCCGGAAAACAGGACCGTCGCGACCCTGGTCCGAAGGGAAAAACCATGATCATGAAACGTCTTCTTCCCGCCCTCCTGATGGCGGCCCTTCTGACCCCCTTTTGCGACGGGTTCTGCGCGCCGCCCCTGCCCGATCCGCAGCGGCTCAAATACCCCCCGCTTACCTTCATGCCCCCCGAACCGGAAAGAGTCGAGCTTGAGAACGGCATGGTCCTCTACGTCCTTGAGGATCGCGAATTGCCCGTCGTCCATGTCTCGGCCGTCATCAGGGCCGGATCAGCCTATGACCCGGAGGGTCGGGAGGGACTCGCCGAGCTCACGGCCCACGTCATGAGAACGGGCGGTACCCGCAGCATGACGGGCGACGAGATCGATGACCTCCTGGAATTCACGGCCGCATCCATATCAGTCTCAGCCGGGTCCGACGCCGCCTCGGCAGATCTTTTCGTCTTGAAAAAAGATTACGACAGGGTTTTTCAGATATTTTCAGACATTCTGATCCACCCCGTTTTCGATGAAAGAAAGCTTGAACTCGCCAAGGGCCTCAAAATAGAGGATCTGAGACGGATCGCGGACGTCCCGCAAAGGCTCGCCTTCCGGGAATTTCGGAAAGTGCTCTACAGCGGCAATCCCCGGGGAAGGCTCTCCACCATTGAGTCCGTCGGGCGTATCCAGAAAGACGACCTGGAGGGATTCCACAAGCGGTTTTTCCTTCCGCGAAACATCATGATGGCCGTCTCAGGTGATGTTGACGGGAAGGAAGTCATTGAAAAGTTTCGCCGCCACTTCGCAGGCTGGCACGATGCCGGGAGGGTTCACCCTGTTCTGCCCCCGGGGGAAAAGCACTCTTCCCCCATCTATTACCTCCATAAAGAGGGCCCCCAGTCGACGATCATCGTGGGGTTTCTGGCCCCCGAGAAAAAGAGTCCCGATTCGTATCCCTTCACCCTTCTCGATTTCATCGTGGGAAGCGGCGGTTTCAGGTCCAGGATCTTTCAGGAGATCCGCAGCAACATGGGTCTCGCTTACAGTACCGGCAGTTATTATGAGGGCAGAGAGGGATACGGTGTCTTCGGGTCCTATGCCATCACCAAATCGGAAACGACAGGCACGGTTCTTGCCCGGCTCTGGCAAATCCTGCAGGATGCCGGTCGCCGGAAGGTACTGGAAGGCGAACTGACGTGGGCCAAGAACGCCATCGTCAACAGTTTCATTTTTTCTTTCAGCTCCACCGACCTGATTGCGACACAGCAGATGATGATCGAATTCCACGGCCTTCCCCCCGATTATCTCCGTACCTATCGAGGCCGGATCGAAGCGGTAAATCGTGACGACGTCCTCCGGGTTGCGGGGCAGTACCTCCGTGATGGTCGGGCGACAACCCTCGTCGTCGGCAATGAACAAAACTTCGACCGTCCCCTTTCGACATTCGGGGACATCCATAAAATCGATTGGAAATAGGCGATGATCGATCAGACACTCCATCAGAGGATCGCGGCACGGATTCAGGCCTGCCGTGACGACATGGTCCGGATGCAGATCGAGCTGACGTCCATCCCGGCCCTCGCCCCGGAAAACGGCGGGGACGGAGAGGAGAAAAAGGCAACCTTTCTCATGGAGCGGCTCCGCACCCTGGGATTCAACCACATCGATGAGCACTCGGCCCCGGATGACCGGGTCCCCTGCGGATTCAGGCCTAATATCGCCGTTCACCTCCGGGGAAAGCGAAGCGACGGAAAGGTCTGGATCTTCACCCACCTCGACGTGGTCCCTCCCGGTGACAGGACGGCATGGGAGACCGATCCGTACCGGGCCTTCGAGCGAAACGGTCGAATATACGGGCGGGGGACGGAGGACAATCAGCAAGACATGGTGGCTTCGATCTTCGCTGCCAAAGCCTTTCTCGACGAGGGCATTCAACCCGAACGTTCGATCGGGCTCATCTTTGTGGCCGATGAAGAAATGGGAAGCAAATGGGGGATCGAGCACCTGATTCGCCATGGTAAAATTCCCATCCAGAAAACCGATATCCTGGTCATACCCGACTTCGGCAACGATGAGGGTTCCATGATCGAGGTGGCGGAAAAGAGCATGCTCTGGGTCCGATTCCAGACGAAGGGAAAGCAGTGCCATGCCAGCAAGCCCTCTCTCGGGAAGAACGCATTCCTGGCGGCTTCCCACCTCGTCGTCCGTCTGCAGACACTTCACGCCCTCTTCGATGCCGTCGATCCGGTCTATGAACCTCCCGGGAGCACCTTCGAACCTACGAAAAAAGAAGCCAATGTCCCGAACGTCAATACCATCCCGGGCGACGATGTCTTCCACCTGGACTGCAGAATCCTTCCTCAGTATGCCCTGGACGATGTGCTGGAACGGATGCGGGGCCTGGCAGATGAAATTGAAAGGGCCTTTGGTGTCACAGTCGAAATCTCGCCGATTCAGAAAAATCAGGCCCCCCCGCCCACGCCTGACGACGCCCCCGTTGTCCGCGCCCTTCAGGCCGCTGTTAAAGACGTCTACGGCGTTTCGGCATCTCCCGTCGGCATCGGCGGCGGGACAGTGGCAGCCTTCTTCCGGAAAGAGGGGTTTCCTGCTGCCGTGTGGTGCCGGATCGGCCAGAACGCCCATCAGCCCAATGAAAGCTGCCTCATTGAAAACATGCTGGGCAACGCCAAGGTCTATAGCCACCTCTTTCTCCAGGTGTGAAAAGAACCGGAAACCTGTTGCATTCAAGACGCTAACGTGCTAGCATTCTTACGAAAATCACACAGGAGCACTGGATTCTTTATTGAAGGCACAACTGGAAGATTTATCCCTCCGCAAATTAAGCTTCCCGAATAACAATGTCCTGCGCCTTCTTTTCGGCGAACGCGATCAGCACATCAAACTCATAGAAAAAATGCAGAAGGTGAAGATCTCCGTGCGGGGGAATCACATCTCTCTTTCGGGGGAGAGTCTTGACGTCGATCTCACGGAGAAACTCCTCGTGCAGCTATACAGCCTCATCGAAAAAGGATACCCCGTCTTTTCGACGGATATCGACTTCGCCCTCCGGATCCTGACGGAAAACCGCTCGACCCATCTCGAAGATATTTTTCTCGACCGGGTTTTCATCTCCTCGAAAAAGCGGATCATCACGCCTAAGAGCATCGCCCAGAAACAGTACATCGATGCGATACGGAAGTACGACATGGTGTTCGGGATCGGCCCGGCCGGCACGGGAAAGACCTACCTCGCCATGGCGATGGCGGTGGCTTATCTCATGGACAAAAAAGTAAACCGCATCGTTCTGACAAGGCCTGCGCTGGAAGCCGGGGAAAAGCTGGGCTTCCTGCCCGGTGACCTCGCGGACAAGATCAACCCCTATCTCCGGCCCCTCTATGATGCCCTCTACGATATGATGGATTTCGACAAGGCCATGGACCTGACCACGAAGGGGATTATCGAAGTCGCCCCGCTGGCCTTCATGAGGGGTCGGACGCTTAACGATTCGATCGTGATCCTCGACGAGGCGCAGAACACCACGTCCGAGCAGATGAAGATGTTCCTCACGAGGCTCGGGTTTGGATCGAAAGCCATCATCACCGGAGACGTGACCCAGACCGACCTGCCCTCCGACAAGACGTCGGGTCTCATTGAAGTGGAGGGCATTCTGAGACAGACACCGGGCATCAGTTTTATCTATTTTACGGAGATAGACGTGGTCAGACACCCGCTCGTCCAGGATATCATCCGGGCTTACAACCACACTGACCGGAAAAAAACAAAATCCACGGAGACCTGACCCGCCGGCATCTCCCTAATCGTCTCAAAGAATCCCGGGACCCCCCATGGCCATTCTCCTCACAAACAGGCAGGCGATTGCGCGGCTTGACGTCCCCTTGCTGCGACGAACCATCCGGAAGATCCTGAAACACCTGGGCCGCGATAAAGACGAACTCAGCATTCTCCTTGTAGAAGACCGGGAAATCCGAAACATCAACAGGACCTACCTGAAACGGGACCGGCCGACCAACGTTATCGCCTTTCCCATGCTGGAAGGTCCCTTCAGGAACCTCCATCCCCAGGTTCTGGGCGATGTCGTTCTATCGGTGGAGACCGCTGGCCGTGACGCGGAGAAAGAAGGTCTGGCCCTCGAGGATGAAATTCTCTTTCTCCTGATCCACGGAATTCTTCACCTCCTGGGTTACGATCACGAGGGGTCCGCCTATCGGGCCCGGCGAATGGGGCAAAAGCAGCGAGAACTTTTCTATGCGCTGAAAAACAACCTCATCGAATAAAATGTGTGTCTCAGGATGTCAGAATGCCACCTGAAAACCAGTGCAAAACCGTGTATGAACTCCTTCCTGAAGTCTTAAATTTTCAGTTTTTCACTTTTGTGCTACATTGAGATGAGAATAAAGTGGGAAGAGAGACGTTATGCAGATTCTGAAAGCTGGCGTACTCTACTTCCTCGACAAAAAACAAAAAAAGGCTTATCAATTACATTGACTAATTCAACAGGCACCAACACGATAACAGAGAAACCATGAAAATTTATTTCACCAAAAATAACGGCCCCATCGACGAGATTATCGAGAAATTGATGGAGACTGCCGAGGGCATCCATAGGCCGGAATACGTCCGCGAAATGATCCTCGCCTCGCTCAAAGCCGGACAGGAGGCCGAAGAGAGCGCGGACCTCAAGATCATGAATTCAACGCTGAAAGAGATGCGGTTTACTTCCAAGGTCTTCGGCCCCTACCGGAATGTCCGCAAGGTCACGATCTTCGGCTCGGCGCGTACCCTGCCGGGCGATCCGGTGTACGAGATGGCAACGCTCTTCGGGAAAAGGCTCGCTGAGATTGGTTATATGGTCATCACCGGCGGAGGAAGAGGCATCATGCAGGCCGTCAACGAGGGAGCCGGCCCCGAGCATTCCTTCGGTGTCAACATCCGCCTGCCGTTCGAGGCGAAGCCGAATCCCGTGAGCGAGGGGAACCCGCGGTTCATCACATACAAGTATTTTTTCAACCGCAAAGTTGCCTTCCTGAAAGAAGCGGATGCCGTAGCGCTCTTCCCGGGCGGCTTCGGCACACTCGATGAGGCCATGGAGACGCTCACCCTCGTGCAAACGGGCAAACGCAATCCCATGCCGCTTGTGCTCGTGGACGATCCGGATCGTCCCTACTGGCCCCAACTGATCAAGTTCCTCGAAGAAAAACTTCTGGCCCGTAACTATATTTGCCCATCGGACTTTGCGCTCTTTGAGCGGGTCTGTTCCGTGGATGCGGCGGTCAAGAAGATTCAGCATTTCTATCGCCGCTATCACAGCCTGCGGTATGTGCAGGGCCAACTCGTGATCCGGCTCACGTCTAGGCTCGGCCCCGATGCCATCCGGAAGTTGACGGATCGGTATTATGACATCCTTCTGCCCGGGGGAAGCATCGCGGCGTCCGGGGCGTTGGAAGCTGAAATAGATGATGCGGATGTGATTCATCTACCGCGGCTCGTCATAGACTTCAACCGCAAGGATTTCGGCAGGCTCAGGAGTTTGATTGATTCGATCAATGATTTTTAACCTGCTTTCATTCTCACAAGCGCGGGTGCAGTATCTTGACAGCCTGGCAAAAGTTGTCCATTCATCTTGAACCTCTGTCCTTGCTTTCAATCAATAATCGATTTTCTCCCTGCTGACCAACGGCGTGGATAAGTAGGTGTCATGGTTAGTTAGGACAATACCCGACAAGACGTTGCCTGTCCATTCAAGATCCACTCATGGCAAAAAAAAGCGACACGGTAACGGTGTCGCTTTCGTTTAATCGGTCGATATCTTATGCTCCCGTCTCCTGCCGGGCGCTCCGGATCTTGATGACCTGCCCCGTTTTCAGCTGGTCACTTTTTAAATGGTTCAGTTTCCGGATCTGAGACGCCGTCGTGTCGTAACGCGAGGCAAGGGCATAGAGCGTATCGCCCTGCTTCACCTTATAAGAGATGACGCCTTGACCGCCTGAAGGGGCCGTCTTCTTGCCCGCGTTTTTCTTCGCCACCTTCGTCTTCTTCGATTTCGATGCCGTGGCTAGCGGTATCCGGATGACCTTGCCCGATTTCAGCTTCGCTTGACTGCTCAAACCGTTATAGGCCAGAATCGTTTTGGAGGGCACACCGTATTGGCTGGAAATCGTCTGAATCGTCTCACCCGGCCGGACCCGGTGCTTGACGTACTTCCGCCCCTTCGTCCTTTCATAGACAGGCGGCTTCGCCTCCTCGATCTGGTTCGCCACCATGGCGAACTGCTTGCCGAGTCCGGCGGGGACCTTCAGGCTGTATTCCTTGTCCGGGGTTTGCTGGTGACGGAGTTCCGGGTTGAGGAGTATGAGTGTTTCTGTTGAAACGTTGAGGTTCAGGGCGATGTCCTGGAGTCGCATGCTCTTCTGTGTCCTGACGAGTTCGTAGTCGATGGGGCAGCCCATGTCCCCCTGGACGAGATCCATGCCGTATTTCTTGGGATCCTTGATGATGTGCAAGGTGGCGAGGAAGCGCGGCACGTACCGGGCCGTTTCATAGGGGAGCAGGTGATAGAGGTCCCAGAAACGGTCGAGATAGTTGACCTGCTGTTGGGAGATGACCTTCAGGACCCTCCCCTCGCCGCAGTTATAGGCGGCCAGAACGGTCAACCAGTCCCCGAAGATGCTGTGAAGATCCTTCAGGTAGGCGATGGCGGCCCGTGTCGATTTTTCCACGCTCATGCGCTCATCGACCCACAGATCCCGGTTGAGCCCGTATTTATAACCCGTGGAGGGAATGAACTGCCAGAGACCCAGGGCTCGCGCCCTCGAGAGCACATGAGCCTGGAAACCGCTTTCCACCAGGGGGAGCCAGGCCAGTTCCTCGGGTAACCCGGCATCCTTGAGGTAGCGCTTGACGGTCGGAAGGTAGAACCCGGAGCGCTGGTAGGACCGGATGAAGAAACTCCGCTCTACCGTCTGAAAGGATCGGATCTCCTTCTCGACGTCGTCGTTCATCACGATAGGAACCTCGCTCCGTTTTCCGTTCGTGAGCCCGCTCTTGGAGGTGTATATCTGCACGATGCGCATGGAGATCATCAGACGAAGGTCATCCTTCTGGCGGGCCAGATTGGATTCCCCGTTGACGTCCAGAAGGAGTGCGTAAGCCTGGTCGAGGGTCTTGAGTGCCCTATCGATATCCCCCCTCTGCCTGTATTCTTCCGCCTGTTTGAGCAGGACGAGGGCATCATCCATCTCATCGTCCGGTTCTTCGGTCGCAACTTCCGGTGCATAACCCTGGTTTTCCCGGGACACTTCCGACAAGGGTGGAGAGAAGCCGTTTAGATTATCCGGTTCCATGAATATCTTTTTGGCTGTCTCTTCGGGTAGGCGGTCCGCACTGTCCCTGGCAGGTGTTTTGTCGACCGATGTTGAGGGGTTGTTGTTCAATTTTGAGAGCTGAACGGGTTTCTGGGATGACCCGTCTCTCACCGTGCGGCTTTTCTTCGTCGTTTGAAGGGCCTTCGGGTCAGACGTGCCGGATTCGGTCACAGACGGTGTGGAATGGGCGCAGGAGATCAGGAACAGAAGTAGGATCGGGGGTATCAACCACTTCGAAAAAGACATCAGGGAAACTCCTTTAGACGACTTCCTTGGTTCGCATTCGAGACTTCTTGAAATTCCGTTTTTTTACCCGGGGCACAGGTATGAGCAAGAAAAAAAGAGCGCCCTTTCCTTTATAATGCTTCAGAGGTTTTGAACGTTCTCACCCTGGTTCCTAGGCGCATCTATCAAACCTATGCGTGAAATGTCAAAGGTTATTTACTCTTTACCGGGCAAAACAAAATGTAAATGGGCGATTTTATTGCCCGGGCACTCATTTATGCAAAAATGGATCCTTCCAGGGTCCCCCCCCGGTCAAAAGTGCCTCATCCGCTGAAAGCCCATGTTTTTTTAGGATTGTGCCACCGCCGACTCGCTCAATAGGTAGGCCTCAATGAAATCATCGATTTCACCGTCGAGGACTTTCTGGACATTGCCGACTTCCAGATTGGTGCGGTGGTCCTTGATCATCTTGTAGGGATGAAGCACGTAGGAACGGATCTGGCTCCCCCATGCGATGTCCTTTTTTGACGAATGAAGCACGTCCTTCTTCTCTTCCTGCTCCTTTCTCTTGAGTTCGAAGAGCCTGGAACGGAGCACCTTTAACGCCATGGCCTTGTTTTTGTGCTGGGAGCGCTCGTTCTGACATTGCACCACGATGTTTGTGGGGATATGTGTGATCCGGACTGCGGAATCCGTCTTGTTGACATGTTGCCCCCCCTTGCCCCCGGCCCTGTAAGTGTCAATTTTCAGGTCCTTTTCGTCAATATCCACGACAATTTCGTCGTCCACCTCCGGATAGACGAAAACGGAGGCGAAAGAGGTGTGCCGCCGGCTGCTGGCATCGAATGGAGAAATCCGAACCAGCCTGTGGATGCCCGATTCGGCCTTGCTGTATCCAAAAGCGTATTCCCCCTCGATATGGATGGTGACGCTCTTGACCCCGGCCTCTTCACCGGATTGATAGTCAAGAATTCTGGTCTTGAAGCCCTTCATTTCCCCCCACCGCAGATACATTCTCAGGAGCATCTCTGCCCAGTCCTGCGCCTCGGTCCCCCCGGCGCCGGCGTGAATGGTCATGATGGCATTCTTGCCATCCTCCGCCTGGCCCAGAAGGGATCTAATCTCTTCGTCCCTGACGTTCTCCAGGAGCCCGTCCGCATCGCCGTCCAGTTCAGCCAGGGTTTTCTCGTCCGCCTCCTCCCAGGCAATCTCGTACAGCTCCTCGAGGTCCCGGGCGGCGCTCTCCAGCTTTTTGAAACGTTCGATGGTCGTCTCCACCCGGGTCTTTTCCTTCAGAAGGTCCCTTGCCCTGTCGGGTTGGTCCCAGAGATCCTGTCTCGAGGCGGACTTCTCCAGTTCCTCCAGTCTCTTCTGCCGGTTTTCTATTTCAAAGATAACCTCGCAGCGTTTCCAATTTTTTTCTGGTCTCTTTAATTTTACCCTGTAGATCTTCAAACATTTACGATTTCCTCCGTTGTGTGATGATGCAAATCATGACGAAAAAAGCCATGCATAAATACACGAAAAAATCTCCGAACCTGGAATAAAAAGTCCTGCCCTCCATGACATGAAAAATGCCCTGCAGGACCGTCGTTTCAAAAAGCCCTGTTCTCGAGAGGATCTCTCCTGTCGGCGCTATGAAGGCGCTGACCCCGGTATTGGCCGCCCGCATGATGAAGAGACGGTTTTCCACCGCCCTGAAAGCCGTGATGGCCAGGTGCTGATATGGGGCGGAAGACTTTCCAAACCAGGCATCATTCGTTAGGTTGACCAGGAAGGACGCACCCCTTTCCCGGTAAGCCCGGCTGATCTCCGGGAAGATTGCCTCATAGCATATCAGAATTCCGGCCTTTGCGCCATCCAGCGAGAGAGGCTCGAAGCCCTCTCCGGGCAGAAAATCCCCGATACCAACGGCGAGCTTCTCGACGAGGGGGAAAAATCGCCTCAGCGGAACGTACTCTCCGTATGGGACCAGGTGGACCTTGTCATACTTCCCGAGGATCCCCCCCTGGGGTGAAAGGAGATAGGCGCTATTCTGAAAATACATCCGGTTGTCGATTCGCCGGTAACTGGGGCTTCCAAAAATAAGAAAGGCCTTCGAGTTCCTCGCCACAGCCAAGACCTCCCCGTGTTTCTCTTCGGTCTGCTGAAAGAAGAACGGAGTGGCCGTTTCCGGCCAGACGATCAGATCGGGGCTGCTCAGGGCCGCTTTCCCGGAGAGGTCAGCGTATATTCGAATCGTCTCCGCCTGAAAACGGGGATCCCATTTGATACTCTGATCGATATTCCCCTGAACAATCGAAACAGGCTTTGCGGGGGTATTTCTGATATGGGCCGCTGTGTCAGCAAGCCGGTACACCCCGTAACTGTACGCAGCGGAAAGCAGGAGACTTCCGACCACGAGCTCCGTGAGGATGATAAACTGGCTTTCTTTTCTCGTGATGAGATCGCACAGAACGGCGTTGACGAGCACGAGAAGAAAGGAGATCCCGTAGGTTCCCGTCACATCGGCGATCTGGATCATGGGAAGGTTCAAATACTGGGCGTGGGCGAGATTTCCCCAGGGAAAGCCCGTCAGGAGATTGGCCTTCCCGTATTCAAGGAGAATCCACAGGACGGGCGCGGTGATGACCAGGGGCACCTGTCGCCTGTCGAAATAGGTCACGCCTGCGGCAAAGAGGGAAACATAGAGGCTCAGGTAGAAGGCGAGAAGGAGCATGACGAAAATACCGAGATAGAGAGGGAGATGGCCGTACTGAACGACGACACCGGACACCCAGTAGAGAAGACCGACGTTGAATATGAGACCGCTTGTGAGGCCCAGCAGGAAGGCACCGGCCATATCCCGCCCCCTTAAGGTGTAAAGGAGGGGAACCAGGCAGATCCAGGCCAGGGCCCAGTGTCCGAATTTCGGGAATGAAAGGAAGAGAAGCAATCCGGAAAGGACCGAAAGAAAGAGGGAGCGGGGATCCAGGCCCATCTCCCTGAACGATGCGCGTCGGGTTTTCCTGATCTTGGATAACTTTTCTATCGGGTATCTCCTTTTTTCTTGATCCTGACCTTCTTGATGCTTCGCTCGTCGGCCGAGGCAATCACCATTTCGAGACCGTCATGCTGGATAACATCGCCCGTCATGGGGATCCGTTTCATAGTATCCAGGATGAGTCCTCCGAGGGTCTCATATTTGCCCACGGGGATTTCGACGCCGAAGTGCTGTTCAAAGACCTCGATTTCCACCCGGCTGTCGACCAGGGTGTAGCCGTCGGGGAGTTCGACAAATTTTTCCTCTTCCTGATCGTGCTCGTCCCGGATCTCGCCGACAATCTCCTCGATGAGGTCCTCCAGCGTGACGAGCCCCGAGGTCCCGCCGTATTCATCGATGACGATGGCCATGTGCAACTTTTTTTCCTTCAATTCATGGAGGAGGAGATGAATGTTCTTTGTTTCCGGGATAAAATAGGGTTTTCTCAGGATGGACAGGATCTCTTCCTGCCGGATGGGCCTGGACCAGAATTTCAGAAGGTCTTTGACGTTGAGAATCCCGATGATGTTGTCGATGCTCCCGCTGTATACGGGTATTCGGGTGTGTCCATGCTGGATAATGAGCTCGATAATCTCCTCGATGGGGGCATGGCTTCCGATCGCTAGAATATCGGTTCGGGGGATCATGACTTCCCGGGTGAGGGTCTCCCGGAATTCTAGGATGCTCTCGATCATGGCACCGGACTGGGCGTCGATGAGACCTTTTTCCTCCCCGGCGTCGATAATGGACTGGATTTCCTCCTCGAGGCGGCTTTGATCCTCCTCGGGCGTGCCGGCCGAGAAAAATTTTCTTATGCGGTCCAGAATTTTCCCCATGGCAGAGTTCTCACCCTTACAATCCCCTCAGATATTCCGGCCTCAGGAGGTCCCGGCGCCCCTTTTCGATCACGCCATCGAGGAGAGCGAGAACCTTCTTCTGATCGGCGGGCAGTCTCGCCCTGATCGGCAGGTAGTTGGATGCGTGGTTGGACGTAAAAAAACAATTCGTGAAACTCGACACGGCGACGATGGTGCGGAGCTCCCCGAGAAGATCAAAGGTACCGGGCAGGACAAAGGCACCGCTCCGGCATGCCTCGTAGAGCGGCGTTCCCGGAACCACCATCACCGTGAGCATACCGGCGTAGTCCGGGTCCACGTCCGTCAGGATGCGGGCCGTCTCCAGGGCATGCTCCGCGCTCAGCTCGGCCCCCCCGATGCCCAGAAGGGCCGTGACCGACAGCTTGACCCCGGCTTGCTTCACCCGGCGACCGGCCTCGACCATCTGATCATAGGTGACCCCCTTCCGGATCCTCCGGAGAACCTCCTCGCTTCCCGTCTCCACACCCAGATAGACGATCTTGAGCCCCGCGTCCCTCACGGCGGCAAGTTCTTCCCGGTTTTTTCGAAGGATGCTCTTCGCGTTCGCGTAAGTTCCGACCCGCTGCACCCCGTGGATGTTTTCCCGGATGGACTGCAGGATCTCAAGAAGCCTCCGCTGGGGGATGATGAGCGCATCGCCGTCACATAGGAAGACCCGTTCCACTCGGCGCTGTGTCGTCCCGGCCTCCCGGATGTCGTCCTCGATTTCGTCGGAGGTCTTGATCCGGAACCGCTTCTGCTTGTAGGAGGGGCAAAACGTGCATTGATTATGAGAGCACCCGACGGTCGCCTGCAGAAGGAGGCTCCGGGCTTCGCTGGGAGGTCTGATGATCAGGCCTTCGTACTTCATGCCGCCCTACTCCAGCGTGCCGCTGTAGGGGTTGACCCGGACATCGTGAAAACACTTGTGGCAGAACGCTTTCGGGTCTATGTGCCCGCAACCATAACCCCAGAGATCGAACTTCCGACAATCCGCGCAGAGCGGAATGGCACAGCCATCACAGAGGATGACCGAACTTTTTGTCTTACAGGCACCGCAGAGGTCTTTTCCGTCCGTCACTTTCATCGCCGGTACTCCTTTTTCAATCGTCCACGCTAATCTATATCATGATCCGACAAAACGCAAGCCGTCTGCCGACGTCTCACAGACGATTTTCGGGAACAAAAAACGGAGATGGCAAACATCTTGCAGAAAAAATATTTGTGTTTCGAGCGATCGAAAAAAATTTTTTCACTTTTTCAACGTTTTTAGCAAATATCGCTTGACATTATGTAAACATTCTTTATAACGATTCTCAACTCGATTGGATTTTTTCATCGCTCACTGAGACGGAGAGAGCATCGTTGTGAAGATCAACACATGCCGACCGATAGACGAGGAAAGGAGATCTCTGAATGGAAGACAATGTCTGTCTTACTCAAGAGGCGGAGCCTCCCGGTAGACACACCGGCGCCGCCGGTTCGGCTCTGGATGAGCTGAAAGAACAACACCCCTCACCTTCCGTGGTAATCACCACGACCAGGAAGAACAGGTCAGTATTTCTCTTTCCCACCCGAGGCATCAGCACCTGCAAACCCAGTGCACGGTCCAAGGCGTTCCAGAAACGTTTCTATCCCGGTATCACCCTCGTCGAATGGAATGACTGGCAGTGGCATCTGAAGAACCGCATCACCGGTCTCGAAACCCTCTCGCAGATGATCTGGCTCTCGGACGACGAAATCAACACCATCATGAGACGGGGCGGCAGCGTCCCCCTCAGCATCACCCCCTATTACGCCAGTCTCCTGGACGCGATGGACCCGGAGCAGCCCCTGCGACGCACCGTGATCCCCAGAAGCCTCGAGTTCCATCAATCCTGGGAAGAGTCCGACGACCCCCTCGGGGAAGAAACCGACAGTCCCGTGCCGGGTCTCGTGCATCGCTACCCGGACCGGGTTCTTTTCCTCGTGACGAACTTCTGCTCGACGTACTGCCGCTATTGCACCCGCTCCCGCATCCTCGATCACGGCAACGGCGGCCAGCCCGGCAGGAAACGCCTGGAGCAGGCCATCGATTATATCGCATCGACCCCCCAGGTCCGGGACGTGCTCCTCTCCGGAGGCGATCCCCTGACCCTGGCCGACGAGAGTCTGGATTGGCTCCTCTCGAAACTTCGCGCCATCCCGCATGTGGAGCTGCTCCGGATCGGGACCAAAGCGCCTGTCGTCCTGCCCCAGCGCATCACGGCGAAGCTGGTTTCCGTTTTGAAGCGGTATCATCCTCTGTGGCTGAGCATCCACTTTACCCATCCGGAGGAGCTGACCCCGGAGGTCGGCCAGGCCTGCGCCCGGCTCGCCGACGCGGGCATTCCACTGGGAAGTCAGACGGTGCTGCTTGCGGGAATCAACGACGACGTGGAGGTCATGACCCGGCTGGTCCACGGGCTTCTCAAAATCCGGGTGAAGCCCTACTACCTCTACCAGTGTGATCCCATCTCGGGTTCATCGCACTTCCGGACGTCGGTGGAGAAGGGGCTTGAGATTATCCGTGGCCTGCGAGGACATACGACGGGTTATGCCGTCCCGACCTTCGTCATCGACGCACCCGGCGGCGGGGGGAAGATCCCCCTCCTGCCGGAATATGTCGTCGGACGGGACCATCATTACCTTCTCCTCAAGAACTACCAGGGGCAGATCTACCGTTACCCCGACACGAAATACCCGGACGATCCCGGTCCTTCTTTCTCCTGCGTCTGAAGATCTCCTTAAAGGCCCCGGCCGCAACGAGAGACCCGGCATCGACCTGTGTGAATTTCTTGATCAGAGAGCGCTTCTTTGCGTAATCCCAAATCCCCGGTCCAAAAACCCGGTCGTGTTGCCAGGGGCAAGGGTAAAACGATTGTCGGCATCACCTATGACCTCCGGGAGGACTATCTCAAGGAGGGCTACACCGAGGAGGAGGCGGCTGAATTCGATCAGCTCTCCACCATTGATGCCATCGATCAGACCCTCCGGGGTCTGGGGTTCCAAACAGACCGCATCGGCCATATTCGGACTTTGACCCGGCGCCTCGCCCGAGGCGATCGCTGGGACATCGTCTTCAATATTGCCGAAGGCATGTACGGTCTCGGCAGAGAGGCGCAGATCCCGGCCCTTCTGGACGCCTACGGTATTCCCTACACCTTTTCGGACGCCCTCGTTCTTGCGTTTACCCTCCACAAAGGATTGACCAAGCATGTCCTTCGGGATCTCGGGATCCCGACGGCGGATTTTGCCGTTGTCGCTCATGAAGCCGACGTTGAGAGGATCCGCCTCCCCTTTCCCCTCTTTGTCAAGCCCGCGGCCGAAGGGACGGGCAAAGGCATCACCGTGGCATCAAAGGTCCGCTCCAGGCGTGAACTGCGCCCCCTGTGTTGTAAACTGCTCAAGCGTTACAACCAGCCCGTGATGGTGGAGAGCTTTCTTTCCGGCCGGGAATTTACCGTCGGGATCATTGGCACAGGAAAGGATGCCCGGGCCGTGGCAGTACTTGAAATCGGGCTCAGGACAAAAGCGGAGCGGGGGGTTTATTCGTACGTCAACAAGGAACATTGCGAAGAACTCGTCGATTACTTTTTAGCCAACGATGACGAGGCCATACGAGCCAAGAAGGTGGCCCTTGCCACGTGGCGCGCACTGGGCTGTCAGGATGCCGGTCGGGTGGATCTCCGATCCGACGGCCGGGGGCAACCGCACTTTCTCGAGGTGAACCCCCTGGCGGGACTTCACCCCACGCACTCCGACCTCCCCATCCTCTGCAGCCTGGCCGGAATGAGCTATCGAAGGCTTATCCGTGCGATCATGGACTCGGCACTGAAGCGGGCTGCCGCAAATCCGGTGCGCAGCCCTGCCCTGAAAAAATGACCGTCTTGTTACACCCTGGAAGGACCCAAGGGTGATGATCGGACCATGAGAATCGTTGTCCTTCACAATGACGT
>CAZJPV010000001.1:128216-140757 GCA_964547985.1 uncultured Syntrophaceae bacterium
AAGGACCCAAGGGTGATGATCGGACCATGAGAATCGTTGTCCTTCACAATGACGTTCCGGACTCTGCACCCCCGGATGAAAAGGACGCCCTGTTGCAGGCCGAGGCGGTCAGCGCTGCCCTGCTCAACTCCGGTCACGAAGCGATCAAGGTGCCCTTCCCTCTGGATATCCGGCGGGTGATAGACAAGCTCCGCCCGCTCCAGCCGGCAATCGTCTTCAACCTCGTCGAATCCATAGAAGGCCAGGGGCGGCTTATCTACCTGGCACCGACGGTTCTTGATTACCTGGCGCTCCCCTACACGGGGTCTCCGACGGAAGCCATCTTTCTGACCTCCCACAAGATCCTGGCGAAGAGACGCCTGAAGGAGGCCGGCATGCACACGCCCCCGTGGTATTCGATGCGCGATGCTTCGACCGGTGTCTCGATCCCAGAGGGGTCCTTCATCATTAAGTCTGTCTGGGAGCATGCCTCCATCGGGCTGGAGGACGACTCTATCATCCGTACCGCGGACATCCGGAAACTCCAGCTCGAGCTGGAGAACCAGAAAGGAAAGCTTAGAGGCGAGGCCTTCGCCGAAAAGTATATCGAGGGTCGTGAATTTAATCTCTCCCTTCTCGGGAAAGGAGGAGACGTCGAGGTCCTGCCTCCAGCGGAAATCGTGTTCAAGGATTTCCCTACCGGGAAACCCAGGATCGTCGGCTACCGCGCTAAATGGGACCACAGGGCCTTCGAGTACCATAACACTCCCCGAAGTTTCAACTTTCCCGAAGGGGACAGGGTGCTTCTCGAGACGCTCAAAGCCATCTCGAGATCCTGCTGGGGGCTTTTCGGTCTTCGGGGATACGCCCGTGTGGACTTCCGGGTCGATCAGGACGGGATCCCCTGGGTCCTGGAAATCAATGCCAACCCCTGCCTGGCACCGGACAGCGGTTTTGTGGCCGCAGCGCAAAAGCACGGCCTGACTTACACGGAGCTCATCGTCGGCATTGTTGAGGACGCCCTGTGGCGAAAAAAAAAGAAGCTCCCATAGAAAACCGGTGCATGTCGTTCCGGGAATCAGTTTCACTCGGAGACTGCGACGCTGTTTACCGCATCGTGAACTCTTCCGGCTTTTTCAGCGAAGAAGAGATGGCGATCGCCGTTGAACTCGTTCAGGAGCGCCTGGATAAGGGACGCCTCAGTGGCTATCATTTCCTGTTCGCCGAAACGAAAAAGAAGATGGCGGGCTACAGCTGCTACGGGCCGATCCCCGGGACGAAGGATCGCTATGACATTTACTGGATCGCCGTCGACGAGGGGTTCCGGAGAGCGGGTCTCGGAGAGCAGATACTGAACTTGACGGAAGAGAAGATAGCCGGTCTTGGCGGAAAACGGGTCTATGTGGACACCTCCTCAAGGCCCCTGTATGAACCGACACGGCTCTTCTACGAGAAATGCGGGTACCGGAAAGAGGCTGTGCTGAAGGATTTCTACGCCGAAGGGGACTCCAAGATCATCTACAGCAAGTCCTTGTGACGCCACCGGCGCAGGCCCCGATGAAAAAACAGGGACCAGAAAAATCAAGGGGGTCAGCCTTTTAGGACTGACCCCTTCTTTTTTCTGGCGGGGCCGATGGGATTTGAACCCACGCCCTCCGACGTGACAGGCCGGCGTTATAACCAGGCTTAACTACGACCCCGCAAATTGGTAGGCGGAACAGGACTTGAACCTGTGACATCCACGGTGTAAACGTGGCGCTCTCCCAGCTGAGCTATCCGCCCTTTTGAATAAAATCGGGAAAAGTGTGGACTCTTTAACAACTCCGAAGGAGAATTGTCAAGCCGTAAATACGGAACTGCACCGATTGAGGATCTTTTGAAACGCCCATCAAAACCTGTTTTTCCGCCGGCCCGATGACCGAACCCCCTAGGCGTGGATCGGAACCGGTTTTTCTCCAGCGACCCTCTCCTGCCGTTCTTCCTGAATCTCGAGGGTCGGTTCCCCCAGGAAGGCCACTTTCAGAACTTCATCTACGTTGTCCACAAACTTGATTTCAAGAGCTTTCAGCACATTGCTGGGAATGTCGACCATGTCTTTTTCGTTCTCCCGCGGGATGATGATGGTCTTGATATTGCCACGATGGGCAGCCAGGAGTTTTTCTTTCAGGCCGCCGATGGGCAGGACCCGGCCCCTCAAGGTGATCTCACCCGTCATGGCAAGGTCTCCACGGACCTTTCGTTTCAAAAGTGCCGAGGTGATGGATGTGGCGATTGCAATCCCGGCAGAGGGCCCGTCCTTCTGAATGGCGCCTTCGGGAACATGGACATGGATGTCTCTGTCCTTGTAGGTGCTCCCATCGATGCCGAGCATATCGGCCCTCGACCGGACATAGGTCAGGGCTGCCTGCGCGGATTCCTGCATGACGTCCCCGAGTTTACCGGTCAAGGTCAGTTTTCCGGTTCCGGGCATCGTGGTGGACTCCACGGTCAGGAGCTCTCCGCCCACCTCGGTCCAGGCCAGTCCGATCGTCAGTCCCACGGAGTCTTTCCCTTCGGTTTCACCGAAACGGAACTTCGGGACACCCAGATACTTTTCGGTCGCCTTAGATGTGATTTTAATGACCCCCTTGTGACCGTTCGTCACGATTTCACGAGCCACCTTACGGCAGGTGGAAGCGATTTCCCTCTCGAGGTTCCGGACACCCGCTTCCCGGGTATAGCGCCGGATGATCTCCAAGATGGATCCATCGGTAAACAGGATATCCTTTGCCGTCAGCCCGTTGGCTTCCAGTTGTTTCTGGACAAGGAACTTCTTCGCGATGTTGAGTTTCTCGGGCTCCGTGTATCCGGCTATCCGGATGACCTCCATCCTGTCCTGAAGCGCAGCCGGAATGGTATGCAGAATGTTGGCCGTCGTGATAAACATCACGTCGGAGAGATCATAGTCGACTTCCAGGTAGTTGTCGTTGAAGGCCATGTTCTGTTCCGGATCCAGCACTTCCAGGAGCGCCGCCGAGGGGTCACCCCTGAAGTCGGAGCTCAGCTTGTCGATTTCATCGAGGCAGAAGACCGGATTGTTTGTGCCCGCCTTCTTTAAGAGCTGGACGATTTTACCGGGCATCGCCCCGATGTAAGTCCTGCGATGGCCGCGGATCTCCGCCTCATCCCTCAAGCCCCCCAGAGAAAGTCTCACAAACCGCCTGTCGGTCGCCCTCGCAATGGACTTGGCCACGGAGGTCTTGCCGACACCGGGCGGCCCGACAAGGCAGAGAATCGACGCCTTGTTTTTCTTGACCAGCGACTGGACAGCCAGGTATTCGAGGATCCTCTCCTTGACCTTTTTCAGGCCGTAATGATCCTCTTCCAGAATCTGTTCTGAATTCTTGAGGGTGTGCTTGTTCTCCGTTTTTTCACTCCAGGGCATGTCGAGCAGCCAGTCGATGTAATTCCGAACCACCGTTGCCTCAGCCGACATGGGGGACATCATTTTGAGCTTCTTGATCTCGTGCTTGACCTTCTTGTGCGCCTCCTCGGAGAGCTTCTTCTGCTTGAGCCTCTTCTCGAGATCCTCGACCTCAGTGCTCATGTCATCCTTGTCGCCGATCTCCTTCTGAATGGCCCTCATCTGTTCGTTGAGGTAGTAATCCTTCTGGGTCTTCTCCATCTGCTTCTTGACTCTGCGCTTGATGCGCTCTTCCAGCTCGAGAATCTCCGTCTCCGAGAGGATCTGGGAATAGATCTTCTCCAGTCGCTCAGCCACATCAACGATTTCCAGAATGTTCTGTTTCTGATCCAGCTTGATGTTTAGATGGGAAGCGACGACATCGGAGAGTTTTCCGGGTTGATCGATGCCGGCGATGGAATCCAGCATCTCCGGCTGTATCTTCTTGCTCAGCTTCGCGTAGGCCTTGAAGGCATCGACCACAAGCCGGATCAGAGCCTGCATGTCCGATAGTGTCTTGCTGGAGCTTTCCTCCACTTCCGAGACGTTCACCAGAAAGTGAGTATCATGCGCCAGATAATCGCGAACGAACCCCCGCTTTTTCCCCTCCACCAGGGCCTTCACGGTCCCGTCGGGAAGCCGCAGGAGCTGAATGATCACGCCGATGGTCCCGACGCGGTAAATAT
The DNA here is from genome assembly GCA_964547985.1 of uncultured Syntrophaceae bacterium. GTDB lineage: Bacteria > Desulfobacterota > Syntrophia > Syntrophales > UBA2192 > JAPLJU01. The sequence goes on from CAZJPV010000001.1 coordinate 132,324, forward strand.
CGTCTCCCGTCGGGTCATCCTTCTGGGCGCTTTTTTGCGCGACGAGAAATATCTCGTTTTCATGCTTCATGGCCGACTCGAGGGCACTGATGGACTTCTCCCGACCCACGAACAGGGGGACGATCATGTACGGAAAGACCACCACATCCCGCAATGGCAGGAGCGGCACCTTATATATTTTATCTGTTATCTTGCTATCTTTCATAAAATCAAACATGAGACCCTTTCTTCCCTGTTAGGCAGTTTCCGACTTGGACTCGAAAAGGAGGATGGGCTTACCCTTGGATATGACCACATCTTCATTGATAACGCACTCTTTCACATCCGTTCTCGAGGGGATATCGTACATGATATCCAGCATGGTGTTTTCCAAAATGGCGCGCAGACCCCTCGCACCGGATTTGCGCTCTACGGCCAGCCGGGCAATGGCCCTGACGGCACCATCGGTTAATTTCAGCTTAACATTCTCCATTTCGAAAATCTTCTGATACTGTTTGACAATCGAATCCTTGGGCTCCACCAGAACCCGCATGAGACTCTCCTCGTCGAGTTCGTCCAGGGTACTGATGACGGGCAGACGCCCGACGAATTCCGGAATGAGCCCGTATTTCAGGAGATCTTCCGGTTGAACCGCCGTCAGAATCTCCCCGATCTTTTTCTCTTTCTTGCTCTTGATATTCGCACCGAACCCCATCAGAGTGGACCCGATCCGCTTCTGGATGATATCCTCCAGACCGACAAAGGCACCTCCGCAGATGAACAGGATGTTGGTCGTGTCCACCTGAATGAACTCCTGCTGAGGATGTTTCCGGCCGCCCTTCGGCGGGATATTGGCCAGCGTCCCCTCAATGATTTTCAGGAGAGCCTGCTGAACGCCCTCACCGGACACATCTCTCGTTATCGACGGGCTACCGGATTTTCTTGAGATCTTGTCAATCTCATCGATATAAACGATCCCCTTCGATGCTTTCTCGACGTCATAGTCCGCGTTTTGCAAAAGACTGAGGATGATATTTTCCACATCCTCACCGACGTAACCGGCTTCCGTCAGGGAGGTTGCATCGGCAATCGCGAAGGGTACATTCAGGATTTTCGCGAGCGTCCTTGCCAGGAGCGTTTTCCCCGACCCCGTCGGTCCGATCAGGAGAATGTTGCTTTTCTGAAGCTCGACGCCGCCCAGATCGATCTCGGTGAAGAGACGCTTGTAGTGATTGTAGACGGCGACGGACAGGACCTTCTTGGTCCGTTCCTGACCGATGACGTACTGATCCAGAAATTTCTTGATGTCCCTGGGTTCGGGTATTCGCTTCTTGCCCTCTTCGATACCCGCTATCTCGGACTCTTCCTGGATGATGCAGCGGCAAAGTTCGATACACTCATCACAGATATAGGCCGACGGGCCGGCGACGAGCTTCTTCACCTCGTTCTGTGTCTTGCCGCAGAATGAGCAGAAGAGGATCCCCTCTCCGCCTTCACCGTCCTTGCTCTTTCTTGCCATGCATGCTCTCCTTTACTTCTTGACCATCTGCCGTTTGGAAATGACCTCGTCAATGATACCGTAGGTTTTTGCCTGTTCACCACTCATATAATAATCACGCTCTGTGTCTTTTTCAATCTTTTCGATTGGTTGTTTTGTGTGCAACGCGAGAATATGATTGAGTTCCTGTCTGAGTCTCAAAATCTCTTTCGCCTGGATCTCCACATCCGTCGCCTGTCCCTCGAACCCCCCGAGGGGCTGATGGATCAGTATCCTTGAATGAGGAAGTGCGTACCTCTTCCCGGCCTCTCCCGCCGCGAGGATGAAGGCTCCCATGCTAGCGGCCTGGCCCATGCAGACGGTGCACACGGGCGGCTTGATATACTGCATGGTGTCATAGATGGCCAGTCCTGCACTGACGATGCCCCCGGGTGAATTGATATAGAAGTAGATATCCTTATCGGGGTCATCCGATTCGAGATAAAGCATCTGGGCAATGATGAGATTCGCCACATCATCGTTGATCGGCACACCCAGGAAGATAATCCGGTCCTTCAGGAGCCTTGAGTAGATGTCAAAGGCCCTTTCCCCCCGTCCATCCTGCTCTATAACAATCGGTATCAGCGGCATAAATTCTCACGCATCCTTTTCACTAATAATATTAGCCCTGCCCTCGATAAAATCAAGGGTTTTTTCCTCTAATAATTTCAACTTGAAAGACTCCAACAAATTTTGTTGTTCGTAAGATTGCCTGACAGATTCATAACTTTGCTTGTATTTATCTCCAATTTCCTTTAATTTTTCTTCAACCTCTTTCTCATCTACCTGAATGGACTCTTTTTCGGCTATTTTCTGCAGCAGGAGGGTCGATTTGACGATACGAACAGCATCGTCCTTTAACCGATCATGCAAATTTACCGCCATATTCGTCGCCTGATCGGGATCCATGCCACCATGTACCATCCGCCTCTGGGCATCAACCATCATGTTGAGGATCTGTCGCTCCACATAGGCCGACGGGACCTCAAAGTGATTCATATCCAGAATTTGATCCATAAGGTTTTTTCTCATGACGGATTCGGCCTCTGCCCCCCTCTGTTCCTGAATCGACTTTCGAAGGTCCTCCTTCAGGGCCGCCAGGGAATCATACTGCTCAAAATTTTTAATAAAATCCTCATTCAAATCCGGAAGGATCCTGACCTTGATGTCCTTCACCACAACCCGGAAGCTTGCATCGCTTCCGGCCAGCTCTTTCGTCGGATAGTCCGATGGAAAGGTGATCTTGAATTCTCTGGTTTCCCCTTTTTTCATGCCGACGAGCTGCTCCTCGAACCCGGGAACCAGCTTTTTGGCGCCCACCGTCAGGGCATAATTATTTTCCGTCAACTCTTTCCGAAGTTCCCCTGCGATCCTTCCCTCGAAATCGACCATCACGAAATCCCCGTCCATGATGCCCCTGTCCTCTTCCAGGTCCTTCAGTGAGCTGTACATGTTCCGGAGTTCCTGGAGCCGCATTTCCACGTCCTCATCGGTAACAACCACAGCCCTCTTCTCAAGCTTTAGATTCATATAACCCCGGGGATCAATGATCGGCTCTATTTCCACGGTGGCTTCGTAAGTGAAGCTCTTGTCCGTTTCGATTCCCTGCTGATGGATCTCGGGATCCGTCACGGCAGTAATGCTATTTTCCTTCAGAGCCTCCCCGTATGTGGTATTGACGAGGTTGGTGACCGCCTCCCCTTCAGCCTGGTCCTTGAAATAGATCTCTAAAACTCTCCTCGGGGTTTTCCCCGGTCTGAAGCCCCTGATTCTCGCCTTCTTTCCAACAGACGCGTAGGCGTTATCGAGGGCCTTTTTGACCTCCTCCCAGGGAATCTCAAAAGACAGCTTCTTTCTTACGGGACTGATCTCTTCTATTTTTACTTCAGCAGTTTTCACGGTGATCTTCCTTCTCCTTCGTATTTATCCTGAACTGGTGCGAGAGAGGGGAGTCGAACCCCTACCCGCTAAGCGGGCTGGATCCTAAGTCCAGTGCGTCTTCCAGTTCCGCCACTCTCGCCATCGCCAGCCATGGCGCTTATATAGTAACTACCCCCCCGGTTGTCAACATGGATTCTGACGGTTTGCGGAGATAAAAAAACCGCCATTTCGGCGGTTTAGATCAAAATGGTCGGGGCGACTGGATTTGAACCAGCGACCCTCTGAACCCCATTCAGATACGCTACCAGACTGCGCCACGCCCCGACGTCGTGTTTTTACCATTCAATCCATGCACTGTCAAGAGCTATCCACCCGTCTCTACCTGAAAAACCGCCGAAAAAGGTCATTGACATCTCTTGAGCGACTCGGGCATGAAGGAGCCATACTTTGCGGTAAGGTGTAGCGATGGACCTGCGGGGAAAAGTCGCTCTGGTAACGGGATCGAGTTCGAGCATCGGGCGGTAATGGGCGATGGCGTTATTGTTAATGTGGCAAGTGGTCTCGGCAAAGACGTCTACCCTGATTGCAGCCCCTACTGCGGCACGAAGTGGGGTGTGAGGGGTTTCACGAAAGCCACAGACAGGGAGCTTCCGCATAGAGTCGGGATCTACTGTGCCAACCCGGAACTGACGGCAGCCAGCATGACCGGGTACCAGAGAGTGGACCCCGCTTCTGTTGCAGGGATCATTGTGAAGGCAACGGAAGAAAAGCTGGGCAATCGCTCGGGCGACGACGTTGATATCTGGGAATACCTGGATGAAAGTCCTTGATGTTCTGTGGGGTATCGGGACGCTTCCCTTTCCTCAGGGTAGATAGTCTCCCCGGTTGAACTTTATCGCTTCCACTGAGGCTGTGATGAGAATCCGGTTGAGAAGATCTCGCGCGCCATCGCCTTCCGGAAGCGACTCCATCAGGGGGAGGAGCGAGGCTTGTTCGGTTTCCATCCCGACGACGAGTTGATGGATTTCCTTCAGGGTATACCGGGGGTCAGTCATTTTCGATGAGTAATCACCGAGGATGTCCAGAAGTCTCTCGGCACGACCGATGGCCTCCATTCTGACGGCCTTTGCAGCAGGGTGAAGGCCCGAAATCTGAAGGTAACTGATTTCTTTGACGGGCGATGCGGGGGAATCAGCTTTTGTGCCGACCCCGTCAACGGCATTCTTGAGGAAGTCCCCGAACTTGCCCTCTGCCGGGGATTGCGTTTTCTTCGGTTTTTCCTTCGTGATTTCCCCCGAGGCGGGGGTTCCGGACGGTGATATTTTCATCGGTTTTTCCCTGTTTTTTGCTGCCTTTACCCTTACTATCGGATGGAGCTGCCTCCGAGTTTAGTCTTCCTCTTCCTCCGGCCAGTTTCCTATCGAGGGTCCCTGGATGATTTTTTCAGCCTCTCTTCTGGATTCCATGCAAGCTTTGCACCAGGGCGTGTAGCCGCACTGCCCCCTGCAGTTATCGAAATCATCAGGAAAATCGGCTACTTGCTTCTTTCTGTTTTCTTCCTTCACCGTGTGCCCACGCTCACCCACAACCCGTTTGATCAGGGCCCATGGGAAACCCTCACTGATTTTTCAAGATCCGTTCCATCCGGGAGGGCGCCGATGAGAAGATGACCCTATCCTCACGTATTGATCTCCCGGTGGTAGCTCTGGAGGGATTTGGCCCTTCCGTGGCCGTATTTTAACGCTCCGATGCCCCTGGCGGCGGCAACGGAGGCGGCAATCGTCGTGATATAAGGAACCTTGTAACGTATTGCAGCCTTTCTGATGTACGAGTCATCATACTTGCTGAGCTTTCCGCTGGGCGTGTTGATGATCAGCTGAATCTCCTTGTTCTTGATCCCGTCGACGATGTTCGGCCGCCCCTCGTGCATCTTGAGGATTCGTTCGACCTCAATCCCCTGCTCCGACAGAAACCGGTGAGTTCCTTCCGTTGCCTTGATCCTGAAGCCGAGTTTCTTGAACTCCCGCGCCATCTCGACGGCAGCGTTCTTGTCACGCTCTGTGACGGTGATGAGAACCGTTCCCTCGGTGGGAAGCACCTGGTCCGCCGCCTCCTCGGCTTTGTAGAAGGCCAGGCCAAACGAGTCCGCCAAGCCCAGCACTTCTCCCGTAGAGCGCATTTCCGGGCCGAGCAGCGGGTCCACTTCGGGATACATCTTGAAGGGGAAGACGGCCTCCTTGACACCGAAGTGCGGCACCACCCGGTGCTTGAGGTTGAGGTCCTTCAGTTTGTTGCCCAGCATCAGCTTTGTGGCAATCCTCGCCATGGAGATGTTGCACACCTTGGAGACGAGAGGCACCGTTCTGGAGGCACGCGGATTGGCTTCGAGAACGTAAACCACGTCGTTCGAGATGGCGTACTGCATGTTCATGAGGCCCACGACCCTCAATTCCCTGGCGATCTTGCTCGTGTACTCGACGATGGTGTCGACGTGGCGCGCCGGGATGCTGATCGGGGGGATGACGCAGGCGGAATCGCCGGAATGGATTCCCGCCAGCTCGATGTGCTCCATAACGGCGGGAACGAAGGTGTCCTCTCCGTCGGAGACGGCGTCAGCCTCGCACTCGATAGCGTTGTCCAGGAACTTATCAATGAGAATCGGACGGTCCGGTGTCACACCAACGGCGTTTTTCACATAGCGCTGCAGCATCTCTTCGTCATGGACGACTTCCATGCCGCGCCCGCCCAGCACGTAGGAGGGTCGCACCATGAGGGGGTAGCCCAGATTTTTTGCGATGGCCAGGGCTTCTTCTATGGTGCTCGCCATTCCCGAGTCGGGCATGGGGATGCCGAGGCGTTCCATCATATTGCGGAAGCGGTCGCGGTCTTCGGCAAGATCGATCGTGTCCACGGACGTCCCGAGAATCTTGACCCCCGCTCCGGCAAGCTCGCCGGCGATATTGAGTGGTGTCTGACCGCCGAATTGGACGATGACGCCCTCGGGCTTCTCTTTCTCATAGATGGCAAGGACGTCCTCCACCGTGAGGGGTTCGAAGTAGAGCTTGTCGGAGGTGTCGTAGTCCGTGGAGACGGTCTCGGGGTTGCAGTTCACCATGATGGATTCCAGGCCCTCATCACGAATCGCAAAGGCCGCGTGGACGCAACAGTAATCAAACTCGATCCCCTGCCCGATCCGGTTCGGGCCGCCGCCGAGCACCATCACCTTGCGGTTTGCTGTCGTGGCCACCCTGTCTGGCGCATTGTAGGTGGAGTAGTAGTACGCGGCATCCTCAACGCCGGATACCGGAACGGCGGCCCAGCACTCGACCACGCCGAGGCCGATGCGCCTTGCGCGGATCTTCTCTTCGGGGATCCCCAAGATCTGGGACAGGTACCGGTCGGCGAAACCGTCCTTCTTGGCCCGGACGAGGAGCTGCTCGGGCAGCACCCTGTTTTTGTATGCCAGGATCTCCTCCTCCAGTTCGACGAGTTCCTTCATCTGCCCGATAAACCAGTGCTTGATGTGTGTTTTTCGGAAGAGCTCATCCACCGTTGCTCCCTTCCGAAGGGCCTCGTACATGATGAACTGGCGTTCGCTGGAGGGTTCCACGAGAAGATCCATCAACTCCTCAAGTGTTTTCACGTTGAAGTCCCTTGCGAAGCCGAGGCCGTACCGGCCTTTCTCCAGTGAGCGGATTGATTTTTGGAAAGCCTCCTTGTAGGTTTTCCCGATGCTCATGACCTCGCCGACGGCCCTCATCTGGGTGCCCAGTTTGTCCTCGGCACCGGGGAATTTCTCGAAGTCCCAGCGCGCGAACTTCACGACGACGTAGTCCCCCCAGGGCGTGTACTTCTCGAGGGTTCCCTCGCGCCAGTAGGGGATTTCGTCCATGGTGAGCCCCCCCGCCAACATGGCCGAGATGAGGGCAATGGGGAATCCCGTGGCTTTCGACGCCAGGGCCGAGGATCGGGATGTTCTCGGGTTGATCTCAATGACGACGACACGCCCCGTCTTGGGGTCGTGGGCGAACTGGATATTGGTTCCACCGATGACCTGAATGGCCTCGACGATGTCATAGGAATATTTCTGGAGCTTCTTCTGGAGATCCTCGCTGATGGTCAGCATGGGCGCGGTGCAGTATGAGTCGCCCGTGTGCACGCCCATGGCATCCACGTTTTCGATGAAGCAGACCGTGATCATCTGATTCTTGGCATCGCGAACAACCTCGAGTTCCAGTTCTTCCCATCCCAGAACGGACTCCTCGACGAGGATCTGCCCCACCAGGCTCGCTGCCAGGCCTCTGGCGGCTACGATTCGAAACTCCTCAGGATTGTAGACATGCCCGCCGCCCGTTCCGCCCATGGTGTACGCCGGGCGGATTACGACGGGATATCCCAGCCTTGCGGCCACCGCTTCGGCCTCCTCGACGCTGTAGGCGATCTCGCTCTGGGGCATCTCGATGCCGAGGCGATTCATGGTCTCCTTGAAGGCCATGCGGTCCTCGCCGCGCTCAATGGCGTCGACCTGCACGCCGATGACCTGCACACCGTATTTCTCCAAAATACCCCTTTTGTGGAGCTCCGAGGTCAGGTTGAGACCCGTCTGGCCTCCGAGGTTCGGCAGTATGGCATCGGGTCGTTCATTTTCGATGATCTCGATCATGCTCTGGAGATTCAGAGGCTCGATGTACGTCACGTCGGCCATGCCGGGGTCGGTCATGATCGTAGCCGGGTTTGAATTGACGAGTACGATTTCGTATCCGAGCTTCCTGAGGGCCTTGCAGGCCTGGGTGCCCGAGTAGTCGAACTCGCAGGCCTGGCCGATGACGATCGGCCCTGATCCGATGATCATGACCTTCTTGATGTCCTTGCGTTTCGGCATAAATGAATCCTTTTCTATTTTTAACCTAAAAAAAAAGGGGGGGTTACAGTCCACTGCGCATCAAAGCTGCTGGAATATAAGGGAGCGTCCTGGCGTTGTCAAGGCGAATCGTCTTTGTTTTTCCCTGTCAAAACGGACTGCTGCATACCTTTTTA
>CAZJPV010000002.1:0-114466 GCA_964547985.1 uncultured Syntrophaceae bacterium
CCACCGCTTGTGCGGGCCCCCGTCAATTCCTTTGAGTTTTAGCCTTGCGGCCGTAATCCCCAGGCGGTTCACTTAATGCGTTAGCTACGGCACTGAGAGGGTCAATACCCCCAACACCTAGTGAACATCGTTTACGGCGTGGACTACCAGGGTATCTAATCCTGTTTGCTCCCCACGCTTTCGCGCCTGAGCGTCAGTATAGGGCCAGAAAGTCGCCTTCGCCACCGGTGTTCCTCCTGATATCTACGAATTTCACCTCTACACCAGGAATTCCACTTTCCTCTCCCTTACTCTAGCCAAGCAGTTTCAAATGCACTTCCTGAGTTGAGCCCAGGGCTTTCACATCTGACTTACTTAGCCGCCTACACGCTCTTTACGCCCAATGATTCCGAACAACGCTTGCACCCCCCGTATTACCGCGGCTGCTGGCACGGAGTTAGCCGGTGCTTCCTCTGGTGGTACCGTCAAAGATGGAGGATATTCGCCTTCATCGATTTCTTCCCACCTGACAGAGCTTTACGACCCGAAGGCCTTCCTCACTCACGCGGCGTTGCTGCGTCAGGGTTTCCCCCATTGCGCAAGATTCCTCACTGCTGCCTCCCGTAGGAGTCTGGACCGTGTCTCAGTTCCAGTGTGGCTGGCCATCCTCTCAGACCAGCTAACCATCATTGCCTTGGTAGGCCATTACCCTGCCAACTAGCTAATGGTACGCGGACTCATCCTCCGGCGATAGCTTGTATACAGAGGCCATCTTTCACTATTGCACCGCAGTGCAAGAGTAGGATCGGGTATTAGCCAACCTTTCGATTGGTTATCCCTGACCAGAGGGCAGATTATCCACGCGTTACTCACCCGTGCGCCACTTTACTCATCGGCCGAAGCCAACTTTCTCGTACGACTTGCATGTGTTAGGCACGCCGCCAGCGTTTGTTCTGAGCCAGGATCAAACTCTCCAGTTTTATGAAAGAGCTTAATCACTTTTTCTTCAAAGAAAATTGGACCCACAAACCAACTATCCCACTATTCAATTGTCAAAGAACTCTAAGGAAAGAGCCTACAATTTTATTTTAAGCCCTTCTTGTTGTCAAGAACTATTTGGATTTTTGCTTCCGATAGCCCTTACGGCGAAGTTGCCATTATACGGAAAACAATCCGGCTGTCAAGCAGGAAATTAATTTTTTTTATAAAGTAAATACAAACCCTTACTAAGTTATTTGACGATAATCCTAAAATAAGTCTTTTTCCCTTTTCTCAGCAAAATCTCTCCTCGGTCCGTCACGTGCTCGATCCCTATCTTCTCGTCAAATAAGCGGATCTGGTAGTCATTGACATACCCGCCGCCCTGCTCGATCAGTCGCCGGGCCTCCCCGCGGGATGTGCAGAGGTTAACCTCCTGAAACAGCTCAAAAGCGGCAATGCCTTGCTCAAAGACCTCCCGCCTTTTTACCACCGAGGGGATGGCCGATGTGTCGGCTTCTTCCTTCTGCCGCGGGATGTGACTGGAGGGCATGAACGCAGGGTCCAAGGGCCTGAGTCCGAAAGTCGTCACGGCTGCCCGCCAGGCGGCACGGGCCGCGTCCTCCCCGTGGGTGATGCGGGTGGCCTCGAAGGCCAGGACCGACTTGGCCATGTTGAGCTCCGACCCCCGAAGCGCTCCGGCTTCGGCAATCTCACCCATCGGCAGAAAGGTGAACAACCTTAAGAATCGCTCGACATCCGCATCATCGGTATTGACCCAGTACTGGTAGTACTCGTGGGGGGTCGTCAGGGCGCCATCCAGCCAGATCGTTCCCCTCTCGGTCTTCCCCATCTTCGTCCCGAGGGCCGTCGTGATGAGCGGAAAGGTCATTCCGTATGCCTGTTTCCCCTCGATCCTACGAATGAGGTCGATGCCGGCCACGATGTTGCCCCACTGGTCATTGCCACCCATCTGCAGGAGACACCCGTGATGCCTGAAGAGATACCAGAAATCGTAGGCCTGCAGGAGCATGTAGTTGAACTCGATGAAGTTCAACCCTGTTTCGAGCCTCATCCTGTAACTTTCGGCGGCGAGCATGCGGTTAACACTGAAATGACGGCCGATATCTCTCAAAAACTCTATGTAATTCAGGGGCTCAAGCCAGTCGGCATTATTGAGAAGCACCGCTCCCCCTGTTTCAAATGAGATGTAGTTGGACAACTGTCTTTGCAGGGCCCCGGCGTTGGCGCGTACCTGATCCAGTGACAGGATCTGGCGCATCTCCGTCTTCCCGCTGGGATCCCCGATCAACGCGGTCCCCCCGCCCACAAGGGCGATGGGCCGGTGGCTGTTTCTCTGCGCATGGGCCAGGGCCATAATGGGTACAAGGCTTCCAACGTGAAGACTGGTGGCTGTTGGATCGAAACCAATATAGCAGACGACCGGTCCCTCAGCGATGATGCGCCGGATGTCTTCATCGGTCACCTGCTCAATGAAACCCCTTGTCTTGAGAACATCGTAAAGGTTTGTGACGGGTTGTGCCTTCATCGCCTTCGCCTGATTAAAAAATAACCGCTGGTCATTCACCCCATTTCACGTTGAGGCGTTCAATCGCCCGCGCCTTACCCGTTTTCGGATCGATGTCGACCACGACGCTTTGGAGCCATACATCGCCTCTGGCCACATCAAACTTGTTCGGTCGATAGGTCAGAAACCTTTCGACGACGATTTCTTTCTCGATGCCGATGACGGAATCGAAAGGACCGGTCATGCCGACATCGGTGATATAGGCCGTGCCCTTCGGCAATATCTTTTCATCGGCCGTCTGCACATGGGTGTGGGTACCGATGACTGCGCTGACCTCTCCGTCGAGAAACCAGCCCAGGGCCTGTTTTTCCGACGTGGCTTCCGCGTGCATGTCCACGACGATTATGTTCGTCTTTTCCTTCAGGGCGTCGATTTCGACTTCCGCTACCCGGAAAGGACAGTCCGCGGGTTTCATGAAGACCCGGCCCGAGAGATTGATCACCGCTACACGACAGCCGTTTCGCGTGGAAAAAAGAACCGTTCCCTTCCCCGGCGTGCCCTCTGGGTAGTTGGCCGGCCGGAGGAGCGTTTCGTATTCATCGATAAATTCCATCACCTCTTTCTTGTCCCAGATGTGGTTGCCCGTCGTGAACACATCCACCTGGCTCGCATGGATTTCCTCGATGACCGTCCGCGTGACACCAAATCCAGCGGCCGCATTTTCAATATTGGCCACGACCAGGTCTATCTCGTGCTGGTGAATGATCCCCGGGAGAAGGTCCCGTAAGGCCCTTCTCCCGGGTTTTCCGACAATATCTCCGATAAAAAGCAGTTTCATCTGATGGGGTTACTTCGCGTAATCCGTTGCTCTCGTTTCCCTGATGACCGTGACCTTGATCTGGCCGGGATAGGTCAATTCGGATTCAATCTTCTTGACAATATCCTTGCAGAGCATGACGGCGTCGTCATCGGAAATCTTTTCGTTCTCCACGAGGATCCGAAGCTCCCTGCCTGCCTGAATGGCGAAACACCTGTCCACGCCACTGAAGGAGTTTGCCAGACTCTCCAGCTCTTCCAGACGCTTGACGTACGTTTCCAGCATTTCCCTGCGGGCCCCCGGCCTTGCGGCCGACAGCGTGTCGGCAACCTGCACGAGAACACCGAGGAGGTTGTTGTTGCGGCCGTCATCATGATGGCTGGCAACCGCCTGGACGATTCGCTCCGTCTCTCCGTAGCGCTTCGCGATGTCTGCCCCGATGGCGGCATGCGTCCCCTCGATTTTGTGGTCCACAGCCTTGCCGATATCGTGAAGGAGTCCCGCCCGTTTGGCCTCCCTCACGTCCAGGCCGAGCTCCGAGGCCATAATCCCTGTCAGGTGGGCTACCTCGATAGAATGCTGGAGAACGTTCTGGGAAAAGCTGGTTCGAAACCTGAGTTTGCCGAGAATGTTAATCAACTCCGGATGGATGTCATGCACCCCCAGGTCGAAGGAGGCCCGTTCCCCGGTCTCCCGTACGATGTTATCGACCTCAGCCGTCACCTTCTTCACGACGTCCTCGATCCGGCCGGGGTGAATCCGTCCGTCACTGATCAACCGCTCCAGGGAGATCTTGGCCACTTCTCTCCGGACAGGATCGAAGCCCGAAAGAACGACCGCCTCGGGCGTATCGTCGATGATGAGATCCACACCGGTCGCCGCCTCGATGGCCCGGATGTTTCTCCCCTCCCGGCCGATGATTCTTCCTTTCATCTCATCGTTCGGAAGGTTAACGACGGAAACCGTATTTTCCGCAACGAAATCACCTGCATAGCGCTGAATCGCGTATGCGATGATTTCACGCGCACTCCGATCCGCCGTTCTCTTGGCGTCATCCTCTATCTTGCGGATGATTCTGGCCGCCTCACGTTTTGCTTCGGTCTCCATGGACTGGATCAGGTAATTCTTCGCCTCTTGAGATGAAATGCCCGCAATCTTTTCCAGTTTGAGTTTTTGTTCCTCAATGACCCGGTTGAGTTTTTCATGCTTATCTGAAATCGCCACCTCTTTCTGAGTCAAAGATCTATCCCGGTTTTCGAGCTGGCTTTCTTTCTGGACAAAGGCATCCATTCTTTTTTCCAGATTTTCTTCCTTGGAACGCAGCCTGCGCTCCAGGCTCTCAAGCTCCCCTTTCCGTTCTCTTGTCTCCTTTTCAAATTCCGATTTCGTCTTCAGAAGATTTTCTTTGGCCTGTAGGATGGCTTCCTTCTTGATGTTGTCCGCCTCCTTCTTGGCTTCCTCCCGTATTCTGGCTGAAAGACTCTCGGAAGACTGGAGCTTCCTCTTCGAAATGATAACGTTGTAGTAAAATCCTGCGGCTGCACCCGCAAGGACCGCTGCAGCGATGATGATCAATTCAGTTATCAATGTTCCTTCACCTCCCTATCTCACCGGCATCGAAGAGCCTTGCTGTTTCGTGCCAGGTAAAAATGAGTGTCGATCTCCATTGCGCAATTCTGGTCTGAGATCATTCAGGGAAAACCACAAAGAGGGATCAGGAAAAATGAGGCGGGTTTTTCAGGGGTTGGCCTGTATCCGGGCTGGACGGCTTCAATCTAAAAAAACCCCCGCACATGCCGTGTTAAATCTGTTCTTTGAACCTTGTCAACAAGGTGGGTGCCTTATTGTTGCGTTAGGCTCTCCATGACCCCACCTCGGGATCTTTGGACCTGCACACGGCAAACAAGGAAAGGCTCCCGGTTCTTAAGGTGTTAGCTCAAAAGACAAATTGTTAATCACGCACATTGCAGGGGAAAATACTCTTTTTTTTCTGATCAATGAAATCGATCAACTCTGTCGATCTGCTTTCCAGCAGTTTATAGATGTTCTCTTTCTCCCCTTTTAATCGAAACAACTCATCGGCAATGTTCAAAGCAACCAGTATGGCTGCTTTCTCAGCTGGGACGTTCTTTGAGGTTTTTTCTATTTCGTCTGCTTTGCTGTTGATATACCTTACGACATTCGCTACATGTTCATTCCCGGCATCACTGAGAACGGAAACCTGATGACCCAGGACATGTATATCGAATCTTTTCTTCAACCAGGGACCTCAAAGTTCTTGCGTGTTAATATCCTCGAGCATTCCGAGAAGCGAATCCACCTTGTGTCGAACTGATTCCCTTTCCTCGTTCAGTTTCCTAATTTTGCTCTCTGCTTCTTCTAGCTCCCCATCCTTCAATTTTATTAAATTTTCTAATTCCGTTTTCTTGTTATTGAGTAATGTATATTCCTCAACAAGACCCTTGATCTTTTCCTCAAGCTCTTTGAACTTGACCAATTCCTCCACGAAATATTGACCTTCACTGGAATGAATTGAATTAACAAGCGCTTCAAGTCCTGCTGTTGTTACGAAACTATTTCAATTCCTTATAAAAGTCAAGATGCTTTTTGCCGGAAAGCTGCAGGGCGTCGAGCGTGCTGAAAAAAGCATCGATCATCAGACGCAGGTCGTCTTTCTTCCGGACGGAGCCGGCCTTTCTTCTGAAATGCGAGATTCCCGGCAGACCCCTCGTGTACCAGAAAAGATGCTTCATAAACGTCTTTACCCCTATCGGCTCACCGAAAATCTCTATGGACAGGTGCAGGTGCTCCTGGATGACCCTTCGCCGTTCCTCCAGACGAGGGGCATCGTCACTGCGCCCCGCCGGAGGATTGGTGATCTGTCTGAAAATCCAGGGATTCCCGAGGGCCCCCCGCCCCACCATGACCCCGTCACACCCGGTTGTCTCGATCATTCTGCGGGCATCGGCGGCGGTCAGGATGTCTCCATTCCCCACAATCGGTATCCGGGTCTTTGCCTTGACCTCTTCTATCACCCGCCAGTCGGCCCGCCCGCTGAAGCCCTGGCTAACCGTGCGGGGATGCAGAATAACGGCATCACAACCGGCATCCTCTGCAATTCTGGATACCTCCAGGGCATTGAGATCGCTGAAATCCCACCCGCTGCGGATCTTGACGGTCAGGGGTATGGATATGGCCTTCCTCACGGCATGCACGATGCGGCCGATTTTTGCCGGTTCCCTCATGAGCGAGGCTCCTGCCCCCCGCCTGACGACATTTTTCACGGGACACCCCATGTTGATGTCAACGAGATCGGCCCCCCTGTCCGTCACGATTCTTGCGGCATCGGCCAGGGTGGCAGGCTCCGAGCCGAAAATCTGAACCCCCAGGGGACGGTCCGAGGGCGATGACCTCAAGTAGACAAGGCTCTTTGCCATCCCGCGGACAAGCCCATCGGCACTGACCATTTCTGTCAGACACAGGGCGCAGTCAAAGGGACGGACCATCATCCGGAACGCAAGGTCCGTGATCCCTGCCATGGGTGCCAGGCAAAAGCAGTTTTTCAGAGCCAGCGGTCCTATCTTTAGCGTTTTCATTTATACGATCATGACTTTTTTGAAAAATTATCCCTGACGTCTCAGCCGGCTGTCAAAAGGAAGGATCCTGGTGCGCTTCTCGGGCACTGAGCTCCTCTGCCGAGTTATGGTGGAGGGCCCCTCGAAGAGAGAAATCACAGAACTGGCGGATGCCGTGGCCGCCCTGATAAGGAAACACCTCGGGTAATCAATCCCGTGGATGGCTGATTCGTCTTTCCAAAACCCTCTGAGCCCTCTCGAGATCTTCCACGGTGTTAATCCCCATGACCTCTTCGGAATCCCCGGTCAGAAACGGCGTGACCTTCATCCCCTCCCGGTTGGCAATTTCACAGATGTCCGTCAGGTAATATTCCCCCTGGGCGTTGTCGTTTCTGATCCGGGCAACCGCCTCGAAGAGAAAAGGGCATTCCGCACAGTAGATGCCCGTATTGGTTTCCGCGATGTCTTTCTCCGATTCCGTCGCATCCTGGGCCTCGACGATCTTGAGAATCCGTCCGTCTCGACCCCGCACGATCCGGCCGTAGCTGGCGGGGTCATCGAGACGCGTCGTCAGGACCGTGATCACGGCGTGCGTCTTGGCGTGATGCGCCATCATCTTCTTCACGGTCTCTGATCGCAGGAGGGGTACATCGCCGCAGAGGATGATCAGGGTCCCTTTAAATGATGAAAACGCCTGCTGGGCCTGCAGAACAGCATGGCCGGTACCCAGTTGTTCTTTCTGGAGGATGAAGGTCAACCCCTTACCTTTGTAAGTCTCCTGGATGTAATCGGCCTGATGCCCGATGATGACCCCGATTTTCAGGGACCCGACCTCCCTGGCCACGGCGACAACATGATCGAGCATCGGTCTTCCGTAAACGGGGTGGAGGACTTTTGCCAGGTCGGATTTCATCCTGGTCCCCTTGCCCGCGGCCAGGATGAGTGTCGCATATTCCTTCTTTTCCTGTCTTTTTTTCATGCTCGGCCCTTCACGCGGCTGTTCGATTCTGGGGATGCGGATTTTCCCCTTTCATGCATTTCTTTCTGGCTCTCCACACCCGGCAGCAGAGTGACCATCACCTCTTTGATGGACTTCAGGTCGGCATCCTCAATAAAGAAGGTCACGCGACCCATCTTCAGGGTTTCTCCCCGCCTGGGGATGCGGCCCATTTTGTGGAGCAGGAATCCCCCGAGGGTTTCGTAGTCGCCCGCTGGGATTTCTACGGGCAGGATTTCCTTGAGCCGTTCGACACGGATTCGGGCAGTAAAGAGATAGCGTCCCGGCCCGACAGCCTTATATGCTTTTTCGCCTTTGTCGTATTCGTCCTCGATTTCGCCGACAATCTCCTCCAGAATATCTTCGATGGTCAAGACACCCACGGCGCCCCCGTATTCGTCGACAATGACGGCCATATACTCCCCTTTTTTCTGCATCTCGAAAAGAAGGTCGTCGGCCTCTTTCGATTCAGGCACGTAGAAAACCGTCGGCCTTAAATATTTCTCTACCACCCCGGAGGAATCGGCAGGCAGTGATTTGAAGACATCAAAGGCGCTGACGATACCGATCATGTTGATGATCTGCCCGCGGTAGACGGGAATGCGGGAAAAACCCTTCTCGTCGATAATCCTGGCAGCCTCGGCAAGCGGGGTGGCCGCCTCGAGGGCCACAACGTTTGAGAGGGGAACCATGATCTGCCCGGCGGTGGCCTTGGAGAAATCGATGACCCGGCGGATCATCTCCTGTTCCGACGTTTTGACGTCCCCCTTCGGCCCGCGGTCCATCAGCAGAAACTTGAGCCCGTCTCTGGTGATATAGGGGTAAGGCCTCTCTCCTCTCACGCCCATGATGAGAAAGACAGCCCCTTTCGATATCCTGGAGATGACAAACACCAGGGGGTAGAGGACCCAGGAGAAAAACCACACCAGCCGTGAAATACTCATGGCCGTCCGTTCAGGGTTCTGCTGGTAGATGCTCTTCGGGATGATCTCGCCGAAGACGAGAAGCAGGGGAACCATGACGAGTACCGCCATACCCTCGCCACGGGCAAGACCGAAGTGGGATATGGAAAGTGTCGTCGCCAGAGCGGTGCTCGTGATGATACAGATGTCCGTTCCCGTCAGGCACGTGGCCAGAAACCACTCGGGATTCTCAAGCAGCCGCAGGGTCCGCGCGGCCGACTTCGATCCGGCGGCCGATTTCTGCCGGATGAGGTGGACGTCCGAGGCGATGAGTGCAATCTCTCCACCGGAGAAGAGACCCTCCAGAAGGACACAGAGGAAGATCACGAGAAGGATGACGAGGTTATCGATCATGGCCCTCTTCTTTCCTCACCCGGACTCTCAGAATTCTTATTTTGCCCATTTTCTCGATCGAAAACGTGTAACCCTCCATGGATATTTGGTCTCCCTTGGAAGGAATTCTTCCAAAAAGATGAAAGACATACCCTCCCAAGGTGTCGAAATCCTCCTCACTAACCCCGGCACCGGTGAGCTCGTTGAAGCGCTCTATGGGCATCATGCCAGATATGAGAAAGGTGTGCTCGTCCACCCGGTGATAGAGGTCTTCGATCGTGTCCCGCTCGTCGTAGATATCGCCAAAGAGTCCCTCGAGGATGTCCTCCATCGTCACAAGGCCTTCCACACCGCCGTACTCATCGACGACGATGGCCATATGCACCATCCGGATCTGGAAATCCCGCAGGAGGGCATCGGCCCGCCTTTGCGGGGGAACAAAGAAGGGTTTTTTCAGGAGGGATTCAACGCGGACGGCCTGTCCCAGGCCCGCCGCGCGCGCCAGAAGATCCCTCGCGTATAGAACCCCGAGCACATCATCAATACCGCCGCTCCCGTAGACAGGGATCCTTGAGTATCCGTGATCGATGATTTCTCTTTTCATGTCCTCGATGCCCATAACGACAGGCAGACAGAACATGTCGACCCGGGGGGTCATGATGGCAGAAACTTCCGTATCGCCGAGCTTGAAAACCCGGTGGATCAGGTCCCTCTCGGACTTCTCGATGACCCCTTCCTCGTGCCCCTCCTCGACCAGGCTCCTGAAGGCATATTCCGTTAGGGTGCGTTCCTCCCGCTGTGCACCCTTGAAGAAAGAACTGAAGAAAGCGGATAGCCTTTCCATCATCCAGATCAACGGATACCCCAGCGTCATGAAACCGCGGACCACTGGTGACGCGAAGGAAGAAAAACGCATGGGATACATTTTCCCGAAGGTCTTGGGCATGGCCTCGCAGAAGATGAGGACCAGGGGGGTCAGGACTGCGATGGCGATCCACTGGCCATCGACACCGAGGAGATTGATAAAAAGGGCTGTGGCAAGGGCAGAAAAGGCGATGTTGGCGGTTTCATTGCACACAATAATGGTCACCAGCAGACGCCTGGGGTTTTCCAGTAGCCTCTGCACGTGAGAGATAAAGGGAAATCTGTCCTCTCGCATCCGGTGCAGGTGGAGCGGGGTCAGGGAGAAAAGGGCCGCTTCGGAGCAGGTAAAGATCCCGAAGAGGAGAAAGAGAAGCGCCAGAAGGATCAGTTTTGATGTGAGATAAGCGTCCAATGGGGCCTTGGGGGTTCCTTGTTAAAAAAGGCCGGTGATGACACCGCCGGGTTCATGAATTTTCTTAAAGAAATAATTAAAAAAAGTCAAGTGGTTGGATATCCTGCGCACTGCGACACCCTCAAAGGGATTTCATTGACTTCGTATATCATTTCCGATATAACCCTTCCAAAATTCGATGACTTAAGACTTCGAATCGATTCCTCTGACAACCCCCGAAACATACCCGAAGATGTTATCTTTTTATGATCCATTCAACGGAAGGGATCGTTGAAAAATGGGGGGATGAAACCCCTGATCGGGCGAGCGCGTTCATACCTTTTCACAAGGAGGAATAAAAAATGCCCAATGTACTTCTCATCGGAAACGGTGCCCGGGAGCATGCTGTTGCCGAAGCGGTCATGCGCTCCCGTCACAGACCGGATCTTTGTTCCTACATGAGGACGAATAATCCGGGCATTGCCTCCCTCTCCAAAAAGATATCCCTAGGCCGTTACGATGATCTGAAGGGTGTTGTATCCTTCGCGCAGGAATGCCGGATCGATTTTGCCGTTGTCGGCCCCGAGGACCCCCTGAACCAGGGTGTCGTGGATGCCCTGATGCAGGCAGGTATCCCATCGGTGGGGCCGACGAAGACGCTTGCCCGCCTGGAAACCTCGAAGTCCTTCACCAGGGAATTGCTTCAAAAATACAACATTCCGGGCAACCCGAAGTTCAGGACCTTCTTCTCCCTGGAGGGCCTCGATGAATTCCTGAAAGAGCTCGACGAGGTCGTGGTCAAGCCGGACGGCCTGACGGGTGGAAAGGGCGTCATGGTCCAGGGGGATCATTTTCAAACGAAAAGGGAAGCCCGCAGCTATTGCGAGGCCGCTCTGAAAGAACATCCCTGCGTCATCGTCGAGGAGAAGCTGGAGGGAGAGGAATTTTCCCTCCAGTGCCTGAGCGACGGGAAGCACGTGGCGGCCACACCGCCTGTGCAGGACCACAAGCGCCGATTCGTCGACGACAAGGGTCCCAACACGGGTGGGATGGGATCGTACTCGGCGGAAGACCACTGCCTGCCCTTCATGACGCATCAGGATGTGGCTGAGGGGCTTTCGATCACCCAAAAAGTCGCCGAGGCCATCTACCGGGAAACGGGGACTTATTACAAGGGTGTCATGTACGGGGGGTTCATCATTACCCGAAAGGGGGTCAAGCTCCTCGAATACAACGCGCGGTTCGGCGATCCCGAGGCCATGAATATCCTGCCCCTCCTGAAGACGGATTTCGTCGATGTCTGCCAGGCCGTCATCAACGGGACGCTCAAGACCCTCCCGATCGAGTTTGAGAGGAAGGCCACCGTCTGCAAGTACATCGTACCCAGGGGTTACGGTCTTCCAAAGGATCACCCTGACGCAAAATCCACCTCCTCGAAGATCGAGGTGGGCGGCGTCGGCACGGCAAGACTCTATTACGCCTCCGTCGACAGGAAGGAGGGCGGCCTTTACATGACGACCTCCAGGGCGATCGGCGTCGTCGGTATCGCGGAGAGCCTCGACCGGGCCGAGCAGATCGCAGAAAAAGCCGTTTCGGCCGTCAAAGGCCCCGTGGACCATCGGCCCGACATCGGCACAAGGGCACTGATACAGAAAAGAATCGACCACATGCGGCGGATACGCGGGTGATTGGGGTTTTGGAGTAATGGAATATTGGGTCAAGAATCTTTCCAAGACCCATTATTCCACCATTCCATTATTCCAGTATTCCAGCTCGTCGTGATGTCGTGACAGCATCAGACTGAGAACGAAGCATTCAAACCAGAGGTGCATCCAATGGACAATAAAATAAAACGTGCACTCATCAGCGTCACGGACAAGTCAGGAATCGTCGAGTTTGCGCAGGGGCTCAAAAAGTTCAGGGTCGAGATCCTGTCGACGGGCGGGACCGGGACGGTCCTGCGCCAGAATGGCATCAAGATCACGGAGGTCTCGGAGTACACCGGTTTCCCGGAGATGATGGACGGGAGGCTAAAAACCCTCCACCCCAGGATCCACGGTGGACTGCTCGCCCTCAGGGACAACAGGGAGCACATGAAGGCCGCGCGGAAGCACGGCATCAAGCCCATTGACATGGTGGTCATCAATCTTTACCGTTTCGAAGACACGGTAGCGAAAGCGGGGTGTACCCTCGAGGAGGCCATTGAGAATATCGACATCGGGGGGCCGACGATGGTGCGCGCTGCGGCCAAAAACTATCGTTTCGTCAGCATCCTCACAGACCCGACGGATTACATGAGGATCTTTCAAGAAATGGAAAAGACGGGTGGAGGAATCTCGGAAGAGACGAATTTCTCACTCGCTGTAAAGGCCTTCCAGCTGACAGCCCGATACGACGCGGCTATCTCAAACTACCTCGGCCGGCTGAGCACGGCGGGGGAAAAGAAGGAATTCCCGGATACCCTGACGGTACAGTTCGTCAAGGCCCAGGACCTGCGCTACGGGGAAAACCCGCACCAGAAGGCTGCCTTTTACAGGGAAAAGGGTCTTGCCGCCGCCGCGGTATCCCGTGCGAAGCAGCTCCAGGGCAAGGAGCTTTCATATAACAACATCATGGACAGCGACGCCGCCTGGCTGATGGTGTCGGACTTCAAAAAGCCGGCCGCCGTTATCATGAAGCACGCCAACCCCTGCGGGGCCTCCGTCTCGGAAGGCAATCTTCTCGCGGCCTACAAAAAGGCCCTGGAGACGGACCCCGTTTCGGCCTTCGGCGGAATCGTTGCATTCAACCGCAGGGTTGATGCACAGACGGCGGCGGAACTGGCGAAACTCTTCCTCGAGGTCATCATCGCCCCGGACTTCGACCCCCGGGCCATCGAGATTCTCAGCGCAAAGAAGAATGTGCGGGTGCTTCAGATACCCGAAACGGAGGAAGCGAAAGCGGCCGGATACGATTTCCGAAGAGTCGTCGGCGGCCTTCTTGTGCAGGAGCGGGATGTGGACGATCTCGACATCCGGAAAGCCAGGGTCGTTACCCGCCGTGCCCCCACGGAGGAGGAATATCAGGCCCTCGATTTCGCCTGGAGGGTTGTGAAACACGTGAAGTCCAATGCCATTGTGATCACGTCGACGGACCGGCTGGTGGGGGTGGGTGCAGGACAGATGAGTCGCGTGGATTCAGTGAAGATCGCCCTCATGAAGGCCCGGGGGCCCGTGAAGGGGGCCGTGATGGCCTCGGACGCCTTCTTTCCCTTCCGGGACGCCGTGGACACGACGGCGCAGGCCGGCATCACGGCCATCGTGCAGCCCGGGGGGTCGCTCCGGGACGACGAATCCATCCGGGCGGCCGACGAACACGGAATGGCCATGATCTTCACCGGCGTCAGGCACTTCAAGCATTAACAAACAGGCGAAAGGCATAAGGCTTAAGGCGAAGGGAAATTCTATCTCTGCCATTAGCCATTAGCCCTTTGCCATAAGCCGAGTGAGCGGAGCGAACTTATGAAGAAGAAAGCAGAGGCGATTCGTGCGGGGTATTAGAACACTGGAATATTGGAATGCTGGGTTTAAAAGGTCTCTTCTTTCCCATTATGCCATGACTCCATTATTCCATTATTCCAGCAAGCGGTGTGGAGAAAGCCACAATCGGTCACGGAGGTATACGGATGAAAAGGACAAAAGATGAGGTGCTGGTCAGCGTCGTGATGGGGAGTGATTCCGACCTCCCGGTCATGAAGGAAGCCTTGATTTTCCTGAAGCAGTTTGAAATCCCCTATGAGGTGGTCCTGACCTCGGCACACCGGACACCGCAGCGGACATCCGCCTTCGCAAAAGGGGCGGCGGGTCGCGGCATCCGGATTATAATCGTCGGCGCCGGGGCGGCGGCCCACCTGGCAGGGGTCATCGCCTCACAGACGGCTCTGCCCGTGATCGGTGTACCCATCGACTCCACCTCGCTGGGAGGACTCGATGCTCTCCTGTCAACAGTCCAAATGCCGGGCGGAATCCCCGTGGCCACCATGTCCGTCGGAAAGGCGGGTGCCCGAAATGCAGCCCTGCTGGCAGCACGGATCCTTGCCCTGGGTGACAGGGGACTGGCCCGGAAACTGAAGGGGTATGCCGAGAAGATGGCCGCCGACGTGAAGGAAAAACAGAAAAAGCTGGACTGTCTGTAAGAAAATAGGCACAAGGCGTAAGGCATTAGGCTAAAGGCAGGAAATAAGAATCCTTCTTCGTCCACTTTTGCCATGCGCCTTAAGCTTTGGGCCCTTAGCCATGCCCTTGATCCTCAAAATCAACCCCCAACATCCCGAACCGGAGCGGATAGGTAAGGCGGTTGCCATCCTCAAAAGAGGAGGAGTGATCGCCTTCCCGACGGAAACCTTCTACGGACTCGGCGCCGTTGCGGGAAACGAGAAAGCCATTAAACAAATCTTCAAGATCAAGGGCCGGGATTTCCGCAACCCCATCCCCCTCATCATAGGAAAGAAAGAGGACCTGCTCGAGCTGGTTGAAGATATTCCCGCCCTGGCGGAGACGATCATGAACAGGTTCTGGCCGGGTCCCCTCACCCTGGTCTTCAGGGCTTCCGGCCGCGTCAACCCGGGACTCACGGCCGGGACAGGAACAATCGGCATCCGTCTCTCGTGCCACCCCATCGCCCTGGCCCTTGCCAGAGCGCTCGGAGGCCCCATCACGGCCACCAGCGCAAATCGGTCGGGAAAGCAAGAGTGCTCTTCGGCAGGGGACGTGCTCGATCAGCTCGGTGGGCGTTTGGATGGGATAATAGACGGGGGACCAACAGCCGGCGGACCGGGCTCAACGATTCTGGATGTGACTTGCGATCCGCCCAGAATTCTCAGACACGGCGCTATTTCTGCGGACCGGCTCCAAGGCATATGTTAGAAAATTTCGCAACATTCTGATCTTCGCCGAGCGAGATGAGCTTGTCCCCCCGCTCAATGATATAATTGGCAAGGGGGTTGAAGATCATCTTGCCGGTGTCCTTCTTAACGGCGATGATAATGAGCCCGTATCGCTGTCTGATCTCGGCCTCTTCGAGGGTCTTTCCGACGACAGAAGAACCGTCGCCGATGGACAACTCCTCCATCCGAAGCTCCAGGCTCTGACGGGATGTCGTGATTTCGATGAAATCCAGCATGGCCGGTCGCAGGATGGCCATCGCCATCCTCACACCGCCGAGGGTATAGGGCGACATCACGCGGTCCGCCCCGGCGCGAAGCAGTCGATGCTCTGAAGCCTCTTCTTCGGCCCGCGACAGAATGTAGATCTTGGGGTTAAGCTCTTTGGCCGTCAGGATGACGTAGAGGTTCTGGGCGTCCTTCGGAAGTACGCAGACGATTCCCCGGGCCTTTTTAACCCCCGCATCGATCAGGGTTTTGTCTTCTGTCGCATCCCCCTTGTAGTACAAGAAGCCGTCCTCGACCACCTTCTGGATGACCATGGGGTCATCGTCGATGACGACAAAGGGCACTTTTTCCTGGGTTAATTCCTTGCAGATCAGGTTTCCGATGCGTCCGCACCCGCAGATAATATAGTGACCGCTCATTTTCTCGATGGCTTTCTGCAATTTCCCCCTCCCTAAGAGTTCTCTCATCGTGCCTTCCACGAAAGTCTGCGCAGCGAGGGACACCGTGTAGAGCATCGTCCCCACACCAAAAAAGACTAAAATGATCGTAAAGAACTTGCCCCCGGCTGTCTGAGGGTAAAAATCCCCGTAACCGACGGTCGATATGGTGGTGACCGTCACATATATGGAATCCAGAAGATCCCAGCCTTCGATGGTGTGAAATCCCATCGTGCCCAGAACAACCACCAGGACAATCAGAAGAAAGGCATTCTTGAATCTGCTGGTTGCGACCAAAGAGATCCCCCCCGGTTTTTTTAATCATGTCTATCAGAGAATCGGTGAAAAATGAAGTATATTTTCATAAGGTTAAACGTTCTTCTGACCAAAAGATCCTTTGAT
The DNA here is from genome assembly GCA_964547985.1 of uncultured Syntrophaceae bacterium. Classification (GTDB taxonomy): domain Bacteria; phylum Desulfobacterota; class Syntrophia; order Syntrophales; family UBA2192; genus JAPLJU01. The sequence continues at coordinate 16,413 of CAZJPV010000002.1, forward strand.
CTTTCCAACCATTTCCTGTAAAAAAAATCCATGATTTCCAGAAAAGCAGATTTTGCGAGAATCTACCGAGGCAAGGCGCTTATTGCCGATCCCATCTATCAGTACGCCTGGTTCACCGTCCCGGACCCCGGATTCCCCCGGGAGAAGACGGAAAAGGACCTCATTGACTCGTCCTGGATTCAACGGCTGCGGAGGATTCATCAACTGCAGAGCGCCCGCTGGGTGTACCCCGCGGCCGAGCACAGCCGGTTCCAGCATTCCATCGGCACGATGCACATTGCCGGCGAGTTCGGAAAATATCTCTACGAGAGTCTTCGGGAAATCTGCCCGGACGTCCCCTCGATCCATTTCACCGAAGAGCTCCTCCGAGCGGCAGGTCTTCTGCACGACGTGGGCCACGGTCCTTTCGGGCATTTCTTCGATGATCACTTCCTTGACCAGTTCGGGCTCACCCATGAAATACTGGGTCAGACCATCATCAGAAAAGACCTCGGCAATCTGATCCGGGACATTCGACGAAGCCCCTCCGGCTCCTTCGATAAAGGGGAGCGCCTCGACCCGGAGCAGATCGCTTTTTTGATCAAAATGCCCGACGGAAGAGATAAGAAGCGGCCCCGGTGGCTTCAGCTTCTGAGACAGCTCTTTTCCGGTATTTACACCGTCGACAATCTGGACTATGTTCAGCGCGATGCCTACATGACGGGCTTTTCCCTCGACATCGTGGATATCACGAGACTTCGTTTTTACACCTTCTTCACGAATGAGGGCCTCACCCTTCACCAGGCGGGAACCTCCGCCCTCAGCCGCTTTCTGAACGCGAGACTTCATCTCTACTCGAACGTCTACTACCACAGAACCACGAGGGCCCTTGACCTCCACCTGCAGGAAATCTTCCGGGATACCATGAATATCCTTTTCCCCTATGACCCCTCGGTCAGGCTGGACCGATACCTCGAGCTTGACGAATGGACTCTCTTTCGGGAGGTGAGGCGATGGTTGCAGGATCGCAACACCCGGAAGAGAAGGCTGGGACGGGAGTGGGATAAATTGCACTGCCGGGAAGTCAAATGGAAGATGGCCTTTTCGGCCGACCTTTCCATCGATCAGGTCCATCGGGGCACCCGCTTTTCCACGGCCGGTGACTATGAGGGCCAGATCAAAAGACACCTTCCGCGGCATTTAAAGAAAATCGATTTCAGGGTCGACCTCGCCACGCAGGACCCGAGGCCCATCAACCCCATGGTGGAGGGCGAGAAACGCGTGAATATCTTCAATCCATCCACCGCCGTGACGTCCCCGGAACCCCTGCGAGATCTCTACCGCTACATCCCTGCGCGGATTGTTCACTTCCGCGTCTTTGCCCTCAGCCACGACCACGATGAAGAAATCGCAGCCGCGGCGGAAAAAACTCTGAGCGGCTTTGGTGAAATATCAAAGACAAACATTTGAAAATCCGCGGGCCCTCGGCCTTCGACGTCCCCAAAAAACAAATGGACAAGTCATGCCCGTATTCTGCCGCCATAATTCTTTTGAAAATTTAAACGATTTCCTTTAAGGATGTGTCCCTGTCCCGTTGAAAATTAGGACAGGGATATTTTGTTTGCAAACCCACGCAGGCCCATGAAAGAAACCACAGACATCACCCTGTTTATCCGGACCTCAAGCGAGGAACTCGTCGGCTGGGACCGTCGGAGAATTGTTGATGCCTTGATCCTCGAAACGGATGTCGACACCGTCACCGCCGAAGAGATCAGCCGGGAAGTGGAGGCCCAGATTCTCTCCTCGGGGATCAGGATCCTGACCACCCCCCTCGTGCGAGAACTGGTCGATGCGAAGCTCGTCGAGCGGGGGCTTGAGCAGGCCCGCCGGATGCACACCCGTCTCGGCTTTCCCCTCTTCGATGTGGGACAGCTCATGCTTCACCAGAACAAAGAGAATGCAAACCTGCCGCATGGACCCGAGGGGACGAACCTGATCCTGGCAGAGGGGATCAAGAAGGAATACGCCCTTCACAGTGTTTTTTCACAGGAGGTTGCCGATGCTCATATCCGCGGGGACATCCACCTTCATGGACTGGGCTACGTTGACCGGGCTTACAGCTCTTTCCAGTCCATCGAGTTCATCAAAAAATACGGCCTCTGTCTCCCCGATTCCTTTTCCATCTCCAGGCCCGCCAGGCATGCCGAGGTCCTCCTCGCGCACCTGGTGCGGTGGAGCGCATCCCTTCAGGGATATTTTGCGGGCTCCATCGGGTGGGAGGCCGTCAACGTGTCCTTTGCCCCCTACCTGAAGGGCCTGAGTAACCGGGAAGTCGAACAGTTAGCCCAGATGCTCCTCTACGAATTCTCACAGCTCGCCGTGGCCAGGGGCGGGCAGGCGATCTTCACGGAGATCGGGCTTTACTGGGACATACCCGGCTACCTCGGAGGTCTTCCGGCCGTGGGTCCTGACGGCAGACCCACGGGGAAAACATACGGTGATTACGTCAAAGAAGCACGGCGTTTTCTACAGGCGATCTTCGAGAATTACAGACAGGGGGACGCCGTGGGGAGACCCTTTTTCTTTCCCAAACCCTTTCTTCATATCGCCGACGCCTTCTTCAAAAGCCCGGGCCACAGGGAATTTCTGGGCCTGGCCTGCGAGACCGCCCTCGAGAAAGGGAATCCTTATTTTCTTTTCGACAGGGGGCCGTCGCTGAAAATCCCCGGATGTTTCCGTGCGAACCTGACATCGGACCGGGAGATCGCGGAGGACATCAAAGATCCCGAGCGGATGCGATATGCCACCATTCAGAATGTGTCGCTGAACCTGCCGAGACTGGGCTACAGGGCTGACGGCAACGAGGCGCGTCTTTTCGCTCTGCTGTCTGAATCACTGGAGACGGCCGCCAGGGCCCACCTGCAGAAGAAGGTCTTCATCGAGCGGCTTCTCTCCTATGGCAACAGCGGTCCTCTTTCGATCCTTACCATGACGCGTGACGGGGTTCCTTACCTTCGGATGGATCGCGCCACATTCCTCATCGGCATGGTCGGGTTGAACGAACTGGTCCAGATCCTCAAGGGCGTCCAGCTCCACGAATCCCGGGAGGCTCAAAAGATGGGACTCAAGGTCATCAGACACATGAAAGAGGAAGCGGAAAAACTCGGCAAGCATTACGGTATCAGATTCATCCTCGAGCAGACACCGGCAGAAACCACCTCTTATCGCTTCGCAAGACTCGATCTTAAATATTTCTCCCCGGCCTCAGGCCACTTCGTCAAAGGCGACATCTCGAAAGGGGAGATCTACTACAACAATTCAAGCTTTTTCAACATCGCCACCGCCCTGGACCCCTTCGAACGGGTGAGGCAGGAGGGGCAATTTCACCCCTGGATCGACGGCCATGCCGTCACGCAGCTGTGGATCGGCGATCCCAGCCCCTCAAAAGAGGAGCTGGCCGGTTTCGTGAAGAAGATTTTCACTGAAACAAGGAGCGACGCCGTCTCTTTTTCCCCCCATTTCTCCTTCTGTGCTCCCTGCGGCAAGACCTTCAAGGGTTTGACGGCGTCCTGCCCCGCCTGCGGATCAGCCCTGGTTGAGGGGATCACGAGAATCAGCGGGTATTTCACCCACGTCTCGCGACTCAACAGGGGCAAGATTGCGGAGTTGAGGGACACCCGTAAAATCCCCCTGCGTTTCTGAGTCCGACAGACCTTGGGCAAACCTTAAAACCCTGTTCAGCCGGGACCTTGGAAGAAAATGAGCCTGCCGTCCCGTTCCCTTGACATCCCTTTTTTCGTCATTATACTAAGGTTGGTGTAAAAACCCGGGGAATTCCATCATAATTTATGGAAAAAATTGAAGAAATAATAAAAAAGGCGTTTCAGGAAAGCACTGAGCTCAGGGATCAGTTTCTCAAGGACAGCCTCGGACAGATCATCAAAGTCGTCAATGTCATCACGGCGTCGCTTAAAAAGGGAAACAAGATCCTCCTTTTCGGCAACGGCGGCAGCGCAGCCGATGCTCAGCACCTGGCTGCCGAGTTCGTCAATCGCTTCACGATCGAACGACCGCCCTTACCGGCGATCGCCCTGACAACGGACACGTCCATCATCACAAGTATCGGCAACGATTACGACTTCGCTCAGATCTTCGCAAAACAGATCCGGGCCATCGGACAAGCAGGAGACGTCGCGATCGGGATGAGCACAAGCGGTGTATCACCCAATGTCCTCCGGGGGCTGGAGACCGCAAAAAAAATGGAGCTCATCACCATCGGCCTGACGGGACGTGATGGGGGTCAGGTCGCACAGGTGGTTGACTATTGCCTGAACGTGCCGTCGAATTCGGTTCCACGGATTCAGGAAGTCCACATCACGCTGGGGCACGTGATATGCCAGCTCGTTGATTATAAGCTCTTCCAAAAACCGGACACACGATAGAACCCGGCACCGGCAGGACCCCCTTTCATGGGGAGGGATTGACAGGATAGACAGAATGGTCAAATCGAAAGAGAAGGGCGGAAAAGACCACCCTCACGAACATCCCGAGAAATTGCACAAACCGGACCCGGAAAGCGAGGGCAGGGAATCGGCCTACGAAACGGAAGAGGCCCCCGAAGTAAAGGCTCAGGAGGTCCTCAAGAAACTCGAGGAAAAGGAGAAGGAGGCTCAAGCCCATTACGACAAGTATATGCGTACCGCGGCGGACCTGGAAAATTATAAAAAAAGAATGGCCCGGGAGCACGCGGATCTCGTCAGGTATGGGAATGAAAAACTCATCAAGGATCTCATGCCCATACTGGACAGCCTGGACAGGGCCCTGAAACAGACGAGTGATGCATCCGCCGAGGTCCAGGCCTTCAGTGACGGCCTTAAGCTCATTGAAGCCCAGTTTATGGCTTGCCTGCAAAAGCACGGCGTGGAGAAAATCGAGGCCCGGGGAAAGGATTTCGACCCCAATCTCCACCAGGCGGTCATGATGATCGAAAGCGAGGAATTCGAAGACAACAAGGTTGTCGAAGAATTCGAGACAGGTTATCTCTTAAACGGCAGGCTTTTGAAACCTGCAAAAGTATCGGTCTCCAAACGCGTCGTCAAAAGCGCGGAAGCGGCAGACCGGGGATGATGTTTCAAAGGAGGTTTCAACACCATGGGTAAAGTTATCGGCATTGATTTGGGCACGACGAACTCCTGCGTCGCTATCATGGAGGGCGGTGATCCCGTCGTCATCGCCAATCAGGAAGGGAGCAGGACGACCCCATCCATGGTCGCCTTCACGGACAAAGGCGAGCGTCTGGTGGGTCAGGCAGCCAAGCGGCAGGCCATCACCAATCCCGAGAACACCGTCTACGCCGTCAAGCGACTAATCGGCAGAAAATTCAGCTCCAGGGAAGCGCAGTACGACAAGGGAATCGTTTCCTACAGGATCGTCGAGGCTCCCAACGGGGATGCCCACGTGGAAGTTCGGGGAAAGAAACACAGCCCCTCGGAAATTTCCGCCTTCATCCTGATGAAGATGAAGCAGACCGCCGAGGACTATCTTGGGGAGAAGGTCAATGATGCGGTCATCACCGTTCCCGCCTACTTCGACGACTCCCAGCGGCAGGCCACCAAGGATGCGGGGAAAATCGCCGGATTGAACGTTCTTCGAATCATCAACGAGCCCACCGCGGCGGCCCTGGCCTATGGTCTGGACAAGAAAAAGGACGAGAAAATTGCCGTTTTTGACCTGGGCGGCGGCACCTTCGACATCTCGATCCTCGAACTGGGTGACGGTGTATTCGAAGTCAAGTCCACCAACGGCGACACGCACCTCGGCGGAGAAGACTTCGACCAGCGACTGATGGATTTTATCTGCGACGAGTTCAAGAAAGACCAGGGGATCGATCTTCGCAAGGACCGCATGGCCCTCCAGAGAATCAAGGAGGCCGCCGAAAAGGCCAAGATGGAACTTTCGACCGCCATGGAGACGGATATCAACCTCCCCTTCATCACGGCCGACGCGTCCGGCCCCAAACACCTGCTCATGAAGATCACGCGGGCGAAGCTCGAGGCCCTTGTGGAAGAACTCATCGCGAAGCTTGAACCGCCCTGCAGGACGGCCCTGAAGGATGCCAGCCTTTCACCGAAGGACATCGATGAAGTGATCCTCGTCGGGGGGATGACCCGGGTGCCCCGCGTGGTGCAGAAGGTGAAGGAACTCTTCGGCAAGGAGCCTCATAAGGGCGTCAACCCGGACGAGGTGGTAGCCGTCGGCGCCGCGATCCAGGCCGGGGTGTTGTCCGGGGAGGTGAAAGACGTCCTCCTCCTGGATGTGACCCCGCTGTCCCTCGGTATCGAGACGCTGGGGGGTGTCCTCACGAAGCTGATCGAGAAGAACACGACCATCCCGACACGAAAGAGCCAGATTTTCTCCACGGCAACGGACAACCAGCCGGCGGTGAGCATTCACGTCCTCCAGGGAGAGCGCGCGATGGCGGCCGACAGCAAAACTCTGGGACGCTTTGAACTCGTCGGCATCCCGCCGGCGCCGAGGGGTATCCCCCAGATCGAGGTCACCTTCGACATCGATGCCAACGGTATCGTGCACGTGTCGGCGAAGGATCTCGGCACGGGCAAGGAACAGAGTATCCGGATCACGGCATCGAGCGGTCTGTCGAAAGAGGAAATCGACAAGCTGGTCCGTGAAGCCGAGTCGCACGTGGAGGATGACAAACGAAAGCGTGAACTCGTCGAGGCCAGAAACCAGGCTGACTCTTTCGTCTACAGCGTCGAAAAGAACGTCAAGGAATTCGGTGACAAGATTGACGCCGCAGACAAGGCGAAGATCGAAGCGGCCATCGGCCGGGTCAAGACGGCCATGGGCGGAGACGATGTCAACGCCATCCGCTCAGCCCAGGATGAATTGACGCAGGCGTCGCACAAACTCGCGGAAGCGATGTACGCCAAGACGGCCCAGCAGCAGGCCGGCCCTCAGGCAGGCCCCTCCCAGAAAGCGGAAGCCGCAGGGGGGAAGAAAGACGAAGATGTCGTCGACGCGGAATTCGAAGAAGGCAAATAGATCATCACGGATCAGGGCAGGCCCGGAAACGTTGAAAACGTTTCCGGGCTTTTTTATGAACTCCGGGCATTCCCGGGGAAGGAACGCTTCCTCTTCATCAGGCTTGACCGATGGAGATCTTCGTGGCATGGAAAAGGCCGACACATTCCATCAGAAGAGGAAAGAACAGACAGAATGCGAAGGGTATTTATCGTAAAGCGGACACGAGGGACATCATGAGATTTCTTTTGACCAACGATGACGGCATCTATGCGAAGGGTCTGAGTGCCCTTTACCAGGAACTTACGCAGGTGGCGGAATGCCTGATCGTTGCGCCGGAGATCGAGCAGAGTGCCGTGGGCCATGCCATCACCATGTCCCGCCCCCTGATGGTACGGGCGGCCCGTAAGAATGGCCAATTTCTGGGCTACGCCGTAGCGGGCACCCCCGCGGATTGTGTAAAGATCGGAATCAAAGAGCTCTCCGAGCAGCGGGTGGATCTCGTTGTGTCCGGCATCAACCGGGGCGCCAACGTCGGGATAAACGTGATTTATTCCGGAACGGTGTCGGCCGCGACGGAGGGGGCCATCCTGGGCATACCCTCCATGGCTGTGTCTCTGGATACGCGAGCAGACGCCGATTTCAGTTTCGCTGCGAAGTTCGCCCGGCGGATGGCTCTCTTCATGCTGAACCATTACCCGAGCAGACACATTCCTCTCAATATCAACGTCCCGGCTCTCCCCGAGAAAGACATCAAAGGCGTCGTTGTCACCCGGCAGGGAACAGCCCGTTTCGCGGAGAGCTTCGAAAGGCGAGTGGATCCCAGAGAAAACGTTTATTACTGGCTGGCAGGAGAGACAAAACTTTCCGCGGCGGACCAGGAAGGCACCGACGCCCTCGCCCTGAGTCAAGGCCTGATCTCCATTACACCCGTCTATTACGATTTGACGCGCTACGATGTACTGGAGGAACTGAGGGGGACGATCGGAAAACTTGAGATGAAATGAGGAGGTCATCCTCCCTCACCCCCCATCCTCCCCATTCATGGGAGAGGAAGCCTGTAGGGAAGCTATCGCGTCAATAAAACCGGGATCGTGCTGTTCCGGATGACGTAGGACGTCGTGCTGCCCAGCAGGAGTTCCTTGAACCTGCTCGTGCCGTATGCCCCCATCAGCATCAGTTCCACGGCCCCTTCCTGGATGAACTTGATAATCTCTTTTTCTTCCTTGCCGCGAAGAACAATCACATCGCTGTCGATTTCGAAGGGCTCCAGGTATACTTCAACCCTTTTCGTGAGGTCAGCCGCGAGGGACGCATGGTCCGTAATGAGGATCACCGTGAGCGGCCATTTCGTTTTCACGGACAACTGCGCAGCAATGCCGAGGGCATGCTGTGCAGGAGGGCTTCCATCGTAAGCCAATCCCATACTTTCGATCTCACGGAACTTTCCGGGCGTCACCAGAACAGGCTTTCCGGATTTTCGAACAACCGCCTCCGCCGTCGAACCGAGAAGGACACTCTGGCTCAGGGGATAATGTTCCCCTCTCTGGGCCAGAAGGATCAGGTCCGATTCCCTGCCTTCCCTGAGAATTTCTTCGTCGATGATGCCGGTGACTTTCTTGATCCGGGGTGTCAGGCCTTCCCCTTCGCATCGCTTGCGAAAAGCCTCAAGGATGGAATCGGCTCTCTCATCGAGTCCTTTTTCGATCGCGGTCAGAAATTCAGGAAAAGGAGAGAGGCTGACAGAACCAAAGATGTCACTGAAGATCGGACCCTGAATGATCTTGATATCGATGATGTGGAGTCCCGTCAACTGGGCATCGAGCAGATGACCGATGTAGATGCCGTATTCCAGCGCCGTTTTACTGTAGTCGGAACCGTCGGTGGGTATGAGGATCTGTCTGATGATCATGGCATTCATCTGCGGCAGGTCCCATGGACAGGCAACGGGCCGCGGGCAGCCGGCGTGGTATTATTTTTGACCATCCGTCTTCTGGCTTTCGGCGAATTTCGCTAAATCGGTCAGGAGATTCTCCACCCCTTTCTCCTCGAGGTCCTCCTCTTCACGGGAGGCCAGACGGCCTTCCGCAGCTTTTTCCCCCTCCAGCGTGTCCAGGATGAGAAACGGACCGATGAGCTTCCCGTCCTGGTACCGGCACTGCTCCTTGATCTGCCCGTTACGGTAATAGGCGACGTACTCGCCGTCCCTTTTTTCCTTTTTGAAACTGCCCTTCTCGCGGACCTGACCGTTTTTATAATAGGAGATGTAATTGCCGTCGAATTTTCCCTCCCGGAAGTTTTCCTCCTCCTTCAGCTGACCGCTCCGGTAGTAGAGCCTGTAAGGGCCTTCCAGCCTCCCCTCCTTGTAATACTCCTGCTCCCGGACCTGACCGTTCTCGTAATAGCATAGGTATTCGCCGGTCAGCTTGCCGCTCTCGAAAGTGCCCTTCTCGCGGACCTGTCCGTCCCGGTAGTAGGAAACGGCCTCGCCGTGCCGCTGGCCCTTCCTGTAGGAGAGCTTCAGGAGAATCTGGCCGTTTTCGTAGTAGGATACATACTCTCCCTCGAGCTTCCCCTTCAGGTAGTTCCTCTTCTCCCTGACCTGGCCTGTTCGGTAGTAGGAGATCCGCTCCCCGTCCTTGTTCTGAGAAAACAACACCCTTCTTCCTTTTCCGTCTCCCGTCATTTTCCATGGATATCAAAGACGATCAGCACTGGGGCTTAAAGGCCTAGCTCCCTCTTGACCTTTTCAAGCGGAAAGACGAACTTTTCGGCATTCTTGAGGCCCCTTCTGATCACCTTCTCGTTCTGGTTTTCGAATTCTTTCAGAAGTTCAAGAATCTTATTCCTCCCTTCGGGCGTCTTCACGGCCTCCCGGGGCGTCACGTTTCCGATATCAGGTATTTTTTCATTGACCCAATTTTCGTATTTACGGGTCGACCCTTCCTTTTTCGGCTCTTCCCCGCCGGCCTCGCGGTCCCCTTCCGCGGCCTCCGGCGACGCTTCCGGGCTGTACGCAATAGCCGGATCAAGTTTTCGGCACACCATCATACGGTACTTCAACACAGGACCGAATCTCTGCCCGAAAAGAACCCTCATTTTTTTGGCCTGCTCCAGAGACTCGCATTCGGCCACAAGCGTTTCCAGATCGCTGATGAGCATCCGGCGGACAACGCTGCCGAGGAGGACATTGAAATCCCTCCCGTCGAAGGAGACATACCGGGTTTTTGCCCTTCCGGGCTCCCCCATTCGTTGAACCGCTTCGTCCGTCAGAAGGTGGGATTGCTGCAGATCCCGGGGAAAAATAACCGGATCCTTGATTCGCCAGTGGACCGTCGTAATAAACTGCGGGCTGACCTTCGTCTGAAACGGAAAGGGGGGTCTTTGCAGATGCAGCGAGGCATTCTCAATGAGCGCGAGGATCTCGGCAGAAGCCTTACGCAGGTAATGCTCGAGGCTGGTGTAATCCTCTTTCTGTTCCTGAAAAAATTCCCCGATGTTTCCCTCGATGAAGTGCCGGAGTTTGAGCGGAATCGTCGTGAGGGGCATCCCGCTGAAAAAGTAAAGATCCCTCACCTTTAGAATCCCGGTATAGACGAGATCCCACTTATAGAGATTCTTCGACGCATCACCATCCCAGATGTAATAGACACCGCCGTCGAAGATATCCTTGATTTCGACCCCTTTTCCCAGATCGACGTTCTGAATCTCATAGATGCTCAAACAGTGATCGACATAACTCTGGAGGATTTCTTTTTCGAGGAGAGAGAGTTGGCTTTTTTTTCGCATCAGGTAGAGTTCGGGGAAAGTCCTGCTGAACTCATCTGTAATGTAGTAGTAGGAATACCAGGCGACAAACTTGGTCAGGTCCTGCTCACTCTGAAAATATTCGAATATGTCGTCATCATCTTCGCAATAGATGCCACGCCCTTCAAAATATTCATACAGGGCGATTTCGTGCTCCTCATAAAATCGGTCTGAGTTGGCATATCTCGATACCCGGAAATTGAGATCCGCGATGACCCTTCCGAAACGGGCCACGTCAAAATCAATGACCCTCGTCGCTTCCATCGGAGAGGTAGGACCCCTCTCCTCTCCAGACAAGGGATCGTCGCGATCAATTCTATCCATGAAAGGCCTCCTGCGTTCAAATAATCGGCTCGGGGGTCCATGGCCTCGACCACCGGACCCTCACAAGCCCTGAAAATCACCTCCCCATCTCTGGGAATGAATGAAACCGCCAGGAGAAGGTTTTTCATTGCCGAGCCTTCAGCCTTGTCCCGGAGGTTTCTCTCCTGTACATTTTCGGAAATCCCGGTTTCCGAGACTGCGGTCTCAACGTATATAACTAGCTTATATTTATGGTATTTCCTGTTTTGCGTAATATTAGACTAGCGCATTTCTTGTCCGCTGTCGAGTTAAAAAGGCGTGTAAGTCCGGAGGAAAATCCTGTCGGGGCTTACTCTTTTTTTATCGCCTCATAAAGAAGAAGGGGCGGGACACAGAGGATGGCCAGCCGGGTGTGAAGGATGGGGAAAATTTCCTTCAGCGGGATTCTCAGAAACTTCGGGGGCTGGTAAAAGGTCTGGTAAGCAAGAAATTTGCCTCCTTCCTTCAACACGGAATAGGTCTTTTGAAGAAGATCCTTTCTCATTTCCAAAGGGAGATACGAAAAGGGGATGCCCGAAAGAACATAGTCGGCCTGTAGGGCATTGCAGCCGCTCAGGATGTCGAGCACATTTCCGGCACATTGGTTGAAAACCGTCAGCCGGCCGTCACTGATCTTATTCATCAGCACGCGGCAGAATTCCCGATTTCTCTCTATGGCAATAAGCCTGGATGCGGGGGTCATGAGATTCAGGATCACCTCCGTAAATGCACCTGTCCCGGGGCCATACTCAATGACCAGCCGGTCTTTGCTTAAGTCCATTTTTTCGCATATTCTTTCGACAGCAAAGCGGGATGTGGGTGTGACCGATGCGACGTACTTGTCGCGAAACAGGTTTTTGACATACAATAAGGTGTTCATCTCGAATGCCTCTCGTAGCACGCTTCCTGCCGGAATGCGTATGACCCAGTGGCCTCAGCAGAAAAGATTTTATGAATGATGGTTGACAAAGCAGACCCTCATTCGTCCACGACGCCCACAGTCTGTCTGCTGCTGCGGGTCCGTCGTCGCCGGCATGGTCTTCTAGAAATCAGGGAGTTTTCCTGTATTTCAGGACGAGGCCCGATGGTGCGGTGAGCTGCAGTTCACTCTTCGATACAACAAAACCCCAGGTGATGGATCCACCCTGTTCCAACTGTGTTGTGATGTGCTTCTCATCATCGACCCGGTACGTTCCGGGATAGACGGCATGCTCGATGGGGCTGTAAAATTTAACGGTGCCGTCCCGGAGGAACTCGATCATATCCCCGCTTTCACCGCGCTTCCACTTGCCGGAGATGGTCTCCTTTACACTATCCTCAAGTGATACTTTGAGCTCAGCCTCCGTTTTTACCTCGGGTATTTTATGACTCTCCTTGAGGGCACAGGCATTCAGGGCAAATAGACAGAGCGCAAGAACGGTCGACAAAACGTACCTTCTGTTTTTTTTGAAATGCATAAGACCCCCTTCTGGTGGACCGGGTCCCGGGTCAGGAGACTTTATGGGTCGCTGGCTCTAAATCGATCAGGATCCCGTTAAAAGGTTTTCGGGTGCGGCCCTCTCCTGCCGGGCGTTCGTCTCATACCTTTTTGTATACCACACCATCAGATGTTCCAGATACTTCGATTTTAACTGGCGGCCCGCCAGGGCCTGTTTCACAGGCGGCAGCCGGAGGATGACGCTTAATATCGCCGCCATAGCCCGGTGGCTGAGCAGGGCCTGATTTTCAAAAATGAAATTCTGTAGTTTGCCCCTTTCGATCGCCATCAGCACGAGCCTGTGGGCGGAATTGACGGGTGTAATGACACGCTCGGGCCGGGTCTTCAGGGAGATATTGTTCGTCCTGCAGACCGCCGCGCAGAGGCCGCAGCCAAGGCAGATTTCCTCATTCAGGCGGGCAATTTTTCTCTTCGGCTTCCGCGGGTCATTGGCCGAGACGAGGGTCATGGCCTCAACGGGGCAGGCCGCCACACATCGGCCGCAGCCCGTGCAATCCCCGTCGTTGAGCTCGGGAACGAAGTTTGTCGTGTGAACGGGTCTCGAAAAGCCGAATCGCCGCGCGGCGATCAGGGCTTCACAGCAACACCCGCAGCAATTGCAGATGAAGTTGACGCCCTCACGGACATTTTCACCGAATTGGACAAGATGGTTCTCATGCGCCTTCTCGAGGAGCCCGAGACATTCCGAAACGGCCACCGGGCGCGCGATGCCGTGCTTGATGAGGGAGGCCGCGGCATGGTTGAACGTCATGCAGATTTCCATGGGCGCTTTGCAGGCGCGGCCCAGATGGCTCATTTTGTGGCGACAGTAACAGATCCCGATTCCAATGTGGGAGGCCGTTTTGATGACGTGACTCGCCCTCTCGAAATCGAGGACCTGGAGGGCGCTATCGTTCGAGAGAATGGGTTCATGGATGAAGATTCGCCCCAACTGGGTTTCGCCGCTGCTAAAGAGCGCCTTGATGAAGTCCTCCTCCACGTTGAGGTACTGATAGAAAAGTTCGCTCAGCACCTTCTGGTCGAGATCGCCACGAAGCCACATCAGGGAAAATTCAAAAAAACCCGCCATGGGGGGTGGGAGGACGTAAACCTGTCTGCCGTTTTCCTCGATATCCAGAAGGATCCCTCGTACGGCCAGGCCCTGAAGGATATCTTCTGCCTTTCTTCCGGATATCCGCCACAGCTTCGCGGCCCTCTCGGCAGTGAAGGGCTTGATTGGAAGAAGAGAGACGAGCTTTGCCTCTTCCTCGCTGAACAGCATCCTCAGGATACCGTGGAGCAAATCCGACGGCGGGGCTCCCTGGGGGAACCTGTTCAGACGTTCGACCAGTTCATGATATCCCGATTTCAGGGTGTGGTGATGGGCCATAGTAACACTCCGTGGAAATCTGTTTTTTTATATTACCAGCATCAGGGACCGTCGTAAAGCCCCATCTGAAGGGCTTCTTCATCGCCGAAACGGTTGCCCCGGGCGGAATGAAGGACCGTCATCCCTTGACACTTTTTCGTAATTTTCCTATATTCCCGAAACCCCCCGGAACGAAAAAGGCTTTCACTTGTCGCGGATTGAAAACAGGCTCAAGAAAATCAGGAATCATCTCCATCGGGCGATGAGATCGGACCGCCCCGTCATTATACGGGAATTGAGGTATTTCGAGGGGCGCTCACGGCAGTCCCCGGGTTGGGAAGAGGCCCTCGAAAGAATTGAAAAACGCCTCGAGAACTCGATTCATCGCACGGAGAAAAGGAGAAAGGATTGCCCGCGAATCTCCTGCCCGCCCTCACTTCCCATCACCGCGCACAAAGACGAAATTGTGGCGGCTATCCGATCCCACCGGGTCATCATTGTCACCGGCGAGACGGGTTCCGGCAAGACCACTCAGCTGCCCAAGCTTTGCCTGGAGGCGGGAAGGGGCACTTTCGGTTACATCGGCTGCACCCAACCCAGGCGGATCGCCGCCGTGACCGTGGCACAGCGGATCAGCGAAGAAATGGGCGATACCGTAGGCAACACGGCGGGCTATAAGATCCGCTTCGAAGAAAAACTGAACCGCCATTCATACATAAAAATCATGACCGATGGCATCCTCCTCATGGAAATTCAGGCGGATCCCTTTCTCAACGGTTACGATACTCTCATTGTGGACGAGGCCCATGAAAGGAGCCTTAATATTGACTTTATCCTGGGAATGCTCAAAATGCTCCTGGCCCGGAGAAGGGACCTCAAGGTCATCATCACCTCGGCCACGATCGACATTGAAAAGTTCTCCAGGACCTTTGATCATGCCCCCATCGTAGAGGTCTCGGGCCGCCTCTACCCCGTGGAGGTTCGTTACGTCCCGCTTGATCCGGACAGTGAAGAAGCCGGGGAGATGGGTTACGTGGAGGCCGCTATTTCAGCCGTCGATGACCTGGAGAGAAAGCACGAAGCAGGGGATATCCTGGTCTTCATGCCCACGGAGCGAGACATCCGCGAAACCTGCGATCTTATCGAGGGGCGCAATTATCGCGACGCGACGATCTACCCCCTTTATGCCCGTCTCTCGTCAGCGGAACAGCGCCGGGTGTTCCGTCCCGTTCACGGGCGAAAGATCATCGTCGCAACGAATGTGGCCGAAACCTCCATCACGATTCCCGGCATCCGCTACGTCATCGATACGGGGCTGGCGCGCATAGCCCGCTATAACCGGCGAACGAGGGCCTCCGGGCTTCCCATTGAGCCGATCTCCCAAAGCAGTGCCGACCAGCGGAAGGGCCGCTGCGGACGGGTCCAGAACGGGATCTGCATCCGGCTCTACTCCCAGGAGGATTACGAAGAGAGGCCTTTTTTTACACCGCCCGAGATCCTGCGATCCAACCTTGCCGAGGTCGTGCTCAGGATGCTCGCCCTCAAGATCGGGGATATTTCGACTTTCCCCTTCATCGACCCCCCCGGCCCGCGAAACATCAAAGCGGGCTTTGACGTGCTTGAAGAGCTGGGGGCGATCGAGCGGAAAAAAGAAGATGAGGGGTCCGGCTCATCCCGTCATATTTTGACATCGAGAGGTTGGGTGATGGCCCGGATGCCGCTCGATCCCAGGGTTTCCCGCATGATCATTGAAGCGGAAAAAGAGGGCTGTGTGGACAATGTGGCCGTCATCGCCGCATCGCTCAGTTCCCAGGATCCCCGGGAGAGGCCTTATGAACAGGAAAAGGAGGCCGAGAGGGTTCACGGCACCTTTGTCCACCCGGCCTCGGACTTCATCACCCTTGAGAGCATCTGGAATCGGTATCATGAGGCCCTCGCGGCTTTGAAGACGCAGGGCCAGATGAGAAAGTTCTGCAGGCAGCATTTTCTGTCCTATAAGAGAATGCGGGAGTGGCAGGACATCCATGATCAGATTCGCGAGATCATCGCGGAGGAAGGAATCCCCGTTAAAAAAGATAGGGTGAGAAAAAAAGAAGCAGAGGATCCCTCGGTCCTGTATGGGAGGATTCATCGCTCGATCCTGAGCGGATACCTGTCCAACATCGCCATGAAGAAGGAAAAGAACCTTTACGCGACCGGCGGCGGAAAGCAGGCGATGATCTTTCCCGGCTCGGGCCTGTTCAACCGTGGCGGGAACTGGATCGTTGCGGCGGAGTTTGTGGAAACAACGAGACTTTTTGCCAGAACGGCAGCCAATATCGAAAATGCCTGGCTGGAACTCCTGGGAGGGCCGCTCTGCCGATATTCCTATTCGAATCCGCACTGGGACCGCAGGCGCGGCGAAGTTGTGGCTCTCGAACAGGTGACACTCCATGGTCTGCCCATCGTATCCGGTCGCGCCGCCTCCTACGGGAAAATCCACCTGGCCGACGCATCGAGAATCTTCATCCAAAATGCCCTGGTGGAGGGCGACCTGGACAGGCCTTTCCCCTTTTTGATTCACAACCAGCGCGTGATCGGGGAGGTTCTTGCCATGGAGAACAAACTCAGGCGGCGGAACCTCCTGGCCGACCAGGACGCCCTGGTGAGATTTTACGAGGGGCGGATCGGGGATATCTGTGATGTACGGTCCCTTCAGAAACGGATACGCGAAAGAGGTTCCGACGGATTTCTCCGCATGACAAAAGAAGACGTCCTGCAGTCGATTCCCGACGAAGAGGAGCTCTCCCTCTACCCCGATTCCTGGTCCTACGGAAAAAAGCCCATCCCCCTGACGTACCGGTTCGACCCCGGGACATCCGATGACGGTGTGACCTTAAAAGTCCCCGTGAATCTGCTCCCGGCCCTTCCGGCAGAGGCGATTGACTGGGGTGTGCCGGGTCTTCTCAAAGAAAGAATTTCAGCCCTGCTCAAGGGTCTCCCGAAGACGCACCGGGTCAGGCTTTCGCCCATCGGTCATGCCATTGAAAGGATTCTGGATAAGATCGAGTGGGGCAGTGGCTCTCTCGCGCAGGCCCTTTCCGAAACCCTCAGAGAAGAATTCGACGTGGATGTCCCGCCTGCCTCATGGTCTTCCATCCCCATCCCGGATTATCTGAAGATGAGACTGGATGTCCTTGACTCGAATAAGAGGATCGTGGCCTCGGGGCGCGACATCGGCGTTCTGAAAGAGCAGACTGCTCATGGTGAGGAAACGGCGGCGATCGTTGACACCAGGAGGAAATGGGAAAGAAACCACATCACGACCTGGGATTTCGATGAGCTTCCGTCCCAAATCGAGATGGAGGATGACGGGGGGCTCTCGGCCATACTTTACCCCGCCCTGGTCAAAGGTCAAGAAGGGGCTGGCCTTAGGCTGTTCAAAGACAAAAAAGAAGCCGAAGATGCCCACGTCGAGGGGGTGATCGCACTCTTCGAGGAGCATTTCAAAAAGGAGCTCCGGTACCTCAAAAAGCATCTATCTCTTCCCGGCGAGATGAAAAAATGGGCCGTTTATTTCAGCGGGGAGCGGTTTTTCGAGGAAGGTCTTTACCGGGAGGTCCTTCGAAGACTTTTCGGCCTCCCCATACGTTCGCAAAAAGCGTTCCGCAAACACGCGGAAGAGACAGCGCCGGCCATCCTGCCCTCGGCGCAGGCGCTGATCCAGGAGATCAAACCGGTCCTGGAGACCTGTTTCCAGACGCGGCAGGCGCTTCACAGGCTGGAGAACACGGCCCCTCCCGGTCGGAATCCGAAGGAATTTTTTTCAGACATCAGGACTTGTCTCGACCGCCTGATGCCGGAGCGTTTCTTGGAGGTGCACTCCCGTGAACGGTGGCCCTGCCTCGTCCGATACATGAAGGCCCTTTCCCTGCGCGCGGAAAAGGGCCTTCTGCATCAGGCGAAGGACAGGGCGAAGATGGAAGAGATCAGGGCCTTCGATAAACGCCTGGAGGATCTCCGAAAGGGCCTTTCATCCGGCACATCCGCCGAGAAGAGAGAAAAAATCAACGAGTGGGCCTGGATGATCGAGGAATACAGGGTCTCGCTATTCACCCAGGAGATAAAGACGGCCTACCCCGTATCCCGGAAACGCCTCGCTGCCAGGCTCAAGGAGATCGAAGAGATGACCTAAAATTCCACCAAGGGAAGAGCCTTTTCGACCTTGAAGTAAACGATGAACTTCGTCGCCGGCCTGTATTTTTCCTGAATCTTGAACTTCTTGAAGAATTCGTCGATCTTTTTCCCGTCCGCCTCCTCGCGGGTCTTCTTCAGATAGAGCCTCCTGCCCGCGTTTTCCTTGTCCCGTTCCACGAAGAGATAGGCCACGCTGGTGTTGCCCTGCAGATTGGCGTGCGTCAGGCGATCGTACATGGCAAAACCGACGGTATCCTCGCCTTCGAAAAAAGGTTTTGAATAGGCGGCCACATCGACCTTCCCCTTCGAATCCGCCGTCGCAAGAACCCCGTAACCTGTCGTTTTTTCAAAGTATTCTTTCAGCTTCATGCATGAACCTCCTTTCATTTTTCCCTAAGATAATAACGGTCCCCCGTCCGTTCAAGGGCGGTGGATGAATTGATCCTGCTTGCGGGGATGGCTGTAAAAAAAAGGGGGGGGGTCAATCAAAAAGCTTCTTAAAATCGATCTCGGGGTCCCCCAGACGGGATTTGATGGAAGAGATGTCCCTTCTGCTACGGATGGTACCCTGGATCTCATCGCTTCCACGGATATCCCCGAAGAGGATGGCGCCGGTGATCCGGTTTTCCTGAAGCACAATCTTTCTGTATACGAATTTTCTCCCATCGACATAGAGGAGGGATTCCTTTTTCCCCTCGCAGTCGATATCTCCCATGGACACGAGGTTGATCCCGGCCACTTTCAGGGTGTTGGCGGGGACCGTCCCTTCATATTTCACTTCCCGGCCGGTCATGTTGGATCCGGCGATCCGTCCCTGTGCCATGGCGGCGGGCCATATGCCGTAACAGAGGCCGCGGTATTCGATGATGTCACCCGCGGCGAAGATGTCTTCAATGGATGTCTTCATCCAATCATCTACTTTCACGCCCCGGTCCACTTCGAGGCCGAGGGACGCCGCCAGGGTGACTTCCGGGGAGACCCCGGCCGACATGAGCACCATGTCGGCCGGAAGCTCTACGCCCCCCTCGAGGGAGATAGACAGGGACGTTCCTGCGGTTGATATCTTTTTGACATGTCGTTTCAAGTGAAAGTGAAATCCCATCAACTCCAGCTGCCTTTGCAGGAGGCTGGCGCCCCCCTCATCCATCTGTCTCGGCAGGAGCCACGGAGAGCGTTCCAAAACGGACACTTCGAGGCCGAGTTTCCTCAACCCGTTGCCGGCTTCGAGCCCCAGAAGCCCGCCGCCGATGAGAACGACTCTTTTCGAGGTCTTTGCCCATTCCCGGATTCTCTCGGCATCCTCGACGGTTCGAAGGGTGAAAACGCCCTCGAGGTCAGCGCCCTCCACGGGCAGGACATTGGCGGTACCGCCTGTGGCCAGAAGGAGCTTCTCGTAGGGATAATCTTCCCCGGCGGCCGATCGAACGGTCTTCGATGCCGGATCCATGGAGACGACTTCTTCGGCAGGGTGAAACTCCACACGGTTTTTCTCATACCAGGAAAAATCGTGGAGGGTAAACCCGGAGAGCTCCTTTTCACCTGCAAGATACTCGGGCAGAGCCGGGGTATAGTAGA
The DNA here is from genome assembly GCA_964547985.1 of uncultured Syntrophaceae bacterium. Lineage (GTDB taxonomy): Bacteria > Desulfobacterota > Syntrophia > Syntrophales > UBA2192 > JAPLJU01. Next base: position 36,179 of record CAZJPV010000002.1, read on the forward strand.
AGGGATAACGGCTCTTGGTGAAGATGCGGATGGCCCCATCGGTGTCCAGACGACGAATCATCTCCGCCGCGGAATTTCCCGCCACACCGTTTCCTATGATCAAATATCTTGTCATGCCCTTTTCGTCTTTCCGGGGTTGTGAGCGAAGATGTTTCAGTTTAGAGACCCCGGTGCATCCTGTCAATGAGGAAGAATGCCATTGCGATTATTCGAAATATATCTGAGGTTCGAATAACAACTTATGCGTAATTATGAGTAGTAATTTGTAATAATTAGTTGATTTTAAGGATAAGATTGTCTATATTTGCGCCCTCATCTGGAGGAGATCATGTCTGAAAAAATGCTGAACACAAAGGAGCTTGCGGCCTACCTGGGCATCCATGAAAAACAGGTCTACGCGCTTCTGAAGGCGGGCCGGATACCTGGGACCCGGGTTACAGGGAAGTGGGTTTTTCCGAAGAAAACTATCGATGAATGGATTGAAAGGAAGGCGAAGGGCGGCCTCAAGGACGCCCGGGAAAAAAGCCGCAAAATCGAAGGCGCATTGCTGGCAGCCGGTAGCAACGACCCGGTACTGGATTTCCTGCTCACGGGCATGAGGCACACCCACCCCGATTTTTACTTCTTTTGCGCCAACACGGGTAGCAGCGAGGGGCTCAAGGCACTGGGCAGAGGGTACACCGACATTGCCTGGACCCATCTGTTCGACCCGGGGACAGGCCGCTACAACACACCCTTCCTGGAGGATTACCTGCCCGGCATCAATGCCGTCCTTGTCCACCTCTTCCGGCGGGAGCTTGGCATTGTCACGGCACCCGGAAACCCCCGCGGCATCCGGGGATTCGATGACCTTGCGGTGGAGGGCATCCGGTTCGTCAACCGTCAGGCCGGTTCCGGCACGAGGCTCCTTCTGGATTATCAGCTGAAAAAGCACGGCATTCCTGCCGAGGCCATCGGGGGCTACGACCGCGAGGTGTACACCCACATCGAGGTGGGCCTTTCGGTCCTGTCGGGCGAGGCTGACGCCGGGCTTGCGTCCGTGGCCGTATCGAGGCTCATGGGATTGGACTTCATTGCCGTGACCCGCGAGGAGTTCGACATGGTCGTGGGGCAATCGACATACTTCAGCAAAGGCATCCAGGGCCTCGTGGAGGTTTTGCGCTCGGAGGGCTTACGCGATCGCTTCGAGAAACTCGGGGGCTACGGCTTCGAGGACTCAGGGAAGATCCTCTACTCGACCGTCTAACCATTGAACAAAAAGGAGGAGTGACCGATGAGAAAATGGTTTATCGCGGGCATGCTGGGTCTATTGATAGCCCAGCCATCACCCGGTTTCGCGCAGGCCAGGGGTTTCATCCTGATGGCAAGCACGATCGGGCCCATCGACTCGGGCATCGTGGGCGCGATGGAGAATCAATTCGAGAAGGAAACGGGGATCCGGGTCCGACACGTCGGCGCCGGCACCGGGGCCGCCCTCAAGATTGCCGAGAAAGGAAATATCGATCTCGTCATGGCCCACGCCAAAGCCCTTGAGGAAAAATTCATCGCCGGGGGCTATGGCATAGAGCGGATCCCCCTCATGTATAACGACTTTGTCATCCTGGGCCCGGCCGCCGACCCTGCCGGGATCAGGGGGATGAAAACAGGCGCCGAGGCCCTGAAGGCCATCGCCGCCAAGGAGGCCCTCTTCATCACCCGGGGCGACAAATCGGGAACCCACGTGGCTGAGATGGACATCTGGGCGAAGGCGGGTATCAAACCCGCTGGCCCCTGGTACGTCACCTACGAGAAAGGCAGCAAAGGCAACGCTCCCACAACCCGATATGCCGATGCAAAGGGGGCCTATGTCTTCATGGATCGGGCAACGTACCTGGCACTCGAGAAGGAGATCAAGCTCGTCATCCTCGCGGAAAAGGACGAGGCCCTTCTGAACGACATCTCCCTCATCCCCGTGAACCCGAAGAAATTCCCCCGCGTCAACCACCGGGACACGATGACCTTTGTCAAGTGGCTCACAAACCCCGGAAAAGGCCAGCTCATCATCCGGGACTTCGGGAAGGATAAATACGGAAGCCCCCTCTTTTTCCCGAACTCGGAGGCCTGGCGGAAGAAATACGGGACCAGGGGCTGATGCCGTCCCGGAACATCTATCTTAATACAAGGAGGTAAAGAAGTGAAAACTCGCAAAAGCCTTTTCACGGCTGCTCTCTCACTGATGGCAGCCGGAATCTTCATGGCCGCCGGCTTCACCACCCCGGTGGACGCGGCGGCCGTCCAGAAAAACATCATTCTGGCCACAACGACGAGCACCCAGGACTCGGGGCTTCTCGACGTCCTGATTCCCATCTTTGAGAAGAAGACGGGTTACTTTGTGAAGACCATCGCCGTGGGTTCCGGTCAGGCCATGGCCATGGGTCAAAAGGGAGAGGCCGATGTGCTCCTCGTCCACTCCCCCGCGGCCGAGAAGAAGTTCGTGGAGGAAGGTTATGGTGTAAACCGCCGTCTGGTCATGCACAACGACTTCATCATCGTCGGCCCCCCCGGTGACCCCGCGGGCATCAGGGGCATGAAAAAGGCTTCCGAGGCCTTCAAGAAGATCGCTGACTCGAAGAGCATCTTCATGTCCCGCGGCGATAACTCGGGGACCCACGTAAAGGAGAAGGACGTCTGGAAGGCCGCAGGCGTGAAGTACGAGGGTGAAACATGGTACCAGCAGACAGGCCTCGGAATGGGTCAGACGCTGGCCGTGGCGGCGGAGAAAAAAACCTATACGCTGGCCGACCGGGGGACCTACCTGGCTTTGAAGAAAAACCTCGGCCTCGACATCCTGGTGGAGGGTGACGTCATTCTACTGAATATCTACCACGTCATCGAGGTGAACCCGAAGAAGTGGCCCAAGGTGAACGCCCCGGGGGGGAAGGCCTTCGCAGACTTCATGGTCTCAAAGGGGACACAGAACATCATCAAGACCTTCGGCGTTGACAAGTTCGGCTCGCCCCTCTTCTTCCCCGACGCGGGCAAAAAGGTGGAGGACCTGGGAAAATAAATGGACATCATACTCGACGGCATCCGGAAGGCCTTCTATCTGCTTTTCACCTTTGACGCCGAGGTCCTTGGCATCACCTGGTTCTCCCTGAAGGTTTCCGGCACGGCCACATTCATCAGCCTTTTCATAGGCATGTCCGTGGGGACGGCGGTGGCCCTCACGCAGTTTCCCGGGCGCCGGTTCGTGGTGAGTCTCATTAACACGGGTATGGCCCTGCCTCCCGTTGTCGTGGGCCTCTTCGTCACCATTTTTCTCTGGCGAAACGGTCCCCTCGGGTTCATGGAGATCCTCTACACACCGGCAGCCATGATCATCGCCCAGGCGATCATCGCCACCCCCATCGTGACGGGGATCTCGCTCGCGGCCATGCAGCAGCTCCCGAAGAAGCTCCGGCTGCAGATCCTGGCCCTAGGGGCCACGAGGCTCCAGATGGTGCGGATCCTGATCCGCGAGGCCCGCCTCCCGCTCCTGGCCGCGGTGATGGCCGGCTTCGGCGGGGTCATCTCTGAAGTCGGTGCCTCCATCATGGTCGGTGGCAACATCAAGGGATACACCCGCGTTCTCACGACGGCGACGGTCATGGAAACGAGCAGGGGAAATTTCGACATCGCCATTGCCCTCGGGATCGTCCTTCTCATCTTCGCCTACATGATCAACCTCGTCCTCACACAGATCCAGCAGAGGGAAAGACCGCGGTGACGATTGAGAACGTCATTCTTGAAGCCAGAAACCTGAAGGTCATCCGGGGAGGAAGTCTCCTCGTGGATGTACCGTCTCTTCAGATCAGGGAAGGGGAGACGCTGAGCCTCATCGGGCCCAACGGTGCCGGGAAGACGACCCTCCTCCAGGCATTATCGTATCTGATGAGGCCCTCGGCCGGGGATATCCTTTTCCGGGGAGAGAAGGTGAGCGCGGGGTATGCCACCCTCGACTACCGGCGGAAGCTCGCCATGGTCTTCCAGGAACCCCTCCTCTTTGACACGACGGTTTCCGAGAACGTGGCGTCGGGGCTTAAAATCCGCGGACTGGGATCAGGCATGATCAAGCAGGTTGTCACCAAGCAGCTCAACCGTTTCGGGATCGGCCATCTCTGGGACCGTTCCGCTCGGACGCTCTCCGGCGGAGAGGCCCAGCGGACGAGTCTTGCCCGGGCCTTCGCCATCAAGCCGGAGATCCTTTTTCTCGATGAGCCCTTTGCATCCCTGGACCCGCCGACCCGCGAGGCGATCATCGTCGACCTGGGGAAAGCCATCGCCGAAACAGGTACGACCACCGCGATTGCCACCCATGACCGCAACGAGGCCCTGCGGCTGTCGGACCGGATCGCCATGATGGATGAGGGGAAAATCGTCCAGATCGGGAGCCCTTCCGATGTGATGAACCGGCCCGTCAGCGAAGGGGTCGCCGCCTTCGTGGGCATCGAGACGATCCTTCAAGGCCGCGTCAGGGAAAGAAAGCGTGGATCCGTCATCGTTGACGTCAACGGCAAAGAAATCGAGGCCGTGGGGGATTTCGAGGCCGGTGCCAATGTCGCCCTCTGCATTCGCCCCGAGAACGTAACCCTGTCGTTACCGCCGGCCGCTTCGGCGACCAGCGCCAGGAATGTCTTTCGCGGAAGAATTAACAGGATCACGCCTCTGGGCCTCGTCGTTAAGATCGAAATGGCCTGCGGCTTCCCCCTGGTGGCCTACGTGACAGAAAATGCCGTGGAGGACTTAGGCCTTCGTGAGGGCAAGGACGTGACAGCCCAGTTCAAGGCCACGGCGATCCACATCATTCGCAAGGGCAGCACGTGAAAAAAATAACGAAAGGAGATTAACAACAGATCAACGTGAAAGTTTACATCGCTTTTGACGACACGGACACCGTCGATTCCGAAGCGGGAACGGGAAAACTCGCGCGGCGCTTCGAGGCGCTTCTGCCCGGGGGATGCCGCCTCTGGGGGGTTCTTCGGCAGCAGCTTCTGGTCGATGACCGCATTCCCTACACCTCGCACAACAGCTCGGCCTGCGCCGTTGTCGTTCTGAGGGAACCGTCGCAGGCTGGGGAACTGCTCGAGCGGGCCATCGCCCACATCGAAAAGGAGTCCGCGCCGGGAAGCGACCCGGGGCTGTGTCTCGCCCCCGAGAATGGTGTTTCGCTTTCAGCCCTCATGGCCTTCGGTGTCCGCTGCACAAAAGCCGTGGTCAGCCAGAAAGAGGCCCTGGCGGCTGCCAAGGGTTTTCACCTCTCCGGACACGGCGGGACAAACGACGGCATCATCGGCGCCGCCGCAGCGGTGGGCCTGACGGCCTCGGGCTGGAACGGGCGTTTCATCGAGTTCGGACGCTTGAGGAACCTCCCCGACAGGGTCCCCGTTGAAACACTGGAGCGACACGGCATGCAGATCGTCCCCATGGATCGGGACGGCAGAGCACCCGGCGAAGGCGACTGGATTGACACGAATGGGTGGCTCCGGCCGAGGCTCCTGGGACATAGAGCGGTCATCGCCGTTGCGCCCGCCGGTCCCGGTTCCTGGCGCACACTCTGGGAGAAACGAAAGAAAGGATGACAACAGGGAAAAGGGGTCGTTTCCTGTAAAATATAATAGAAAGGAGGAGAAGATGAGAAAATTATTCATTGTTTTCGTGGTATCGTGCCTTGTGGTGGTCTGCGGTGCTCCCGCATCGGCCGTGGACATCAAGGTCAGCGGTCAGTACTACGCGCAAGGCGTCTTCGAGAGCAACCACTCCCTCAGGGATGAAGCCGGCCGAAATCTGCTGACGGGGACGGGGAGGGCCTCCTCGACGGCCTACGTCGTCCAGAGGCTGAGACTCCAGCCGGAGTTCAAGATTGCCGAGGGCCTCACACTCACGACACGCTTCGACGCATTGGAGAAGAAGTGGGGCGACGTCAGCTGGGCTCAGCAAAACGGAGTCTACGCCTATGACAACACGAACCGTTCTGTGGACAGACCCACTGCAGTTAACAACAGCCTGATCGCCGGGGACGCAATCAGGGCCCAGGAGAACATCGAGTGGGAGAGCGCCTATGTCAATTTCAACACCGCCATCGGCCGGTTCCTCGTCGGCTACTTTAACACCATTTACTACGGCACGGATTTTCTGAACAGTACCTGGGTCCGTCCGGGTGTGGAGTACGCGTATCCGATGGGCCCCTGGACCCTCGGCGCCAGGTGGGAGCATGTCGCTGAGGGCGGCTCCTACGGTACTGGCACGTTGGGTACCCGGCTTGTTTACTCGGAAGCCGACTTCGACGTCTACTCCGTCATGACGGACTACCGGTGGAAGGCCGGTTCCGCCGGTATCCAGGTCCAGTACTACCATGACAGCTTCAACGACTACGACAGGGGCGGGTTCCTCCGCAAGATCTACACGTTTAACCCCTATGTCAGAGCGACCTTCGGATCCCTCTTCATCGAGGCCGAGGGCTGGTATGGCTTGGGTGACTGGCAAGACTTCGGCAACTCCGCCGCAACGGATTCCGACCTGGATGCCTATGCATTGTACGCGAACGCCAAGTACACCATGGGCCCCTGGTACGTGGGTGGCCTTTTCAGCTCTGTGAGCGGTGACGATCCCGCGACGGCCGATAAGAGGGAGGGGAGCATTTTATCACCCCTCTTTCTGGGAAAGAACTACGACGCTTTTCTTCTCATGTTCAATAATGCAATCAACACATGGACAGGCACCTGGGTCGGTTACAATGGCGCGTCCATCAACACTTTCGAGGATAACTGCCTGCTCTGGAAGGCCTACGCCGGCTGGAACGTAACGCCGAAGTTAAGAGTCGAGGCCAGCTACGGCATGGCGAAGGCAGTTGAGTCGGCTTTCGTTGATAAGGATTACGGTTCCGAGTTCGACATCTACGCAATCTATAAGATCTACGACAACCTCTCTTACATGGCCGGTTTCGGTTACTGGTGGGTTGGTGACTACTTCAAGGGCACCAGCTCATCCAATGTGATCGACGACGACTACCTGCTCACGCACAAGCTCACCCTGTCCTTCTAGGATCGGGAGATAAACCTGTTTTTAGGGCCGACGCGGAGAAGACCCCCTCCGCTGATTTGCCTGCTGGCTCCTTTCTGTGGTAATATAAAAAATATTAACAGGACCGTATCAAGGGGGTACTCGAGATGCCGTGCATTATCTTTTGCCGCGAGAGGGGAAAGGTCAGCGAAGGGGAAAAGAAACCCAGGTTCAAGCTTCTTGCCGTTTCCGGGGTCGATATCCAGTTTTACGGAAAGCACCTCCGCAGGAAGGAACTGGAGCAGATTGCAGCGGCTGTCGGCGCAAAGCTGGTCATGATCGAGCGCAGCGGTGCGGCGGATGAAGAGGTGGAAATCAAGGATTAGGAGGCCCCATGGGACTCGTCAGGGACCGAGATGGCAAGCGTCTGCACATCAAGAGCAAACTCATGGGGGAGAGCCTCCTCAGCCGGTCTTTCGCGGAAGGCTATGAGGTGGCCCCCCAGCAGAGACTCTTTCCCGACGTGAATGTGATCAAACTCGGGGGCCAATCCATCTGCGACCTGGGAAAGAAATCCCTGCCCGCGATTGTCCGGGAGATCTCCGGCATCAGGGACCGGCACAAAATGCTGCTGACGACCGGCGGCGGAACCCGGAGCCGTCACATTTACGCCATCGGCCTCGAACTGGGAATGCCGACAGGGATCATCTCGAAATTCGGCAGCTCCGTCTCTGAACAGAACGCCCTTCTTGTCGCCACACTCCTCTCACCCTGGGGGGGGATCAAGATCGGCCATGACGAGATCATGAAGCTTCCCACCTACTTCTCGCAGGGCTGTATCCCCGTCCTGCACGGCATGCCGCCCTATGACTACTTCGCCATCCCCGCACCCGAATGGCGGATTCCCCTGCACCGGACGGACGTGGGCACCCTGATCATCGCCGATCTGATCGGGGCCAGGAGCTGCATCTTCGTCAAGGATGAAAAAGGTCTCTACACGGGCAACCCGAAGAAAAACCCCCGGGCGGAATTCATCCCGGCCATCACGGCCGGAGAAATTCTTGCGATGGAACTCGACGATCTCATCATCGAGAGAACCTGCCTCGAGATACTCCAGAACAGCGAGGTCGTGGACCAGATCCAGATTATCAACGGCCTCGTCGAAGGCAATCTCACCAGGGCACTCGACGGGGAGCACGTGGGGACCCTTATCCACAGAGACTGAGACCGTCCCGAAAGGTTAGGACCTTCCGTTCAGCAAAGCCGTCATGCCCGCAAAAGACTCCCGGATAAAAAGAGAAGCGAGGACCGTTGAGGCCATGATCCGGCTCTACTGCCGGGATCTTCACGGCACAAAGCCGGATCTATGTTCAGACTGCCGGGAGCTTCTGGCGTACAGCGCCGATCGCCTTGATCAATGCCCCTTTCAGGAGGGCAAAACGACCTGTTACAAATGCCGCGTCCACTGCTTCCGCCCGGTCATGCGGGAAAAAATTCAGGCGGTGATGCGCCTGTCCGGTCCCCGGATGCCCTACCGTCACCCGCTTCTTGCTTTATACCACTTCCTCGACAGCCGCCGGAGTGAACCGCTCAAACCGCAGAAGAATCCGCCGAAGAGCGGGGCTTGACAGGGCAGGGGGCATACCTTAAATAAAACGGAAACGTTCGAAGGAGTCGATCGCGATGATAAACCGTCGGGGCCGAAAGCCCGACATCCACTATCCCTGCCCGTGGGGATACAAGGTCATCGGGACAGACGAGGCCGTCCTGAGAAGCGCCATCAGCGAGACCGCGCAAGATATCGCTCACCGTGTCACGACGTCGAACAGGAGCGCCTCGGGAAAATACATCTGCCTCGATGTCGAGATCCTCGTCTTGAATGAAGACCAGCGCCTGACCATTTACGAAAGTCTGAGAAGACATCCCGCCGTTAAAATCGTCCTCTGATTTGCAGGTTCTCTGCTACTTCCCCGAGAAAAACCACGTCCCCCCGTGGGGCAAAAGAGGCGTTCTCCCCTCTTCCAGACCCGCGGCCTCCGCCGCCCTGCGGTAATCCGCGGGCGGCATGTCCATGGGCTCATCGGTGAGGTCGAAGACCCCCCACTGCTGGGGGATCAGCACGCGTCCCCGGAGTTCCTGAAAAGCCTTTACGGCTTCCCCGGGGTTCATGTGGTACGTCCGCATGAACCAGGCGGGCTCATAAGCGGCTATGGGCAAAAGGACCGCATCCATCGGTCCGTATTTCCGGCCGAATTCTGAGAACCCGTGAAAATACCCGGAGTCGCCGCCGAAAAAGACCCTCCGGTCAGCGGACTCAATTAGCCAGGATCCCCATAGACGGCTGTTGGTGTCCCAGGGTGTTCGCTTCGTCCAGTGCTGTGCCGGAAGGAGCCGGTACTGAACCCCCTCGTGGGTGTAGGTTTCGTACCAGTCAAGCTCGACGACACGGGCGCCGGGGAGCACATCGGCGAACCATTCCCTGTAGCCGAGCGGTGTCAGGTAGAGGGGCCCGCTGCCCAGCTGCCGGATGCTTTGCTTGTCGAGGTGGTCGTAGTGGCTGTGGGAGAGGAGGACTACCTGCATGGGGGGGAGTTCCCCGGGCGGAATGGGAATCGGGGTGTGTCGGCGGATGAAGGTGACGATGTCTCCGAAAACAGGGTCCGTGATGATATTCTGTTGACGAAGCCGAATCCAGAGTGTCCCGTGGCCGAGATAGGTCACGGAGTCCCCGGCCGCCAGAATCTGATCGATGTTTGGTCTTGTCACCTGAAAAACGGGGCTCCTCTTCTTGACCTCCGAATAGGGGTTGGGGCCCAGTTTCCATTCCAACAGCCTGAAGATGTTTCCGACCTTTTCTTCCGGAAGCCAGGGGTTGAAAAAACCCCCATCTTGGTGATGCCTCTTTTCCCGGGAGAGCGACTCGAGGTCCCCCTGCGGGCTGCAGAATGAAAGGAGGGGTGACCCCACCACGGTTGCGACGGAGAGGAGCAGGACGCAGAACTTTTTCATAAGCCTCCCTCCCCCGGCGGACTACTTTCTTTTCCGAATTCTGAACTGATCGATGGGGTTGAGATCCACGTCGTACGCGCTCAGGACGAGTTCATCGCCGGAAACATGAAAGATGCAGAAATGGTGGACGTTCATGAAAACCGCGCTGTCAGCGCTGTAGTGCAATTGAAAATGAAGAGGGTCTCCGCCCCCGCCGGTGACGATGTAGGTTACGTCTCGGACCCGCTGCCTCTCGTAAAAGTGGTGATGACCGCCGAAGACGATGTCCACAGCGTATTTCTCGAACAGAGGCGCGATCTTTTTCTGAAGTCCCTTCTCATCGGGGAAAATACCCGTCGAAAAGGGGGAGTGATGCAGGATAACGGCAACGAACGTATCCTTTCCGCCGGAGCGCTGAAGCTCCGCCTCGAGCCACCGGTACTGATCCGATCCGGGGGTGAGCCGGCTGTTTGTGTCCAGGAGGATGAAATGGACACCTTGGCGATCGACGGTATACCATTTTTCATTGCCGGGCAGCGTAAAGGTGTCAAAGTAATACGATGAACCGACATCATGATTGCCGCGCACAGGAAAGAATTCCGCCTTCGCAGTCAGAGGAGCGATGATCACCTTGAAATCGGCCCAGTCCTTTTCATCTGCTCCCCTGTTCACCAGGTCCCCCGTGTGGAAGACCACCCGGGACTTGAACCTCAGGATGCCCTCCACGATCTTGCGGTGGATGTCTGGACTCCCCCGGGAATCGCCGTATACCGCCATGATCCCGGGCACGGCGGTGTCCTCTCCCCGGGCACCAGGAACCGGCGACAAGGCAAATAACAGGACGATGAGCCCCGCGAATTGCAGCGTTCTAAAGGGGTGCTTGCCCGAATAAAGCGTCTTGAGAACGGCCAATACCGCCATGGTTCTCTCCCTGTCCGAAATGCGAGTTTTTCTACTTGATGAATGATCCCTTTGTCAATTAAATTATCAAGCGGGGAAGATGGTCATTTGATTTGAAGCGTTCACGGACAGGCTCATGAAACGAATTTTACGATCTCTTGTTTGCATGTCACTTCTTTTCCTCTTTGCGCCCGCTCTTCAGGCCAAGGAAAACGCCGTCATTGATCTGACCATCCTCCATATCAACGACACCCACGGGCATATCCTGCCCCACATTCAAAAAAGCATCGACCGGAAAAGACCCGTCGGCGGAGCTGCATACCTGGCAAAGATGATATCGGTTGAGAAGACGGAAAACCCCGGGGGAACGCTGATCCTCTCCGCCGGGGACATGTTCCAAGGGACACCGATCTCCAACCTCTTCCATGGCAAACCGGTGATCGAGCTCATGAACGACATGAAATTCGATGCCATGACGGTAGGAAACCATGAATTCGACTGGGGACTCCATGTCCTCAAAGAATTGAGCGAAGCCGCCCGCTTCCCCTTTCTTTCCGCTAATGTCGTCGACCGCCACAACCGGGCACCGCCCTGGATCAAACCCTATGTCATGATGACGAGACAGGGTTTGAAGATAGCGATTTTCGGCATTACCACACCCGAGACGAACGCCCTGACGAAACTGGGACGGATCGGAATTTACCGCTTCCTGGACCCCGAAAAGGTGTTACCCGAGAGGATCCGGGCAGTGAAAAAAGAGGGCGCCCGGTTCGTCATTCTTCTCTCCCACCAGGGGTTGGAGGCCGACATCGATCTGGCCCGGCGCGTAGAGGGGATCCATGTGATTGTGGGCGGCGACAGTCACACGGCCGTGAAGACGCCTGTTTTGATCGGCGAGACGATTGTCGTCCAGGCCGGATGCTGCGGCCATTACCTAGGCGTTTTGAAACTGGAAATAGATAGGGAGAGCGGCCGTATCCTGAAGCACACCCGGAAACGGGGGCTTCGAAAAGTCCTTTCGGGCCCCGATGACTCCTACGATGAGGGGGCCCGGAAGATCGTCTCGAAATACCACGACCAGATCAAGGAGAAGTTCAGTCGTGTCATCGGGGAAACGACCGTAGATTTGGTCCGGCGGCCCTATCATGAATCGAACATCGGAGACCTTGTCTGCGATGCCATGAAGGCGGCAACCGGCGCCGCCATCGCATTCCAGAACAGCGGCGGCATCCGGACAAACATCCCGAAGGGAAGGATCACCCTGGAGCAGGTACACACCCTCCTCCCCTTTGATAATCTCCTGATCTCCATGGACCTGACGGGCAAGCAGATCTTGGAGATCCTGGAGCAGGGCGCAACCCTGGAGCACGGCATTCTCCAGGTGTCCGGTCTCCGCGTCGTCATCAACACGGACAAACCCGGGGGCTCGAGGGTGCAGCAGGTCACCGTGGGAGACCGCCCGCTCGATCCGAAGAAAACCTACCGCGTCACCACCAACGATTTTCTCGCCGCGGGCGGCGACAAATACGCAGCATTCAAAGAGGGGAAGAAGGCTGTTTTCGGCGAGTTCATCAGGGATCAGTTTATCAAATATCTCCGGAAGCACTCCCCGGTGACCCCCCGCGTCGAAGGGAGGATTGTTATTAGGCCATGAAAGATCAGATCACCGTCTACGTCAATGACAGGCCCGTCAGCATTTACCGGGGCATGAAGGTCAAGCACGCCCTCATCAGCTTTGATCAGACACTTTACGAAGCGGCGGAACAAGGCGACATCGTCATTGAGGACAGCCGCGGCTTCGAGGTCGGTCTTGATGGACCCCTGCGGGAGGGTTCAAAGCTCTTCACCCGGTCCACCAGGGCTCGTTAAGCGTAGGCGTCTCATGACACCGGCACCGACGGGCCCTCTTGTCAAAGCGGGGACTTCCACAACGGCACGAAGAGCCGCCGGAACAGGAAAAACATGAAACATGCCTATCAGTTCGAAAAGATAAAGTCTGTCAGATACCGGGCTGGAAATATCGGAGACCTGCTCAAGCATTCCTGGCTCATCGAGATTCTCTCCTTTCTGAAAAAGCAAAAAGCCGGGTCCCCTTTTCATTATGCCGACACTTTCTGCGGTTTTGACGAATACAGCATCGGCAAAGGCCAGGCAGAGAGAATCAGGATGCAACTCTCCCGGTCCCCACTCCTCACAATACAAAGGAGGGCCCTTTTACGGGACCGATATCTCGGCAGTGTCTCCATCGCGCGAAAAATCCTCGGCTCATACGGACGGTTGTCGGTTTTCGATACCAACCCGATCGCCCTCGATTGTTTCAGGGGATCGGGTGTCGGCACCTTGAAAATAAAATCAGGGTATGATGTACTGAAAAAAAAGATACCCTATGACCTTATCTTCCTCGACCCCTACGACGATTTCCTCGACGGCCACGAAACGGTCCTCGCAAAGATATTCCGCAAGGCAGGAGATTCCTCCGTGTTCCTGTTCTTTCCTTTCAGGCATTTCGCCCAAGAAAGAGGTGCTCTCCGGATCATCGGGCAGTCCGGCTCGAGATATATACACGGCTCGATCGGAAGAGGAGACCCCCTCCTGGATGGCGTCTATCGCTTCGCCGTTTTCCTGTTCCCCGTCGGCCATATGGACGGGAAAGCATGCCGGCATCTCACCCGCAAACTCGAGGCCACTACCGCGATGATCCGAGGGCTCCGGGCATCGGCTTGAGGGGAATTTTGCACAACCCTTGCAAGGGATCATTCCGGATCGGAGGTATAGGATGAAATATGAAGTTGTGATCGTGGGCGGGGGCCCCGCGGGCATCTTCGCCGCCCTCACCCTGGCCGATCTCGGTATCCGGAATGTCGTTCTCCTCGAGAGGGGGAAGGACATCGGGGAGAGAAATCGCATCGATGCCGATGATATGCTCTGCGGCTGGGGCGGTGCCGGCGCATACAGTGACGGGAAGCTGACCCTGTCGCGGGAGGTGGGCGGGTACCTGGGGGAGTACCTCCAAACGAAGGCCCTCTACGATCTTTTGAACGAGGCCGACCAGATTTATGTGCGCCACGGCGCAACGGATCGACTCTTCGGGGACATCTCCCCGGAGGTGGAGGCCCTCGCTGAAAGGGCCCGTCTCGCCGGCCTTGAATATATCCCCACACGGATTCGTCACATCGGAACAGAAAACTGCCAGGCGATCCTCGCGCGCATGCACGATTCCCTCACCGGAAAAGTGGATATCCGCACGGGCTGCGCCGTTCAGACCATCCTGGCCGATGGGGGAAAGGTCAAGGGCGTAAAACTCGCCGACGGGACGGTCCTGGAAAGCCGGTTTGTCATTGTGGCCCCGGGCCGCTCAGGGGCCCAGTGGATGAAGGAAACGGCGGAATCGCTGAACATCAAAACCAAGACCAGTCCCGTGGACATCGGTGTCCGGGTCGAACTCCCCGCAACGGTCCTGAAAGAGATCACCGACATCAGCTATGAGTCCAAACTCATTTACTACTCGAAAACCTTTGACGATAAAGTCAGAACTTTCTGCATGAACCCCTACGGGGAGGTCGTGACAGAAAAAATCGCCGGGCTTGTGACGGTGAACGGTCACAGTTACGCGACGAAGAAGAGTGACAACACCAATTTTGCCATCCTCGTCAGCAGTTCCTTCACGGAACCCTTCGATGACCCGATTGCCTACGGCCGTTACATCGCACAGCTGGCGAATCTCCTCGGGGACGGCGTGATCCTGCAGCGTCTGGGAGACCTTCTCGCCGGGCGCCGCTCCACGAGGGAGCGCATATCCAAATGTCTCACCAGGCCCACGCTTCCGCAGGCCACGCCGGGCGATCTGAGCTTTGTATTCCCTTACCGGCATCTCCTGAATATCATCGAGATGCTCCAAGCCATAGAGAAACTCGCACCGGGTGTCTATTCCCACCAAACGCTCCTCTACGGCGTCGAGGTGAAATTCTACTCGAACCGCATCGAAGTCACACCGGACCTGGAAACAAAAATCCGGAATCTCTTCGCCATCGGCGATGGCGCAGGGATCACCCGCGGGCTCCTCCAGTCTTCGGCAAGCGGCATCCTCGCCGCCCGTGCCGTCGCGCGGCGTCACAATAAATAGATTTGTTTTTTCTGGTTGAAAACTTGAAAGGGAACAGATCCTGAAGAAAAAAACGGAGAGGGGAAAGTCCCGGCGGCTCGACCATCAGGTCATCCGTCGGGGGAACTCAGTTTGACGATGCGGACACATTCTGGACCTGGGCGTCTGCCTTCGAGAGACTCGTCGGTGCTGATTTTCGGTTATATTCCTCGTAATACCGCATGACCCGCCGCACATAGGTCTTCGTCTCGGCATAGGGCGGGATCCCCCGGTATCGGGCCACGGCTTTTTCACCGGCATTGTACGCCGCCAGGGCAAGCGGCAGGTTGCCGTCGTACACATTCATGAGATAACGGAGGTATCGCACGCCTCCGTCGATGTTATCCTCCGGGTGAAAGCAGTCGTCTACCCGCATGCGGGACGCCGTTTTCGGCATGAGCTGCATCAGGCCCTTGGCGCCCTTTCTGGACACCGCCTTGGAGTTGAAATTGGATTCCGCCTTGATGACGGCCTTCACAAGGGCGTGGTCCACATCATACTTCCGCGCCGTCTTTTCAATCACCTTGTCGTATTTGACATAGTCGGGACCCAGGTTGAAGAGCACCCGTTTTTCCTTGATCCAGACCTTGAACCGTGGGCTTGTCGGCACATTGGTCAGGTGTATAACGCCCTCCTCATCGACATAGCCGTAAATATCCGCCGAGGCGAAATCCGCCGAAGCAAGGAGGGCCACAGCAATGGCGAGAGAGAATGGCGTCGTGATCAAGGGTTTCACGAACCTTAAACAGCTGCTGAGCATCAAAGAATCCCCAAAGTGTGTTTACAAGATGCGGGATGATATCTAAAGGGCCTTTTAATATGTTACAAGAACCATACCAGCGGGGTGGCAACTAACCCCCCTGCCGGACATCTTCGTCAATCGTGAACCGGTTTTTAAACCGTCGGCGGCAACTTTAGCAAAAATCTCAATTTTTTCAAGAAGATCCTATGCCCCCTCGCTGTCTGTCGCCGGGTCGATGTTCTCAGGCTCCGGGGCTTTGCAGAATCCATCGCCCCCACTTATGTCCTATCGGCATAGATGTCCCTTTATTTAAATGCTTTTTTGACCTCCGGGGCGATTTTTATTTGCCTTTTCGTCCGCACCAGGTCTTCATGCTCCCCGTCACGCCCAGAATGTCAACAAACCACTGAAAGAGCTCATCGGGAATCAGGCCTCTCAGGAGAACCATCGACCGGACCGTTCTCGGGCGCTTCGGTGAGTATCGGCCCTTTTTCAAAGCCGACTCCACGATGGCCTCTGCCACCACATCGTGGTCCCGCAGAAGCGGCGTAATCAAGTTTGCGATTCCTCGAAGTTTCGCCCCCTCAAACATCCCCTTGGCAATGTAGCATGGATGGATGGTGGACCATCGGACACCTTTCTTGCCTCGCTCCCAGGCCTCGAACCGCAGGCCTTCCGTCAGTCCCCAGACGGCCAATTTTGTCGCTCCATACATGGCCAGTTCGGGCACCCCGACGACACCGCCAGCCGAAGAAATGTTGACCACGTGCCCGCAGTCTCTCTCGTACATCCCCGGCAGAAACGCCCTGATCGTGTAGATGAACGATGTGAGATTGACGGCTATGGTCTTTTCCCACACCTCGTCGGGCTGCTCGAGGAAATCTCCGCCCATGACATAGCCTGCATTGTTTATGAGGATATCGACTTTTCCCATGTCCGTCACAGCCTGCCTGGCCAGTTCGTACACCCTGGCCTTATCGGTCACATCGCAGACATGGGCAAAGACCTGAACCCCCAAGTTTTCCAATGCCTTTTTCGCATCCTCCAGGGCCGGGCCGTTCAAATCCCAGAGGGTGACCAGGCACCCTTCGGCAACCAGCCGTTTCGCTGTGGCCAAACCGATGCCCATCGCACCACCGGTTACGACCGCACATTTCGATTTCAAATCCACGATACCCCTCCCTTTCATGAACCATTAATTAAATTTCTAATGATTTTAACATATTCCGCTAAGGATTTTCTTTCTTATGACGATAAATCTATTAAACCTTCCTTTTTTTCATCAAGGGGACGTCAGAAGAGGATCGCTGTGCCATCTTGCCCGGGGAGCGGAGGCGATGGAAAAGGTAAAAGTTGTATTTTCCGGCATAAATAAGAATTTTCTTTACGATTGCGAGGTCCCGACCGTCATCCTGCCGAAAACAGGCGACTTTCTTCGTATGAGTGTCCCCGGCCAAAGGGATCTTCACTGCTACATTGAATCCTTAGAGTGGCAGTACGCAGAGGTCGAAGGGGACATGAAGATCTCCCTGGTGGCACGGATGAAAATTCTGCTGGAAGACTGAGTTCCCCCTTCTCACAACCTTCGAAGGATCAACTCGAGCAAAAGGCCCGCAAACATCAGGTAGATGTATATCTGCCCGGAGGTCACCACGACTTCTGAGGAAACGACCTCAATCATCGCCAGCGGGACAATAAAGGAGAAGTAGGCAATACCGAGGAAAAAAAGCCTTCTCACCGGCCTCAGGTTTTTCAGCCGCGCCAGCCGGTTGTCCCGGTCTTCCCCTTCCACGAAAGATAACCTCTCTATCCGGGGTGCACTTCCCCGGCCTGTATCCCCCGACCGTGAAATACGCCCATGTTGACAACTGTTGATATTTGCCCTACATTGACGGCCCGGAGACAAGATATCATGAAGACAGCATACAGCGTCGCCGCTGCCGGGCTTCTGTTCCTCCTGTTTTCCTGCCTTGCCTGGTGGATTGAAAAGCCCACATTCAGCGTCAAAGAAATCCTCGTGGACCAAATATCTTCAGGGGATCTTCATATCACGCTGAAAGTAGAGGCCGAAAATCCCAATCGCTTCGACCTGACAATGACGGCCCTTGATTACACGTTCTTTCTAGACCATCGTGAAGTGGGAAGAGGTTCCCTGGCCCAGGAGGTCAAACTCCCGGCATCCTCCAAATCCACCGTGGAGCTTCCCGTTACGGCCCGCCTCAGCCCGACAGGCGGTCTTTTGAAATCCATTTTTTCCGCCCGCGAAAGCGGTTACAAAATCGAGGGGACGGCCCGGGTCAGCACGACCATCGGGAGCACGGCGATCCCCTTCACCGGGACCGGTTCCTTCAGACTGAAAAAGCGTTAACGGTCTATGGCCCAAATCTTTTTTCCTTCAATCAGCGCTTGAGCGGGATTCTGGATAGCGAAGTTAGATGTGTTTTTGATAACCGATCTTCGCGAAGCCCTTCGACAGGCTCAGGGTAAACTCACTGCCCGCCATGGTGAGCCTGTCGAACCATGCGCCTGCTGTGTAGCGAGCGTTAGAGCGGTCAAAAAACGTCTATTCACAGGAGGAATCCTGCTCAGTGCCTTTAGGCAAAAGCCCGTTAACAATTTTCACAGGCTAGATTTCAAAAGACTCCCCGTACCCGGGAACGCGGGTGGTGAAACCCAGTCCCTTTACAGCCTGTTCGAATTCCAGGGCGGCATTTTCCTCGCCGTGGACGATGAACACCTCCGGGTGATCACGAAAGAGGCCCAGCCACTCGAGGAGCTCCTTCTGGTCCGCGTGGGCCGAAAAGCCCCCGATAGTGTAAATCCTGGCCTTCACGGCGATTTTCTCCTTGAGGATGATCACGCTCTTCGCGCCGTCCACGAGCATCCTTCCCAGTGTTCCTCTTGCCTGGAATCCGGTGAAGATAATGCTGCACTCGGTTCTCCAGAGATTGTGCTTGAAGTGGTGTCGGATCCGCCCCCCCTCACACATGCCGCTTCCCGCAATGATGATGGCCCCTTTCTCGATCTGGTTGATCCGCTGAGACTCTTCCACGGATCCGGTGAAATGAACCTTCAGCGCCTTTTTGCTGTTCTTCAGGTGTAAGAGCTTCTTCGCCTCCTCGTCGTAGAGCTCGGGGTGAGAGTAGTAAACCTTTGTCGCCTCCTTGGCCAGCGGGCTGTCAACATAGACACTGAGCGGCGTGAGCCTGCCTTCCCTGACCAGCTTGCTCAGGATGTAGAGGACATCCTGGGTCCTTCCCACCGCGAAGGCCGGGATCAGGACATTACCGCCGTTGCGGAAGGTCTCGGTAATGGCCTCTGCAAGCTCGTCGATACTTTCCTCCAGCCCTTTGTGAAGGCGGTTGCCGTAAGTCGATTCGACAACGACGTAGTCCGACTTCGGGGTGTGTTCGGGATCGTTGATGATGGGGTTTCCCTTCTTTCCGATATCCCCCGAAAAGACAATCTTCTTCTCGCCGCCGTCGCGGCGGTACCAGAGCTCGAGGGTTCCCGACCCGAGGATGTGGCCCGCATCGGTGAAGCGGTAACGGATGCCGTCACTGATTTGTTCCATTTTCCCATAGGGCTTTCGTTCGAAAAATGGGATGGCAGCGATGGCATCCTCCACTGTGTAGAGAGGTTCCACGGCGATGCGTTTACCTCTCCGGAGGGTCTTCTTCGTTTCCCACTCTGCATCCTTCTCCTGGATATTCGCCGAATCGGCCAGGAGCACCCGTGTGAGATCTGCGGTGGCCGGTGTGGTGATAATGCGCCCTCTGAAACCATCCTTCACCAGCTTCGGGATAAGCCCGGAGTGGTCGATGTGGGCATGCGTCAGAAAGAGGTAATCGATCTCTTTCGGCCGGAAAGGGAAGGGATTCCTGTTGCGGTCTTCAGCACCGAGGCCCTGGTGCATCCCGCAGTCCACCAGCAACTGAAGGCCGTTTTGAGAAAGGTGAAAACAGGATCCGGTTACCTCACGGGCTGCACCGTCAAATCTCAGAATCACGAAAAAGTCCCCCCTGGCCGTTTTATTGCAACATCGCCCTTCACATATAACAAGAAAAGGGAAGCATCAAGAACATTTAGTTGGAGCCACCGAGAAAAAGATAGTTTTATTCTTGACATAAGCGGGAATGCTTCCTTAGACTATATAAGAGTCCCCCGAAGGGCCAATGGACGAGAGGCCCGGGCGGAGACCGGGTCACGTTCCGGAAGGGTCATCGAGCAACATGAATTTTTTTAAGGAAGCCGCCGAGAAAATTTACAGGGATGCCAAAAAGGAAGGCCGCCTCACCGAGGGGCGCTCCCTGAAAGAAATCAAGGAAATCGCTCTTCGCCACGAGGGGGTCATACAGACGCAGACAGGCTCCGTCGCCACCGACTCGGAACCCATGTCGAGATCTGCACCGCATACCCGGAACAGCCTGGACCACGCCTTCGGTGAAGCCGAAGAAGCCCTGGCCCGGCAAGCCGTGGAAAGGCTCGGCAAAGAAAAGATCGTGTGTCTGGACACGATTGTCGGCGACGGCCTCGACGGTGTGACAGCGCGATTCATCATGCCCGAGCATTATGCCCAGATTGCTTACGGGCTCAAGCTCCTCTTTGACGGCCCGAAGCCGCGGGTCGTCGAAAACCCGACCTATACAATCATCTATTTTACCGATGAAGCCTTCGAGTTGAACAAGTCGAAGAAGCTTGTAGAAAAAGATATCACCGTGCGCCTGATGATGGGGAATAAACGGGGTGAACAGGTCAAGATCTGCAGGAACACCATTTATCTCGGCGAGGGGAAAAAGGCCATCTTCATGTTCGAGGACTGGCGGGCGAAGGCCATTGACAAAACCGGCATCTTCCTCCACGCGGGGGCCAGGCGGGATTACCTCTGGGTCTACGACCTGGAAACGGAGAGGCCGGAACTCGTCGAGACGGTCACGGCCATCTCCGGGTTGACCGCCACGGGAAAAACCACAACGCTCTGCCGGAGGCTCGCGAGGCTGCCCAGGGAAAGTTCAAAGATGATCGGCGATGACGGGGGGATCTTCGGCTTCGACGGGAATTACACCGCCTTCGAAATCGGCGGGCTCTACGTCAAAACCGAGGGTCTCGACGAGAGTCAGCCGGAGATCCTCCGGGCGGCCGGGTCTAGGGACGCCTTTCTGGAGAACGTGGCGATCTCCAAGTACCCTTACATGCCGGATTTCAAGGACATCAGCAAGACCGGTAACGGCCGGGCAATCGTCACGCGGAAAAACCTCGAAATCGCCAGCAAGGGGCTCCGCGCCGACAAGACGGACCACATCGTCATGCTCTCCCGAAACCCCATGCTCAACGTCATCAGCAAACTCACGCCCGAACAGGCCACGATGCAGTTCATATACGGCGAGTCGATCGAGAGCACGGGGGGAAACCCTGAGGAGGCCGGTTCATTCATGAGGGTTTTCTTCCTCGACCCTTTCATTGCGGGGGATCGCCTCGAACACGCCATGATCTTCTACGAGATCATCAAGCGGAACCGGATCCGCTGCTATCTGGCCAACACCGGCACCATCGGCGAAAAAGAGGACAAGGTCACCCTCCGGCAGTCCCTGTCCACTTACAATGACCTGCTCCGTCACCAGCTGCGGTTCAGCTCCGAGCCCGATTTTCTCGGTTATCACTACCCCATCCGCTGTGATCGAGCCAACCTGGACGTGATGAACGCCTTTCCCCTCTTCCAGAACAAAAACATCTTGAAGAAGAAGGTCATCGACTTCCTGAAGGGGCGGGAGGCTTTCCTGGAGCAGTTTGAAAGTCAATACGGAAAGATCCCCCCGAACATCCGGGAGTCCCTGCCTCACCGCTACAAGGAACACCTGAAAGAAAACGCCTTTTTGGAATAGAAAACCTCTCCGGGAATCCAGGCTTTATCCCCTCTCCGGCCGCTGTCATTTCCCTCTTGCCTGAAAAGTCGGGAAGGTATAAAAGAGCTTGCGCCGGTTGACGGCCGGGAGATCATTCCTTCGATGACCAAAAAAATCCAATATCGAAAACTGATCAAGATCGGTTCCATGGCCCTCCTGACCTTCCCCCTGCTCATAGCGGGCTTCTCCCTTCTTTATCCCGACGTCTCGAAACTCAAGAAGGAAAATCCCCGTAAGACGGCCTTCATGGAATACCGGGAAAAAGAATGGCAGAACCAAGGGAAGAAAAGAAGAATCGCTCATACCTGGGTGTCCTTCTCCGCCATCTCACCCTATGCCGTAAAGGCCGTGATCATCGCGGAAGACGATAAATTCTGGTCGCACGAGGGCTTTGACTTCGAGGCCATGCAGAAGGCCCTCGAAAAGGATTTGAAGAAGAAAAAATTCAAGGTCGGGGGTAGTACCATCAGCCAGCAACTGGCCAAAAATCTTTACCTTTCCCCTTCCAAAAATCCCATCCGCAAACTGCGGGAAGCCATCCTGACCTGGCGTATTGAGAACGCCCTGACGAAGAGAAGAATTCTCGAACTTTATCTGAACGTGGTTGAGTGGGGAGACGGGATCTTCGGTATCGAGGCGGCCGCCCGGCATCACTTCGGAAAGTCGGCCGCCGACCTGAGCCCCAGGGAATCGGCCAAGCTGGCCGCCGTGCTTCCCAACCCGAGGAGATACCAGCCGACGGGCACTTCCAGATATGTCGAGAATCAATCGGAGAAGATCTACAGCATCATGGTCCAGCGGGGTATCGTCATTCCCGAGTTTGAAGACGTCATGATGCCAGACGAGTCTTCTCCAGGGGCGCCCACGGGGGCTGATCAGAAGCAAAAATCGATCGTTGGCCCTTAGGGCCAAACGTAAAAAGGTTTGAATTTCCGCCATGGGGATGGTAAATTACGAACGCCATCATTGCAGATAGATCCGCCCCGAAAATGAAGTGAAAAGGATTGCTCCTTTCCGGGGTCCCCTTTTTTAAATGACTTATGGATTGCCCTGCAATCTTCTGCCATCGTCAATAATTACTCAAGATCCCCGCAAATCCTGGTGAGGAGGGCATGATGAAGAAAGCGGTCCTCTCTTTTCTTCTTGGCATATTTTCCCTTGCCGGATGCACGTCGCCCGGTATCCCGGGGATCGGTGTTTTTGACGGCAAGCTGAAACCCTGCCCGGCTTCCCCCAACTGTGTTTCGTCTCAGAGCTCAGGGGAGCGCCACGGCATGGAGGCCATCCCCTACACCACGACGGGGAACGAGGCCAAAGAGAGACTTCGAGATATCATCAAGGGCATGGAGGGAAGCTCTATCATCACGGAAAAAGACGACTACATTCATGCCGAATACCGCTCCGCCCTCTTCGGATTCATCGATGATGCGGAGTTCTATCTGGACAACACCCGGAAACTCATTCATTTTCGCTCGGCCTCACGGGTCGGTTATTACGATTTCGGTGTCAACAGAAAACGTATGGAAGCGATCCGGAAAAAATTCCTGGCACCCTAGCGGATGGTTGAACTGCCCTTCAATGCCATTTGAGACGAGAACGACTTTTTCCATTATCATCCCCGTCCTTCATGAAGGTGAAGGCATTTTGACGCTCATGGACCGGATTCACGCCCTCAGGCCGGAGGAATCCTATGAGATTATCGTTGCAGACGGAAGCCCTGATCTCGACACCCTGGAGCCCCTCCGCAAGCGAAAAGACGTCGTTGCCATCGCCTCGCCCCCCGGCCGGGCGAAGCAGATGAACAGGGGAGCAAGTGTTGCCCGGGGGGAGATTCTTCTCTTCCTGCATGCCGACACAACATTACCACCAGATGCCCTGGGGAAAATCACAGAAGCCCTTTACGGAAATGATGCCGTGGGCGGTGCTTTTGATCTGGGCATCGCCTCGGAAAAGGTTTTTTTCAGGATCATCGAGTGCGCCTCTTCGTTCCGTTCGCGCCTGACGAGGATCCCCTATGGGGATCAGGCCATTTTTGTGAAGAAAGAATATTTCGACCTCATCGAGGGCTATCGGGAAATTCCCCTCATGGAAGATATCGAACTCATGCAGCGCATCAAGAAACGGGGAGACCGCATCTGCATCCTGAAGGAGCGCGTCAAGACATCCCCCCGGCGATGGGAGAAGGAGGGAATCCTTTGCTGCACGCTGAGAAACTGGACCCTCTCGACGCTTTATTACCTGGGTGTACCACCGGAAAGACTGAACAGGTTTTACCGTCATGGAAAAGACGCCTACGGATCCTGACGGCGGGGCAATCCGATGGAAGACACCATCAAGACCCATGCATCCCCAACGGGAAATAAACAGGCCGATGATTCCGGCGGTCAGGGCAAATCGCGGGGCTGGTGGAGACCCGTCGCCCTGCTTGCCGCCGTCGTACTGATTCTTGTTCTGGCCCGGCTCTTCGGCCTGGGCGAGAAACTCGGGGAACTCCGCGGATGGATACAATCCCTGGGAAGCTGGGGGTATGGAGCCTTCGTCATCCTCTACGCCATGGCCGTCGTAGCGGCACTCCCCGGCGCCGCAATCACCGTGGCCGCGGGGGCCCTGTTCGGCTCCATCATCGGGGTCATTTTGGTCAGCATCGGATCCACCCTGGGGGCGAGCCTGGCCTTTCTCCTGTCACGGTATTTTGCCAGGGACGCAACAGCCCGCTGGATGTCAAAAAACGAAAGGTTCCGGCAGCTCGATCTGCTGACCGAAAGGCATGGCGCCATCATCGTGGCCATTACACGCCTCATACCCCTCTTTCCGTTCAATCTTCTGAATTACGGGTTCGGCCTGACCAGCGTGCCCTTCGGAACCTATGTCTTCTGGTCCTGGCTCTGCATGCTCCCCGGCACGGTTCTCTACGTCGTCGGTGCTGACGCCATAACAAAGGGGGTCGCGGAGGGCGGCATCCCCTGGCTCCTGGTCGGCGTGCTTGCCGGTGTTGCTCTTCTGCTTGTCTTCCTGACGCGGTTCGCACGGAAAAAGTTAAGCGAGAAAGACAGGGTAAAACCTTGAGGGTATTCGCCCATGAATGAAAGGAAGATTTCCAGAATGCTCCTGGTCGGCGATATCGGCGCCACAAAGACCGACCTTGCCGTCATAGACCCCGAGAGGGGACCGAGAGCACCACTCGCGGCAAAGACATTTCAGAGTGCGAGTTTCGGGAGTATCGAAGCCCTGCTGAAGGAATTTCTCTCGCAGGTGAACCTCCCCGTCGAAGTGGTGATCCTTGGTGTTGCGGGTCCGGTCATCGGTGGGAGATCAAAAATCACCAATCTGCCCTGGATCATGGATGAATGGGAGATCGCAACGGTCCTGGGGCTCAAATCGGTCAGGCTTCTCAACGACATCGAGGCTGTTGCTCACGCCGTTCCGTTCCTGAAAGAGGCAGATGTCGAAACCTTGATTACCGGAGATCCCCAGGAATACGGGAACAAGGCTGTCATCGCGCCGGGCACCGGTCTCGGCGAGGCCTTCCTCGTCTGGGACGGCAAGCGCTACCGCCCCAGCGCCTCGGAGGGGGGACACGCCGACTTTGCCCCCGGAAACGACATGGAGACAGAGCTTCTGGGCTACCTCCGGGGCCTTTACGATCACATCAGTTATGAAAGGGTCTGCTCAGGCATGGGGATACCCAATATCTACGCCTTCCTGCGCAATAGCGGTTACGGCGAGGAACCCCGCTGGCTGAAGGAGAAATTATCCGCGGCCCCCGACCCCACACCCGTGATTATGGATGCGGCCATGGTAAGGGACAAACCCTGCAAGCTTTCCGTACTGACGTTGAGTGTCTTCGTTTCCATTCTGGGCGCCGCGGCGGGAAATCTCGCCCTCCAGGTGCTGGCGACGGGAGGGGTCTATCTTGCCGGTGGCATCCCGCCGCGAATCCTGCCATACTTGACCGGAGGCCTTTTCATGGAGCGATTCCTGCGGAAGGGCCGAATGTCGGATCTGGTTTCCAGAATGCCTGTCCATGTGATCGTGAACCCCGGAGGCGCCCTTCTCGGGGCGGCCCTGTACGGCCTTCATACAAAGACTGATTGAGGAGATTCCCCTATGATCACCCTGAGCGACCCTGTCCATCAACGTGGTATCAATACCATCCGCATGCTTTCCGTCGATGCCATCGAGAAGGCAAAATCGGGACACCCCGGCCTGCCCCTAGGCGCGGCCCCAATGGCCTACGTGCTCTGGATACGATACCTCAAGCACAATCCCGCGAATCCCAAATGGGTCGATCGCGACCGTTTTGTCCTCTCCGGGGGGCACGGTTCCATGCTCCTCTACGCGCTTCTCCACCTCACAGGCTACGATATTTCCCTCGCAGAGATTCAGTCCTTCAGGCAGTGGGGGAGCCGGACCGCCGGCCATCCGGAAAGTCATGTGACGCCCGGCGTGGAAGTCACCACGGGGCCGCTGGGCCAGGGAATCAGCAACGCTGTAGGGATGGCCATTGCAGAGGCTCACCTTGCCGCCCTGTATAACCGGCCGGCGCACACCATCGTCGATCATTACACCTATGTCATCGCCAGCGACGGCGACCTCATGGAAGGGGTTGCCGCGGAGGCCTGCTCCCTTGCCGGACACCTCCGCCTCGGCAAGTTGATCGTCCTTTATGATGACAATGAGATTTCACTTGCAGGATCGACGGCCCTGACCTTCACAGAAGACACGGCTCACCGCCTGGAGGCCTGCGGCTGGCATCTACAGAGGGTCCAGGACGGAAACGACCTGAGGGCCATTGACGAGGCCATCCGGATTGCCCGCGAAGAAACGATTCGACCTTCCATCATCTTTGTGCGGACCACCATCGGTTTTGGATCCCCGCACAAGCAGGGGACCTTTGAAGCACACGGTGCGCCCCTCGGTTCCGAAGAAGTCCTTCAAACGAAGAAAAACCTGGGATGGCCGCTGGAGCCGCTCTTCTACATCCCCGATGACGTCTTGCAGATATTCCGTGACGCCGTGAAAAAAGGAAAGGTCAGGGAAACGGAATGGGCCGGCAGATTGGCCCGCTACGCGGAGGATTATCCGGAGTCGGCCGTCGAATTAAAACGACGGCTGACCGAAGAAAACCGGCCCGGCTGGGATGCAGCCCTTCCTACCTTTCCCGTCAGCCAGAAGGGCGTGGCCACCCGCAAGGCCTCGGAGGAGATCATGCAGATCCTTGCCCGGGCCGTTCCCGGCCTTATGGGTGGTTCTGCTGATCTCAACCCCTCGACATTCACGTGGCTCAAGGGGATGGGTGACTTTCAGCCGCCGGGCACGTCTGCCGTAAACATCCAAGGCGCCGTCGGCGGCGGCTGGGATCACAGCGGTCGGAATATTCACTTCGGGGTGCGCGAGCACGCCATGGGCGCCATTGCCGTCGGCATGGCCGCCCATGGAGGCTTCATCCCCTATACGGCGACCTTCCTGATCTTCTCGGATTACATGCGCCCCCCGATTCGTCTGGCCGCCCTCTCGGACAGCCATGTGATATTCGTCTTCACGCATGACAGTATAGGCGTGGGGGAGGATGGTCCAACCCACCAGCCCATCGAACAGGTCATGTCGCTCCGGGCTATACCCAACCTGACCGTCATCCGACCTGCCGACGCAAACGAAACGGCCGCTGCCTGGAAGGTGGCCATCGAGAGAAAGAAGCCCACTGTCCTCGTCCTGACCCGTCAGAATGTCCCTGTTCTGGACTCCGGTACACTCCCCATCTCAAGCGGAGTCAGACGGGGCGCATATGTGCTGGAAACCGGCGGGGACAAGCCAGACATCCTTCTCCTCGCGACGGGCTCGGAGGTTCACCTGGCCCTGGCGGCCTCAGAGAAGCTCGCCGGGAAAGACATCAAGGCCCGCGTGATCTCCATGCCCTGCTGGGAACTCTTTTTAGAACAGCCCCAATCCTACCGGGACGAGGTCCTGCCCCCGGGGATCAAGAAGCGGCTCGCCATCGAGGCGGGTGTAACCCTGGGCTGGTGGCGATGGGCCGGCAATGAAGGAGACATCATCGGGATCGACCGCTTCGGTGCTTCGGCACCCGGAAATGTTGTCATGGAAAAGTACGGCTTTTCAGTGGATAATGTTGTAAAAAGGGCTCTCGCCCTCCTGGGAAAATGAGGGTTCGCCCTGAAGAAGGTTTGACATGACCCGGCTGCATGAATTTGCCAAACTCGGTCAGTCCATCTGGCTGGATTACATCAGTCGATCCCTGATCACATCGGGGGAGCTTCAGTCGCTGATCGGCGAGGGTCTCCGGGGGATCACCTCCAACCCGACGATCTTCGAAAAGGCCATAGCGGGAAGCGTTGCATATGACGACGATATCCGAAGGCTTTCGGTACAGGGAAAAACGGACTTGGAGATTTATGAAGCGCTGGCCATCCACGACATCAAGGGGGCGGCCGATCTCCTTCGCCCCCTCCATGAGGAGACGAAGGGCGCTGATGGTTATGTGAGCCTGGAAGCCAATCCGAAACTGGCTTACGACACGGAGGGAACCATTGTCGAGGTGCGCAGGCTATGGAAGCTTCTCGCCCGCCCTAATGTCATGATCAAGGTGCCCGCCACGGCAGCCGGTATTCCGGCCATTGAACGGCTGACCGCCGATGGTATCAACGTGAACATCACCCTGATCTTTTCCGTCTCGCATTACGACGCCGTCGCACGTGCTTACACCGGCGGTCTCGAGAAACTTGCGGCGGCGGGAGGACCCGTCGAAAAAGTGGCTTCCGTCGCCTCTTTCTTTGTGAGCCGAATTGACACGATAGTGGACGGGGCGCTGAAAGCAAAGGGAATAACGGATCTTCAGGGCAGGATCGCCGTCGATTACAGCAAGGTCGTTTACAGTCGTTTCCGTGAACATCTCGCCTCTGCCCGCTGGAAAGACATCGCGGGAAGGGGTGCCCGGGTTCAGCGGCTTCTCTGGGGAAGCACGGGGACGAAGAACCCGGGGTATTCCGATGTCCTCTACGTCGATCATCTCATCGGCCCGGACACGGTCAACACATTACCGCCGGCAACACTGGAAGCCTTCAGAGATCACGGCCGTGTTGCCGTCACGGCGGCTGAAGGAATGAAGGACGCCCGGGCCAGACTGTCCCGGTTGGAGGCACTCGGGATCAGCATGGATCAAATCACCCGGAAACTTCAGGATGACGGTGTCGCGGCATTCGCCCGGTCTTTCGAAGGGCTTCTGAATAGCATTTCCGAAAAACGAAAGAAGCTTTAGGTTCTGGTTGGACCTGTAAAGTCATTTTTCAACCCACAGAAAGCAGGAAGGGAGCAGTCTATGGGCAAGGATGTTTCAGCGTTTAAAAAGGAGGCGTCAGCGTACGCCGTGGAGCTCGTCGAGTCGGGAATGGTGGTGGGTCTGGGACACGGCAGCACCTCGATCCATGCCGTTCGGTATCTCGCGGAAAAACTCAAAACGGGAAAGCTGAGAAATGTGACAGGCGTACCCTGTTCCTTCCAGGTTGAAGAGGAAGCCCTGCATTACGGGATGCCTCTCAAGAGGCTGGAAGAGCTTTCCTCCATTGATCTGACCATTGACGGCGCCGACGAGGTGGACCCGAACCTCAACATGATCAAAGGGGGGGGCGGGGCCCTGCTTAGAGAAAAGATCGTGGCCCAGATCAGCCGGCGCGAGGTCATCGTCGTGGACGAATCGAAGCTCTCCCCGATGCTCGGGAGAAAGAGACCCATCCCGGTCGAGGTCATCCCTTTCGGCTGGCAGTTCCAGCATAACTTTCTCCAGACACTGGGCGCGAGCGTCACCGTGCGGCGAAACGCCGACAAGAGTCTCTACCAGACCGACCAGGGCAACCTCATCCTGGACTGCAACTTCGGCCCCATTGCTCACCCGCAGCACCTGGCTGATCTCATCCGGCAGCGGGCGGGGATCGTCGAGCATGGAATTTTTCTGAACCTGGCCACGGATGTGATCGTGGCCGGGAGCGAAGGCATCCGCCATCTCAAGCGTGAGCCGGAGTGAGTATTCGGGCATGATCAAGATTGAAGCATCCATCCTGTCGGCCGATTTCTCAAAGCTGGGGGAGCAGGCCATGGAGGCCGAATCCGCCGGCGCCGACGGCATTCAGGTGGACGTCATGGACGGCCGTTTCGTTCCCCGGATCAACTTCGGACCGGACACGGTCAAGGCTCTTCGCCCGCTGCTGATACGGACCATCGATGTGCACCTGATGGTCGTCGAGCCCGAGATGCACATCGAGGCCTATACGAAGGCCGGTGCCGATCGCCTTATTGTGCACCAGGAGGCCTGCCCCCAGCGCCTATACCAGGTTCTTCAATCCATCCGCCGGCTCGGTGTCGAGGCGGGTGTCTCGATCAGTCCAGGCACACCCCTTTCCGTCCTGGAGGACGTCTGGGACGTGTCGGACGTCATCCAGATCATGACGGTGAACCCCGGCCTCGGCGGACAGCCCTTCCTGCATGACCAGGTCGATAAAATCCGGTGCCTGGCCTCGAGGCTTCATGAATTGGGAAAGAACATCCCGATCATCATCGACGGCGGCATCGACACGAAAACGGCACCGCTGGTCATCAGCGCCGGGGCGAAAATCCTCGTTGCGGGATCGAGTATCTACAATCGCAGAGGCTCCGTCGCGGAAAATCTCGCGACCCTGCGGGCCAGTATCTCGAGTTTTAAAACTTAGGGAGGACCTGCTATGGAACTGGCAATCATCGGCCTGGGGAAAATGGGAAGCAGCATGGCCGTCCGGCTCGCCCGCGGGGGCCATCATGTCATCGTCTACAACCGGACCGTCCAGCGGGCCTTCGACCTGGCCCAAGAAGAGCCTCGCCTCGTCCCCGTGAAGACCCCGCAGGAAATAGTGACAAAGCTCAGGCCTCCCCGCCTGACCTGGATCATGCTCCCGGCAGGCGGCGCCACTGAGAATATGCTGGATGCCCTCCTGGACATCCTCTCAACGGGCGATACGATCATCGACGGCGGTAATGCCAACTTCAGGGACAGCATGCGCCGGGCACGGAAGGTCGAGGAAAAGGGATTGCACTTTCTGGACGTGGGGGTCAGCGGTGGTATCTGGGGTCTCACCGGGGGTTACAGCATAATGATCGGGGGCAGGAAAGATGTCGTCAAACGCCTGCAGGGGATCTTCGAAACACTCGCCCCGAAACCCGATCGGGGATGGGGCCACGTGGGACCCGCCGGATCAGGACATTTCGTGAAGATGATCCATAACGGCATTGAATACGGTCTCATGCAGGCCTACGCTGAGGGATTCGAGATTCTCAAGGCCAGGAAGGACTTCCATCTCGATCTCCGGAAGGTCGCCGAGATCTGGCGTCACGGCAGTGTCGTTCGATCGTGGCTCCTGGACCTCATCTCCGTCGCCCTCTCTGATAATCAGGACTTACAGGGCATCAGGGGATGGGTCGCCGACTCGGGAGAGGGGCGCTTAACGGTCTTGGAGGCCATCAACGAAGAGGTTCCCGCACCGGTGATCACGCTTTCCCTTCTGATGCGCCTGGTGAGCCGTCAGGATGAAAGCTATGCAGCGAAACTCCTGGCTGCGATGCGAAGCCAGTTTGGCGGTCACGAGGTGAAGAAAGAATAACCCTGTTGAAATTTTATGTTCAAGATCCTGCCCGGAGAACAACATGAATCAGACGAAAGCGCAGAAGGAACCGCCCGTCATCGTCATTTTCGGAGCCTCGGGGGATCTGACCCGCAGGAAGCTTGTACCGGCTCTTCACAGTCTCGCCTGCGAGGGACAACTCCCCGCGCGGACCGCGGTCATCGGGGTCGCTCGCAGCCCCGTGACCGATGAATCCTTTCGTGAGAGCCTTTACGGCGGTGTCTTTGATTACTCGAGACTGCTGCCGGGCCGGGA
Organism: uncultured Syntrophaceae bacterium; assembly: GCA_964547985.1. GTDB lineage: Bacteria > Desulfobacterota > Syntrophia > Syntrophales > UBA2192 > JAPLJU01. The sequence continues at coordinate 67,787 of CAZJPV010000002.1, forward strand.
GGGCATCTGCGCCCTCTGGCCTCACTTTGCGGACCGGATCAGCTATCTCGCCGGAGCCTACGATAACGAAGAAACCTATCGGCAGCTGGGAAAGAGGTTGGCCGACTGGGCAGCCAAATCCGGCATGGGGGACAATTGCATTTTTTATCTGGCCACTCCGCCGGAGCTGTTCCCCGTCATCATCGACCAGATCGGATGTACCGGCCTCAACAAGGGCGTGACGGGGTGGCGCCGCATCATCATCGAAAAGCCCTTCGGGCGGGACTCTGAAAGCGCGCGGCGGCTGAACGAACAGATCCACGATGTCTTCGATGAGAACCAGGTCTATCGCATCGATCATTACCTGGGAAAAGAGACGGTACAGAACATTCTCACATTCCGTTTCGCCAATGCCATCTTTGAGCCTCTCTGGAACCGGAACTTCGTAGACCACATTCAGATCAACGTTGCCGAAAGCATCGGCGTGGAACACCGGGGAGGCTATTACGACAATGCTGGAGCTGTCAGGGACATGCTGCAGAACCACCTCCTTCAACTTCTGAGCCTGATGACGATGGAGCCTCCAGCGGCATACAACGCCAAGTCGCTCCGGGACGAAAAAATGAAGGTCCTGCAGACCGTCGCCCCACTGTGCTGCGAGAATGCGCTCCTGGGGCAATACAGCGGTTACCGCGATGAGGCCGGTGTCGCCGGGGATTCTCAAACACCGACGCTTGTCGCCGCAAAAGCCTTCGTTCAGAACTGGCGCTGGCAGGGGGTCCCGATCTATCTGAGGACCGGGAAGAAGCTGGCCCAGAAGGCCACGGAGATCATCCTGCAATTCAAGAGCGTCCCCCACCTGCTTTTCCCCGAAAATGTCGATCTCTGCCCCAATCATATTTCCATCTGTATCCAGCCCGACGAGGGCATCCATCTAGGTTTCGAGACGAAGCTGCCGGGTACGGTCATGAGAACGACCCCCGTCGACATGACCTTTCACTTCGGCGATCAGTTCGGGGCCCAAGCCATACCCGATGCCTACGAGCGTTTGATCATGGATACCCTGCAGGGGGACCCCTCCCTCTTCGCCCGCAGCGACGAGATCGAGTCGGCCTGGACGATTGTTGAACCCCTCATCGGCGAAAAAGAGGAGCCGATGCCCGTCCATCCTTACGAACCCGGCACTTGGGGGCCGCAAGCGGCGGAAGATTTCATCACCCGTGACGGCAGGGAGTGGCATTACAGCTGCAGCAAGGAATGACCGGTTGTATGAGACCCGAGATCCACATAAACACCGACGTCCTTGCCCGGCAGGCGGCCCGTTATCTGACGGAGCTTTCCCGGGAGGCCATTCGCTCCTCCGGGCGTTTCACTCTGGTCCTCTCGGGGGGATCAACGCCGAAGGGGCTTTATAAGAAGCTCACCGAGCCCGAGTGCTCCGATAAACTCAATTGGAATTCCATTCACATCTTTTGGGGCGACGAACGGTGTGTACCTCCGGATCACCCTGAGAGCAATTACCGTATGGCCCTCGAGTCTTTCATCGATCATGTACCGCTTCCGCCCCGGAACGTGCATCGCATCCAAGGTGAGACGCAACCGCAGGAAGCCGCGATAGCCTATGAAAAGAAATTGAAGACTTTTTTCTTTCCCGGCCATGTGGAACCCCCGGGGGTCCCCGGGTTCGACCTGATTCTGCTCGGCATGGGGGATGACGGCCACACGGTCTCCCTTTTTCCGAAGGCGGCAGCGCTGCATGAGCAGAGCAGGTGGGTCGTCGCCCATCACGTTGAAAAACTGAGAAGCTGGCGGGTAACCCTCACACCACGGGTCATCAACGCGGCCCATGATGTTTTATTCCTTGTATCGGGCCGGGACAAAGCCAGGTGTTTGAAGAAGGTCCTCCAGGGGCCGTATCGCCCCGACGAACTGCCGGCACAGGTCATACGACCGGCATCCGGCAGGCTTATGTGGATGCTCGACGTCGAGGCCGCACATCTCCTATAGTCATGCGTCTCATCGCCGGAAATTGACATGTTACACATGGCGCTCACAATTTTTATCCTGCTTTCCGCCCTCTTCATCACGCCGGTTTACGGTCAGACCATGGAGATATTTCTGCGTGAAGATTTCAACAGCCTCGAGAACTGGACCCCTTACACCTTCCCGAAAATAAAAGAACACACGACCTATTCCATTCATAGGGAAGGAAATAACAACTATCTCAAGGCCGAAAGTTCCGGATCCGCCTCCGGCATGGTCTACAAGGGAAAGTTCGACGTGTACCGCTACCCCAGGGTGAAATGGAGATGGTGGGTTTCAAATGTTTATCAAAAAGGCGACGCCAGAACAAAATCGGGTGATGACTTTCCCATGCGCGTATACATCGTGTTCGAGTACAATCCGAACGAGGCGAGTTTCTATCAGAAGACCAGGTACGAGGCTGCCCGGATCATCTTCGGACAGTACCCGCCTCACAGCGCCATCAATTACATATGGGCCAGTCGAGAGGACGAGACAGGGATTATGACGAACCCTTACGTTGAAGAAGCAAAAATGATTGCTCTTGAAAAAGGAAGTAAATACATTCGCCAGTGGCGGGAAGAAGAGGTGAACATCCTCGAGGATTATCGCAAAGCATTCGGGACGGAACCTCCCCATATGGCGAGCATCGTCATCATGAACGACTCGGACAACACGGGCGAGAAGTCCACATCCTACATGGATTACATCGAAATCTTCAGGTAGGTGAGCGAATGCGGAAGGAAACCCTCATTTTTTTTATCAAGTCACCCGATCGGGCGCAGGTTAAAACGAGACTGGCTGAATCCATCGGCGAAGAGAGAGCCCGGATCCTGTACCGCTATTTCGTTGAGGATCTCCTGGACACCCTGACCGGACAGGATATCCACCTCCGGCTCTGCGTCGAACCCCATGACGCGAAGGATGACATCTCGAGGTGGCTGGGTAACCGACATGATTTTTTCCCGCAGCGGGGGGCAGACCTGGGGGAGAAAATGAAGCTGGCCTTCGAGGAGACATTCCAGCAGGGCTATCGAAGCGCCCTGCTCATCGGAAGCGACGCGCCCGACCTGACGGGCGATATTTTTAAGGAGGGTTTTGTTGCTCTCTCCAGCCACGATGCTGTACTGGGTCCATCCATGGACGGCGGCTATTATCTCATCGGCTTTCGTGATGAGACTTTTCGCCCGGAGATTTTTGAAGGGATACCCTGGAGCACGAACGTGGTTTTTCAGCAGACCCTCGAGGCCTTCATCGCGTTCGGTGACGTCGTCCACATCCTTCCGGCCTGGAGGGATGTCGACGTGATAGAGGACCTCAAGGCCCTGATGCACCGCCACGGGGAAAGCCCTTTCCGGCAGTCGAGGACGATGCGTTATCTTGTGAGTCAAAAAGATTTCATCAGGCGGGATTAGCCGCAGGGAGGTCATGAAGATGGCAAAGTTCGACTTTGATATCGGGATCCTCGGGGGAGGCTCGGGGGGCCTCACCGTGGCAGCCGGCGCGGCGCAACTGGGCGCCAGAACGATCCTGATCGAAAAGGAACAGGAGCTCGGCGGGGATTGCCTGCACTTCGGATGCGTTCCCAGCAAGACCCTCATACGGACGGCCCACGTCTACCACCTCATGAGAAATTCGCGAAGGTACGGCCTCCCGGCGGCGGACGTTCACCCGGTGGATTTCCGGGATGTTGTCGGGCGGATCCGGTCGGTGATCGGCACGATTCAGAAGCACGATTCCGCCGAACGTTTTTGCCGCCTGGGCGCGCGGGTGGAATTCGGCCGCCCGGAGTTTGTCGATGAGCACACCGTGCGCCTGGATGGAGACGCCCATTCGGCCCATTGCTGGGTCATCGCCACGGGCTCTTCACCGGATATCCCGGCCATAGAAGGTCTTGATAAAACGCCCTATATCACCAACCGTGAGATTTTCTATCTCGACAGATTGCCCGCGTCCCTGATCACCCTCGGCGGGGGACCCATCGCCATTGAAATGGCCCAGGCCTTCTCCCGTCTGGGGACCCGCGTGACGGTCGTCCAGCGGGGCGACCAGATCCTGAACCGGGAAGACAGGGACATGGCCGATCAGGTGATGTCCGTCTTGAACACTGAAGGGGTCGACCTCCATTTGAACGCCGAAGCCCTGAGAGTGAGAGACCTCGGTTCAGAGAGGGAGGTTGACATCCGCAAGGGTTCAGAAACTTTGAATCTAAGGGCGGAAGTGATTCTCGTCGCGGCAGGCCGGATGGCGAATCTGGACGGTCTCGGGCTCGGGCGGATCGGCGTTCAGTTCGACCGGAGGGGGCTGAAGCTGGATGAACGTCTTCGAACAAACATCAAACACATCTTCGGCGCGGGGGACGTGACGGGAAGTTATCTCTTCACCCATGCGGCGGGATATGAAGGCGGGATCGTATTGAGCAACGCGGTCTTTCGCCTCCCGAGAAAAGCCAATTACACCTTATTCCCCTGGTGCACCTACACGGATCCCGAGCTTGCCAGCATCGGCATGAACGAAAGCATGGCCAGGACGGCCGGGATCAAATATACCGTATGGTCGGAGGCCTTCAGGGAAAACGACCGGAGTCTTGCCGAAGGGGAGGAGGTCGGGAAGATCAAAATGATCCTCGACGAAAAGGAGCGTCCCCTAGGCGTGCAGATCCTGGGTCCGAAGGCTGGGGACTTAATCGCCGAGTGGGTGGCCGTTTTGAACGGCGGCGTGAGGCTCGCCACACTCGCCTCCGCCGTTCACCCCTACCCGACCCTCGGGGAAATCAACAAACGGGTGGCCGGTGATTTCTTCGCCGGTAAGCTCTTCTCCGACACTGTCAGGAAGGGGCTGAAATTTTTCTTCAGCCTCAGGGGAAGAGCCTGCGAGGCGGCAGAGGAGCGCCCCTGACGTCTTCGAAGAATTATGCCTTCTTCTCGGAGGTCTTTTCCTCCTGCGGGGACCAGTATTCGCAATCCCTTGTACAGTCGTTAATCACGTGCTCCACGAACCTCGCGAAGCGAAAACACTTCCCCGGCCCTTGAGGCGGGCAGGGGCTGTAGTATCCGCAAGCCTCGCAGTTTTTCATCCTGTTCTTTGCCGTGATCATCGTGTTTCCTTTCTTTTCGCAAAGCAGGCGCTTATGGACGAAACCCGTGAACTGGAAGACGCCGTCATCCTGAAGGACCTCGGAACCGGCAAGCTCATCATCGAAAGGGCCAACGGGGAGCAGTGGATCCTCGATGCCAAAAAGAGCTGGTGCCCCTGGTCCTGGCGGTATGAGGGCAAGAAAGTCTCTCTCCAGTTCGGGCCCTGGTCATCCCGGCTGACCAGCGAGGAAGGCGAGGTTTGCGACTTCTGGACGGAAGAGCAAATCCGCTGACTCTTCTGCCTCCCCCCGTGTCTCGTCCCCCTGAGCGTCAACGCTCGAGACCCGCGGGACAGCAAGTCATGCACTCAAAGCAGTTGTACTGGAACCCGATGAAGGACGCCTGGTAGAGGTGCATGAACTCGGGGCTCACGAGCAGGGCCTTCTGCTCTTCGGGATTTGCCTTCATGAGCTTCCTGATAAACCCGATCAGCCCGCCGATCCCGTAGGGCTGGGAGACCCTGAGACATTTCAGGTCCTCCGTCCTCCCCTCCGTGTCCAGCGCCCGTGCGGGGCAGTTCTCCACGCAGAGCATGCAGTTGTCGCAAAGTTCGTCCTTGACCGGGGGGTCCGACTCCAGGGGTAGTTCCGTCAGGACGGCCGTGAAGACGATCCTTGTGCCGAACTTCGGGTGTATGACCAGGTTGTGACGTCCAAAGACCCCGAGCCCAGCGGCGACGGCGGCGTGACGCATTGACAGGTCCCCCGCAAGCCCCATGACCGGAAGCCCCATGTCCAGCGGATAGGAGGCGAGGACGGGAACCGCATTTACTTTGCAGCGGTTCTCGATCAGTTTCGCCAGGCGGTACGTGCTGCTTTTTGAAAGGTCCATCGTCCCCATGCGGGACATCATGCTCATGCGCTTGTTCGGACTCTCGAGGGAGCCGTGAACTTCGCGGTAGCCCAGAACGACGATGGATCGGACACCCGGGAGCAACGTCTTCGGGTCGGGCGATTTTTTTGAGTGATAGTCTTCTATGGCTGCAAAACCGACTACGTCGGCACCTGCCTCCAGTCCCCGCTTCCTGATTTCCGCTTTGTCCATCCGGTTTTCTCCTTTCGAATATGAAAGATAACCTCACGGGTCAGGATACCATCTCCTCGATGATCTGCCGGACCGGTTTTATCTCCTTGATCAGTGCGCTGACCTGCCCGGCGCTCGCGGGAAAGAGATCGAAGTCCCCCGTTCCCCACGCCTTGGGTAGGTTCTTAAGATCGTATACCCTGGAGAGATCGAGAGAGGGATCCTGCATCTCTTTGCTGAGCTTCTGCGTCACGATGACCCGTACATTCATTTTCTCCAGGGGCAGAAGGACGATGTCCCCGTCCGTGCTGTCCACAATCGCCTGTTTCCATTTTTCATGGGCCGTGCTTTCCGCGGACGCAAGGAACCGGGTCCCGATCTGTGCCCCCTGGGCTCCCAGGGCGAGGACGGCGCGGTAACCCCGCGAATCGGCGATGCCTCCCGCCGCGACGACCGGGATTTTCACGTGATCCACGACCAGCGGTATCAACACCATATTAGTCAGTTCCGGGTCTTTCGAGCGAAGCCCTCCGGATTCCAGCCCCGTGATCACAAGGCCATCCGCCCCTGCATCTTCGGCCCTCTTCGCATGCGTAAGGGTGAGTGCAACGTGAATGCCTTTCATTCCCATTTCGTGTATCCGCTTGTATATCTCCCTGGGGGAGCCGACGGAAGTTGTGATCGTCTTGACACCTGCAGCGGCCAGGACATCGAGCATCTCCATGTTGGCCTTGTTCAGAAGCATGAGGTTGGCGCCGAAGGGTTTATCCGTCAGAGCCCTTACATCGTTTACGAGCTTTTTTGCCTTTACGGTATCGCTGAACCCCAGAGCCAGCATCCCGTAGGCACCGGCTTCACAAATGGCGGCGATAAGTTTTGGGCTGTTCATCTCTCCGATGGGCCCCTGGATAATCGGGTAACGGCAACCCAGCATCTTGAGCAGATCAGACATAGGACATCTCCTTCGCTGATTTATGAATCATAGGGTTTATCCAGACTACATTGATACAAATAATTTGCATACGAGCAATATGCTCAAAAAAATTTGTTTACACTGCCCTCTTTCTGATTTTTGTGAGTGTGTTCCTCAATGTTGTCTCCTCTTCACCGCTCAACCCCCTGACAAACTCGGTATTGGCGTCTTCTATTAATTTAACCAACTGCAAACCGGTTTCTCGTCCTTTTACCGTCAGGTGTACCAGAATTGCCCTCCGATCATCTGGGTGCGGTAGACGTTCGACGAGACCGGCTGATTCAAGCCGATCCAGTATGCCAGTTAATGTGGCGCTGTCCAAGTCTGTCCTGACCCCCAGTTCGGCCGATGTGATTTCGTCCCGGTCATGGAGAAAGCGCATCACCATGGCCTGAACAGCGGTCAGATTCAAGCAAGCCACCTTCTGGCTCACGAACCTTGCACCTCTCTGGCTGGCCTTTGAGAGTTGAAAAAATATGCAATCCTCAGCTTTCATTGCCAATATACCTATCATACAATTTACTTGTATGCAAGCATAATTTGTGATCCCTGAGTTATTTTGATATTCTTCAATTGCATAATAGTACAGTTATTTCTTCATGTTACGGAGTCCACAACCTGCTTAATTTTTCCCATCACTGCCGCTATCGTGAGGACCGTATTCACAGATCGTGTCGAGACAGGTCTCGCATTCGACCTCCAGCGTGGTATGCGTGATGCCGTAACGCTTGGCGAGTATCTCCCTGGCCGCACAGATCATCCTCTGACTCTCCTCGGTCGAGACGTTGTCGGTGAGGAGGTGCCCGCTCAGGGCCCTCTTGCCCGACCCGATCGTCCAGACGTGGATGTCGTGAAAATTTTTGACCCCCGTTATTTCTCCCACATCTTTTCTCAGCTGCGCCATGTCAACGTCGCGGGGGGTGGCCTCCATGAGAACCTCTCCGGATTCCGTGATGAGGTCCACGGCGCCGCGAAGGACGATGCCCCCGATCATGATGCCGATTAGCGAATCGACGACATTCCAGCCGGTCAGGGCAATGAGCACACCGCCGACAACGACGCCCACAGACGACAGCGTGTCGGCCAGGATGTGGAGGAAGGCACCACGGATATTGAGGTTTTCGTGGGTTTCCGACCGGAGAATCAGCAGACCGAAGAGATTCCCCGCAAGGCCGACGCCCGCCACGGCAAGGAGGATACCGGTCCGGATTTCCTGCGGGTGAAAGAATCGGTGAACCGCCTCAAAAAAGATGTACCCGGCAACGGCCAGAAGGAAAAGGCCGTTCACGAGGGCGATGATGATTTCGATTCGGTGATAACCGAAGGTCCTGCGATCCGAGGGAGGTTTCCGGCCCCAGCGAAGCGCGAGGTAGCTCAAAAAAATCGTCAGGGAGTCGGTGAGCATGTGTCCCGCGTCGCTGATGAGGGCAAGGCTCCTGCTCACGATCCCCCCGGCGAACTCCACCACCATGAGGGTCAGTGTAAAGACAAGGACGAGAAGAAGTTTTTGATCGCGCTTCATGCTCTGAAGGAAAGCCTTTGCCTGTTGTGTTTTTTTAATGCCCCCAGACCGTGGAAAAGGCCTCTCAGGCGAGAACCTGCCTGATCACATCCACGATCAGGGCAACGCTGAGAAAGATGAGAATAACGACGGCGCCCCAGGCGATCCCGTTGGACCATCGACCGTTCACGTAAGAGCCCATGAGCCTCTCCTTGTTGACAAGGAGAAGGATGAAGATCAGGACAAAGGGGAGCAGGATGCCGTTGACGATCTGGGATACGAGCATGATCATGATAAGAGGGGCGCCCGGGATGAGGATGAAACCGCCGCTCAGGATGATGAGCCCCGTGTAGAGCCCCATGAACTGGGGCGCCTCCTGGAAGGTCTTGTTGACGCCCGCTTCCCAGCCCATCCCCTCGCAGATCGTGTAGGTCGTGCTCAGGGGGAGAATGGTGGCAGCGAAGAGGGATGCATTGGTCAACCCGATGGCAAAGAGGATATTGGCAAACCTTCCGGCTAGCGGGGTCAGGGCCTTTGCCGCATCCTCCGCCGTGTGAATGATTATATTGTTGACATGCAGGGTCGCCCCGCAGGCCACCACGATGAAGAAGGCCACCGTCGAGGCCATCAGGCAGCCGAGTATGACGTCCCATCGCACATAGGGGTAGTCTTCTATCCGTACCTGCTTCTCCACAATCGAGGCCTGCTGGTAAAATTGCATCCAGGGAGAAATGGTCGTCCCGACCATCCCGATGAGGAGCCCGATGAAAGCGGCGTTCATGTAAAAAGTCGGATAGACCGTGTGACGTGCCACCTCGCCCCAGTCCGGTTTGGCCATGAAACCCGACAGAATGTACGAAAAATAGATGATGCAGGCGCCGAGGAAAACCTTCTCCACCGTCCGGTAGTTGCCGCGAACGACGAGAAACCATATGACCGCGCAGGCGATCGGCACGGTGACGTAGCGGCTGACCCCGAAGATTTCCAGGCTCGCCGCGAGGCCCGCGAATTCGGCCGCGCAGGTGCCCAGGTTGGTCAGCAGGAGCGCCGCCATGACGAAGACCGTCGTCTTGACACCGTACTCCTCCCGGATGAGATCCGACAGCCCCTTGCCCGTGACGACCCCGAGGCGGGCCACCATCTCCTGGACGATGATGAGCAAAAACACCATCGGGACGAACGACCACAGGAGGGCGTAGCCGTAGTGCGATCCGGCCACGGAATAGGTCGTGATGCCGGCGGCATCATTGTCCACGTTGGCCGTGATGAAACCGGGTCCCATGATGCTCAGGAAAAAAAGCAATTTTTTCCCGTCGATTTTTTTGATCAGGCCGAGCATGACTATCTTCTCTTTCGCAGGGGGGTGGGCAGCAGAAAGTCGACGACGTCATCGACGGTGATGATGCCCTGAAGGGCATCCTGATCGTCGACGACAGGAATGGCCATGAGGTTGTACTTGGAGACCATCTCGGCCGCTTCTTTTCTGTCGGCATCCACATGTATCTTCTTGGCATTCCTCTTCATCAAGGTGTCGAGCCTGGCCCTGGGATTCGCCAGGATGAGATCTTTCAGCGACAGGACGCCTTCCAGGTGTTCCCGGTTATCCACGACGTAGAGATAATAGATCATCTCGATGTCCGGCGCGATGAGCCGCAGTTCCTTCATCACTTCCTCGGCCGTCATGTCGGGCGGGAAGGAGACGTATTCCGTGGTCATGAGTCCGCCCGCCGTGTCTTCATCATGTTCCAGAAGCTCGATGACGTCTTCGGCCTCTTCTTTCTCCATGAGACCGATGATCTCCTCTGCTTTCTTGTCCGGCAGGTCGCCCAGGATGTCAGCCGCCTCGTCGGGGTTCATGGCCTCGAGGACATCGGCGGCTTCCTCGGGTTTCATCTGCTTGATGATGTTCGCGCGTGTCTCCTCGTCGAGTTCGTGGATGATCTCCCCGGTCGTTTCCTTGTCGAAGGTGCTGAGGAGGTCGGAGCGCTCCTGCATGGAGAGCTGAGAGACGATCTCGGCCATATCCACGGGGTGCATATCCACCAGGCTCGTCCGGGTGATCGTCAGTGTCAGGCGGTCGAGACCGGGTTCGAGGGGCTTGAGGTAGTGCCACGGGATAAGGGCGCCCCTCTTGGCCCGCCCGAAACCGAGACGTCGGATGAGGCCGCCGAAGCCCACGTCGATGGCGAGCAGGCCGAACTGATCCCTCACCTGACCGAGTTGGACATCGTTCACCCGCACCACCTTGGCGCCGTTGATGTCGACGACCTGCTTGTCCATGATGTGCTCCGCGATGCGGATTTCCTTTTCCTGGGGCTCCATGTGGGCCACGGCGCCTGCTTCCTCGTAGGTGGTCACGAATTTCTTGTTGAGCACATTGATGTCTTTCACGAGGATGCGGAAGAGCCCCTCGGGACCGCGGATGTAGATCCCTTCAACGACAGGAAAGGTGTCCCCGGGAACCACATTCATATCCTTGATCTTCCCGATCACGTTTCCCTTGCGATCCAGAAGCGGTCGGTCGAGGATTTCACTCAGATAGATGTCATCGGAGATCATGACGGCCTCTTCCCATTATTCTGGCCTTCTTCTAAGACAAAAGGAACATAAAATCAACGAACTTGTTCACCGGGAGGCTTTTTTTTAGAACGCATTATGCAGACCGCTTCGAGACCCCGGTCGAAAGGGCTTGACAATCCGAATCCGTCTTTCCTATAGAGGAATGGTCCGGGGGAAACGGGTGTGGCCGGAAGCAGAGGACAGGAGGGGTTCAAATGGAACAGACGGTCAGGATCCTGATGGTCAAGTTCGGCGAAGGTTACGACGAGGCGATGGTGAGACTTTCCCTCGCTTTCCGGGAGGCGGGCTTTGAGATCATTTACACGGATGTGCAGAGACCGGAAGCCATCGTTGCCTCGGCCATTCAGGAATCGGTGGACCACATCGGCATTACGACCCTGCCGGGCGCAGACCTGGCCAACATCAAAAAAACCATCGACCTGCTGCGCCAATCAGGGGTGGACGACATCCAGATTACGGCCGGAGGCATTCTCTCCCTTGAAGACACCGCCCGGATCAAGGAGATGGGGATCGCGGAATTCTTCCCCCAGGGAACGTCCATCGAAGAACTCATCCAGTGGGCCAGGGATCACATCAAACCGTTCGGGCATCCCTGAACTCTTCGTCAAACACCGGCCAAAAGATTTTTCCGGTGTTCACGCTTTCCCCGACCGTTCCTGCCCCGGAATGTACCGGGGGCATCTCCTCACTTCACTTCCTGATAAGCCTCGGGGGAGTACTGGCAGTTCGGGCACTTTTCCGGTCTCTGGCGGTCTTCGATCCATCCGCAGTTCGTGCAGACGAAATACAGGGTATCGCGGTCGATGGCCATGTCCGTCAGGGCGGTCTTGTATAGTTTCGCGTGGCGCTCCTCGGCGTTCCGCGCCTTGGTAAAACCCCAGATGACCGGCTTGTTTCCTTCGGCCCAGGCCTCCTTGAGGAATGCGGGGTAGGTGACTTCATTGACGAAAGTCTCCTTTTCAAAGGAGCTCTTCAAATTCTCCTCCGTGGACTTGACCTTTTCCAGCAAAGCAAAATGCTCTTTGGCGTGAACGCCCTCGGCGGTGGCAACGGCCCGGAATAGCCGGGCGACCTGAGGATAGCCCTCTTCATCGGCCTTTCTCGCAAAGGCCAGCAAGCGGAAATAGGCCTTGGCTTCCCCGACGAAAGCTTTTTCAAGATTGTCCCTTGTCTTCTCTGTCATGGCCGCTTCCTCTCCCGAATGAATTATCCAATCGGGAGTGATTTGACATACTTGCACGGTTCCGTCCAGTTTTTTCTTTGCCGGTCGGCTGCGGTATGACGGACGCTCTAATACTTTTTCATTATGTTTCCTCTAATCCAAAAATATGAAGTAAAATCATACGCTTGACCTATTGTTTTTTCACTGGATTTGCCCGATTCTAAGGTCAGAAAGGCTCCTCGGGAGAGGACCCTTTCCGTTGACGGCAAGATTTAAATTTCTATTTCGACCGGACACTGCAAACCCCCGCACGGAGGCGCGATCATGGACAGGATGCTTGCTCAGCGAAGAAGACTTTACCCCGTCGATCATAGAAGAAGGACGAAAACCCTCGCCATACCCGAATACCCCATGATGTTGTACCTTCTGGCCCTGCTTCTGTTGATATCGGGTATCATCGTGAATCCCTCCTTCGGTCAGCAGCTGCCCGCGAACTCCTACCGGGGCAATGCAAGTGCCGCCATCGACATCGACGTGACCTACATCAGCCGGTCGCCCCGCTACGATTACGACGCCGCCAAGAACACGCCGGCCGTCGGGGACGTCGTCACCTTCACGGCCAATGTGAGGAGCAGGGGAACGGCGTCCACGGGGAGTTTCACCTACAAATGGTACATCGACGGCGTGGAGGTTTCCTCCGGTCAATCCTCCCCCATTTCCGCCGGCTACAACGCCAACTTCTCGATGACCTACACCTGGCAATCAGGCAATCACTGGATTTCCTTTTTTGCCGACCCGGACAACGCGATTGCCGAGAAATCGGAACAGAATAACCTCCGGAATGAACCCATCAACGCCCTCCTCGTCGGCTTCTGGGTCGAGCGGTCGGTGTACAACTACTTCGACAGCTACCAGTACTCTTACAGCCAGACCTACGGTCTGACGGACGAGGCCAACTCCTGGGAGGACTGGGCCCAGCGGCAGATCGCCAAGTGGAACGACATGCTCAAGACGGCCGTCTTCCCTTCGACGCCCGACGGCTGTCTCGATCGGGTGAGGCTTGACCGCGTGATCATCGTCAATGACGGCGCCCTGCCCCTGAACGGGGGACTGCCGACCAACCACCCCGACATGAACGACAAGACCGTGGACATGATGTGGGGCTTCGAGAAGGACATCCTGAGCTCTGGATTTTACAGCCGCACCACCCCGAGCAGCCCCTTCAATCTCGAACCGGGTTTGATCCATGAACTGAATCACGCCCGCTACCTCGTCGATTCCTATGCCCTCAATATCCACGGCAAACACATCGGCGTCCTCAACGACAGCGGTGCCAGGATCTACGCGAACAACGACGTCCTCGTGAGAGTAAACAGCCAGGATCCGTCCCTGATGAGCAACACCGTCCCCTGGTACGGCGAGTGGGAGGCGGCGGGCCTGAACGTCTACGCCGGTCAGAGGCCCCTGCCCGGCTGGGCCAACTTCAACGCCCACGCGGGCCTCGGCGTCTATCTCGACAACAAGTTCCCCCGGAACAACTACCTGCGGGTGGTGGATTCAAGCGGCGACCCCATCGCCGGGGCAACGATCGAGGTCTACCAGGCCGGCACCTGGCCGGGCGAGTGGCACTGGTACTGTAAATACATCGACAACACCGTCGACGTGACGGGTTTGACGGACTCGCAGGGGCTCTGGAACATGGGTACAAACCCCTTCTCGAGAGGCGAGCCCCTTGCGTGGAACTTTTATTACGACGTCAACTTCCTGAAGGTCAAATTCGACGGTCAGACGCACTATGCGTGGTTGGACATTGCGCAGGTTCACGTGGAGTACTTCCGGGGCAACACGGAGAACGCCTACTATGAGGTGAAGCTGCCGCTCAACTACGAGCCGAACAACCCGCCTGCGGTCTCCGCCGGCCCCGACCAGACGATCGACCTTCCCGCACCGGCGCAGCTTATCGGCACGGCCACAGACGACGGCAAGCCGAACTCACCGGGCACCCTCACGATCACCTGGTCGAAGGTGAGCGGCCCCGGGAGCGTCACCTTCGCCAACCCCTCGACCGCCCGGACGGATGCCTATTTCTTGACTCCGGGGGTCTACGTCCTGAGGCTGACGGCCTCGGACGGGTGGGCGACGGTTTCGGACGAGTGTACCATCACCGTGAACCCCGATCCCAACGCGCCCCTCGAGGTCACGACGACGGAGAGCGCCTCGACCTATTCGTACCTCGGAAAGGATTCGAACTGGCGCGCCCAGGGCCAATCCTTCAAGGCGCCGGGGCCCTACCTGGTGCGCCTGACGGCGGCCTTCGCCAGGAACGGCAACCCCTACAGCGACATCACCGTGAGCATCCGCACCAGCCCCAAGGGCTCGGACCTTGCCACGGCCACGATCCCGAGGGCTGCCATTACCTCGACGAACTACTCAAGCCCCACCTGGTACACTGTGGAGTTCCCCGGCGGGGTCCCCACGACGACAGGGGGCACCTACTGGGTCATCTTCAGCACGACGAGCACCAGCTACGGCAACTACTTCCGCGTGCCCATCAGCTCCGGCAACCCCTACACCGACGGGGCCTGGTACAAGGGGACCAGCCTCACACCCTACTACAACTACGACATGCTCATGAGGATGGCCTTCGGGGGCACCCAGAACAGCGAACCCTCGCAGGCCGCCATGGGCGAGAGGGTCTCTTCGGGTTACACGGGCGTGCCCTACACCTTCAGCGCCTCTGCCACGGACCCCGACGCCGACCGCCTCCTCTACGTCTTCGACTGGGGTGACGGGCAGACGACCACGACGACGCTGGTCAACTCCGGCACCGCCGTCTCGGCCGAGCATGCCTGGCAGGCCGCCGGCAGCTATGCTGTCCAGGCCCGCGCCGTGGACGAGCACGGCAAGGAAGGCGCCTGGTCCGGGACCTACTCCGTCAGCATCCAGGTCTCGACCAACAACCCGCCGCAGACCCCTGTACTTTCGGGGCCGGGAAGCGGCACCGCCGGCCAGTCCCTGACCTTCACGACTACCGCCACGGACCCCGACTCCGACCAGGTCCGTCTCCGCGTCGACTGGGGCGACCAGACCGAGGATGAGTACGGCCTCTACGCCTCGGGCACCACCATCTCCGCGAGCCACACCTGGCAGGCGGAAGGCACCTACAGCGTCCGCGCCCAGGTCATCGACGCGCGGGGCGCCGTGTCGGGGTGGTCGGCGGAAAAGACCGTCGTGATCTCCGGCGCATCGACAGAAGAGCTGGTCATCTCCGATGTGCCCACAAGTGCCTGGTACTTCGGCTCCACATACAGCCGCAAGCAGGAAGCCCAGAGCTTCAAGGCCGCCGGGACCCAAATCACCGCCGTCAGCGTCCCCCTCATCCGCTTCGGGCGGCCCAACTTCGACATCCGGGTCAGCATCCGCACCTCCCGAAACGGCACCAGCCTGGCCACGGCCCAGATTAACCGCGCCCAGGTCAGCGCCACGGACTGGAGAAACCCCAACTGGATCACCGTCACCTTCTCCACACCCGCGCAGGTGACGGAAAATGGAATCTACTACCTCGTCCTCGAGACGCTCAGCTACGACCCGCAAAATTACTACAAGATCGGCTACAACGCCAACAACCCCTACCCCGACGGCGTCTACTTCCCCGACTCCAGCTCCTCCGGAAGCGCCGCCCTCGATATGTGCGCAAAAATAAACTTCAGTGAGTAAAGCATCGTCCCTGACAACCTCCTAAATGAAAGGGGCCGGTCGATCGACCGGCCCCTTTCTCATGAACCCTTCTTTTCTTCATTTCGGTGGAGCGGTTACCGGCATTTTACCTTCGAGGTCCGTCACCAGTTTTTTGAAAGGTTCCTGCGCATACAGGATCTTGCCGGCTACATCCCTTAATTTGTCCACCTGCTCGGCCGGCAGGGTGAGGGCCGTGGGGATTGTCTGGAAGGAATCCCGCTCGGCCTTGTCTGGCAGGGAAGCGAAGGTGACATGGATGATGTGGATTTCAATGGGCTTTGCTCCGGACGTCTCAGCCACATGAGTCCATTCTCCGGCGTAGCGCCGGAGCAGGTCGATGGTCTCGAAATTGTACTTGTTGATCATGATGGTTGAAGATGCCCCCAGCATGGCATCCAGGCCCGGGATCTCGTCGAGAAGTCTCCAGCGCGGTCTTTCCTGTGTCTGGGCATCAACGATGATGAAGACAACCCGGCGTGTCTTTGAAAGCTCTCCGTCTTTCAGTGCATCTACGATGCCGCCCTGCGCTGCGATGGTGTCCATGATGCCCCGGATGCCGAGATTGTCCGAAACGCCACCGTCAATGAGGTGAATGTAGGGCTTCGTCTCCGGGTCAAGATACGTCTTCATCATGACGGCGTTATAATAAACACGGCTTGTGGGGTCGGGCTTTGAAAGAGCCTCCGTGATCCATGCGGGCACCTTGTGGTCGCACTGCCCCGCGTAGTTCTTGAGGACAATCGGCGTCAGGGGCCCCGGGAAGGCCGCCGACGCGGCGACGGCCCGGGACAGGGGGAATTTTTCGAAGTCCGAGCAGATCAGGGCGAACTGGCTCGGGATAAAAGGAAAGACGATGCCGTCAATGGCGTCCGTGGCCAGGATGACGATGGCGGGCCCTTTGCCGCTCGCCAGGTCACCGAGTGTCGCGCCGTGAAAGATCGTGTAGTCATAGAACTCCTGGGCCATGTCGCTCCTTCCGAAGCGCGGAGACCACAATCGGAACCAGTTCACGGGAGTGATAAGCCCCCAGAGGAGGCCGCCCTGAAGGTTCTGCACAAGGACTTTTTCCCTGTAGTCCTTGAAGGCGTCTCTGCCGTGCAAACCGTAATAGGCCGCCGTAAAGCTTCCGCCGGAAACCCCGGAGATCAGATCCACCTCATCGAGCAGTGTGTGCCTTGCAGGCTTATCATTCGCACTTTGAATCCCTTTCGGGGCTGGAATCTCGACCCGGTCAAGGGCCTCGAGGACACCGTAGGAAAGCGCTGCTGCCCGGGTCCCGCCGCCGGAAAAAGCGAGGATGAGAAACAGCTCATCGGATTTCCCCGATGACACCAGTTTGCTCCGGAAGGGGCTTTCCCTGAGTTTGAATTCCAGCTTGGGATTGAGGGCATACTGGGCCGTGCACGAGGAGAGCAAGAAAATGGCCATGAAAACCATCAACCCTCTCAGCAAAGATGGCAGGACCATGAATCTCATTTCCACCCCCTGAAAAGTGATGCCTCAGAAAACCAGATAATGAAATCCCCGGGGCTCGAGATCCACGAATAGCCCCGGTTCCATCATCTCCTTTCCGTCCCGCTCGTAGACGGTATCAGAAAACAGATCCTTCAACAGCCAAATGGAGCCTCCCAGGTCGTCCCAGGGAAGCCTGATAAGCCCCTGAGAACGGATATCGGAGTCATTGATGACAATCAAACGCCGCTCTTCGTCCTTTCGCCAGCACCAGGCGAGGAAATTCTGAAAACTCACGTTATCCGGCCAGCCGCTGAGCTCGCAAAGGCGCCAGTTTCCATCGTGGAGCGCCGGAGATCGGATATCATCGAGCAGTTTTCTGTAGAATGAATGCAACTTTTCATCAACCTCCTCAACAGGTTGTCTTCCCAGCTGGACGGGCAGTTTTACCTTCCGTCCTTCCAGTTGGCCTTCGTGAAGGAGTTTCGCCCCCGGAAGCGTTGCAAAGGTAACGGCTGCTGCAGGCAACGTATGGGGCGAAAAAGTCGCCGCCGAGCGGGGCTCGTCGTGGTTCTCGATGAAGCGGACAAGCTTCCCCTGGTAGACGGGATCGGCCTGGAGATGCCGGCGGATGCTCCCGGCGTTTCCGCTGACCAGCATATCATAAAGCTTCTTGTCGTAGCAGTAATCGAACCCCTGCTTCAGAAGGTCCGGTTCCAGGTCCCAGTAGACCTCGGCCATGAAAAGGAAATCGGAAGAGGCCTTTCGAAGGGCCGTGATCATCTCTTCCCAGAACTCTACCGGCGGGCGTTTCCCGACTCGAGTCCCCCAGGTCCCCTCAAAGACATTTCCCGTGAGAAGCATGGCCATGTCGCATCGGACGCCGTCACACTGCTTGGAGATACACAGAAGGGTATCGACATAAGTCCGCCGGAGACCGCTCGCGAATCCGTTGACCTGGGCGGTGTCCTCCCAGGGAGGGAAGAAGGGGTCCCGCCCGCGGGCAAACACCCTGCCCCCGGACTCGAAGAAGGCGTCGGGAAATTCTTCCAGATCCTTGCGGGACCCTTGAATAAAATATTCAGGGTGTTCGGAGACCCAGGGGTGATCGATGGCCGTGTGGTTGGGCACAAAATCGAGGATGAGCCTCATCCCCCGCTTCGCGAGCATCTCGCGGGCAACGCCAAGCCCGCTCATTCCGCCCAGGCGCCTATCCACCGTGTAGCGGCGTACACAGTAGGGTGAGCCAACGACGTCCCGCGGACGAAAATCCGACAGGGCGTTGCGGCAAGCGTTTCTGAGTTTTGGAAGTCCACGGGCAATGCGGGTGCCTGCGGGGCTCCGCTCCCAGACCCCCATGAGCCAGACGGCATCAAAGCCGCGGGACGACAGGGTGTCCCACTCTTCCGCGGGGACGTTTCGGAGGGAGATGGGCTGGCTGTAACGCCGGCTCAAATCATTGAGCCAGACGAAGGTGTTGATTTCATAGATGATGGGGTTTCGCGGCCAGCTCTTCATCGGTCTTTATCGATGCTTCCCAAGTGGGTAATATTTCGGCAGGAATGATACACGGGTATGATCTAAAAAGGCAAGGAGAGACGCAAAAAATGATGCGACCGTTTCAGGTCTTATCGTGTTGATTTATCACTTCGTTTATACCTTTATCGGACCTTCACAAAATAGATGTCGAAGGTCTGTCTCTCAACGGCCTGGAAGTATTTTCCTGTGAGCCGGTCGGTTGCCGGATCGTACTGCAGAGTATACGTCGAACCGGGATAGTTGATATCGCGCAGTTCGACCACCAGGCTGATCCTGCCCTCCTTCCTGCTCCATTCCGCGCGGAAGACCCTGATCGGCCGTGGGTTGTAGTAGGCAGCCGTCAGGCTTCCATCTTTCTTGATGTTCCTCAATTCGAGGACGTACCCCCCGTCCGGCCTTACCCACCTGCCTTCCAGGCGCTGGTAGTTCATCTGCGCCGGGGTAAACTTGTCGGTATTTTCTGCGGACACCGCCTCGGAAACGTATCCCGTGAATCCTGTCGTAAAAATAAAAGCGAGCACTATGGCGGTGACGAGCATCATCGTTTTACGCTGCGTCCCGCCGGTCCCCTTGCGTATCGCGCCCATGTTTCTTCTACCCATCAGTGAATTGCCTTCTTCTTCGTCGCCGGACCGGCCGGCTTAGCCTGCGTGATGACCAGTGGCCTCTTCAGCGCATCCATCACGAGGGATACGGGGAGCCCCTTTTCTAAAAGCTGTGTCATGATATGCATGTACTTCCGGATGTGCAGGAAAAACTTCTTGTATCCCGCGCACAGATAGTGAAGCCCCGGTTCGTCGTAGTATGTGCCCGTGAAGCGGTGTTTCGGGCATCCCCCCTGGCAGGCAGCCAGCACATCGCACTCCCTGCACCAGCGCGGAAGGGCCGTTTCCTTGGCGATCCCGAAACCGGATTTCAGGGATTTCTCCACCATGGCCGGGAGCGCATCGGTCAGGACGTTGCCGAGCCTGTATGGTGGGTAGACGCAGTGGTCGCAGGCATAGACATCGCCGTTATGCTCGATCACGAGCGAGCGGCCGCACTGTTTCGCGTGGACACAGACGGGCGAGGGGTTTTCGATCCATGCGTTGAGGGCCCATTCGAAGTTCATGACGAAGACCTTTCCCACGTCGTTGCGAACCCACTCCTCGAAGACGGCGATGAGAAAGTCGCCGTATTCCTCAGGCTGCACCGTCCAGTCCGTGATCTCCGCCTCCTCCTCGTGCCTGTCGAGCGCCGCGGGGGCTGCGAGGCGCAGGCCCTGTTTAGCGCATTGCTCGTCAGGCATGCGCTCCACGATCGGGGTGAACTGGATGAACTCGACACCGGCTTCTTTAAAAAAACGATACACCTCGAGGGGCCTCGCCGCCGTCTCACGGGCCACGCAGGCCAGCACGTTGTATTCAATCTTGTGCTTCTGCAGGAGCCTCAGGCCTCTCATAACCTGTTCGAAGGTTCCCCGGCCTTTGCGGTCCCTGCGGTAACGGTCGTGGATCTCCTTCGGCCCGTCGAGGCTGATCCCGACCATAAAGTTGTGCCGCTTCAGAAACCTGCACCACTCGTCGTCGAGCAGGGTCCCGTTGGTCTGGAGGGCATTCGTTATGGTCTTCGCCCCAGAAAATTGTTTCTGCAAGTCGATCACCCGCTTGAAGAAATCGAACCCCAAGAGGGTAGGTTCTCCCCCCTGCCAGACGAATTCGACGACCGGCGTGGGCTGGGATGTGATGTACTTGGTGATAAATGCGGAAAGGACCTTATCGGACATCCGGTAATTTTCGCCCGCGTCAAACAGGGCCTGCTTCTCGAGGTAGAAGCAGTACTCGCAGTCGAGATTGCAGACGGGCCCGATAGGTTTGGCCACGACGTGCAGACCCTGAGGGCTTCCTTCGTTCTTTACATCAATGCTGTTTTGCATGATTTCTATTTATTAAAATCGACAAAAAAGTTTCACGGCAGGGATGATATACAGGTATGATGCGAAAAGGCAAGAAAGAGGTGCAATTTCACTTAAAACCGTGTGAGAAGGGGCAACCTTTCTTCCTCAGTAATTCCAGAAAAAGGAAGCCTTCAAGTTCCAGTCCCCTTCGCGGTTGGAACCCCAGGGAAATTCAGGCTTGACCCATGTTCCGAAACTCTTTGTCCACATTCTCAGGAGGATGACCCCCGATTTGTAACTCTTATGGTTGTCCTGCTCCCAGTTGACCTTGGCCTCCGAGTCCGCCCCTGCCCACCATTTGTCACTGAGCTTCATGATCAGAAAGGGCTGCACGATCATGTAATGAATGTCGGCGCGGTCGTCCTGGCCGGCGAAAGAGACATAATCCTGGACCTTCACGAAGAAAAGCCCTCTCGGGTCCTTGAACCGCCAGCCGGGCAAGGCCAGCGGTGCGGCCTGCCATTTTCCCGCCCCCAGGGTATTCTCCGTGGCAGAGGGCGCCACGAGACCAGATCCGACGGCAAAAAAGAATTGCTCCGACGCATAAGGGATCAGGAGAGCCTGGCCATAGAGGTCGCCCAGACCATGGTCTGTGCTCGGTCCCGTGTCAACGGACATGAAGGGGACATCGAACCGCAGGAGGAAGTTTCGAAGTCCCCCCAGCCTGATAATATCCGTTCTCAGGATAAAGGCATTCCTCCACGAGTCCGCGTTGATCTTGTAAAACTCCTCCCGCACGTTGAAGACGACGGGCTTCGTCGGGTCGACGTCTCCGAGGTTCTCCTCTTGCTGCTGACTTTCAGCTGCGAGCGCCACAGGGATGGTTATCGACATGGCGAGCACGACTGTGATAACGGTCACGACTCCTCTGAGGGTCATACCAATCCCTTGCGTCTCAGTTCCGCTCCCTGACTTACGAACACTTCACAGTTTCATTGAGGAGTCCACTTCGACGGGACCCATGCATTCAGGTCTTTCAATAGTCTCTGGAAATCACTCGACTCTGTAAGGAGCTTGCGTGCACCGGCCTTCAGCCTGTCGACGTCCTCACCGGGCAGCGTGAAAGACGTGGGCAATTTGGCCAGGTATTCCGCTTCCGCTTTGTCCATGAGATTTTGGAAGCGGACATCCACCAGGTAGAATTCGATGTCGCCGCAGGAGCCCGGCTCCGTCGAGACCTGCCCCGGGGGGCATCGGCCCGTCCGGACCTGGTTGGCCCACCGGACGGAGCTCTCCTGCAAGAGGGCCATGGTCTCAGCGTTGTAACGGACGATGGCGATGGTGGAGTAGTTCGACATCATGGCTGAGAAGGGGGGAACGAACTCGATCTTGTCCCACTGGGACTCGGTTTTCGTCTCGGCGTTGACGACGACGAAGACCACTTTCCGGACCTTTTCCCTTCCCGTGAGCTTCAGAACCATCCAGACGTTGCCCAGGGCGTCGATGGCCTCCTGGATGGCCCTCAGGCCCAGGTTGTCTGCCACTCCGCCGTCGATCAGGTGAAAGTAGGGCTTCTTTGCCTTATCCAGCACGAGCGCCAGGCTCTCTTTTTGCTCGCGCATCCGGTAGCTCAGTGATGGCCCCTCGAACAGCGGGGGAAGGACAAAGCCGCAGCTTCCCGCGTAATTTCTCACCGTGAGCGGCGTGAGCACACCCGGAACGGCCGAGGAAGCGGCACAGGCCCGGGCCACGGGGAATTTCAAAAGGTCGGAACAGATGGCATTGAACAGGGTCTGGTGGAAGGTGAACCTCAAGCCCAGGGACATGTCCGTCGCGTTGATGAGGACCACAGGCCCTTTGCGCTCGAGCATGTCCCTGAAGGTCTTTCCGTCAAAGACGTTCTTGTCGTAATAGTCGGCGGCCAGGTCGCTCCGGTCGTAGAAAGGCGAAGAAAGCCGGACCCAGTTGACGGGGTTGAAGAGGATGCCAAATGTCAGATCCCCCTGGACATCCTTCTTCAGGAAGCGGGTCTCGAAATCCTCGAAGATGCGGTCCCCGAAAAGCCCGAAGTATGCTGCCGTGAAACTCCCCCCGGAAACCCCCGAGATTATGTCCACCTCATCCAAAAGGCGGCGTTTCTTGCCGTCGAAGGCGATCTCCATCGCACGGAGCTCCTCGAGGACACCGTAGGAAAAGGCGGCCGCCCGTGTCCCCCCCCCGGAGAAGGACAGGATCAGGAGCAAGTCCTCCGAGTGGCCCACAGGCCCCATGTTCTGTGGGATGTAGCCGTAGTTAGGGTCGAACTTCTGAAGCGGCGCATTCACCGGGTAGTGCCCCCCGATGTGTGCGCAGCCGGCCATTAGAGCCAGAACAAATAATAGACAAACCCACCTTGATTGTCTCATCGGACGTCATCCTCCGGCTCGAGTCGACAATGTCTTTAAACTATTTCCCCGCGGAGATCTACTTCACCAGGGGTATCCCCTTCGCTATATCATAACTTACCACCGCGAAGGCCTTGTTTTCAAGCTGGTAATACCGTGCCACCCGCTTGTCCGGCAGGACCTTGCGGAACTTCGGCAGGTAGTCCTTCTTCAGCTTGAGCCGGTCGTTCTCAATCGCGATCATCTCATCGGTCAGCTTCTTCGCCGTGGCGTCCGTCATGGTCTGATAGTTCTTCGCGTAGTCATTGATGAGCTTCTGGGTGCGGTCCACGAGCTTGAGCTGCTCCTTCTGGTAGCTGTCGTAAACAGGCCAGAAAACCTTGGCTTCCGCCTCGGTGAACTGCATGTTGTCCGCGACAAAGAGCTTCTTGTCGGCCTGGATCTTCTCCCTCACCAGCTGGTTGGTGTCCGCGGGCTTGTCCTGGGCACAGACGGGAACGATAAACAGGAAAAGAGCACAAAACGCGACGACAACGGATAACCTTTTCTTCATTTTCTTCCTCCTCTTGCATTGATGGTGTTTGATTTATCACTACGTTTATATCTGAATCAACTCTCACAAACCCGATTATTTACTGCATGTTGCTCTATGAAGCTTTATCTGGCAATACGACACGGGTGCGGTCTCTTAGAAATACTCGTGTTTGTGGTATGCTATCAGGCAGAGTAAATGCTACTTCTTGGGTTCTCTTTTGACGTCGTGGTAAGCGTCAATGTTTTTTACCGCATTCTCGGACCAGAACTTGAAGGCATCGGCTGCGGAACCCCACTTCGAAAATCTCTGCTCAAACTCGGCCTGTCTCTGGTCGACACCCATGCCGATAACTTCGTCGGTCATCGAGTCGAGGAGTATGGCCTCCATGCCCGTCTCCCCGCTGCCGGCCCATCCGCCCGTGGCACCTTTCTTGTTGAATTCGTCGGCCAGTTCCTTCATCTCCTGGGGGTCGATACCCTTGTAGTCGGCCTTGTCGGCCAGGAAGAAGACGACGCTGTCCACCATGAACCTGTTGTACTTCTTGAAATCGACACCCGGTTTCAGCCAGCGCAGCTTGATTCCGCCTTCCGGACCCGGCTTCAGCAGATCATACGCCGACGGGTTGCCGAGAAACCCGGAATATTGAATATCCGCCGCAAATGCCGCCGGTACAGTGAAAAGAAAACCTATCACGACTGCCAAAATGACTCTTGCCGCTGCTTTTATAATGACCTCCTTGGCTCTTCGTAGTTATCGTTTTTTCTTTTCAATGGAGATTGCCACTGCCTCGGTGTAGGTGATCACGACCACGTCGCCCACCTTCAAGCCTTCCAGGATCGTGGGGTCCTTCACCTGCATGCCCACGATGGCGCCCTCGGGCCACCTGAGGAACACGTTGTTCCTGTCCCTGTCGATGTCCTGGACCGTTGCGGTCACAATGAGCTGGCGTGTCTCCGATCCCGTACCTTCCACTTTAACCTTCTCCATCGTCTCCTTGACTTTGACTTCCCCGGGCTTCGTCACCCGGACCGCAACAGAGGCGAAGTACTTGACCGCCACCTCGTCGCCCACCTTCAGTCTATCTAAATTCTTTACCTTCTCATCGGCCAGGAGCTCGATCGTCTGTCCCTTCGGGCCTCCCTTGACCGTCACGATCCTGTTGGCGAGATCGATGGCCTGGACCGTGGCGGTTATGGTTCCGGCTTTCTCCCTGTATACCGTTGGTTTCTTCGCTTCCTTAGCAGCCTTCTCCTGGGCGATGGCACCCGTCGCACAGAACAGCGTCACGACAAAAAGGGCTGTCATGGCTAACGCCAAGAATACGCGATACGTCTTCTCCATTACTCTCAACTCCTGCACGGTTCAAATTCAATCTTCATAATGAATTTATCACCTCTACGCAATGAGTATTTCAGGAAGACCGATGACACGTCGCCTGTGTTTACATTTAGCGATTAAATATATTTTTCGATACCTGATATCTATTGGACTTTGGTCCAATATGGGCAGGATGTAAATACTCGATTTACATCGGGAAATGAAAGCCGATCGGCTATCTCATTCGAACGGAGTCTAGGTTCGTTTTTTCGGCCATTTTCGATTGAAAGGCCCATTCGAAGTTCATGATAAAGACCCTGCCTACATCGTTTCGCACCCATTCCTCGAAGACGCCGATGAGGAAATCGCCCCAAGACTCGGGCACCAGTGACCTCCCCCTGTCCCTCGCGGCTGTCCAGCGCCGCAGGCGCTGCAAGCCGCAGACCCTCCGTGACACTCTGCCGATCAGGCATCCGCTCGACAACGGGGGTGAACTGGATGAACTCTACCCCTTGATCCTTGAAGAAGCGGTATATATCAAGGGGATTACGTGCTGTCTCCCTGGCAACACAGGCCAGAATATTATATTCTACACCGTGTTTCTGCAAAAGTTTGAGCCCGTGCATAACCTGTACAAAACTACCCGCTCCTTTCCGATCGTGGCGATACCGGTCGTGTATCTCCTGGGGGCCGTCAAGGCTGATCCCCACTATGAAATTATGTTTTTTCAGAAAGGCACACCACTCATCAGTCAACAGGGTGCCGTTGGTCTGGAGAGCGTTCGCTATGGTCTTTGTCCCTGCAAGATGCTTCTGTAGTTCAACTGCCCTCTTGAAAAAATCGATTCCCAGGAGTGTCGGCTCCCCCCCCTGCCAGACAAACTCGACGACCGGTGTAGGCTGCGATGAGATGTAGCCCGTGATAAAGGCGCGGAGAACATCATCCGTCATGCGGTACTTCTCATTGGGAGCGAACAATGCCTGTTTCTCAAGATAAAAGCAGTATTCACAATTAAGATTACACAACGGCCCTATGGGCTTGGCCACAACGTGAATGCCCTGCAGGGCGTCATCTGATTGACTGATTGTGTCATTGGCATTCATAGAAAATATTAGCGCTTTTTGACAATGACCACCGGGGAGTATCGATCTCAAAATGGGAATAATACTCCCCGATTAATCACCGATATATTCTTTTACTGTATCAGTTCGATCTCTCCCAGCCGCCAGGTCTTGTCAAACCACGCATCCAGAGGGCCGTAGAGCCGAAAGAGCATATTCCAGCCCTTGCCGGGGATGGTCTGAATCCAATTCTTCTCCATGCCGGCCGGCGCCTTGGGACCGAAGTACACGTCCACCGAACCGTCCTTGTTCACAACCAGACCCTTATCCAGGCTGCTCACCTGGGGAAAGTCTTGATCGGTCTGGAGCATGGAACGGGTCTGGTTGTCATACACAATCGCTGACCAGAAATCCTTTACTGGAGCGTTGGGCAATACACGCAGCCGATAGGTCTTGCCACCGTCCAGCGGATTGCCCTTGGAATCCACGATTCCGACGGCGTACTGGGAGCCTTGACCCACCATCTTGGCTTCCATGGCCGGCGTCACTCCGGTTGCATAGAAATAGAAGAAGGCGGCGGCATCCAGATAGGCCACGCCGGGTTGCGACTGGAATTTGTACCCACCCAGCCACTGACGCCATGTGCTGTTAGGATAGTAGAAAGCCTCGGGTATGCGGCTCTGGTAGGTGAGAGTGCGCGCGGTAGCATCGCCAACAGCGGCAGCCTCGGTCAGTATCTTCTTCATGCGCGCATCGGGTGCGAAGGGTTTGCCCTTCTCGATGCCGATCGAAGCAAAGAAACCGAGATTGACCGGATCAAGCGATTCGACGGGTTCGTTCTGAACGACGTAATTGAGAAGTTCCCAGAACTTGTAATCCGCCGCCGCCACCGTGCAAAAATCGCGGTCCGACACATTCACAAACTTGTTAGGGGGCGGATTCTTCGCCTCGGACAAGGAATAGATGCGCGTGTTCTTGTGCAGGCGTTCTATGGCCGCTTTGAGGCCGCCTTCCAGCGGCATATTGCGCCAGACAAGGATCGACTCAAACGTCGGGACGCGCACGACCATGTATCCCTGCGGAACTTCACCCTTATAGCCGGGAGGCAAAAGCAGATACTTTCCACCTTTGCCCTTATCCGGACCTACCACACCGATGTCGGTGACGTAACGGAACCAAAAGTCATCAATCATACCCAGGGTCATGGGTGGCACTTCGGCAACCACCGGACCGCCATGCAGGTCGATCCAGACCCACGTGTAGGGTGTGGTGGCATTTGCCGTGAGAAAAATCGAGCGGGCATTCATGTTGGCTTCAAACGTCGGGATCGTGACGTTCGCCGGACCGACTCCCAGTAACCCCTCTCGCAACCCGGCCATGTTTACCGGCGCCAACGCCAGGAGATAGGCCTGCACTGCCCGCTGAAAATCCAGGTTGTCATAAATCTTCTCGACGGTGGCCTTGTCCGGGAAGCCATCAAAAAACTTCAGCGTGCCGAGGCGGGTTTCCACCCTATCCGGTATCGCAATCCCCGGCGGCAGGGTCGTGGTCATTTTCATCCCGGGCGGTGCGGCCCACCCGGGAAGCGCGATGCCGAGGCTCATCAAGACCACGAGGGCAACGTTCATCATTCTGCTGCATCTCATTGTGCTTGCTCCTTTTTTTGTCCAATAGACATAACACCTGCTTTCACGAAACTCAGGGGGGAAAGAGCACCATGCCCTTTCCTTCCTGAGCCTTGCCCATCACTTAATCTGAAAGTGCTTTCTTATGAGCGGCCACGGCGCGGCCCTTTTCCTCGTCCGCCTTGTCGGTTTTTTTCATCTCCTGCACGTCAATGGTAACCTTGTGGATCTTGCCGGTGAATTTGTACGGCGCCGGGATGCCATAGTCGGCGACCGGCGTTTCCCCGTCCTCGCCCACATCGGTTCCCTCGTCAGCCGAGAAAATGAAGGGTTGCGTGCGATCGATGCGTCCCCGGGCGACTTTCCGGTCATTGACAAAGATCATGCCCGTTCCTCCCTTGCCGAGCCCGCCGCCGTCATAGGCGAACTCGAACCGGACCGTTGACTTGCCGGCAGGGATAGCCTGTTTTGCCGCAATAGTGGTGCTCTTCAAACCGAGGAAATTGTAGGTATACGCCGGCTTGCCGTTCTTCAGATACAGACTCCAGCCTCCGAAACGACCCGCCTGGGAGATGATCACGCCCCTGGCGCCGCCCCTGGGAACGCTGATCTCGGCGGTCACCGTGTGGGACCGGTTCTTCATGTTGATCATCACGTTCTCGGTCATGCCGGTCATTCCCTCATAGACGGTGAGCGAAGTCCGACCGGCCATCAGGTCGGGCCGGCCGACCATGGCGGGGATGATGCGCTCCAGGAAGCGATCGTCCAGGGGCAGCACGTTGTACAGCACCGCCTCCTTCATGAAGAGTTCCCGCAGTTCCTTGAGCTTGTCGGGATTCTGTTTCGCCAGGTCATGGGCAAGGCTGAAATCGGCCCGCGTGTCGTAGAGCTCCCAGGTGTCGTCTTCAAAGGCAGCCCGGGGCTTGGCATCCCAAGGAGCCTTGTGGACGGTGCCGGCGAGCCAGCCGTCGTGGTAGATGGCGCGATTGCCGAAGATCTCGAAGTACTGGGCCTGGTGGCGGTTCTTTGCCTGGGCGTCGTTGAAGCTGTAGAGCATGCTCACCCCTTCGATGGGGGTCTGGGCAACGCCGTTCACCGCTTTGGGCTCGGGCAGGCCTGCGGCCTCCAGGACTGTGGGGGCGATATCGATGACATGGTGCCACTGCGACCGGATCTCTCCCTTGCTCTTGACACCCTTCGGCCAGTGGATGACCATGCCGTTGCGCGTCCCGCCGTAACTGGACGCGACCTGCTTGGTCCAAGTGAACGGTGTGTCGCCAGCCACGGCCCACCCCGCGGCATAGTGACCGTAAGTCTTCGGCCCGCCGAGCTTGTCGTAGTGTCTCAGGACGTCCTGGACCGTTTCCTCCACACCGTTGAAGTAGGTCATCTCGTTGAACATGCCGTTCATGCCGCCTTCGGCGCTCGCCCCGTTGTCTCCGAGGATATAGAAGACCAGCGTGTTGTCGAGCTGGCCCATGTCCGCGATCGCATCGACGAGCCGCCCGACCTCATAGTCGGTCTGCTCGGCAAAGCCGGCGAAAACCTCCATCTGGCGGGCAAAGAGCTTCTTTTCCTCCGCGCTCAGCCTGTCCCAGTCCTTGATAGCCGCGGGCTTGGGCGCGAGCTTCGTTCCCGCGGGCACCACGCCCATCTTGATTTGGCGGGCAAGCGTCTCTTCCCGCAGCCTGTCCCATCCACGGTCAAATTTGCCCTTGTATTTTGCGATCCACTCCTTGGACACCTGGTGCGGCGCGTGGGTTGCGCCAGGCGCAAAGTAGATGAAGAAGGGCTTGTCCGGCGTCAGGGCCTTGACCGATCGCATCCAGTTGATCGCCTGGTTGGCCATGTCCGTTGTGAAGTGGTAGTTCGGGTCCTTCGGCACCTCTATCTTCGTCATCCCGTCATAAATGGTGGGAGCCCACTGGTTCGTCTCTCCGCCCATGAAGCCGTAGAACTTGTCGAAACCGTTGCGTGTCGGCCAGCGGTCCGTCGGCCCGGAGGGGCTGACCTCCCAGGCGGCGGTCTCGTGATTCTTGCCGAAATGCGCGGTCGAGTAGCCGTTGTACCGCAGCATCATGGCAAGCGGCGCCACGCTCTCGGGACGCTGGCCGGTGTTGCCTGGAAATGCCGTGGAGGTCTCCATGATCGAGCCCGTGTTATTCGTATGGTGATTGCGACCCGTCAGAAGGGCTGCGCGGGTCGGCGAGCTCAGGGCCGTCGTGTGGAACTGATTGTACTTGAGGCCGCTTTTCGCGAGGCGCTCGGCCGTCGGCATGTTGATAGGCCCCCCGAAGGTGCCGGGCTGTCCGAACCCCATGTCGTCGATGAGAACAACAAGAACGTTCGGGGCCTGTGCCGGAGCTTTGACCTCGAACCGCGGCGGGGGTGTCGCATTCCGGACATCGAGGACGTTGCTGTGCGGGTACTTGGGCTCCGGGATCGGAAGCGTTGTGCGGTCGATCGCCGTCTGCGCCGCGGCTGTCGCCGCGCAGGCGGCCGACAGGGCAACACCGATCGTCAGGTTTACGGCATTTCGTTTCATGGTTCTTCTCCTTCTCTGCTGTGATTTTTTTCGCCCTCGATTAGCACTTTGTAAGCAAGTTGCAGCGAGGGGGTGCGGATCCTTCAGCGGGCCGCGCCCGCGGTGACGTATGCGAAAAACTACTTATTTTCTGAGTTCCGGTAATTTGCCTTTCCCGTGCAGGGCATCGATCCCTTTCGCAATTGTCTCGAACCAGAACTTGAAGGCATCGGCTGCGGAACCCTACTTCGAGAACCGCTCGTCGAACGCCGCGGCACGCGAGTTGGCCCCCAGGGCGATGACTGCATTGGTCGTCGAGTCGAGGACCATGGCCTCCATGCCCGTCTCCCCGCTGCCGGCCCATCCGCCCGTGGCACCTTTCTTGACGAGGCTGACGCCCAGATCGATGGCCTGGACCGTGGCAGTAATGGTACCCGTTTTTTCCCTGTATACCGTCGGTTTCTTCGCTTCCGGAGTTAACTTATCCTGGGCGATGGCACCCGTCGTGCAGAACGGCGTCACGACACATAGGGCCGCCATGGCTAACGTGCGGAATACGCGATACGTCTTCTCCATTGCTCTTAACTCCTTCATGGTTCAAACTATTCAAATATAAGGATTTATCACCTCTACGCAATGATTGTTTCAGGAAGACCGATGACATGTCGCCTCTGTTTACCTTTCGCGATTACATATATTTTCCGGTGACCGATATCCATTGGACCTTAGTCCTATCCATACTGGACTTTGGTCCAATATGGGCAGGATGTAAATATTCGATTTACATCGGGAAATGAAAGCCGATCGGCTATCTCACTGGAACGGGGTCTAGGCCTGTTTTCTCGGCCATTTTCGATTGAAAGGCCCATCAAAAACTGGATCAGCAACATGATCTCTGCCAAGAAGTACTTCTCACTCTGACGTTCGTGAAATATTTTCGTGTCGCCAGGTCCCCATATAGTGTAATATTTGATCGCTCAGTCCTTTTAAAGGAGGGGACCCGCCATGCTCAGGAAAGTTGATCCTTCGAGTACCGAACCCTGGAAACTCCTCGCCGAGCATTTCCGGCAAGTCAAAGACCTCCACATGAAAGAGCTCTTCTCAGGGAATCCTGAAAGATTCGCTAAATACGCCATCCGTTTCAATGACATCCTCGTTGACTACTCGAAGAACCGGATCACCGGTGACACAATTCCCCTCCTCATCAGGCTCGCAGAGGAGGCGGGCCTCAAGGAAGCCATCGAAAAAATGTTCACGGGCGACCGGATCAACGAAACGGAGGACCGGCCCGTTTTACACGTAGCCCTGAGGAACAGGGGCAATGCCCCGATTCACGTGGACGGTAAGGACGTGATGCCTCAGGTGAATGAAGTTTTGAAGAAGATGAAAGGCTTTTCCGCGAACGTCATCTCCGGGAAGTGGAAAGGTTACACGGGCAAAAAGATCACCGACATCGTCAACATCGGGATCGGGGGATCGGACCTTGGTCCCGTCATGGTCACGGAGTGCCTCCGGCCTTTCGCAAAGGGCCCTGCCGTGCATTTCGTCTCCAACGTCGACGGGACACAGATCACGGAGACACTCAACCGGTTGAAGCCCGACCGAACCCTCTTCCTGATCGCCTCCAAGACCTTCACCACCGAGGAGACGATGACCAACGCCTTCACGGCGCGTGAATGGTTTGTCAACTGCGCCGGGGATCCGCAGAAGATCTCGAAGCACTTCGTGGCGATATCGACCAACGCCGACAAGGTCAAGGCCTTCGGCATTGACCGCGAGAACATGTTCACCTTCTGGGACTGGGTGGGCGGCCGGTACTCCCTGTGGTCCGCCATCGGGCTTTCGATCGCCTGCCGTGTCGGCTTCGAGAATTTCACCGAACTTCTCGAGGGGGCCTATGAAATGGACCAGCATTTCAGGCATGCCCCCTTCCGTGAAAACATACCGGTCATCCTGGCCCTCCTCGGGATCTGGTACAACAACTTCTTCGGCGCCGAGACGGAGGCGATCCTGCCCTACGACCAGTACATGAACCCCTTCCCGGCCTACTTCCAGCAGGGGAACATGGAGAGCAACGGCAAGTCCGTTGATCGAAGCGGTAAAAAGGTCGCCTACCAGACGGGCCCCATCGTCTGGGGTGAGCCGGGGACCAACGGCCAGCATGCGTTCTTCCAGCTCCTCCACCAGGGAACGAAGCTGATCCCCGCCGATTTCCTGGCCCCGGCCATCAGCCACAATCCCGTCGGGGAGCACCACGCCATCCTGCTTTCCAACTTCTTCGCCCAGACGGAGGCCCTCATGAAGGGAAAGACGGAAGAGGAGGCTATCCAGGATCTCCGGGCGGAAGGCAGGAACGATGAGGAAATCGGAAAACTTCTCCCCTACCGGGTCTTCGAGGGGAACAGACCGACGAATTCGATTCTGTTCAAGAAACTCACGCCCCGTGTCCTGGGGAACCTCATCGCCATGTACGAGCACAAGATCTTCGTCCAGGGGGTCATCTGGAACATCTTCAGCTTCGACCAGTGGGGGGTCGAGCTCGGCAAGCAGCTGGCCGGCAAGATCCAGCCGGAGCTGAAAGATGAAAAACCCGTTGCGTCGCACGATTCTTCGACGAACGGGCTTATCAACACATTCAAGAAGATGCGGTCCGACTAAGGAAAAGGTTGATCCGATTCTCCGCTAAAGGAGCATTGACAACGGTCCTTGTTTCTTCTTATATTTTTATCAATGGACTGGAACGCACGCCGAACATTCTTCGATTTCTTTATCTCACGTGCGATGATCCTACGTTAATCAATTCAGTCAACCCGATCCCCGAAGACACCCACAATAATGCATAAGGAGGTTCGTCATGAAAAAAGCGGAAACGAAAAGTTTCAATAAACCGGACGAAGTCAGGACCTTTCCCAGAGGCAAATTGGAACTCATCAAGATTGGGGGCGCTACCATCGGGCGCGGCACATTTGAACCGGGTTGGAAGTGGTCTACCTCTGTTCAGTCCATCGCAAAGACGAAAAGCTGTGAAGCGCCGCACTTCCAGTATCATCTCTCGGGCACCCTCAAGGTTGTGATGGATGACGGAAAGCAGTTCGATTGCAAGGCAGGCGACGTGTCACTCCTGCCGACGGGGCATGACGCGTGGGTGGTAGGGAATGAACCGGTGGTCGTGATCGATTTTCAAGGGATGGTTGACTACGCCAAGGCCTCTGTGAAGAAGAAATAGGACTTCGTCCTCACTTCTTCTTGATCTGATCAGCCACGGTCTGGCTGGCTTTCTTCACCGCCTCGGGGTCGCCCAGGTAATAACTGCGGACCGGTGTCAGGTCGTCCCGGAGCTCGTAGACCAGCGGGATGCCCGTGGGAATGTTCAGCCCCACGATCACGTCATCGGGAACATTATCGAGGTACTTGACCAAGGCCCGGAGACTGTTTCCATGGGCGGAGATGACCACCCGTTTGCCCTCCCTGACTGCCGGCGCAATCGTCTCATGCCAGTAAGGGAGAAAGCGTTCGACGGTGTCTTTCAGGCATTCCGTGAGAGGGACATGCTCGGGGCGCAGATCGGCGTAGCGCGGGTCTCGCCCGTTGTAACGCGGGTCACTCGGCGTGAGGGCTGGGGGACGGATGTCATAGCTCCGACGCCAGATCTGGACCTGCTCCATGCCGTGCTTCTCCACCATCTCAGTCTTGTTGAGCCCCTGGAGAGCCCCGTAGTGGCGTTCGTTGAGCCGCCAGCTGTAATAAACCGGGACCCACATGAGATCCATCTCCTCGAGGACGATCCAGAGCGTCTTGATGGCCCGCTTCAGCACCGATGTGTAGGCCACATCGAAAACATAACCCTCGCAGAGGAGCGTGCGTCCCGCCTGGACGGCCTCGTCGACGCCTTTCTCGGACAGGCCCACATCGGTCCAGCCGGTGAAGCGGTTTTCCTTGTTCCAGGTGCTCTCGCCGTGGCGGATCAGCACGATTTTTTTCATTCTTCTTCCCCTCCGGGTGAAAGCGGTTTTTGAGGTGTCCTTTTATAACTTCTTTCCTGCCGAAAGGTCAATGACTACGATACGATAAATGTGAACAGAAAGAGCCCTGGCCCTACTGTCTGGCGGTGCGGCGATTGGACGGAGGGGCATCTCCGCAGTTCGTCCGGAAGGGGTTGATATCGATGCCGCCGCGCCTCGTGTAGCGGGCATAAACGGTCAGCTGCTCCGGCCTGCACCGACGCAGGATGTCCGCGAAGATGCGCTCCACGCAGTGTTCGTGGAAATCACCGTGCTGCCTGAAAGAAATGATATACCGAAGGAGCCCTGTGCGGCTGATTTTGGGGCCGCGATAGCGGACCTGCAGGCTTGCCCAGTCCGGCTGGCCGGTGAGCGGACAGTTCGATTTCAGGAGATTTGATGTCAGCGTTTCTTCGACAACGGCCCCCCTCGCGGAAAGCAGTGCCGGATTCGGCCTGTAATCCGAAATCTTCGCATCGATGCGATCGATCAGCTCCCCCTCCAGTTCCTTCAAGACCTGCCCTCCGAATCTCCCCGGGAGCATGACTTTGACCTTAACCCTGCTACCGCAGGCCTGCCCGAGGTCCCGCTTCATCGTCCTTTCCACCTGATCGACACTCGAAAAACACGACTGGTTGAATGAGTTCAGATAGAACTTCATGGACCTAGATTCAATGAGACAAGGGGATTCAGCGGGGAAAATAATGGTCGCTATGGCCACCCGGGGTTTCCCGCCGGGATCCAGCCAGGACAATTCGTAGGCGTTCCATATGTCCACGCCCCTGAAGGGGAGCACCCGGCCGATCCCGATCTTCGTGCGGTGTGTCGCCCGCATGACGGGGACAAGCAAACCGGGGTCGTACTCGTCCTTGTAAGTGAGAACCTTGTTCCGTGACAGAAGCTTTCTTTTTCGCTTCATCGATGTTCCTTCGTCCCGCTTCAATCCCAGTCTTTTATCAAAAAGCCCAGACCGATACGCCTGACGCTGTGGTTGTAGTCGAGCAAGCTCTCTCCGTAGCCGTGAAAATACTGGATATAGCCGCTGACCCGATCGATGAGCGGAAAAGCCCACTCGAGCTGCACGGCACCGTGATTGTCATCGAAGTTGAAATTGTTCCGCACCATCGCGCCGAAGCGTTGATTTTTCCAGAAATAATATCCCCAGAGTTCGCCGTAGCCGAGATAGCTCTCGATGTCGGGATTGTCATCGTCGTCACTGTCTTCGGGGACCCTCAGCCAGGTGTTCAGAAGCAGGACAAAGTTTTCACGCTCGAACCCGAAATTCGCGACAAAACGGTTCCAGCTTCTCGAAAGGGGATCGGATTGGCCGTTGGATTGATGATTGAAACCCACGTTGATGAAACGGCCCTTCAAACCCAGGAAGTCGTAGTTCGTCCGAAAATTCAGCAGGAGTTCCGGCTCATAGTCGGTATCGCGGAACGGGGAGGAGTCCTCGAAGTTGTAGAACTGCCAGAAGGACTTTTGAGTATAGCCGAACCACAGGTCCATGTTCTTGCCGAGGATATCCTGCCAGAGCTTGACCTTGAAGCTCAGTTGGAATTTGATTTCTGCGTTTTTTAATTCCTCCGTCGAGTCGGCCTCCTGGACGGTTTCTTCGTTCGGGTTCTCCACATAAGTGTAGGGGAGGAGGTAGTTCGATCGGTGGAACTTGACGGCGAACTTTCCCCGCCTTGACTCCTTGTCCAGATCCCAGAGCTTTGCAAGATAGGTGGGAACCTCCTCCTCGTCTTCCGGAGGCGTCTCTTTTGTGATCGTCATCCCTTCTGCTGCTGTCTTGCGTCCGGCCCGTTCGTCGTAACACTTCAGCCGTTCCGTGGCATTCTCGATCCGGGCGCATTCCTCCATGCTCCGCGGTGTCTCTGCCGACCCGATACCAGTGGATACGAATAGAAAAATCAGAATGAGACTACCATTTATAAAACGGATCCCACCGTTCAGGCCGAATAACTTTTTACCCGACACAACTTCCCCGCAGTGCATGGCCTCTCCTCAGCGATCCGCTGCCGTTTTACAATCCCGATAGACGATCCTGCCGTCCATCTCTACAAAAGCCTCTACTCCCTTCCCCCAGAAAGTTGTCCTGCCATCACTGTATTTCGCCCCGGAGGCAGATGGCACGAGGGGAAGGCTTATTTCCCTTTCACCCAGTGTAAGCATGGCAAAATCACCCTTGCTGTCGAAGACCACGACAAAACTCTTTCTCCCGTCACAACGGTAGGTCACGGATTTGGTCTGCGCGCAGGAAAGGGTCACGGTAGCCAGAATAATAACAATCGCCCGCAATACGATTTTCATGCATGTACCTCAATCCGGAAGCGTCTGCCCGATGGTGACTTTATTCATTTTTACGTTGAATTTTTCAAGCAAAGATTTAATGGCTGAATGACGGCCAGCCGGGTGGGGCTCTTCAGGCGCTGTCGCTTTCTTCCGACACGGATTCAGGTTTATCTCCGTTAATCAGCGTTGAGAACACGGAGTGGGTGACGGCAAGAACGACAGGACCTATAAAAATCCCGATAATTCCGAAGGCAATGAGGCCGCCGATCACACCGGCAAAGACCAGCAGAAGCGGAAGGTCGGCTCCTTTCTTGATCAGGATCGGTCGCATAACGTTATCGAGGGTGCCGACAATGAACGTCCAGACGAGCAGCACCGTGCCCAAGACGGTCTGACCCTTCCAGTAGAGCCAGATAACCGCCGGCAGGAGCACCAGAAAGACACCGAGCTGCGCCAGCGCAAGTATGAACATGACCAGCGACAGCACCGTAACGGCCGGCACACCCGCCACCGCAAGACCGATGCCGCCCAGGACCGCTTGGACAAGGGCTGTGACGACGACGCCGAGCGCAATGCCCCGTATGGCCCTGGCGGCAAGCACGGTAACTTCCTCACCGCGCTTCCCGCCGATCCACCGGGTGAAGCGCATCACGCCCCCCGCCGCTGTTTCACCGCGGAGGAACATGATCGCGGTGATGATCACGGTCAGCAGGAACTGGACGACCATCATCCCGAAGCTCCCGGCATGATCGACGAACCAGTTTATTATTTTGCTGGCGTAGGGTGTCACTTTCGCGGACAGGCCCTCAGGCCCAGCAGAGGCGAGCTCCTGCCATCCTGCCGCGAGACGTGAGCCGACCAGGGGCAGTCCCCCGACCCACTCGGGTGGGGGCGGCAAGCCGGAATCCTTAAGGGACTTCGCCCAACCGGCTATCCTGTCGGCGTTCTCCACGATCGTCCCGACAGCCATCAGGAGCGGTACAAAGAATACCATCAGCAAGACCGCCGTCATCACTGCCACGGCGAGCCCGCGTTTACCCCATAGCCACTTCTGCATGCGCAGCATGAGCGGCCACGTGGCCGCGACCATCATGGTTGCCCAGATGATCGAAAGCAGGAAGGGCCATAAAATCCAGACACTGGCGGTGATGAGCGCGCCAATGGAGAGCACGGCGAGTGTTGCCCGGGTGAGATCCCGGGAGGATGGCATATCTGTCATGAGCGGCAACCTCTTTTATGAACAGGGAGATGATAGTTAATATTGTTTCTTCTATAATTTCAGAGGAATATGGCAGTAAATAATGAGTATTTCAAGTACAAAGGTCGGGTCAAGCCCGGGTCCTCCAGGTCTGCCGATCAGGAACAGGGCGCCCGGCAATGACGGCTCGATGGGGTGTATTGCTCAAGGGTGCATGCCGAGCATGACGTAAAATGAGTTGCTGCCATCGTCGGCTTGGCCAAAGGCGAAATAGAACGGTCCAAGGATGGTGTCGACGCCCAAGAAGACACTGCCGCAGTAAATCGTGCCGGAAGCGGTTGTAGGGTCGAAGGCATTTCCGACCTCTCCGGCTTCGAACGACCCCCCGAGGTAGATCCCCCCCCCCAGGGCGGAGGGCAGATCGGCAAACCGGTAGGTATAGACCAGTCGGCCCATATAATAGTATTGGCCGACGAGCTGATCCAGGAGGTAGCCCGAGAAGTGAAGGAAACCGCCCTGCTTGAAGAGGTCGTAGGCCGGGATTCTGCTATCGGGGCTCTCGCCATAAAAAAGCCCCAGATTCAGGGTGTGCCGGTCGAGATTGAAGGGCTTCTGAAAGGTCAGCTCGAACTTGTTGTAATCGTCGTCGGCCCCGAAGTTCGGGTCGGTGACAAAGAACGTACCTCCCAGCAGGAATCCCTCGCGGGGAAACCTTGCGCTGTCGAGCTGATCGAGGATGAACTTTCCCATCCACCCCCCCTGCCTGAGGTCATACTCCGGCACCAGGCTTGTCCCGGCGGAAAGGACGCCGAATTTTTGATCCGTTTTCAGTTTGCCGTAGAAATACCCCAATCGCATTTCGCCCAGCCTCCCCTGCACGCCGAGATCAAGACCGCCTCGAAGGGTACTGACCTTGTACTCTCCTACCCAGTCGTCCTCGATATAGTAATTGATGGGCGCCCTCTTCACGTCCAGCCATGGCGCGGCAAAAACCCCGACGCGACGTGTGAAGGGCTGGTAGAACTCGGTGTGAAATTCATTAACATAGCCCATCGTGAGGTCATTGCGCCACTCGGCCCCCAGGCTGTTCAGCCACGTCATGCGGTGCATGACGGAGAAATTGAACCGTTGCGCCTCGTCGAAATCGGAGGCATAGCCCAAACCGAACTTGAGGTAATTCGGGCCCCAGGATTTCTCGATGCCCTCCACGACGAGACTCCTCCTTTCACGTTCACCCGCCAGGCGGTAATCCAGGCGCTCGAAATCCCCGCGGCCATAAACCGTTGTGAGGCTTCGATGGAGGGTCTCCAGTTCGGTTCTCTCACGGCCCAGCCTTTCCTCCAACTGGGTCTCAATTCTGGTGGGTTTCTGTCTGATCTCGGCCTCGATGACGTCGGGGTTCACCCGCTTCATGGTGTCCGCGACCCTGATGTCGGCAAGATCCACCTCGCCAGGCTTTCTCGCCGCACGGCTCGCCTGCCAGTCCGCGTATTGCTTTTCGCTCACAGCCAGCGGGCGATGATGGACATCGACCCAGAGACTGCCGACGGTCAGCCCGCGGGTGGCTTTCCCTTTGGATTTCCCGTACCTGCGTCTCAACTGCTCTTTGTCATGTCTGAGTTCTTCGTAGAGGCGGGGATCGGCCACGACGTTGTGCTTGCCCTGCGGCTCCCGATAGCTCACCAGCAGGTCCTGGTCATGGTAGATGCGGATCCGGCCGTTTTTGACCTTCAGCATGACCTTCCGGCCCACGGCCCGGTGGGGCACCACGTAGCGGTTGGCGTTAAACGAGATCTGGCAGTCCCGGTAGACCTTCCGGAAGACCTTGAGCGATGTGTCGTAATCCGCAGGGGGCAGCGGCCCCAGGTGCGGGACCTCCTCTTCCCACCGTTCATTCACGGGCCGGCGGTGGGTGCCGTGGACGCGGCGGTTGGCCGTCTCGGCAAGCCAGCGCAGGACGTCTTCATTGGCCTTCTCAACCGAGGTGAAGTGGTACCCCCGCCAGAAACGCTCCCGCAGGTAATCGATGGGGCGCTCCACCTTGCCCTTCATCCAGGGGCTGTATGGCGGGCAGGCGATAGGCGTAAAGCCGTAGTGATGCGCGAAGTGCAAAAACTCGGCATTGAAGACCGGCTTGCCCGCCGCGTCGCGCCCGATCACCACGTGCTTGAGGTTGTCGTAGAGGCTCTCAGCGGGGACCCCCTGAAGATACCGGAACGCCCGGATATGGCCGTCCAGGAAGCTCTCCAGGGTGCAGCGCTCGACGAACTCGGCGTAGGCGGCGCGGCTGAAGCCCAGCACCATCATGAAGGCAAAGATCGTGGTCGTCCGCCCCGTGGGCTCCACGACCTGGAAGTCGGCCCAGTCGAACTGGGTCTGGCGGCCCGGCTCCGTCTCGAACCGCACGTAGGCCAGGCGTGTCTTCTGCTGCTTGATCGAGCGGACATAGTCCCGGACGATCCCGTAGGCCCCCGGGTAGCCGGCTTGCCGGATCCGCTCGAGGATCCACGTGGCCCGGTAGTCGTCCTCCTGCAGGTAGTCCCGGATCATCGGGGTGTAAGGCTCCAGGATCGATTCCCGTCGCCGAGTCTTGCGGTACCGGGGGAAGTCGTCGCTGAGGAGATGCTTCTTGACGGTCGTGCGGTGAAGGCCCAGTTCCCGGGCGATCGCCCGGACGCTCATGCCGATGCGATGCATGGCCTTGATTTCCATGTAACCCTCCTTGGAGATCATGGGGTATCACCTCCTCTCTGCGAGGAGACGATACCATGGGTTCATCCCCAGGGTGGTACACTTTTCAGTGACATCTCTGGTACATTATTGCACTGACATCGATAGCTGGGTGGCCACCACGGGCGGCATCAACGGGGAGATGATCCGGGATCTGATGACCGAGGCTATGGAGGCCCGGTTCGGCCTGATCCATCAGGTGCTCGGCCGATTGGCAAAAGCCCATGTGCTGTAGTTCTTTGATAAAGCGGTCCAGGCCTTTGGGGCCCCGCTGACCCTTGTGCCACAGCAAGCTCTTGAGGCGTTCCTGGTAGTGCCTGCGGCGCCCGACCTTCATGCCGTCGAGCCAGAGGAAGTGATCGAGCTGGTGCACCAGATGCCAGCGGCAGCGCTGGACCTTGGGAGCACAGGCATCGAGTTTCAGGCCTCCGTCGTGCACGAGCCTCTCGATCGGCAGGGCCAGAAGGCGCCGGCGAAGCCCTTCGGCATCGCCCACGTGCAAGTGCACCAGCCGCTTGTCGATCGTCGGGCGTCCGGCCACCTCCGGGCCCGGCGCCGCCGTGATCGCCAGATGAACTGCCGAGCCCCGCGGGTTGTCCCCGGCTTTGACCCGGGTGCCGTCGACGAGCACCGTCTTGCCGGCCACCTCGTCGCAGGGCGAAAGCGCAGCGGCCCTCGCAGCGATCTGGCTCCGCAGCCCTTCCGGGGAGGGCGCGTCGGCCAGCAGGACTTGCAAGATCCTCGAGGAACGACCATAGGGCAGCTGGATCCCCATCCCGATGGCCTTCTCAAGCAACTCATCGAGGAACCGTCGCTCAAAGGGAAGCCCCAGCACCGCATTGGCCGGGCGAAACGTCCTGCCGCAGCCCTTGCAGCGCATCTGCACCACCTCCAGGTGCAGGCGCCCGCGTGAACTCCGTAACACCCGGGACCGCCAGCCTTTGCGGATCAGGGCCGTGCCGCCGCAGCGTGGACAGCCCAACTGACCCCGATGCGCGAGGCACCACCGAAGCTGGATGTCCCGAAGCACCTTCCTGTAACTCCGGGCAAACGCGTGATCGTAGTGCATGGCCAAATGACCAAACAACCAATTGACAATGTCCCCGGGGCAGGTAACAATCCATTCCGGGAGGGGAAACTCTCCTGGGAGCATCTCGATACCTCCTTTCGAGTTTGGGCAAACTCTCTTAAGGCGTATCAGATGCTCTCAACTTTTTCAAAGAACAGGTAACGCGTATTTTACACAATCAAAGAATTAAGATTTACTCCAGAAAATCCGGAAGAATTTGTTACAAGGGTTAGAGAAATTTTCAAATTTTGAGCGTTGTTGAAACCGCCAATCTATATAAAAAGGCAGAGTCCATCGACTCTGCCCATACGCCTGATCTGACGACGAGATGTTTTGTGTAATTTCGCAAAAGCCAAAAACAGGTTTTTCCACTCGACACCGCAGACCTGCGTCAAACCGATCAGAATGCGTCATTCTAGCCGGCGCTCAACGCTAGTCCATAATATTGTAGCCCGCATCGACGAAGGTCACATTCCCCGTCAGGGCGTCGCCGTGGTCGCTGACAAGGAAGGCCGCGATGGCGCCCACGTCGTCCACGGTCACGAGCCGGTGCTGCGGGGATTTCCTTTCGGCCAGTTCCAGCAATTCGTCGAACTTGCCGATTCCCGAGGCGGCCCTCGTCTTCAGGGGACCTGGCGAGAGGGCGTGGACACGGATCCGTTTGGAGCCCAGTTCGGCCGCAAGGTAGCGGACGCAGCTCTCGAGGGCTGCCTTGACAGGGCCCATGGCGTTGTAGTTTTTCACAACCTGGTTTGCTCCGTAGTAGCTCATGGCCAGCAGGCACCCGCCGGAGCTCATCAGCGGCTCGGCGAGCCTCGCCATCCTGATGAAGGAGTGGCAGGAGATGTCCATGGCCATGAGAAACCCCTCCAGGGAACAGTCCACGACACGGCCCTGCAGGTCCTCCTTCGGCATGTAGGCAATGGAGTGGACAAGGAAATCCAGCCGTTCCCACTTGTCGCGGATGGTCCGGAATAGGGCCTCCATCTGCTCGGGTTTCTGGACGTCGAGGGGCATAAAAATCTCTGCGCCCAGTTCCTTTGCAATGGGCTCAACGAAGGGGCGCGCCTTTTCGGTCTGGTAGGTGATGGCCTGGGCGGCCCCGAGGGCCTTGAAGCGCGCGGCACAGCCGTAGGCGATGCTCTCGTCGTTTGCGATCCCGACAACCAGGCCCTTTTTGCCGAGGAGATACTGGCAATTCTCCAGCATGGTATGCCTCCTTTCATCGAAAGGACATTAAATCTTTAAATAGCACATCCCGGTAAAGGGATCGGTTGAAGAGGAAAGGGTTATTTTTTGCCGGCCACTTTCCGGGCTCTCTTTACGGCGCTGCGGGCGGTTAGCTTTTTAGAGGTCGATGCAGCCCTGCGGGACGATGTCTTTTGAGGCTTGGCCGGTGGCTTCCCCATGCCGAGGATGAATGAACCGATCTCATCGCCCAGTTTTCTTTCATAGACGAGGCTTAGGCGGTTAAATGGAACATGGCTCCGTTCATGTCGTCCTCTCACATAATTTAAGAAACCACCGACGATATGACGGGCAGCCTTCAGATCTTTTGGAACCATCCGGGCTTCGGCAAATCCGGTCTTGTCATATTTTACCACAATTCCATAGAGAACGGCGCCTACATCTTCGATATCCTTGACTTTATAACTTTTCATTTGTTTCCCTCCTGCTGATGTTTCATTTCATCCTAGCATTTTTCAATCTCACATTTTGAATTCATACTATATACTGCGCCCGAAGGGAATTGGACCTTGGTCCTATCCGCACTGGACCTTGGTCCAATAAGGACAGGAAGGGGGTGAGCACGATCCAGAGAGAGGGGAAATAATGCAGCATGCCTTCTCATTCTAAAAGCGCGGACTTCCTTCGCCTCGCAGAGGCTCAGGACAAGCTCACAAACGGTTCTCGTCCAAACACCGTAGAGTAGAGAAAAAATTAGGCCTGACGCATGGTTAGGCCTAATTTTTTCTGGCTCCCCGGGACGTACAGCTGTAAGAACTTTTCCTCAACACTTTGGTTGGAAAGAAAACATAATCGAATCAAGGAGATGAAACTGTAATAACTTTAATCTGGGTCTTGGTAAAATTTTCTCAGGTGCAGACTACTTCCCGCTATACGTAACAAAATGCTAATTTACACACGATGGCCACGCAGCTCCTCAATGCCGACGCCGGTTTTTCCACGATCCAGGATCTTCTCGGGCACAGCAAAGTCAAAACCACGCAGCGCTATTGCAGGATATCGAATCTCAAGGTACAGAGGGATTACTTCAACGCCATGGAGGTGATCATGCAGCAAGGGGCCGGCAACCCGGACAGTACTTGATGAACAGGGAAAATCGTGCAAAGGTAAACAATATCTAACAAACCAAGATCTATAAAAAAAACAGATTATGTTACGTATAGGTAGGTGTACTCGTTAATCAATAGTTGATTCGATCATTTTCCTCAGGTCAATGTTATGTCTCTAAGACGCAAACGGTATGCTCAAGGCAATTCTGAAGGACAAGACCTATACTTTTGATGAGATATGAAAGATGCTTCATGGATTTTTTGCTGAATGCTTCCACAAGGAATACTATGCAGCTGCCCATTTCTACATTGACAGGATGATCTCCTCTCAATTGTCCTGCTGTGGCATTCTCAGTTGGGGCGGGAATCGGGGATCGCGTCTGATGTCGATGGGGATCGGGTAGCGGACGCCTGCCTGGTGTGTCGCCTCGAGCCCCTCGATGACTCGGTCCAAGTAATTTCCCGGTATGGCAAAGATCATCTCATCGTCCTGAACCATTCCCCACACCCTGTCTCCATTCCCGGGCAGGACAACCCGTGGTTCCCCCGTCTTGACGACTTGCAACACCCCCTCGTTGCACGCGCCGAATCTGCCGCTAAAGACGGAGATGAGACTTTTCCCCGTATCCCGCGTCGCTGCGTGCACCAGCCTCATGAGCTGGGCAGAGTTGCAGAATATCATCACCACGTCCGGATCGACTCTGCCTCCTTGGAGAGGCGACATGACCACCGCAGCACATTGCCCCTTATCCAGTTTAAATTCTATTGCCGCCTCGATAATAGTACCTACGGCATCCTCGCTTGTTCCATAATGCATCACCCTCAGGAAATCGGTGAGAATCGACCGGTTCTCTTCCTCTGAATCGCTCCAGCCGTATAGATAGGATGCTA
Source organism: uncultured Syntrophaceae bacterium (assembly GCA_964547985.1). Taxonomy (GTDB): domain Bacteria; phylum Desulfobacterota; class Syntrophia; order Syntrophales; family UBA2192; genus JAPLJU01. Next base: position 112,699 of record CAZJPV010000002.1, read on the forward strand.
CAGGGCAGGGATTGTCACGCGGAGAGATGCCAACTGTCCAACCGTACTTTCGCGCAAGTGCAATTCCGACGCAAGGCGTGGCCTTGAATCCCATGTCTCTGACGGGAAACCTAGCTTTTTCCGGCATGTCCTTTTCGATTCTCAGCAGTTTCACACCTATGGGAAAGGTGAGCGGTCTGGTAAATCTGTTCAACGCCTCGGCACGTTCATTCCAAAGAGTCATCACATCACCTCTGAATAAAATGTTTAAGGATCTGGACTAGTTAAGAGGGTTTTCTCTCACTATCTTTAATATGGTTTTACAGATATTCTAGTTCCGATAATTAAATCGGAACTCAAACTCTTTGAGATGTAAGAGGTATTTTCCATCATCTCCAAAGCCTCACGGAATCGGGGATTGAATTCGATCATGCGGGCATCCTTCTCACCCTGCTCTATCATTCCTGGATTACACTAGATTACTAGATTACAGACTCAGGTCTATTTTCTTGACATGAAGGCTTCGATGCGTTGTGTCTAAATCATTGCGGTTGAGCATCACGGTTATGCCCAGAAAGAGGCTGCTTTCATTTCCATCAGTCGTATTCTGGGAATTAAAGAGGCCATGCCAAGAAAATAGTCCTGACCCCCTAAAATACACAGCTCAGAAAGTTGAAACGATCTCTGTGATTCTCACACCTTATTTATTATGAGTCACCCTTCTATTCCATATTTATCGATGCGGTAGATCATTGTTGCCCTCGATATCCCAAGTAACCTTGCTGCTTTTGTTTTGTTGCCTCCTGTCAACTGAAGGGCTTTAATTATCAGTTGCCTGTTCAGACCTTCCAAATTCATACTAGAAGGAGGCATTGTTACACTCACCCTATCTACTCGGGATGAAACACCGTCCTTCTCAATCAGAGAATGCAAATGGCTTTTTTTAATGACGTCACCATCCTCCATGAGGATTATGCGCTCGATAACATTTCTCAATTCCCTAACATTTCCAGGCCATTGATAATTCTGCAATATGGTTTCAGCGTCTTTCGAAAGATGTCGAAAATTTTTCCCGAATTTTTCATTGAAATTTTTCATGTAGAATAGAGTGAGAGGAATAATATCTTCCTTTCGATCCCGCAGCGGTGGCAAGAAAATCCTAACGACATTCAATCGATAGTATAGATCTTCACGGAATGAACCTTCAGCGACTAAATTTTGCAGATTTTTATTTGTTGCGGCAATGACCCGTACATCGACTTTTCTTTTCTCCGTACCGCCAACGGGGTAGAATTCCTTTTCTTCCAGGACTCTGAGAAGCTGTACCTGGGCGGGAAATGCAAGCTCACTTACTTCATCCAGAAGTAGTGAGCCTTCATCTGCAAGCTCAAATTTTCCCTTTTTCCCTTCTTTAAGACTACCGGTAAAAGCCCCTTTCTCATAACCAAAAAGTTCACTTTCTAGCAGATCCTTGCTTATGGCCCCACAATTTATGCTTATGAATGGCTTACCTATCCGCGCACTCTGGTAGTGAATTGCCTTCGCTATGACTTCTTTGCCCGTTCCTGTTTCACCCTCTATCAGGACCGTAGTGTCGTCACTTTTTGCAACTTTGTTACATAATGCCAGTGCTTTCTTAATTCCCTTACTTTCTCCCACGATAGTATTAATCCCGAACTCAGTCACACATTGGTTTCGAAGCTCCTCAAGCTCTATCTTGAGTTTATAATTGTTGAGCGTCTTCTCGATTACTAATTCCAATTCTTCAATATCTAAGGGCTTGACGAGG
>CAZJPV010000003.1:0-6657 GCA_964547985.1 uncultured Syntrophaceae bacterium
AAAGAAAATGCCCTCGATGCCGTCACGGAGGCCTTCCTTTGCGAGTACCTTGCACTGTTCCTCGGTATCACGGGTAAAGCGGGAAAACACGTCCAGAGCAGAGAGCTCTTCATGCACGCAGACGGCAGGGAGGCGGCTCTCGTCCGATCCGACCAGCTCGATGAGTACGCCTCCTACATCAGGAAATTCCTCCGGCGTTACAAAACGGGATTAGACCGAAGTGTCTTAAAGGAAAGAAAAGCCCTCAAAGAGGACATTCTGAAATTTTTCGGCGGAAACGAACAAAATTGGAAAGACTATCGATGGCACCTCAAGCACACCATCAAGGACATCAAGACGCTGACGGCCCTTGTAAAGCTTGACAAGAACGAAATGGCGGGGCTCCGCTGCGCCGATGCGGAGACCATCCCCTTCTCGATCACGCCTTACTATCTCTCCCTATTTCACAAGAAGGGCGCGGCTTCATACGACCGACAGATCCGCGCCCAGGTGCTGCCCGGTAACCGCTATTGCGAGAGTGTTACCGCAAGCAGGGAAAAGGGGTTCGACATGGATTTCATGGGCGAGAGGTCGACGAGCCCCATCGACGGCATCACACGGCGATACCCCGAAATCCTCATTCTCAAGCCCTACAACGCCTGCCCGCAGATCTGCGTGTACTGTCAGCGGAACTGGGAGATCAAGACGATGGATGAGGATGTGATGATGAGCCGGAAGAAAATCCGGGAGGCCATCGCCTGGATAGACGCCCACGAAAGCATCACGGAGGTTTTGATCACGGGGGGCGACCCGCTGACGCTCGACAACAGATACCTGGACGGGTTGATCGGCGAGGTGGCGAAGATCAAGCACGTGGAACGGATCCGGATCGGCACCCGCGTGATTGTCACGCTCCCCTTCAGAATCGACGACGGATTCATTGAGGTTCTCAAGAAACATCATGAATGGGGGAGGCGGGAAATCGCTGTCGTGACGCACTTCGAACACGCAGCCGAGGTGACCCCCGATGCCGTGGAGGCGATCAGGAAGCTCAAAAACGCCGGGATCAATGTGTACAACCAGCAGGTGTTTACCTATTACAACAGCCGAAAATTTGAAACGGCTCTCCTGCGCAAGACCATCAAGGTTTCAGGTATTGATCCCTACTACACCTTCAGCACCAAGGGCAAGGAGGAGACCGTCGACTTCCGTGTCCCTATTGCAAGGATTGAGCAGGAACGAAGAGAGGAAGCACGTCTGCTTCCCGGTCTTGTCCGGACGGACGAACCGGTTTTCAACGTACCGAAACTCGGAAAGTCGAACCTACGGGCGTGGCAGGACCACGAGGTCATCATGATCCTGCCCGACGGCAGCAGGTGTTACCGTTTCTATTCCTGGGAGGTGAGGATCCTCACGGCCCTCGATTATCTGTACATTGACGTCCCCATTTACGACTACCTCAAGAGGCTGAACGCGGACGGCGAGAACATTAACGATTACAGTTCCATCTGGTATTATTTCTAAAAAATAGGTGTCAGGCACCGGGCTTAAGGCATCAGGAATAATTTTTCTCTTCTATATTTTTACTGCCTTGTGTCCGTAGCCCGACGCTTGGAGCCTGGTTCATGCCCAAACCCCCTTGGCTTAAAGTTAAGATCCCATCCACCGGCGAGTATCGCCAGGTCAGGGATACGCTTCGTCACTTCGGGCTTCACACAGTTTGCGAGGAAGCAAGATGTCCGAATGTTGCAGAGTGTTTTCATGGAGGGACGGCAACTTTTTTGATCCTCGGGAAGGTCTGCAGCCGTCATTGCAGGTACTGCAACGTGGCGCATGGAGAACCCCTCAGTGTTGATGAAGAGGAACCGGAACGCCTTGTCAGAGCGGCAAAAGAAATGCGGCTCAAGTATGTGGTCATTACATCCGTCACCAGAGATGATTTACCCGACGGTGGGGCCGAAATATTCGCCGAATGTGTGGAACTTCTGCGCCGGCACCTTCCGCAAAGCCGGGTGGAGGTTTTAATCCCTGATTTTCGAGGCAGCCAGGATGCGCTGAATCGGGTCATTGAATCAGGACCGGACGTGATCAATCACAATATGGAGGTGGTGCGGCCCCTATTTCACGCCCTCAGGCCGGAAGGGGATTACATGCTTTCACTTCATCTTCTCAGTCAGATCAAGAAGAGCAAAAAAGGCATCCGGAGCAAATCCGGATTCATGGTTGGTTATGGTGAAAAACTAAATGATATTAATGAGTTAATTGATAACCTGGCTGCGGTCGAATGCGATTTTCTCACCATAGGCCAGTACCTGCAGCCGACTCGGGATCATTGGCCCGTCAAGCGTTATTACTCACCGGAGGAATTCGGGGAGTTCGGAAAATGGGCTCTTGAAAAGGGTTTCAAGAGGGTCGAATCGGGACCCCTTGTCCGGAGCTCCTACCATGCCGCCCTTTCCTTTGAGGCAGGCATCCTAAAAGATTAACGGACATAGATGGGATTGGAGAAGATCCAGGGCCGGTATTTCAGGTGGTGTTTCAGATAGACCTCAACTCGGTACACACCCTTCTCGTCGACACCCATCCACAGGCTTTCCGTAACTTCCTCTCTCACGACCTCGCCGTCTTTGATGACGCGGACCTTCGCCTCCCTGGGGGGATGGACGCTCATTATGGCCATCTCATCGAGGAAGAATTCATCGCCCATGGTGGCGATCTCCGTCTCATCCATGATGATAAATCTAAAGTCCTTGGCTTGCTGAAAATACTCGAGGGCAACATAGGCACGACCACGCTTCAATGCATGGATGATCAAGCGACGATCCAGCTTATCATTGTTGAAAAAGGGCGTTTCCGTTTGAACATGGGTTGTTACGAAGCGCAAGGCCCTGCGGAAGGGAAAGATCTCGAATTGAATACCGAGTATCTTTCTCACCGTATCATGATTGTCCAGCTCGCCGATACCCACGACCTTCCTGTACCTGTTGAGCTCATCCCAGCGTGTCAGAGTGATTTGCTTGGGCCCTTTGAGCACGTGGGCAGGGAAAAAATACCCAAAAAAAGCGCTCACGTATCCTTTTACCTGGCTCTGCCAGTCTGTCATGAAATCCCATATGCCGATGCCGGTATAGTCTTTAGCCCCCCAGTCGAGCCAGGGGTGTTGTTTCACGTGAAACCTTAAAGCCCCCTCATGGTCGGGATGGGCGATAAAACCAATCCCACCCCTGCCTCGAACCCAGTCAATATAAAACTGCGGTTTGATCTCGAGGTCCTCGTCATAAGGAAAGACCCAGGGTATATCGCAGACGATGAGAGGCTCGTCGATACCGAAGGCAATGTAATGGTTATAGCGCGGCGTAACCTCCACGCCGATAATGACGAGGACATTGTTATACCACTTCTCAAGGCCGTCGTATCTGGCCTGAAGCCAGTTGTGATCCGTAAACATCAGAAAATCAACATTGTTTTGTCTTGCCGCTTCGACGATCCGATCAATGGCTATACGTCCGTCATATGAATAATCAGAATGCATGTGAATGGCCCCGGTATAATCGTATAGTTTGAGGATGAATTGTTCCCCTTTCTCCCGGAGCCTCGATTTCATCAACTCTTCTCGTACGAACACTTTTACTGACTTCTTTCCGCGTCAGGCACCTCGTACCTTCCGCGATGTTAGAACAAGCTCTTCTCGCTCTCCTCGACGAGCCTTTCGATTTCTCTTTTAAGAGATTCCGGCAATCCTACCATTTCAACCCTGAGAAACCCTCTTACAATGAGCGCCGTCGCCTCCCTCTCACTCAGTCCCCTTGCCATCAGATACTCGATCTCCTCCTGTGATATCTTGCCTAAGGCTGCCTCGTGGGACATTTCAACGCCGGCAACACGGCCGTCCAGTTCAGGGATGGCCCTGATGGATCCTTCATCCGAAAGCATCAACCCACTGCACTCCAGGTGTGCCTTCACGTCCGTCTTCTCCCCGATAAGGATTCCTCTTGCAATTATGTTACCGCCCTTTGATATCGTTCTTGAAAGAATCTCCGCTTTGGCTCCTCGCGCCTCCAGGACAACTCGTCCCCCGATATCAAGTTCCGACCCCTTTGTCGCAACCAGGATGCTGTTCAGCCTCGTCACGGCATTCTCGCCCCTGAGTCTCACCGATGGGAACATCTGAATGGAACTTGCCGGCTTCATGCAAATGAAATTCGAGTTGTATGTAGCACCTTCTTCGACCCACACTGCCGTTCTTGGCCTGACAACCACTTCCTCCCCCCAGTTGTGGACCATCGTGAAGGTCACCTTAGCTCCCTTTTTGATATAGAATTCTGAGATCCCGATGTGGAGCCCGCGTTTTATTTTCGGTGCCGTTGTGCAACCGGTGATCACATGAAGTTCCGATCCCTCTTCGGCTATCAGAATATTATGTACATTCTGTGCCAGACCTTCCTCTCCGATGTAGAGGCAGGCCTGGACGGGAAATTTCGCTTTGATACCTTCCTCGACTCGAATGAAATAACCGTTGTTGAAAAAAAGTTCCGCATTTGCCGTGTATTTATCAGTAATTACATCTATGGCTTTCCACCAGTACTCCTTCAGTCCATCGTACTTCCGGAGAGCCTCCGCCGAGGACATCACCTCAACTCCCATCTGAAAGGCTGAACAATTCACAGCCGAGTGATCCATCTGGAGAAAGTTTCCAGACCGCAGACCGCCCGAGGCGATGATACCCACTTCCGCCATGAATTTTTTCTGTTCTTCCGAGAGACTATTCAACTTCGCGTCGTACGCGTGGGGCGCTGCATTCTTGTTGAAACTCGAAAGATCGATATCCGGTCCGTATGCAGCCTTTTTGCCTTGCGCAGACTCAGCCCTCTTCTTCACTTCTGACATCTGGCACAAACCTCGTAACCCGATTTTTGAATGGTCGCAAACATCTCCCGGGGATTGCCTTCACACCGCATTCGCCCGTCCAGAAGAAGATGTCCCCTGTCCGCTTCCACATAGTTCAGTATGAGCCCGGTATGGGTGATAACCAGTCCGGCATTCACACGGAGTCTGCGCAGGCTCTTCTGAAGCAATTTTTTAATTGCTCTGCCGATCATCGCAATATTTTCGAGATCCACCCCTGATTCAGGCTCATCCAAAAGTATCAGATCCGGGTTTTGGGTCATGAGCTGTAAAAGTTCAGATTTCTTAATTTCCCCCCCCGAAAAACCGCGATTGATCTCCCGGTCGAGAAAAGCAGTCAATTCAAGGCTTTCAGCGGCCTCCGTAACTGACTTCTCGTCCGAGTTGAATATGGCAATTAAATCAATTGTCTTAACACCTTTGATTGTTGGAGGCCTCTGGAAAGACATCCCCATTCCTCTTTTCGCTCTTTCGTTAATCGGAAAATTGGTGATGTCCTCGCCCTTGAAAAAAATGCTCCCCTCCGTCACCTTGTATCCTGAAAAGCCCATGATGGTCATGAGAAGGCTTGTCTTTCCCGAACCGTTTTTACCGAAGAGCACATGGGTCTCCCCTTGATCAATCTGCAGATTGACCCCTTTCAAAATCTCCTTACCTGCCACCTCGACCGTTAGCTCCCTGATATCGAGAAGCATCGTAATCCTCCTCATGTATTCAATGTCTGCAAGCAAATCTTCTCGCCGGCATACCTCCACGCACTCTATCTATCAATACGAGCCGCCACTTTTTGTTCTCCTCATCCGCCCGAGAGGACAGGTCATACACAACGGGTCTTTTTTACAGAATTGCTTCCCCGTATTGACTAAAAGCGCGTGATATTGATTGTATAGAGGCACATCGACGGGCAAACGGTCTGTGATAAATCTTTGAATTTCCTCATACCCCACCATCCCGTTTATCAATCCGTGTCTTGAAAAAATTCTACGCGTGTATTGATCAATAACGAACACGGGTTTCCGGCCCGCATAAAGTAAAATGCTGTCTGCCGTCTCCTCACCTATACCATTGACTCTCAATAGCTTTTTCCTCAGAGTCCTCCAATCCTCCCTGAACATATCTGCGACACAGCCATCGTATTCGTCGAAGAGGAACTCAAGCCATTTCTTGAGGCGCCTTGTCTTTACCCTGTAATAACCCGAGGGCTTGATCAGGGCCTCGATCCGCTCTTTCCTCGCCCTGTATAGGTTTTCCGGAACGAGGCATTTTTCTCTCTTGAGGTTCTGAATGGCCTTTTCAACGTTTGTCCAGCTTGTGTTTTGTGTCAGAATGGCCCCGACGATGACCTCGAAAGGCCCTTCAGCCGGCCACCACTGCAAATCACCAAAGTGACCATCGAGTAGTCTGTATATTGCCAGGACCTTCTTCTTTGAACTCATTACGATAGGCAAACAAATGTTTCCGGCATTTACTCCGCTTTGTTCATGCTGGTCACCTAATAAATCTTTGTCCAATGGGGAGGCCAAGACCTGGGAAGGACCAAATAAGGAATATGCACCGTGCCTTTCCCGTTTTTGCAATCACGGCGCAAAATTCAGAAACCGCATCTAAGTAATTAATAATATTATCTATTTTTAAATTTTGCCCTGCGGTTTCTTTTGGCAGACGCACTTTGTTGTTTCTAAGAAATATCCGTGTTTCCGGCGCCAGGGAAAAACGTCTCTGACGGGCTCTCCCCGCTCAATCCCTTCCTAATGCCCCGTACTAGTCCTTCCT
>CAZJPV010000003.1:6757-92226 GCA_964547985.1 uncultured Syntrophaceae bacterium
CCTTCCTAATGCCCCGTACTAGTCCTTCCTGATGGCCACGTAATAGGTCCCTCTACCTCTTTTGATGAGAAGTAGAATTCGGTCCTCCGTCGTTTTCTTAGCGATCTCCCTCTGGTAATCCCTTATATTATTGATCCTCACCTTGTTTATCTGGAGTATGACGTCCTGGGGCTGAATACCTGCATCTTCGGCGGCGCTTCCTTCCTTGACCTGTGTGACGAAAACGCCCGTCGGTGCAGGCATTCCGAGTCTTCTCGCGATTTCCGGTGTGACCTCCTGTACAGTCATCCCGTAATTTTCCTTCGTGTCCTTTCGGGCGGAAGCAAGCTCCTTGCTTTCCTCGCGCTCGGCCACGTTGACCTGAAATTCTTTGGATGCGCCATCTCTCAATATCTTGACATTCACCTTCTTGCCCACCGGGACCATCGCAACAATCCTTAGCAATTCATGGGTGTCGCGAACGTCCTTCCCATCAACTTGCTTGATGATGTCACCCTGCTTGATACCGGCCTTGTCCGCAGGGTCTCCCTCGAAGACCTCTGTCACGAGCGCACCCGATTGTTCTTTGAGCTTGAGACCCTTCGCGATATCGTCGGTGATGTCCTGAACGGAAACGCCGAGCCAGCCCCGTGTGACCTTACCTTTCGCCTTGAGATCATTGATGATTTCTTTCGCCATGTTGACGGGAATGGCAAACCCGATCCCCTGCCCGTGCGCCACGATGGCCGTATTTATTCCCACGACCTCACCTGCCAGGTTGATGAGAGGACCTCCGCTGTTTCCCGGGTTGATGGATGCATCTGTTTGAATGAAATTATCATAGGGTCCCGCGCCGATCACCCTTCCTTTCGCACTCACGATCCCCACGGTGACCGTGTGATCGAGCCCGAAGGGGTTGCCTATGGCCACAACCCAGTCCCCAACGCGGAGCTTGTCGGAATCCCCGAGTTTCGCCGTGGGAAGGCTTCCCTCGGGATTGATCTTGATGAGGGCAATGTCGGTTCGCGAATCTCTTCCCCTGACGGTCGCGTCGTATTCCTTGCCGTTTGAAAGCTTCACCTTTATTTTTTCCGCCTTCTCGACGACGTGATTGTTCGTAAAGATGTACCCGTCCGGGCTGATGATAAAGCCGGACCCGAGGCTTCTCTGCTTGAGTTCCCGCTCCGGCATCTCTTCAAAGAACCGCCTGAAGAATTCATCCTCTCCGAAGAAGCGTTCGAAGGGATGGGCATTCCCCTGGGGTGATCGCGATCTACCCTCCATCTTGAAAGTCTTGGTTGTGCTGATATTGACGACGACGGGGCTCAGCTTCTCCGCAAGATCGGCAAAAGAAAATGGCGCTGACCCGCTGACAGGGAATAGGGCCTTTGCGCTGGATGCTGCCGGCGAAACGGCTGTGCTGTCGGATCCCGCCAGGCCCATGCTGGGCCCCACGGAAAAACGAAGGACACCTGCCACGGAAATGGCGAAGAATCCAATTAGCAAAATCATCAGAACCATGAAAAAAGGCTGCCGGTACTTAAAATCCATTTTCATAAACATCCTCCATCAAACGTCATCGCCCGGAAGGGCAATCTATGCTCGAGATATGACAACCGCCCTTATTTATTAGCATATCTCTGAATAAAACACCAATCTTTCTTCATCTTCCCGCCTTCTTTCTCTCCGTTTACCTCTTACCTCACTGAGGTTTTCTTTTCGATGTAACATGCCGTATCATCGGTTAGGGTTCTCTGACGACCGGGTTGGTCAACTCTCCTATACCTTCGATGACGATGGAGATGACATCTCCCTCCCGCAGAAAGACAGAAGGTTTCCGTGTGAAACCCACACCGTCAGGCGTCCCCGTCATGATGACCGTCCCGGGGAGCAACGTCATGGAGCGGCTCAAGTCGCTTATCACCGACGCCACATCGAAGATCATGTAGGATGTTTCTGAATCCTGCATGCTCTTTCCGTTCAGGATCGCTCTTATGCGAAGCCTGTTCGGGTCCGTGATCTCATCCTTCGTAACCATGCAGGGTCCGAGGGGACAGAAGGTATCAAAGCTTTTCCCTCGGGCCCATTGGTTTCGCTGTTTCCTGACCTGCCAGTCCCGGGCGCTCACATCGTTGGCGCAGGTATAACCGAAAACATAGTCGAGCGCTTTTTCCTTAGAAACGTTCTTGGCCGTCTTTCCGATGACAACGGCAAGTTCCGCCTCATAATCCACCTCATCCGGCCCCGCCTTCGGAAGCACGATCGGCTCCCCGGGACCTATCACGCTGTTCGTTCCCTTCAAGAACAAAATGGGGGTGTCTGGATAGGAGGCGTTGAACTCATCGGCGTGGCTGCGGTAATTGAGCCCGAGGGCCAGCACATTCGGCGGATCCAGCGGCGCCAGGATTTTCATGACCTCGGCATTTTTTCTCGTCACCCTGATCTTTCCGAGAATATCACCCTCCACAACCCTCGCCGAACGTGGGGTTTCGGGTTCATAGAGCCCCATCTGCACACGGTTCTCACCTGAGACAAAGCGCACCAGCTTCATTGTTTTCCTCCCTCTTTCCAGAGTATCAGACTCTTCTTTTATCAATTCTCGAAAGGGCCGTCACCCAAATTCTGCTTGCCAAAGCAAGAAAAAAACGGATAAAAGGTACGATTATAATGATTTCTCAGAAGCATCCCTAAAAGGGGGATCAACGATTTCAGAGCCCGTACGTTCTTGTGATCAGGAAATCTTCTTTTCTCGAGGAAGCCGTCACCATGATTTCACAGACTAAAGGGATCTTATGGAAATCCGCAATGGCCCTTTCCTTTGTCATGCTCTCTTTCATGATCGCCCCCTTGGGCTTCGCGCTCACACTCGAGGACGCCATTTCGTTGTCCCTCAAAAACCTGCCAGCCTACCAGGCGGTGCTTAAAAGGGTCCAGTCTTCGGAAGCGCTTTACAAGGCCTCCTACGGTCCCTATCTTCCGAGCGTCGACGTGGGCGGGTCCCAGCAGTGGCATGACACGTCGACGAGCAACTATGACGTAACAAACGGCGATGCTTCGGTTTCGCTCACTCTCTTCGACGGGTTCAGAAGAGAGGCAAACCGAAACATCGCTAAATACAACCTGGGCACGGATCAGGAAGAGCTGCGGAAAAGCCGTCTCCAGGTCGATTTCGATGTCAAAGTGAGCTTCTACACGGCGGTCGCCACACGAGAAATCTTTGACCATCGAAAGAAGCAGCTCGAAAATGCCAAAACCGATTTCGATGTTGCCGAAGGGCGCCACAGGTTCGGGGTGGCCAAGCTCTCCGACGTCTTACAGGCATCCGTCAGGCTGGAACAGGCGAAATTCAATCTCATCCAGGCAGAGGGAAACGTCATCAAGGCCCTTTCAGAACTCTCCTCCCTCATCGGGAAACGCTTCGATGAACCTTATGAGGTCGAAGGGACGCTGGAGGCACCGAAGACGGCTCCCGAAGAAAAGGTGCTCGCGGATCTCGTCCTGCAGAGGCCCGAAATCAGGCAGTTCGAGTATGCGGTCAAGAGGGCCGAGAGCACAAGGACCCTGTCCTACAGTCCCTTTTACCCCACGATTTCCGCCAGTGCCGTCTATTCAAGAACGGGTGAGACGGACACCGCATATTCCTTTCAGGACCGTGCCGCCCTTCTGACCGCTTCGTGGAATATCTTCGAACTCGGCAAATTCTACCGGGCAAAATCCGCGATAATTGATGTCGGCATCTCGGAGGACAACCTGAGAGAAACAGAGAGGCAGCTCCTGCTGGATCTCAGGAGAAACTACGAGAACTTTCTGACAGCCGCGAAAAACGTCGACGTGGCGGACACACAGCTGAAACAGGCCCAGCAGAACTACGACCAGGCCTTCGGTGAATACAAGATCGGCAAAGGGGATATCCTTTCCGTCGTGGTTGCCGAGGGGCTGCTGCAGACCGCCCGCGAGCAGAGCACCACGTCGAGGCTGAACCTCATTTTATCCCGGGCTCTCCTGGAGCGGAATGCAGGCCTTGAAAGTCTGGAAAACGTAAAGGCTCCCGTCAGGCCCTAGTATAACCTTCAGGGGATCGCCCATGCGAAAAAAGATCTTCATTGCCTTTATACTGGCCATCGTCCTCGTCGCCGGTGGCTTTCTGGTCTACAAAAAGTTCTTCTCCCGGCAGGACACCCAGGTCCTCGAAACTGGAAAAGTGGAACGGGGAAATATCAGGGGGGTCCTTGTCGAGACGGGGATCATCAAGTCGCAGGTGGGTGCCGTCGTGAAGATCGGCACCCGGGCCACGGGTACCATCAAACAGATGAAGGTCAAGGTGGGTGATCGTGTCAAGGCCGGCGATTTGGTCGCTCTCATCGATGACCGGGAGATCCTCCAGCAGATCGCCCAACAGCAGGCTTCCCTCGTATCAGCCAGAAACACCCTGGCCCAGAACGAAATGACCTACCCGGAGCGGATCCGGGAGGCAAAGGCCAATCACGAGTATGCCACAGCCAACGTCAAGCGCGAGCGGGAACTTCTGAAACACGATTACACTACGAAGGATGCCGTGGACAAGGCGGAAAGCCAGTACGAAGCCACGGGTGCCGTTCTTAAGCGCCTCCAGGACGAGTACAGAACACAACTAAACATCTCCCAATCCAGCATCGAGGAGATCCAGGCACAGCTTCGCCAGCAGCAGATCAGGCTTTCCTACACGAAAATATTCTCCCCCATCAACGGGGTCGTCTCGGATGTCACGGCCCAGGAAGGGGAAACCATCGTCGCCGGTCTCCAGGTTGCCAACCTCGTGACCGTCCTCGACCCCACGAAGCTCGAGATGTGGATCTACGTGGACGAGACGGACATCGGGAAAGCCGCCGTCGGTCAGGACGTGGAATTCTATGTCGACACCTTTCCGGCTAAGACCTTCAAGGGCAAGGTCGAGAAGATCTATCCCCAGCCCGTCGTCAAGGAAAACATTGTCTACTATCTCTCCACCATGAAGGTCTCCCCAGAAGACGCCGAGCTGCTGAGGCCGGAGATGACGACCCACGTGCGGATTATCACAGAGGAGAAAGCGAATATCCTGACGGCGCCGAATGCCGCTATCAAGTTCGAACGGGGAAAGCAGGTTGCCTACCGCGTCACAGGAAAGAACAAGGTCGAAAAGCTGGGAATCAAAATCGGCATTCGAGGCGAGGACAAAACCGAGATCCTCTCCGGGGCAAACGAAGGTGACGTGCTCGCAACAAAGATTGTCCTTCCGGTGACGGCCGACACGCAGGCCCCGCAGAAGGGGGCTTCCAAGTAATGGCTTCCCCCGTATGCGTCATGGAGAATATCACCAAGACCTTTCACATGGGCGAACAGGACCTTCACGTCCTCAAGGGGATCAACCTCACGATCCGGCAGGGCGAATTCACGGCCATCATGGGAACCTCCGGTTCCGGGAAATCAACCTTGATGAACCTCCTGGGGTGTCTCGACGTGCCCACATCGGGGCGCTACGTACTGACCGGCCGTGACGTGACACAGCTCAACGACGATGAGCTTTCCGAGTTGCGCAACGAGCATATCGGCTTCGTCTTCCAGAGCTTCTATCTTCTGCCCTACGCGACGGTTCTTGAAAACGTGCTCCTGCCCACCCTCTACAGAGAGAAGCGAAAAGACCGCGCGCGGGACCGGGCCGTCGAGCTTCTGAAGATCATCGGCCTCGAAGACCGGATGAACTTCCGGCCGACACAGCTCTCCGGTGGGGAACAGCAACGCGTTGCCATCTGCCGCGCGCTCATCAACGACCCGGAACTCCTCCTCGCCGACGAGCCGACGGGTCAGCTCGACAGCCACACGGCCACGGAGATCATGAACGTGCTGACGCAGATGAACCAGCGTGGCAAGACCGTCGTCGTCATCACCCACGACGCTGACATCGCCTCCTTCGCCCGTCGTCTCATCCACATCCGTGACGGGGTGATAACGGAATAACCGGCAAAATGCAAAAGGCTTATGGCAAATGGCCATAAGGTGTTCTTGTTTTATTGCACCCTTAGCCTTTAGCCCTGCACCTTAAGCCTGCTTTTATGGAACGCCTCACCTTACTTCTGATCCAATCCTTCGAGGCCGTGAAGGCCTTCAAGCTCAGGACCTTTTTCTGCCTCGTGAGCGTCGCCCTCGGCATCGCGGCCATCACGATCATCGTGGCTGCCACGGAAGGGGCTTACAAGAAAGCCTTCGACATCGTGGCCAGTTTCGGCCCCGATTCCGTCATGGTCATGAGCGGGAGCGAGGAAGCCCGCGCCATCGGCCAGAGAGATAAAACGATTACCCTGGACGACGTGGAAGCCGTTCGCCAGGCCTTCCCCACGGCCTATGTCGTCGTCCCCTCGACATGGGTGGGTAGTACCATCGTCTCCTACAAAGGAAACCGATATCAGAGCCTCGTCGTGGGTTCTTCGAGCGACTTCAGCCGAGCCTGGACATGGCCCGTTGTGGAGGGCTCCGACTTCACGGACGACGACATCCGGCGTTACGCCAACGTGGGGCTCATCGGCCAGGAGGTCGCCCGGGAGCTCTTCGGTAATGAAAGCCCCGTGGGCAAGTTCATCCAGGTGCGAAACCTCCCGGTCCAGATCGTCGGAGTCCTCCAGGAGCGAGGCACAACGGCCGGAGGCGGCAGCCTCGACAACCGCATCATCCTTCCTTACACGACGGTGATGAAAAAAATCCAGAACGAACCGCGGTACGTCGTTGCCATGCGCCTACGCTTCACCGACCTCGAGAACCTGGACATCCGCGTCGAGGAGCTGAAGCGGCTGCTCCGCTACCTTCATCGGATCCCCGATGGGCAACCCGAGGACTTTCGAATCTTCACCTCCAAGGACATCGTCAATTTCCTCGTGGCCCTTACGGGGTCGCTTGTCGTCTTCATCGGGATCGTGGGCGTCATCTCCCTCATCGTCGCCGGCTTCGTCCTGGCAAATCTGTTTTTGCTCTCCGTGAAGGAACGGGTCAAGGAAATCGGGATCCGCCGCTCCGTGGGAGCACGCAAAAAGGACATCATGATACAGTTTCTGACGGAAGCCGTGATTATAACGACGGCCGGCGGGGTTGTCGGCTTCATCCTCGGCGTCATCTCAGCGCAGTTGCTTACGTACGTGGCGGAGTTTCCTGTTTACTTTTCCTGGAAGGCCTTTGCCATCGGCCTCGTATTGTCATGGGCCGTCGGTATCGGATTCGGGCTGCATCCGGCAAGGCAGGCGGCGAGTCTGGAACCGATCGAGGCCATCCGAGGCTGAGCCCTTGCAGGGATGGAATCTTGGATCACCGGAATAGTGGGTCTATTCTTTTCTGTTCATCACCCATCATTCCACCACTCCATCACTCCATGATTTTACGGTGTTGATGAATGGATTTGAGACGGACTTTGCTCAATCTGAAAATCGCGCGCCGTTCGCTGGTGCAGTTCAAATGGCGCACCATGCTCGCCGTGCTGGGCGTCTTCTTCGGGACCTTTTCGCTCATCATCGTCTCCAATCTCTCGGGTTCACTGGCCGTCAAGACCGAACAGGACATCGACAGCATGGGGAAGGACCTGCTCATCGTCCGAAGCGGCATCGTGCGACGCGTGGGCGCGGGAATGCCCCTGATGAGTTCGGCGACAAACCTGACCCCGGAGGATGCCCGAGCCATCAAGGATTCCATCCCTTCGGTTTCCGACCTGTCTTCCACCGCTTACAAAACCCTTCCCGTCCGTTACGGGAACACGGTGCTGAAGGGGATCCTGGTGAACGGGGTGGAGCCGAATTTCCAGGACATCCGGAACTTTTATGCCCGGCAGGGAAACTTTATTACCGGGAAAGACAACGAGGATCGCGCCAAGGTTGCCGTCCTGGGCCGTACTGTCGTGGAGAAGCTCTTCGGCGATGAGGATCCCATCGGGAAGTACATCCTCATCTGGCGCGTGCCCTGCCAGGTCATCGGCATCATGGAAGAGAAGGGGACTGATGTGTCCGGCGCCGACCAGGACAGCCAGATCTTCGTCCCGCTGCAGATGTTCCTCAAGTCCATGGTCAACAAGACCAATGTCAACAACATCTACGTCCAGGTCACCCGGGGTGAACTCATCCCCGCGGCCAAGGCTGACATTGAAAATCTGCTGCGGAAACGCCACAAGATCGGGCCGGGGCAGAATGACGATTTCGGAGTCATCGACATGAAGGACGTTCTGGCGCTCAAGACGCAGGCCATGGATCTCATCACGGTCCTGGGGCGGATTGCCGCCGCAGCCTCCTTCGTCATCGGCGGCCTCGGCATCCTCTCCATCATGATTCTCATCGTCAACGAAAGAAAGGTGGAAATTGGTATTCGGCGGGCCGTGGGGTCCCGAAAGAGGGACATTACCCTGCAGTTCCTCATGGAGTCGTCTTTCATTTCCCTCACGGGGGGGATGGTGGGTGTTGTGGCCGGGTTGCTCCTGACCGTTCTCCTCTTTCAAATCCTGAAATACCCCTTCACGCTCTCCCTGATCGGGCTTTTTCTGTCCTTCGCGGCTTCCGTAGCCGTCGGCGTCATGGCCGGGATCTACCCGGCCAAGAAAGCCACTCTCATTGAACCGGTGGACATCATCAGAACCTGAGACTGGAAAATTAAGGCGTTTTGTGGATATAAATCTTCATGCCCGCTTGTGGGATACCTGGCGAGAGGAGAGGGGATGCATGGGAGAAATTAAAAGCACGCTCGACATCATCATGGAAAAGACGAAGGGGCTCAGCCTCTCAGCCGAGGAGAAAGAGGCCCTGAAGCGCGAAGAGATGACAAAAAAAATCAGGGGGTGGGTCCGGAGATTCCTGGACGACAAGGCAACCCTCGAGGATGTCAGGCGTGAACTCAAAGAGATCCTCAAGGATAAAATAGCCGGAAGCCTTCTTCGGGCGGAACTCGTCGCTTATCTTCACCCTGAAGGAGACAACGGGAAAGTCTTCCGGATGATGAGGGAACTCCTGAATCTCAGGACCGAACCGTTAGAAGAGAAGATAGACGCGTTTCTGAAGGGTCTTATTGTCATGCGGGTTGCGCGACTGAAAGACCGGGGGGAAAAGCTTGCCCGAAGCGGGATTTCCGGATCTGCCGTCCTTCCTAACGTCGCCGGAGACCCCGAGTGGGAGTCTTTTTACAAGAAGTCCCTCGAGGAATTCAGAGAGCACGCCCTGAACCTTACAGGTAGTTGAACCAGAAATCCTCGATCATCTTGAAATTGGCCATCACGCTCTCCCGCCCGGAGAGCATCTCCCCGTGACCTGGTAACAGGTACTCCACATCGAGTGCCGCAAGGCGCTTGATACTTTCCTTCAAAAGACTCCCGTCCCCACCCAGAAGGTCGGTCCTGCCGATACCCTGGCTGAAGACCACATCCCCGGTGAAGAGCGCCTTTTCCCGGGGCCAGTAAATGCAAAGGGATCCCGGGGAGTGTCCCGGCGTTAGAATGATCCGGAGGCTGACATTTCCGATGATAAGATCTCCCTCCCGGAGGAGGAAGTCCGGCTCGGGAACCTTGTAATGAAAGGCGTAGTTCTCCTTCGTGAAGTGGTATTCCTCCACGCCCATCCCGACGAGGGTCGGCGCTTTGAAGTTTGACGCCATCTCGAGGTGGTCGGGATGGCCGTGGGTGACCAGGACGACGTCGATCTGGTCCCTGGAGATCTTGTGCTTCGAGAGCCCCTGGCGTACATGGTCAAAAAAGTCGCGGTGTCCCGGGTCGATGAGGATGCGCTTTGAGCCCTCGATGAGGTAGGCGTTGCAGTTGTTTGCCCTGTTGTCTCGCCAGATAAAGGCGTAAAGCCCCTCGAAAACTTTCATTCCCTTCGTCTCTCTCCCCGAAGGTGCCGATCAGGCAGGCGCTTTCATGAGCTTAAGGATGTTTATGCTCGCGACTTTTTCGTAATCTGCATCCCTTAGCTTGAGTCTCTGGACCTTGGAGAGCTCACTCCCCGGGTAGCCGAAGGGGAAGTCGCTTCCGAAGAGAAGCCGGTTGCTTCCATAGCGCTTCAGGAAGATGTCCATCTCGTATGGTGTGGCCAAAGCCGTGTCGGCGAAAACCGTCTCGTCATCCCAGATCTTCGCCTGAAAAAGGGCCGTGAACCCCCCGTTCAATCCGCCCATGTGGGGAATGATCACCGTCGTGCGCCCATCGACCCGCCGGAGCATATAGAGCGTGTTCTCAAAAGATTCCTCGAGAACGACGGGAAGCTGCAGGCGATAGATTTCCTGAAGAAAATCTTCGCAGCGCGGATCATCGTAGTTATAGAGGGGTTCGTATTCGTGCCGGTGCCACTTCACCCCCCTGTAACCCTTTTTCAGTTCCTCCCGTCGGAAATCATTCCACACGAAATAATAGGCAAAGATGTCCTGATTCGTTTCCTGCAGCCGGAGCACGTATTCGTTGGCCCGCTGGCGCGTGGCGATCCAGGGCTGCGAGTCCTCGAAATGCTCGTCGTACCGATTGTAGATATCCTCGACAGGGGCATAGAGGCACGCGCCCTGGATATTGCCGCTTGCCAGATAGCGCCGGATAGTTTCAAAGGGGAGATCCGAGTTCTGAACGCCGCAGTGGATATGGGAGTCTATTACCTTCATGACCGGCCGTTTCTATCTGACAATCTTTTCCGTGGGTTCAGAGCTGCCCTTTCTCGTAGACCTTGATCACCCGCTCCAGATCCTGCGGGGTGTCGACCTCGATGGAGTCCTGAAGGGTTTCCACCACCTTGATCCGGTGGCCGTGTTCCATCGCCCTCAGTTGTTCGAGGGCCTCGAGACGTTCCAGAACGCCCTCTTCGAGTTTCGTGAAGGTCACGAGAAAAGACTTTCGGTATGCGTAGATCCCGTGGTGTTTGTAGTAGACGGGAGATCCCCCGGCATCCCGGCAGTAGGGGATGGGAGACCGGGAGAAATAAAGTGCGAAATGGTCGCGGTCAAAGACCACCTTCACCGCATTGGGATCGCGGATCTCCTTTTCTCTCCGGATCCGGTAGATGAGGGTGGAGAATTCAACGGATGGGTCATGGAGCAGCGGTTTCACCACCTCGTCGATCTGGGTGGGTTCAAAAAGAGGCTGATCCCCCTGTATGTTGACGACAATGTCCCTGTCGGCCATTGAAAGCTTCGATACCGCTTCGCCGATCCGGTCGGTCCCGGAGCGGTGAGCGGCAGAGGTCATGACGGCCTTCCCGCCGAAACGTACCACGGCATCGAAGATCCTTTTATGATCTGTGGCCACGACGACATCGGATACCGTGCCGCATTGCAGGACCCTCTCATAGACCCGCTGGATCATGGGCTTCCCGCAGATATCGGCCAGGGGTTTCCCTTCGAACCTCGAGGATGAATACCGCGCCGGAATGATACAGAAGACCCGCATGAATGAACCCCCCGCGGTGATCTAAAGGTAGGGATCTGTCGTTTTCAGATGATTGACGACGTAATCGTAGACCGCGTCCTCCAGGGAACGGAAGGTCACGAAGCACCCGGCGGATCGGAGCTTGTCTATCTTCGCTTCCGTGAAATACTGGTACTGGTCACGAATGGCTTCGGGCATCTCAATATAATCGATCTGTTTCTTCGTGCCCAGAGCGTCGAAAACGGCCTGTGTGAGATCGTTCCAGGTCCGCGCGCAGCCACTGCCGAGATTAAAGATGCCGCCCACCCCTCTATGCTGGAAGAACCACCAGAGGACCTCGACGCAATCCTTGATGTAAATAAAATCCCTTGCCTGCGCCCCGTCCCTGTAATCGGGCCGGTGGGACTTGAAGAGCCGGACCTTTCCCGTTTCGCTGATCTGGCCGTAGGATTTGTGCACCATGCTCCGCATGTCGTCCTTGTGGTATTCGTTCGGACCGAAGACATTGAAAAACTTGATCCCGGCGACTTTTCTCTCAAGCCGGTTGGCCAGGACCCAGAGATCGAAGAGCTGTTTCGAGTAGCCGTACATATTGATGGGGGCGAGACTTTTCGTCACCTCGTCATCATCGGAAAAGCCGCGCGACCCGTCACCATAGGTCGCCGCGCTGCTTGCATAGATGAAACGCACACCCTGCTTCAGCGACCACTGCGCGAGCTCGACACTGTAGTGATAGTTGTTCCGCATCAGGTAATTCGCATCCCTTTCCGTCGTGGACGAACAGGCCCCCATGTGGATCACGGCCTGAACGGGATGACGGAATCGTCCCGCCTGAATCGCTTCCAGAAATTCATCTTTGTGGACATAGTCCGTGAACCGACGCTTGACCAGGTTCTTCCACTTTTCCGTTGCATCGAGGCGGTCGACGATGAGGATGTGGTCGATCCCCTCCTCGTTGAGTTTCCAGACGAAGGCGCTTCCGATGAAGCCGGCGCCCCCGGTGACGATGATCAGGTCTTTTTTCCTGGATGCTTTCTTCATAAAGCCCTGGCCGCTTTCTCCACCCCGCGGGAAATCACATCGAGACGTTCCTTGGACATCCGGACCGAAATCGGCATCACCAGCGTCCTGCCGAGGATGTCCTCCGCCTGGGGGATGTCCTCCCTCCGGTACTCGATCTTGCCCTTGTAGCAGGGATCCGTGAAAGGATACTTTGTGGAGCTTGCCGTCGCCTGCGCAAGGAAATGCTCCCAGTTCGGCACGTAGTGCCACATGTTCTCCTTGTAATAAATCGTGTCCACGCCGTTTTCCGCCAGGACCTTCTGGAATTTCTTCGTCCGGGCGGTATCGGGCAGATTGAATGCAAGAAACGTGGCCGTGTCGCCGTCGGGATCGGGCATTTCACGGAATTTGATGCCCCGGACTCCCGCGAGGACCGCCCGGATCGCCGCCTTGTTTTTCCTCTGCTCGCTGATGACCCGGTTAAGTTTCGAAAGCTGGGCGAGCCCCAGGGCGCCCTGAATTTCATTCATCCGGTAGTTGAACCCGAGGATGAAACGGCCTTCGAGGGCCCGTGATATGTTGGGATTGTGATCGTGGCCGTGGTCGTGATACCAGTCGGCCCGCAGGTAAAGTTCCTTGCTGTCCGTGAGGATCATGCCCCCTTCGCCGGTCGTGATCGTCTTGTAGTAATCGAAACTGAAGATCCCCATCTCGCCGAAGGTCCCGAGCTTCTTTCCCTTGAAACTTCCGCCGCAGCCCTGAGCATTGTCCTCGAGAACCTTGAGTCCGTGTTTTTTCGCCACCTGCAGGATCCGGTCGATATGGGCCGGCGCGCCGCACATGTGAACGGGAATGATGGCCTTCGTGCAGTCGGTCACTCTGGATTCAGCCGAGCGGGGATCCAGATTGAGGGTCTCGTCTATATCAGCCATGATGGGGATAGCACCGACCTCGAGAACCGCCTCGTAGGTGGCAAGGAAGGTGAAGGCCGGCACGATGACCTCGTCACCCGGGCCGACATCCAGGGCCTTCAGGGCAACCTTGAGAGCCGCCGAACCCGATGTCACGCCCAAGGCATAGCCCGCGCCGCAGTAATTCGCGAAGGCCTCCTCAAAGGCCTGAGCCTTGTATATCCCTTTTCGCTCCTTGTCGAAGCCGTATCGCATCAGGACGCCTGTCTCCAACACGTCCATGACCTCTTTCTTCTCTTCTTTGCCGATCAATTCAGCACCAGCCATTTTTTCGCCTCCCTCTGGTTTACCAAATATAAAACAAGCGCTGCGGCTATTTCCGCGACAGCCTCGAACGTGCTTCGACCGTCAGCCGGGTCAATAGGCGGCCCGATAGATCTCGATGGCATCCTCAAAGTTAATCTTGCGCGGGTTATTCTCGAGGGGACGGACCACCGTCAGGGCGATCCTGGCCAACTCCGGGAAGTCCTCCTCGGGAATCCCCAGTTCCCGCAGGGTGGTAAAGATGCCGCAGTCTTCTATCAGGGATTCGACGGCGTCCACGGCGAGGTAGGCCGCCTCCCGCACGGGCAGGCCTTCTATGCTCTCCCCCATGATCTCCGCTATGACGGCAAACTTCTCCTGGGCCGACGGCACGTTGAAATCCATGACCCGCGGAAGCATGAGGGTGTTTGCCGTGCCGTGGGAAACACCGTACTTGCCGCCCAGGGGATAGGAGAGCGAGTGGGCTGCCCCCACGCCCGCATTGGCAAGCCCCAGGCCGGCGTAGAGACTGCCCAGGAGCATGTTTTCCCGAGCCTCGAGACTCCGGCCGTTGTGAACGCAGGTCCTCAGGTTTTCCGCGATCAACCGGATGGCCTCCAGGGACACCATCTCGCTCATGGGGCTCGCGTTGACCGACGTGTAGGACTCGATCGCATGGCAGAGGGCATCGACGCCCGTCGCCGCCGTCGGTTGCGGCGGAAGGGAGAGGGTCAGGGTTGGATCGAGGAGGGCCAGCGTGGGATACAGGTAGGGGCTGTTCATACCCTCCTTCTTGTTCAGGTTTTTGCGGAGAAAAACGGCCGTAAAGGTCACCTCGCTCCCGGTACCCGCCGTGGTCGGAACCATAATGGTGGGCAGTCCCGGCCCGGGGACCTTGTTGAGCCCGAGAAAATCAGCTGCCCGGCCCTTGTTCGGGAGAAGGGCCGCGATGGCCTTTGCGACGTCCATGGCGCTGCCACCGCCGATCCCGACGACGACATCACATTTGCCCCGGCGGGCGCTCTCCGTCCCTTCATCGGCCAGTTCCAGCAGGGGTTCCGGCTCCACCTTGTCGAAGAAAACGGCCTTGAGAGAATCCTTGGCAAGGACCGCCAGCGCGCGCTCACGGAAGCCGGACTTCGATAGATTCTTGTCGAGAACAATGAGCGGTCTTCGCCCGCCCAGTTCCTTCACGTGATCGGCAAGGCTTTCAAAGGAGGCGCACCCGAAAACGATTTTTTTTGCCCCCGTGAACGAAAAAGTCTTTTTCATCTGCCTTTTCCCTTGGTCTACCTGGAGGATGAAAGGTTTGTAAGCAACCGATGTATTCACACACACGCGGACCGGTTCATGTCCGTGCACTTTCCGCCGTTTCACGAACTAATAAGTTTTCCACCCCGAGAAAGTCAAGCTTTTTTGTCCTTTACGTACCAGTCGATCTGGCGGCAAAGTCCCCGGATCATCTTCACATCCCGGGAGCGAAGATCAACCCGCGAGAAAAAGCGCCGGACGTTCTGCATCCAGTACTCGGGGTTCTGGGGGTTGATGAACCCTATTCGAACAAAGAGATCCTTGATCTGGATGTACATTCCTTCCAGTTCCGCCGACATGGCCAGGCGCGGCTTGAACTGCTCGGGTACGGCCGTCGAGGCAAGCAAGATTTCGTAGCAGACGATCAGGACGGCGTGCGAGAGGTTCAGGGATCTGAGCTTCTCCGAGGTTGGGATGGCGATGAGGGCGCGACAGTAACGCAGTTCATCGTTCGTGAGGCCGATGTCCTCGGGGCCGAAGAGAATGGCCACCTTGTTCTTCTGCGAAACGTCCACAAGCGTTCTGGCGACCTCCCGTGGACTTCCGGAGGGCTGGCGCATGGAGCCGGTCCTGGAGGTGGTCCCCACAACGCAGTGAAAACCGCCGAGCGCCTTATCGAGGCTATCAACAAACCGGATCCGTTCAACGACATCGAGGGCCAGATGAGTCGACATCTGCCGGATCTTTTCCATATCGGGAGCCTCACGGGTCACAACGATGACATTCTCCATCCCCATGTTCTTCGCACAGCGGGCAACAGAACCGATGTTTCCCGCGTGTTTGGGTTTGTTGAGAACAAGGGTGATATTCTTTTTTCTGGCCTTGAGCGGTTCCATGTTTTTCATTGCCCTCCCGTATCGCCTCTGCTATTTATCCTCACAATCGTCCGTCGAGGAAATCCAGAATTGATGTCCCCTCCCGCAAAAGTAAAGGGCCTTGCAGAACTCCTTTCAGGCTCCTCCGGCCTCACCGGCCTCACGCCCGGGGATAAGGAAATTTCACTCCTGGAATCATACAGGAAGGAGATCCTTTTCTGGAACAACAAAATGAACCTGGTCTCCGTCAAGTCCCCTCTCGATATTCCGGTGAAACACTTCATCGATTCTCTAACGGCTGCTCCCTATCTCCCCCGGAAAGACGTCGCGGTGCTGGACATCGGCGCCGGTGCGGGATTTCCGGGCATCCCGTTGAAAATCTGCATGGGCGCCCTGAAGCTCTGTCTTCTCGAGTCCCAGCGGAAAAAGGCATCCTTTCTCAAGCACCTTGTCCGTACGCTCGATCTCCATGACGTCACCGTCGTCCACAAACGGGCGGAGGACCTTATTCGTGAAGGGTCTTACAGGGAATTCTTCGATACAGTGATCTCCCGGGCCACTTTGAAACTCCCGAAGCTTCTCGGGATGGGCAATCATTTCCTCTCCGCCGGTGGCATCCTTATCGCGATGAAGGGTGCCGACGTTGAAAAGGAACTGCGTGACGCCCTCACGTTCTGCCCATCGAACCGCATGGTCTTTGTTGACAGCCACGCGCTCTCTCTTCCCGAAACGGCCGACCGGCGAAAAATTCTTGTCTTTAAAAAAACGTGGCCTCCGGGTCTCTCCGGGACCCCCTTCTAGTCGGTCGATTTTGCTGTGCTTTACCCCCCCGAGTCCCCGCCCCGGCAGCCTGTGGATAACTCGGGGTTGGCCGGATCGAAAAATTTTATTTAAGTATCTGTAATTATTAGATATTATTTTTTAAATTTCCCTTTGACAAAACACTTTTTTGTGCTAGCATCGCCGCAAAATTACACCCAGCCACAACCGATTCCCGATCAGAAAAAATAATGAGCAAAATTATTACGATCGCCAACCAGAAAGGCGGGGTGGGTAAAACCACGACGGCTATCAACCTGTCGGCGTCCCTTGCCACGTCGGAAAAAAAGATCCTTCTCATCGACTGCGATCCTCAGGGAAACACGACAAGCGGTATCGGCATCGATAAAGCCGTCACCAAGGAAAAAAATCTGTACCGGGCCCTGATCGGGGAGGTCTCACTGGAAAAAGTCATCACCAAAACGCTAATCTCGACGCTCGACGTGGTTCCGTCGAACCAGGACCTCATCGGCGTCGAGGTAGAATTTGTCACGATGGAGGACCGGGAAAGAAAGCTGAAAAACGTCCTGAAAGGTCTGCGAAGCCCATACGATTTTATTATCATCGACTGCCCGCCCTCCCTGGGGTTCTTGACCATCAACTCTCTCGTGGCGGCGGACTTTCTCATCATCCCTCTTCAGTGCGAATACTTCGCCATGGAGGGGTTGGGGCAGCTCCTGAACACGGTGAGGCTGGTAAAAGCGAGGCTCAACCCGTCGTTGTCGCTCCAGGGAATTCTTCTCACCATGTTCGACGTGAGAAACCGGCTGTCACACCGGGTAGCCGAAGAGGTGAGGAAGCACTTCGGTGAGAGAGTTTTCAGGACGATTATCCCGAGAAACGTGCGTCTTTCGGAAAGTCCGAGCCACGGCATGCCCGTTCTCCTCTACGACGTCAACTCGCGCGGGGCCATATCCTACATGGAACTGGCCCACGAAATCCTATCAAACGGGAGGATTTAAATGCCGGCAAAAGAATCTCTGGGAAAGGGACTGGGGGCCTTACTGCCCGACATTCTCGGCGAGGTCACAGAACGGGCAAACTACCTCGTCTGCGGGATTGAAGAGCTTGTTCCGAACCGTTACCAGTCCAGAAAGGAATTTGACGGCGAAGAGCAAAGGAATCTCGTGACCTCCATCCGGAAAAGCGGGATTATTCAGCCTATTGTCGTCCGCAGACTCGAGAATGGCTTCGAGATCATCGCCGGTGAACGCCGATGGCGGGCAGCCCAGGAAGCGGGGCTGAAGGAAGTTCCCATTATCGTCCGTGAAGCCCAGGACCTGGATATGGCTGAAATCTCTCTCATTGAAAACATCCAGCGATCGGATCTGAACCCCATCGAGGAGGCCGAGGCCTTCCTGACGCTCATGGAGAAATTCGGCCTGTCCCACGAGGAGATCTCGGCACGGGTGGGAAAGGACCGTACGACCGTCACCAACGCCGTCCGGCTGCTGAAACTGACCCCGGAGGTCCGGGAGGCCCTTTCAAAGAAACAACTCACGGCCGGCCATGCCAGGGCGCTCCTGTCTCTATCCTCCGCGGCGGAACAGGTCCGGCTTCTCCGGGATATCTTGAATAAAGGCCTGAACGTCCGGGAAACGGAACTTCTGGTCCGGGGGCTTAGAAAAAAGGCCTCTCAGACCCGGAAAGCGATCAAAGATGAGCAACTGGCCTATCTGGAGGGGAAGCTTTCGAGGAGCCTCATGACGAGCGTGCGGATTCGGACCGTCAAGAATGGCGGTACCATCGAGATCCGGTTCTCCTCGCCCGACGAGCTCGACAGGCTTCTGCGGTTCCTCCTCCGATGATCGGGTAATACGAGAGTTTGTTCTTTTAGAAGTTCTTCTGCCGGGGTTTTAAATGGTTTTTCGCAAACAAATCTTTTGCTTATATGTATTCTGTCTGTAATGGGTACAAGCTGTGCGATTTATCAACAAATGTTCACAACCTTGTGTATAAGGTAGGAATCCTTGGAACACATCTGGGAAAAAAGCCTTATATTTATTAAGGAAAAAGTTACGCAGCAAAATTTCGAGACCTGGATCAGCCCCCTCAAGGTCTGCGCTCTTGAAGGCACAACCTGCCAGCTATCGGTGCCCAACAAGTTTTTCAAGGATTGGTTAACAGAAAATTATACGGAAATCATCAAGGCTTCCGTATCCAAGGCCAATGGGATGGACATGAAAATTGCTTTTGTTGTGGATAAATCCCCCCCCGAAAAGGGTGCGGTACCCGAAGAGAGAGAGACGGAAACACAGAGAAAGCCCCCCAAAAAGAGCGATTTGACGAAACTCCGTATTCACCAGTCCCTGAAGCCGAATTACAGTTTTGACCGTTTCGTCGTGGGACCGAGTAACCAGTTCGCCCATGCGGCGGCACTTGCGGTCGCCGAGCAACCGGCCAGCAACTACAATCCCCTGTTTATCTACGGCGGAGTCGGTCTCGGAAAAACCCACCTGTTGAACGCCATCGGCATCCAAACCCTCGCCCTCCACTCGGACAAGAACGTCCTTTACGTATCCGCCGAGGAGTTCATGAACGAGATGATTAACTCCATCCGATATGACAGGATGCCGAAATTCCGGGAAAAATACCGGAACATTGATTCGCTGCTGATAGACGACATCCAGTTCATCGCAGGAAAGGAGAGAACCCAGGAGGAATTTTTTCATACCTTCAACACCCTCCACGATTCTGGCAAGCAGATCGTCGTCACAAGCGACAGGTTCCCTAAGGATATTCCGAACCTCGAGGGGAGACTGAGATCCCGTTTTGAGTGGGGGCTCATCGCCGACATCCAGCACCCTGACGTGGAAACAAAGATTGCCATTGTGATGAAAAAGGCCCAGGAAAACAACATCACCATTCACCAGAACGTGGCCTACTACATTGCCTCAAAGTCGGAGTCCAACATACGGGAACTGGAGGGGTTCCTCATCCGGATTGGAGCCTACGCCTCGCTGACGGGAAGAGAAATCAACATGGATCTCGTGAAGGAGGTTTTGAAAAAGTTCTTCAAACAGGGTGAAAAACGGGAGACGACCATCGACGAGATCGTCAAGACAGTGGCCGGTAAATTCAACATCAAGATATCAGAACTGAAATCACAGAAGAAAAACAAGAATCTCGTCATTCCCAGGCAGATTGCCATGTATCTGTCCCGGAAACTGACCAACCTTTCTTTTCCGGATATTGGTGCCAAGATCGGCGGCAAGGATCACTCCACCGTCATATATGCAACAAACAAGGTCAGGGAGCTTTTGGACAGGGATCCGAAGATGATGGCTTCCGTCAGAGAAATCGAAGATATGCTCAACAGGGACTAACAACATATTATAACGCTCTATCCACAATTTGTTACTCGTAGAGACGGCAAATTATTAAAAAAAGTTTTTTATGCACAGATTCACAAGCCCTACTACTAATCCTAATATTCTTTTAATTAATATATTGTAGTATAAGTATAGCTGTGGACTAAACATTTCAAGAAAAGGAAGGGATCGAGATGGAATTCAATCTGAAAAGAGACGTTTTCCTGGGTGGCGTACAGAGAACACTGGGGGTTGTGGATCGAAGGACGACCATGCCGATCCTCAACAATGTTCTCATTAAGACGGATAGCGATAAGATTAAAATTGTGGCGACGGATCGTGAAATCGGTCTTATTGCCGATTACGAGGCCAGGGTTGTCACAGGCGGCGAAATAACGGTAGCGGCGAGAAAACTATTTGAAATATTGAGAGAAATGCAGGGGGAACTCGTTCATTTCAAGATGGACGATTCTAACTGGATCCGAATGACCTGTGGAAAGTCGAGTTTCAAAATCGCGGGGATGCCTGCGGAGGAGTATCCCAAGGTCCTGGACGATGAGGGGATCCTCTACGTCAAGATGAAAGGGCAGGTGTTTTCCGACATGATCAGCCAGACCTTCTTCGCTATGTCGGCGGATGAGACGCGTATCAACCTTAACGGTGTCCTGCTGAAAACAGAGCGCGAAGGGAACAGGATCGATCTGAATATGGTGGCCACCGACGGGCACCGTCTCGCCATGGTGAGCATACAGCCTGGCATGGAAGCATCGCCGGAGCTGGAACAAGGCATCATCATCCCGAGGAAAGGCATCAACGAGATCCGGAAACTCGTGGATGACGGCGAGGAGGAGATCGAGTTCGGTGCGAAGAAGGGCGTCTGCGTCCTCAAGAAAAACAACGTCGTCCTGAAGGTGAGCCTCATCGACGCGGAGTATCCTGACTACAAACGCGTCATCCCGAAGGACAAGGGGGTAACCCTAGAGCTGGAAAAGGACACCATGATCCATGCGCTTCGTCGAATGAATGTCATGTCGAGCGAGCGTTACAGTGGCGTAAAAATGAAACTGTTCGAAAACAGGATGGTACTGAATTCTACCAACCCCGATGTGGGAGAAGCCCAGGACGAGATCGAGGTGGCTTACAAGGAAAAGGAAGCCGAGGTAGGTTTCAATGTCAGGTACCTGCTGGAAGGCATCGAGGCGGTCCACGAAAAGAAGTTTCTCCTCGAGTTGAGGAATGGCCTGAGGCCTGCCGTTGTGAAACCCCAGGAAGAGCAGCGGTACATGTGCGTCATCATGCCGCTCAAGATATGAAAGGGAGAGAGAGTTTTTTCGCCTATGACTGAAACGACATACAGTGCAGATAGCATAAAAGTATTGGACGGCCTCGAGGCCGTGCGAAGACGGCCGGCCATGTATATCGGGACGACCGGCAAGGACGGCCTCCATCATCTTGTCTACGAAGTGGTGGACAACAGTATCGACGAAGCCTCAGCCGGCTACTGCGACAACATCGTGGTGAGGATCCGTGTGGACAACAGCGTTATGGTGGATGACAACGGCAGGGGCATCCCTGTGGACATCCACAAGGATGAAGGGGTGTCGGCCGCCGAGGTCGTTATGACGAAACTCCATGCCGGCGCGAAGTTTTCCCAGGAGAGCTACAAGATATCGGGCGGCCTCCACGGCGTGGGCGTGTCCGTTGTGAATGCCCTTTCCAGCCACCTGGAACTGGAGGTCCGGCGTGACGGGAAGGTCTACCGGCAATCCTACGAGAAAGGCGTGCCCACGGGACCCCTGAAGACGGTGGGAACAACCACGGGGAAGGGCACCCGTGTGACCTTCAAACCCGACGAGGAAATTTTCGAGGACATCGAGTTCAGCCTGGATGTCCTCTCCAACCGGATGCGCGAACTCGCCTTTCTAAACCGGGGGGCCAAGATCACGCTGATGGACGACCGGGTCGATGA
Organism: uncultured Syntrophaceae bacterium; assembly: GCA_964547985.1. Classification (GTDB taxonomy): domain Bacteria; phylum Desulfobacterota; class Syntrophia; order Syntrophales; family UBA2192; genus JAPLJU01. The sequence goes on from CAZJPV010000003.1 coordinate 28,558, forward strand.
AAAGAGGGTTTTCCAGTACGATGGAGGAATTGTTTCCTTCGTGGACTACATCAACAAGAACAAGGGAGTTCTGCACAAAAAGCCCATCTACATCGAGGGAGAGAAGGATGACACCGTCGTCGAAGTGGCTCTCCAGTACAACGACACCTATACCGAACACACCTTCTCTTACGCCAACAGCATCAACACCGTAGAGGGGGGAACCCATCTGAGCGGCTTCCGCTCGGCGCTTACGCGGGTCATCAACAACTACGGGATCGCCAACAACATCATCAAGGGCGATAAGGAGTCCATCAAGGGCGAGGACGTCCGCGAAGGACTCGCTTCCGTCATCAGCGTGAAACTCAGGGAGCCCCAGTTCGAGGGGCAGACAAAGACCAAGCTCGGAAACAGCGAGATCAAGGGCCTGGTGGAGGGCATCATTTACGAGAAACTCTCTAGTTATTTCGAGGAGAGTCCATCCGTTGCTAAGACCATCGTTAACAAGTCCCTCGAAGCCTCCAGGGCGCGGGATGCGGCGAGACGGGCCAAGGAACTCACGCGCAGGAAAAGCGCCCTCGAAGTGGGCGCCCTGCCAGGGAAGCTGGCGGACTGTCAGGAGAAAGACCCGGCCAGGAGCGAGATTTATCTCGTCGAGGGGGACTCCGCCGGCGGATCGGCCAAGCAGGGGAGAGACCGGCGGTTCCAGGCTATCCTCCCCCTGCGCGGTAAGGTCTTGAATGTCGAAAAGGCCCGCTTCGACAAGATGCTCCAGAACGAGGAAATCAAGATCATCATCACCGCCCTGGGAACGGGCATCGGCGATGACGAGTTCGACGTGAGTAAAGTTCGCTACCACAAAGTGATCATCATGACTGATGCGGACATCGACGGGTCCCACATCCGGACGCTTCTTCTGACCTTCTTTTTCAGGCAGATGAAGGAGCTCATCGAAAGGGGCTACCTGTATATTGCGCAGCCCCCGCTGTACAAGATCGCGGACAGGAAGAAGGAACTCTACATCGGCACGGAAGAGGAAATGAAGAAATTCATCCTCGAAAACGGCGTCAACCGGGTCCAGCTCATGACCGGTGACGGGAGCACCATTACGGGAAACCGCCTCTTCGGCCTGATCAACCGGGCGGTGCGGCTGGAGACCATCCTCGACAAGTTTGAGCGGGAGGACAAGGACAAGGAGGTCATGCGGATTTTGGCAGGGGATCCCGCCTTTTCATCGTCGGACTTCAAGACCGAAAATGCCCTGATGAAGATCGGCAAGCGTACGGGAAAGGCCTTCGGGGAAAGGAAGGTTGAGTACTCCACCCAGGTCAACCAGGAACACGGTGGTTACAGCCTGGTGTTCAATATCAAGGCGAACGGCATCGAGAAGGCCACCTACATCGAGGAAGACATCTTCCACGAACCCACCTTTTCCGAGGCAAAGACGCTCATGAACCAGCTGGCTGCCCTGGGGGAAAGACCCTTTATGCTCGTCGTGAACGACGAGGACGAAAAGGGCAAAAAGGCCCTTGAGAGCCTGCCGGCCCTCATCGAGTATCTGATCGGCCTGGGGAAAAAGGGGCTGACGCTGCAGCGCTACAAAGGTCTCGGCGAGATGAACCCGGAGCAGTTGTGGGAAACGACCATGAACCCCGAGAAAAGAACGCTCCTCCAGGTCAGGGTCGAGGATGCCCTCCTCGCCGATGAAATCTTCACAACCCTTATGGGTGATCAGGTGGAACCCCGGAGGGACTTCATATACAAGAACGCCCGGTATGCGACCAATCTCGACATATGATCTCATGATCCCATCCAGACGCGAGACGCGGTAACGTTCATCCCCCAGCCCCCAGGATCATTGAAGGAAAGGAAATTTCCAGAGGAACAGACAGATAGAAGAGGAGCACGTGCACAGCTATGGAACAGATGTACCAGAGGAATCTTCCGGTAAACATAGAAGATGAGATGAAAAAATCGTACATGGATTACGCCATGAGCGTGATCATGGGCCGGGCCATCCCCGACGCCCGGGATGGGCTTAAGCCCGTACACCGTAGGGTACTCTATGCCATGTACGAAATGGGGAACCGGTACAACAGGCCCTACAAAAAATCCGCGCGAATCGTCGGCGACATCATCGGAAAGTACCATCCCCATGGGGACGCCGCCGCCTACGACACGATCGTTAGGATGGCTCAGGATTTCTCCATGCGCTATGTCCTGATCGACGGCCAGGGCAATTTCGGCTCTGTCGACGGCGATCCGCCGGCGGCGATGCGTTACACGGAAATCCGGATGTCCCGGATTGCCGACGAGCTTCTCGCCGACCTGGAGAAGGAAACCGTAAATTTCGTGCCCAACTACGACGACTCCCTCACGGAGCCGACGGTCCTTCCGGCGAAGGCGCCCTTCCTCCTCCTGAACGGGACGTCCGGCATTGCCGTGGGTGTGACAACAAACATCCCGCCCCACAATCTGGGCGAGGTCGTGGACGGGACGATCGCCCTTGTTCGAAACCCCGAGATCACCATTCAGCAGCTTCTCAAGCACGTCCAGGGACCGGATTTCCCGACGGCCGGTTTCATCAACGGCCGCGAAGGCATCATCCAGGCCTACACGACGGGGCGGGGGTCGATTCGGATGAGGGCCAGGGCGCTCATCGAGCGCAACGCCCGCAGTGACCGGGAGAGTATTATCATCACGGAGATTCCCTACCAGGTCAACAAAGCCAATCTCATTGAAAAGATCTCCGACCTTGTCAGGGACAAGAAGGTAACGGGCATAGCCGACCTTCGTGATGAATCGGACCGCGATGGCATCCGCATCGTCGTCGACCTGCGGAAGGACGAGGTGGCGGGTATCGTGCTGAACCAGCTTTTCAAACACACCCAGATGGAGTCCACCTTCGGGATCATCATGCTGGCTATCGACAACGGCCAGCCCAGGATTTTCAACCTCAAGGAGCTTCTCCAGCGGTTCATCGACTTCCGGAAGGAGGTCATCACCAAACGCACAATCTTCGAGTTGGGGAAGGCGAGCGAGCGGGCCCACATCCTCGAGGGTCTGATCAAGGCGCTCGAGAACATCGACCGGGTGATCGCAGTCATCAAGGCCTCGAAGAACCCCGAGGAGGCTGCGACAGCCCTGATGGCAAAGTTCGGCCTCTCGGAAGTTCAGGCAAAGGCCATCTTGGACATGAGACTCCAGAGACTCACGGGGCTCGAGAGGGAAAAGATTGTCTCCGAGCACGACGAGCTGGTCAAGCTGATCAAGAAACTCAAGGAGATCCTCGCCGATCCGCAGAAGGTCCTCGACATCATCGTGGAAGAACTCGAGGACATCAAGAAGCGCTATGGTGATGAGCGCCGGACCGAGATTGTCGCCTCCACCGAAGACATCGACATCGAGGATCTCATCGTCGAAGAAGACATGGTCGTGACCGTCTCGCATCAAGATTATATTAAGAGAAACGCCGCCAGCCTCTACCGCATCCAGAGGAGGGGAGGCCGGGGCAAGGTCGGTATGGGGACCAAGGAAGAGGATTTTGTGGAGCATATCTTCATCGCCTCAACCCACAGCTACATCCTGATCTTCACCGACCAGGGCCGGGTCCACTGGCTGAAGGTGTACCAGGTTCCGCAGGCGGGCCGGGCGGCGAAGGGGAAGGCCATTGTCAACCTCATCAACATCGGGGAAAAAGAAAAGGTGGCCGCGATTCTTTCGGTAAAGGATTTCGAACCCGGGAAGTACGTCGTCATGGTCACGAGAAAGGGGATCATCAAGAAGACCGAGTTGGAGGCCTTCTCGAACCCTCGATCCGGCGGCATCATCGCCATCACAATCGACGAGGGAGATGTCCTCATCGATGTCAAACAGACTCTCGGTGACCAGGAGATTTTCCTCGGGACCAAAAAGGGGATGGCCATTCGCTTCAAGGAAGACGATGTGAGAGCCATGGGGAGAACGGCCATGGGGGTCATCGGCATCCGGATGGATGAAGATGACGAACTCGTGGGCATGGAAATCCTCACCGAAGGGAACACCATCCTGACGGCCTCCGAGCGCGGGTACGGCAAGCGCACCGAGGTGGCCGAGTACAGGCTCCAGTCGAGGGGCGGCAAGGGCATCATCAACATCAGGACGACAGAGAAGATCGGCTTCGTCGCCGGCATCAAGCAGGTGACCGGCGAGGAGGATATCATGCTGATCAGCAATACCGGCAACATCATCCGGCTGCGGGTTGCTGATCTTCCCGTCCTCCACCGCAGTACCCAGGGCGTCCGCCTCATCGAGCTGGGATCCGAGGAGAGCCTCGTGGGCATCGCCCGCGTCGAGCGAGAGGCTGAAAGCAAGGAAGAGGAGACCGCCGAAGACGACACGGCCCCTGAGGAAACGGAAGGTGAAGACAGTTGAGGCGGACGGATTTCTTTCCGCTCGGTTCAATTCATGAAGACATACAAGCCAATCGACCATACCGCTGACCTGCGCATCGAGGTCTTCGGGAAAGACGAAAAAGAGATCTATCAAAACGCGGGGATGGCGGTGCATGACCTGATTGCCGATCTCCGTCACGTCAAGCCGAAGGAGGTCCGGAAGGTCATCGTTGAAGGGCGGGACCGTGAAGACCTTCTGGTCAATTTTTTGCGGGAAATCCTCTACCTGTACAACGGCGAGCACTGGCTCCTGAAAAAGCTCTCCATCGGGAAGATCGGGCGCGGGAAGATCGAAGCGACGCTCAGGGGCGAGGCCTTCGACAGGTCGAGGCACAGCCTCAAGCACGAGATCAAGGCGGTGACCTACCACCAGGCCGAGGTGAAAGAAACACCGCGGGGGTGGAAGGCAAGGGTGATATTCGATGTCTGACATCAGACTGAAACGGATGGATGAGTACCGCTGGGAGATCCCGCCCTTTGGGGGTATGAGGGTCCCCGGGATCATCTATTCCAGCGAAAAGCTCATGAAGGGCCTCGAGAAGGACGAAAGCCCCAAACAGGTGGCGAACGTCGCCCACCTGCCCGGCATCGTCCGGTACTCCCTTGCCATGCCCGATATCCACTGGGGTTACGGCTTTCCCATCGGGGGCGTGGCTGCCTTCGACCTTCAGAATGGAATTATTTCACCGGGTGGTGTCGGCTATGACATCAACTGCGGGTGCAGGCTTGTCGCCACGAAACTGAAATACGACGATATCAAGGACAGTTTGGAGAAGCTCGTCACAGCGCTCTTCAGGGATATCCCCACCGGCGTCGGCTCCACGGGCGTGCTCAAGCTTGCACCCAAGGAGGAAAGAAGGGTTCTTGTCGAAGGCGCCCAGTGGGCCGTGAAAAACGGGTACGGCACGGCGGAGGATCTGGAAGCCACAGAGGACGGGGGCCGGATCGAGGGGGCCGATCCCGACAGGATCAGCGCACGGGCGATGGCAAGAGGACGGGATCAGGTCGGCACTCTGGGATCGGGCAATCACTTTCTGGAAATCGAGATCGTCAGGGATATCTATGACGATAAGGTGGCCGCCGCTTTCGGTCTTGAGAAGGACCAGGTGGCCATCATGATCCACTGCGGTTCCCGGGGCCTCGGTCATCAGATCTGTGACGATTACCTGGCCCGGATGACGAAGCAGGTCAATAAACTGGGGATTAAGCTTCCGGACAGGCAGTTGGCCTGCGCCTATGTGCAGTCGGAAGAAGGACAGGATTACCTTGCCGCCATGGCCTGCGCGGCCAATTATGCCTGGGCGAACCGGCAGATGCTCATGCACTGGACGGGGGAGACCCTTCGGAGAGCCCTTCAGATAAGCCCCCGCGATCTCGGCATGAGACTCGTCTATGACGTCTGCCACAACATTGCCAAGATCGAGGAATTCAGTGTCGAAGGTGTGAAGAAGAGGCTCTGTGTCCATCGAAAAGGGGCGACGAGGGCCTTTTCGGCGAACCACCCAGCCCTGTCGGAGAAATACAGGCGCGTGGGGCAGCCGGTCCTCATTCCCGGCGACATGGGGACGGGATCCTATGTCCTGGTGGGGACGCAGAGGGCCATGGAAGAGACCTTTGGGAGCACCTGCCACGGCGCCGGGAGAGTCCTGAGCCGCGCACAGGCCATCAAAGCAGGCAAAGGGAGGGCTATCAAGAAAGAGATGGCCGAGCGAGGCGTCATCGTCATAGCGACCGGCAAAGGGACCCTGGCAGAGGAGATGCCCGAGGCCTACAAGGACATCGACGAGGTCGTCGAAGCGGTCCACGGGGCAGGTATCTCGCGTAAAGTGGCTCGCTTGAAGGCCGTCGGTTGCATAAAAGGGTAAAGGGTATAGTGGTAAGGGTGAAGGGTTAAGGTCTGGATAAATAAACATAACGGTGTCAGGCAGCGACTTCATCTTTTCAGACCGGTCACCTGCCATTGACCATTCAACCGTCTTTGTTCGGCGGACCGCCGAACATGTCAGACCCCTCAGGTACCGCCGTAACCGACCGTCACCTTGTCCCCCTCGACGATCACGGGGACCTGGCGTTTACCGCCGGAGAGCTTCAGCATCTCCTGCAGTTTCGAAGAATGCGCCTTGACGTCATAATATTCAGCCCTGCTGCCATAAGCCGACCTGGCCTCGTCCGTGTAGGGTCAGCCTGCCTTTCCGTAAATAATCACTTTTCCTGCCATGGCCTCGATCCCTCCTTGGTGTTCATCTGTCAGGGTGTGAAAAAATCTTCCTTTAAAAATTCGTTGATCCGGTAGTCACTGAATAAAGTGATTTCCTGGGTTATCCCATTAATATCGTACCTCTCAAAGCGAAGGGGAAGCCAGAACTTTTTTGAGATGGTGATGAGGTATTTCTCCGGTAGCCTGCCCTCGATGTAATCCATCCCCCAGAACCAAAAGGTGATCTGATCATCGTATTCTCTCCACTCGGGGTTTCCCTGTTTCACGGCGCGAAGATTCTTAAAAAGGAAATCCAAAAAGTGTTCGATGCTTGTCTGGTCAAGCCGCTGCCCGGACGGGGACTTGAAAAGGGGGTGCGTGATGGAAAAACGAAGGGTGAAGGCCGATACAGCCTGGATCGGTCTCACGGAAAAATCGTGATCCCCTCCCCGGTAGAAGATTGTCATACCCTCAAAGGGGTGAACAAAGTCCATCCGGTAGAGGTCCTTCCTCTTGAAATAGTACTTGAGATGGTATCGCTTCTCCTCGAAACCCCCGAAGAAGTAAATATTTTCAACATCGCAACTGTAGTTGTCGATTGTCTGGAAGAATGATCGCATCTGGCGGGCAAGCGATAACACACGGTTCGAAGATACCTCTGCCCATAACGTAACGGGGAAAGTCGTCAGGCCGAGTAAGATAATAAGGGCCGAAAGAATAATAATCAGGTAGGGCCCCGGAAAGAGGCCGCCCACCGGATCAGGCGGGTGTTTTTTTCTCAGATTCACGTTAGGCATCATGGCTGGCAGGTTTTACTTGAAAGTGAAATTGCTGTTGAACAGATCTGGGTCGTCAAAGTGGGCCCGTCCGCTCAGTAGGATTGCATGATGGCCTCGCTGCCTCATGCTTCCGATGGACGGGATCCCCATGGGAAAGAATATATAAGGTTCGATCCGATCCGTTTCCTGCCCGATGCCGCTCATATCAAAGAGGCTCACCCGTTCATGTTCTTCCCGGGGCAGGGATTCCAGCTCGCCGTATGGGGTGAGGTCGTAGAGGGTGAAGTCGCCGGGAATAGCCGCGGCAAGAAGTCCCTCGACCTGATGCCAGCCGGTCATGACCCGCATCACGGGCCTCTCGCCCTCTTTGATGTCGGGCATCCACGTGGGAACGAAGGGGTCAACGGCGAAGGCCCTCGGGATGATATGATCGATGCGATCCCTTTTCGGGGCGAAGAGGTGGTAACATCCGCAATTGTGCATGACGTCCCACATGAAGGGCTTTCCCTCCGGATCGAGAGATATTCTGAGGGTCAGCCCGTCCAAGCGGCCGTGCTCGATCCGGGGAGCCCTGTCGCCAGCCCGTTCAGGATACCAGAATACGTAGTTGATCTGGAGGATAGGATCCTTCTTGAGGAAGGCGTGGCTGATATAATAGTAGACGCCCGGTTTTGATATATCGACGTCAGGGAGTTTTCCTTTCCAGGCGACGCTGCCTATTTCGTCATAAGATGCTGCCACATCCTGTATGATAACCGGTGCAAAGGCGACAGCAAGCATCCTCTCCCCCTCAGGTTCCGGCCTCGGAATGTTCAGCGGGTTTTTTCTGGATACGTCAAGGATGGCCCTCACTTCTTTCTCGCTTATGAAACCCCGGATAGCCGGCGCGTAGGTTTTAAGCCGCCCCCGAACGGGGAGCTTCTCCGGCGGCGTCTCAAACCAGCTTCTGATGGTCTCCCTGACGTTATGGGTGATGATATTTTCCGGGATGTATGCCAGGGGGTAGAGCCCGAACACCCTCATGGCCGTCGAGTATTCGTCGGGCACGCCCACAAGCGGGATTAGCCTTTCATGGAAATCCTTCCGTGAAAGATCAGAGGTAAAAAGCGCACGGGAGCATGTCCCCATGCGGGACAGGAGGAGTCCGCGGTCCACCTTTTCCTCCGGCATGAGTGCCCGAACGGAAGCGTCGGGCAGGTTGAGGATCTCCTTTCTTCTCGCTATTGAGTCCATTTCCCTCATCCATTCAACCCACGCCTTTCTTTGGGCATCATTTCTGAGGTCGGTTTTCAGGGCGGCAAGGAAACGGTTGGTCCTGAGGTAGGGAAAACCGGGGACGGGGATACAAGATGCGTCTGATGTGCCGGCCTTGCGGACCACCTCGTCCACACCATCGAGAAATTTTTGGCATTCCGGGGGCCTGCCGAACTCCTCTGCTATTCTGTAAGATGCAGGCACACATCCCGAAATAGCAGAAATCACGATCATGATTGGCAAAAACAGTCTTGTCAGCTTCAGAAGGCTTTGCATTCTTGCAACACATGTTGTTTTTTTATTAATGTTAACAGAAAAAAGGTGGATTTGGAATGCGCAATCCTCTCCTTCGTTTTTTGGAGATCCGGTTTCGTCCACCCCGCCCGGGCTCCGGGAATTTATAAAGACGTTAAAAAATTTCTTTCAATGAATTGAACGTTTCTTTAAAAAATGAGTCATTACGGGAAATGGTCAAAAATCGCGATGGCGTAATAATCTGTTGAAATTCGTTAGGTTATAAAAATTTTTTGATTCAGATCAGTCTGGCATGCTTTTCTCAATAACAAGATGGCAAATAGGAAATAAAAAACTCTCAGGAGGATTAAGGATATGAAGAAGACACTTTCAATGGTAGGTTTGGTGGCATTCATGGTTCTTGTAACGGGAACCTTCTGCTTTGCTGAATACGCCGCAGCGGGCGTGGATAACTTCCCCTACTTCCATCTCGGTGCTCTCATCATCGGCGGGCTCACGATCATCTCCCTGAAGCAAAGATACGGCAAGATCTATCTGAGCGAGGCAATCGGCTCTTTCGCGATGTACACCCTGCTCGTGGCCCTCTTCACCGCCCCGGTCGTGGATGCCGTCAGAAACCTCATCGGCTAACCAGGATCAGATAAACAAGAAAAACCCCCTGTCCACTGTGGCGGGGGGTTTTTATATGCTTAATCCTCTAGATGACTATCCTTTAATTTTAACCTCTCTGATTCTCCTAAAATCCCACTTCAAACAGAGATCTCTGAACCGGCGATAATGTGTGGGGGATGGTTTTCCCCGGGCGTGAGAGATTAGCGTTCCTTACAGGAATCGTCAGTCTTTTTGGCCAGTCACGTTCCGTCGCCGAACCTTGGCAGGATATAGCGGTTAAGGATGAACCACAGGGCGATGAAAACGGCGAAAACCCCCCACTCGTTCATACGGTATAACCCATTCTGTTGAGATAGGCCCTGGTCCGGGGGCAAACGGGAATACAGATTCCGCATATCGTCGCAGCGATCCCCGCCTTCGCGGATAGTTCGGTTGCCATGTTACAGCAGGCGTGGGCCTTGAAAAAAGAATCGCGGTCCTTCCCGGCAGACCAGATATCGCCCGACGGCGCCCTCCCCGGGCACGAATCAACACAGGTAAAACATTGCTCACACCTCGAGACGGTCACCGGCCGGGCTGTCTCGAATGCCGCGTCCGTGAGGACTGACGTAAGCCTCAGTGCCGAACCGAAGGTCTCGGTAATGAGAAGGGCATTTTTCCCGATCCAGCCGAGCCCCGCCTTCGTGGCCACCGTCTTGTGCGGAAGGGCCGTCCGGAGGGTTTCCCGGTCAAAGTTCTCTGTCGTCGTCTGCAGTGCGAGACCGCTGAAGCCCTCTTTGTTGAGAATGTCGAGGGCATGTTGCCCGAGCTGGTCCAGGAGGGCGTTTACGCGTGCGTATTCCTTAAAGTATTCCTTTGTGGGGCCCCAGGTGATTTTCGATATGATCGCCGGGTTCATTGCCACGGCTATCGATATGCCGACGGGGAAGGACCGCCGTGCCTCCGCGGGAAGGTCCCGCAGGTCCGCAAAACCCACAAGGGATGCACCCCCGTCCTTGAGATGTTGTTTGATCTTTCTCTGAAGAGCCTTCATGATTTCACCTGGGGGCTGCCCGCAAACTGCTGGATGACTACCCCGCTTATGATTAAGATAAGCCCGACCACCGTGGATAGCAAGATCTCCTCCCCCACGATGAAATGGATGAAAAAAAGCGACAGAAAGGGCGCGGCATAGACGAGGTTACTCACCTGGGCCGTCGTTCTCGAAAGCTTCAGGGCCTTTAACCACAGGACGAAGGTAATCCCCATCTCGAAAAGACCCACATAGGCAACACCCAGAAGACCGGGGAGGGGCGGCCAGTAAAACTGCCCGAAGGCGGCGACGATGGCAAGCGTATAAAGGAAGCCGAAAGAGAAGTTCAAAAAGAGCTTAAGCACCTCGTCCCTCTTATCCTTGATATTGTAAATCCAGAAAAGGGCCCAGATGATTGAGCTCGAAAGTGCCAGGAGCGCGCCCGTCAGGTTTGTGAACTGAAAGGAAAAGACGTCGCCGCGAGTCGATATGACAAAGACGCCGGAAAAGCTGATCAGGATGGCAATGACGCTCATGAGGCCGCTGGGCTGTTTCAGAATCACGATGGAGAGAAGCACGAGCATGATCGGCCAGGTCCAGTTGAGGGGCTGTGCCTCCTGGGCCGGCAGGAGCGAATAGGCCTTGAAGAGGATGATGTAATAAAAAAAGGGGTTCAAAAAACCGAGAAGGGCGGAGTAGAGATATTCGCGATTTGAGAAGTTTGCAAGTTCGCGGAGCTTGCCCTGGTACAGGAGGATCAGAAACAGGGCTGCCATGGAGACGAATGACGCGTAGAAGAGAAGCTGGATGAAATTGAGATGGCGGAGGGTGATCTTGAAGGCCGAGGCGACGGTGGACCACAGCAGAACGGTCAATATCGCGTAGAAGTAAGCTTTTTTCTGCCTGTCCATGGAGATCCTTCGGCTGCGGAGCCCTGGGGTGAAATCTATAACTTATGCGGGTGAACGTGACAAGGGCTAATTGAAAGTGGTCCCCCGGCCGGATGCATTTTCGTTGATCTCAAAGCCCCGGAAATGCATAATGGACGGGCATTTTTGATGTGAAAAGGAGAGAAAGGGAAATTTCATGAAGCTGACAGACGACGTTTACGCTTACGAGTGGAAGAATTTCTTCGAAAATAACTGCAACAGCTTTTACATCGGCGGGAGCGTGCAGGCCCTCATCGACCCGGGACTGAAGGCGCACCTTTCGGGGCTCCTGGGACAGATGGACAAGGACGGTATCAAGCGGGAGGACATCCGCTACATCATCAACACTCATTCCCATCCCGATCACTACGAGGCCTCCGAAATCTTCAGCGGATCCGAAGTGAAGATCGCCCTCTCAGCGGCGGAATTGGATTTCATGACGAAGGGACGGGGCGCCTACCTCTATGAGCTATTCGGACTGGAAGCGCCGAAGGTCCAGGTGAACCTTGTCCTCAATGACGGAGAAATCAAACTGGGAGAGGAAACCTTCCGGGTTGTCCACACCCCCGGCCATTCGCCGGGGTCGGTCAGTCTATACTGGCAGGCCAAGAAAGTCCTCTTCTCGGGGGATGTGATCTTCAGCCAGAACGTGGGAAGAACAGACTTCCCTGGGGGTGACAGCAGCCTGCTCAAGGAAAGCATCCGGTCCCTCTCAACGCTCGGGGCCGAGTACCTTCTGGCGGGTCACCTGGGGATCGTGAGGGGAGGGCGGAACGTGGCCCGGAACTTCGAATTCGTGATCGAAAGAATCTTCTCCTACCTGTAGTCTCTTCCGGTTCGTCCGGGACTCAGACGAAGCGAGATGACCGACCATTTCCGTTACGTAGCCAGGGTCTACGACCGCGTCATAAGGCCGCCTGACCCCGAAAGGTTGATGAGGATCCTGAAACTACCCGTCGCCGGTCCGATCCTGGATTTGGGGGGTGGAACGGGAAGGGTCTCCTCGCAGCTCAGATCCCTCGTCGGTAAGGCGGTCGTAACCGATTTTTCCATACTCATGTTGAGGCAGACCACGGGGAAGGGAGATTTATGGCCTGTCCGTGCCATGGGGGAAGCTCTCCCTTTTCCCGACGGGGTTTTTGATCGGGTGCTCATTGTGGATGCCCTCCATCACTTTCGAAACCAGAGGGATGCCATCGGGGAGAGCCTGAGGGTCCTGAGGCCGGGGGGCAGACTGGCCATCGAGGAGCCGGACATAAGACGCTTCGTCGTCCGTGCCGTTGCCTTCCTGGAGAACCTGTTCCTCATGGGGAGCCATTTTCACGAGCCACGGCAGATCATGGATATGATTGATGGTCAGGGGCTTACTGCGCGCATCGAGGGTTATTATTTTTTCCGGGTCTGGATTGTGGCGGACAAACCATGACCGGGGACAAATCCTTTTTTACCCCCTTTCATTGCATCTGTCCGGATGATCGGCCGGGGTGCTTAAAGAAGGGTCGTGTATTGGATCATGAAGAAAGAAGCGGTTCTTGTATTTCCCAATCAGCTCTTCGAGAGCCATCCCTTCGTATCGAAAGAGAGGCCGGTCATCCTTGTCGAGGAACCGCGATTCTTCTTCGAGCCCTCCGCGGGGATCCGGTTTCACAAAAAGAAGCTCCTCCTTCACCGGGCCTCCATGCGCTTCTATCTCGATGAGCTCAGGTCCCGTGGCCTGCGGGTATCCTATGTGGATTACAGGGAATCGGGAAAGGGCGGCACACTCCTGAACCGGCTCGGTAAAGAAGGCGTTAAGAAAATCTTCCTGGCAGACCTCGCTGACTATGAACTTGAAAAGCGCATCCTCAAGGAGGCGAAGGAATCGGACCTTGAAGTGGAAGTCTCCGATACACCGAACTTTCTCACGTCGCAGGTGTGGATTCGAAAATATTTCACGGGGAAATCCCATTTTGCCATGACGCCCTTTTACATCGAGCAGAGAAAGCGCCTGGATATCATGGTGAAGGATGGAAAACCTCAAGGGGGCAGATGGAGCTTCGACCCGGAGAACCGAAGAAGGCTCCCGAAGGGGACGAAAATCCCGAAACTGAAACTCCCGACTTCGAACCGGTATGTCACAGAAGCCCGGGAATATGTTGATGGCCTCTTCCCGGATCATCCTGGAGAAACGGAAGAATTCTTCTACCCCGTGACAAGGAAGGATGCCCTTTCTTGGCTTCACAGCTTCCTCGAAGAAAGACTTCGTTATTTCGGCGATTACGAGGATGCCATGAGCCGGGAAGAGACGTTCCTTTTTCATTCGGTCCTCACACCGGCTCTGAACATCGGGCTTCTGACGCCCGCGCAGGTGGCAATGGAGACGCTGCATTATGCACGGGAGATAAGAAATGGTATCCCGCTCAATTCTCTGGAGGGGTTCATTCGCCAAATCATCGGCTGGCGGGAGTTCATGAGGGCGGTCTATCTCCTTGCGGGAGAAAAGGAGCGCAAATCAAACTTCTGGGACCACAAACGAAAAATCCCCAAATCCTTCTATATGGGAACAACGGGGATCCAACCCCTGGACCATGTGATCCGGCACGTAACCGGCACAGCTTACTGCCATCACATCGAGCGGCTCATGGTCCTGGGAAATTTCATGCTTCTTTGCGAGATCGATCCCGGAGGGGTCTACCGCTGGTTCATGGAGATGTTCATCGACGCCTACGACTGGGTCATGGTCCCGAACGTTTACGGCATGAGCCAGTACGCCGACGGTGGTCTCATAACGACGAAACCCTACATCAGCTCATCGAATTATATCCTTAAAATGAGCGACTTTCCGAGGGCTGACTGGTGTGATGTGTGGGATGCCCTCTACTGGCGGTTCATTCACAAACACCGGGATTTGTTCGCGGGAAACCCCAGGATGCGGGTCATGACGTTTCAGTTCGACCGGATGGGTAAGAAACAGCGGGAAGGATATCTGGAAACAGCAGACGGTTTTCTTAAATCTCTTTGAGGTTTGCCGACAACTCACCACTGACAACTCATAACTTCGCCTCGCGAGCTTATCACTCCCAGCCCAGGGGCGAATAGCCCTTTTCTCTAAGGCACCGATCCACGAACTGTTTGTAAACGGGGCTGGGCTCTGCGGCCTTGAAGATACCGTATGTCGCACCTGCCGCCGCCCCGCCTGCCGCGCCCTCAGCGAGTACCTGGCCAAAATCACCTCTGACAGCGCCAACAGCGGCACCGGTTGCCGCACCGATGGCCCCGCCCTTCAAGGCTCCCTCGGCGACTTTCGAATCCTGGTGCTTCTTGACGTAGGCCTCGGCCATCTGCATGCACTGATCGATGTCCCGCTGGGCCTGTTCCTGCCCGACCCTCTGCAGCTGTGCGTTGGGGTAGAGGACGGGCCTCTGATGGGCCGCGCAGCCGAGAAGAACGAAAATGGAAATAAAAGCTAAAAGCTTCTTCAATTCACCCTCCATATTCCCATTCTGATGTATTGAACGATCAAGATCCCTTTCGGATGACCTTAAACGGCAGTGTAATCTATCAGATCGAATGATTTTGCTTCAACCCTTTTCGATCCGGATCTTTGGGGCACCCTTTTCCTTTTTTAGGACCGTTGCGTCACCGGTGATCATCCCGACGACATTCACCTGGCTCGCCGGGACGGGGTCGGAACTGTCGCTCATGGGCGTTCGCCCGAAGAAGATGGCAAGCGCCGTCCCCGGGGGCCAGTAGCCGATGTGGCCGACCCTGACCTTCGTCGTCGCCGTCTCATCCGGCGGCATCTTAAGGCCGATGGAGAAATAAAACTCATCCCCCCATTCGTTCGGTTTTGCCTCGATGGGGAGCTTTTTGTAGATGGCCTTCGCGCAGGGGGTGTCGGATAACTCCGCGTTCAGGCTGCACGCCCCGACAATGATCTTTATCTTCTGCGGCATGGACGTGTCCCTTCCGTTAAAGTCCCGTTTTCTTTTCAGAAAGGAATCTTACCACATAATAATGATATTTGATTCTCTTTTCAACAGGTTCCATGTCGGATCAAAGCTTCTTCATGGCGAAGAAGGTCCCTAGGCTGTTCCCGCTTGCGAAGGCCGTGATATTCATCAGGCCATTCGTTGCGGAGTCCTTCAGAATCACCGTGATAAGAACAAAATTGGCTACTGTGATCATCCCGGAGAGCACCGTCGCCCGGAAGATTTTCCTCTGGGCGACGTCGCTCGTGTACTTGGTGATCAAAAGATCCACGACGAATCCAGCGATGAAGATGAGGATGATTTTGAGGATCATGGCACACCTCCCTGTATGTATTTTGAAAAGATTTCAGACGATTAGACAGGAAAACCCATCGGGGTGGATGCCTTCGGAATCGAAAGACAGAAAAAGCGTCCTTATTCGGCTGACACATTAAGCCGCATCTGCATGCTTTATTCGATTTTTAAAGGAGGTTACGGGCAGGAAGGACCCGTGATGTGGTGAGAAGGACAGGAATCTTTCACGGATCTTTTGTTACCCATAACCCGGGGGTTGTTCGGCTGATTCCAAGGCATCCTCCTGTTCAAGATGGCAGGCCGTGTCTGCCTGCTGGCTGAAAACATTATTATAATACCGGAAAAGACGGCAAAAGACAATTATCAAAATGTAACATAAATTCAAGTTGTTATACATGATTTGACGGCTGAAAACCCGCGGGGAGGGGTTTCAGCCCCCAAGGTAGGTCTTCTGACTGCCCGGTTCAGATCTGAAGAGTCTTCTTTCTGAAAAGGGGACAGATCTCCGAAGAGCCGGGCTCGAAGTCTCGACAGACCTTTGGCCTTGTTTCATAGATGGCGCATGCGGCCCGGTCCTCTTCCCAGACCAGGTAGGGACAGGCGTGAAGGTGGTGCCCGTCTTCGAGTGCGACAAGGCGGTCCCCCGCCCAGGCCGTCCAGCGGTACTTCTCCAGGATATCGTCACGCCCCTCCTGCCTCCATCGCGCGAGGTCCTCCTCGCAGGCCTGGGCGATCATATTGGCGAGGCAGCAGATCCCGCAGCGGTTGCATTCCATCGGAATTTACGTGATATCGCGCCTTGACGGGCGGATATCAAAGTTGATAAGGCACTATAACTCAGGACGCCCTTTTTATAAAAGGAAAAAGGGTGAAGGATGAGTTATGAAATTTGAGTTTTGAAATGAATGCAAAATTCATGATTCAATACCAAATATAACGGTTATGTCACCGATTAACGATACAAGACATTATCACAGGCGCGGCCGGATCGATCTCATGACGGAGTTCACGATCTCCGAGTCCCTGCGCTCCGCCGACTCCCCCTATTCAAAGGCCCTGGAGCTTTCGTCCTACGGGGAGATGGTTGGGAGGCGGCTAGCGGAGATGAAGCTTATGAGACCCGGATGCCGGATCTGTGAGGTCGGCGGAGGGTACGGGAGCCTGATGCGGGGGCTTCTCGAGAACTGCTCGTCATTGATCGGCCAGGTGCTCATGGTAGATTTATCTGCGAACCTCCTAAAGAGACAGCGGGAATGTCTGAAGTCGTGGGGATCGAAAGTCGCCTTCATCCACGGCGACATCTCGGAACTGATGCCTTCCCTTCGGAGCCTCGACCTCATGATTCTCAACGAGGTGATCGGCGATCTCGACACCTGGACGGACCTTTCTGCCGGAAAACTCCCCGGGGAGGTCGCTGGGTACGTGCGTGAATATGGTCTTGCCATCCCGGAAAAGGGGACGTTTCACTTCAATATCGGAGCCCTTCGTCTCCTGGAAGCGATCTGCCGCCAGGGAATTCCTGCTTTCATCAGTGAGCACTCGAGCGATCCCATCATCCCGCCCGGCATGGATTACCTCGCCAGGGGGCTCACACCCGACGGGTTCCCGAGGGAGATAAAGCTCAAGGATCACTCAGAGTACACCATCCGGTTTTCCCACCTTGTGCGTGTCGCGGAGACCCTCGGGAAGAAAACACGGACGGGTTCCCTTATCGAACTCCTCGGGATGAGGGATACGCCGGGACTTCGATTCATCTTCACGGCACAGGCGAGCGCGAAGGACGAGCAGGCGCTTGTGCTCGAATTTCTCGATCATGTACGGGAATACCGATGGCTTACGATACAGTAGGGTGGTGAATAACCACAGTGACTAGTGATGAGTGGCGAGCGGTGAGTGGACAGATTGATACAATGACTGAGCGGGATTCTTTCTGCGAATAGACGGTTTTTGACCGCACCGTCGCTCGCTCCACTGCAGACGCAAAAACTCGCCCTTCGGACTCAGACAGTTTGCGCTGCGGGCGTTCCGCTTCGCGAAGAGCGGTTAACAAAAACACGTCTAATTTCGCTGTTCAGAATCCACGCTCATCCGCTTTCGGCGAATAGAAATGAGTGTGCAGTGAAAAGTGGGGAGATGAAGAAGAGAAAAGAAGAGGCGGTCAGGGCGCTCTTTGATTGTTACAAAAAAATTGAAGCACTGAAGGAAAAACCCTCCTATTCACCGGAATTCCTCCTGTGGCGACAGGAAACGGAGGCCATGATCGAAAGGCTCTTCGGGAAGGAGAGTAATGAGGCCCAGAATTTCAAAGCCATCCACTACAACCCCTTTTTTCTCTCCTGCCGGACGAGTGAGACCGATATCGAGGATGCCTACCAGGAAGGTATGGAAGAGGCAAGAAAGATGATCGTCTCCTGGATGGAGTCGCTAGGCCGTAAACCGGGGGAATAAACATACCTGATGAAAGGAATTAACCCTTCTTTTTCCGAAACTCAACCCAGAGGGTGAGGAGCCGGGTTGCTAAAATGGCCATGATGAACCGCGGCACCCAGAGCCAGAAGGGGCTCAGCCCGAAGGACAGAAAGAGGGTCGGGTCCTCGATCATGGAATGGTTGATCCCGATGGACAGGTGCAGTTCCTGGAGTTCCTCCCGCGTCAGGTGTCCCGCCTTTGCCTCCTCCACGATCACCGCGCCGCCGTAAGCAAGCCCGAA
Source organism: uncultured Syntrophaceae bacterium (assembly GCA_964547985.1). GTDB lineage: Bacteria > Desulfobacterota > Syntrophia > Syntrophales > UBA2192 > JAPLJU01. Next base: position 46,983 of record CAZJPV010000003.1, read on the forward strand.
GACCACCGCCGTCATCCAGAGCATCCCGACCTGCCGGCTGAGGCCCATCAGCCGCAGAAGCGGCGACAGGGCCCGGACAACGGGATGGATCCAGCCCATCTTTTTCATGACTTCGAGAAATGTCAGGATGGACATGATGATCAGGAAGATCTTCAGGGAAAGGCCGAACATCGAATAGACCCAGCTCTTCATCATCCCGGCAAGGGGCAGGGGAACCGACTGAAGGCCTCCGGGAGAGGCATCAAGCGGGTTTTTCGTGTCAAGGAAAAACGAGCACGCCCAGACAGTAATGATGGCGGTCGTCAGCCGAAAGAGGGTTGCCTTGAGGGGGTGAATCCCGGAGTTGGCCTGGACAACGCCCTCCTGGACGAGATTGTGGCAGATGAGGAGAAAGACGGCAATGAGAGTCATCTGTTCGATCGTGAAGGGGAGAACGGCCATGGCTGCAATGCCCCCATAGATGTTCGCCAGCATCCCGATAATGAGGGGTAATGCGGCCGCGGCCAGAAGGCCGATCAGGTTCATCAGTGGTTGGAGCAGAAAGTCCATTTTCGAAAGAAGGCCGCTCCAGTCCAGGAGCGCCGTCAGGAAGGAGATGGGCAGGATGATTTTTATCATCCAGATGAATCCGTCGAAGCCTTTTTTGATCCCGTCTCTCAAGCCTTCGAGAAGTCGATGACGGGCCTCGATCACGACAACCTCAAAAGGGCCTTGAGATGCCTCTCGATATCTTCCTTCGAGAGAACGCCCACCATCCGGTCCATCAGCTTTCCTTCCCTGAAGAGAAGCATGGTGGGGATCCCCTGGACGGTGTACTGTGCGGGGACGGCTCTGTTCTCGTCAACGTTCATTTTGGCAACTTTCACCCGGCCTTCAAAATCGATAGCGATCTTTTCGGTGATGGGCGCAAGCATCCGACAGTAGGCGCACCAGGGCGCCCACAGGACGACAAGGACGGGCTCCGGCGAGGCGAGGACCTCCCGGGTGAAGGTGCCGTCGGTCACCGGCACGGTCAGGGCCTCTTTCCCGTGGACGGAAAGTAGCGCGTGGCATTTGCCGCATAGAGGCTGGTCATGCAGTTTCGCCGTCGGAACGCGATTTTTTGCGCCGCATTTGCTGCAGGTGATGACAATGGTTTCCTGGTCCATGCTTTTCTGTTCTACCTTGCCACGGTCACGGGTCGGGGGGAGAGAATCCTGACGAGATCCTTCGTGGCCATGTCTGCCAGCAGCCCCTTTCGTCCGGCATTGATAAGAATCCGGGGAATGCCGAGAATCGTCTCCTCGATGTAGACCGGAAGATTTTTCCGCGTGCCGAAGGGTGACGTACCTCCGACGACGTAGCCCGTGTGTTTGCCGGCCGCGGCCGGGTCGCAGGGCTGGACGGTCTTGACGCCGAGTGTCCTGGCCAGGTCCTTGGTGGAAACCTGCCTGTTCCCATGCATGAGAATGATGAAGGGTCTTTTCAGATCGTCCTCCATGACGAGCGTCTTGATGACCCGGTATTCGTCCACGCGCAGTTCCCTCGCGGCCACCTCGGTTCCACCCCTTTCCTCATACTTGTAGGCGTGGAGCGTGAAATCCGCCCCGTTGTCCCGTAGGGCCCGGATGGCTGGTGTGGCCGGAAAATGCTCCTTTGTCATGAGTGGCCTCTCTTGTGCCCGTGGCGTCCTTGATTATCTTTTCGGAAGGTTTTACTATGCATCGATGCAGTAACGCCCCGGACAATCTCGCGATCGGCCTTCGAGAAAGCCAGGTTCTTGAGTTCGTCGACGGGTACCCACGACCACGCGGCGCACTCCAGGGCCTTTGGTCTGCCTTTCAAATGTCTGCAGGAATAGGCATAAAGGGTCATGAGGAAATGGGTGAAGCCGTGCTCCGCGGCAAGAAGTTTCCGGCCCACGGCAACATTGATACCCAGTTCGCCGAGAATGCTCTGCCGGAGGGCCTGCTGAAGGGACAGCCCGTCCTCCCGCCTTCCGCCCGGGAATTTCCAGAGACCCCCGAGCAGGCCTTTATCGGGCCGCCTGACAACGAGGACCCGGCCGTTTTTCCGTATAATCCCCGCCGTCACATCCCGGTGGGGAAGTGCCGTTCTTTTCGGCACGGGCGGGATGTCATTCTGAAGGCCCCTGATGCGGGCGAGGCAAATATCGACGAGGGGACACCTTTCGCAGGCCGGATTCCGGGGCAGGCAGACCGTGGCGCCGAGATCCATCATGGCCTGGTTGAATGGACCGGGCCGGTCTTGCGGCACCAGCGCCCGCAGGGTCTTTTCGATTTTCTTCTGAACCGATGGTTCCCGCGGGGGCTTGCGAAGGGCCATCAGACGACTCATGACGCGACGGGCATTCCCGTCAATAGCGGGCACCGGCTTTTCGAAGGCGATGCTCAGGACAGCGCCGGCCGTGTATGCGCCGATGCCGGGGAGGGCAAGGAGGTCCTCGAATGTTGCGGGAAGTATTCCGCCGTGAACCTCTACCAGTTGCCCGGCCGCTTCGTGGAGGTGTCGTGCGCGGGCATAGTAACCCATATTCTCCCAGGCCTTGAGGACGTCATCCCGTGACGCCCGGGCCAGGCTCCGGATGGTGGGAAACCGTTTCAGGAACCGGTTGAAGTAGGGGATCACCGTGTCGACCTGGGTCTGTTGCAGCATGATCTCGGAGACCCAGATCGCATAAGGGTCGCGTGTTCTTCGCCAGGGAAGTTCCCGGCGGTTTTTTTCGTACCAGGCGAGGAGGCGGTGCGTGATGTTTCTCGTGTCAGGTCCGGTCATGATTCTATGGTATCGACACGTCGTTCGGAAGTCAAATGGAAGGAAACGGCAATAGCGAACCTGGTGTATTACACGTGATTGCGAAGCTGCAGCTCCATCGGGTGGGGGTTGAGATAGGTCTGCGTCTTCAAGTACGCCTGGTTGTACTTCCTCACGAAGTGGTTCAGAAGGGTGACGGGCACGATGAGGGGTATGAGCCCCCTGCGGTACTCTTCGATGACCTCCAGGACTTCCCGCTTTTCATCCGCCGTCAGTTCCTTCTTGAAGTAGCCCATCATGTGATGGAGGACGTTGGTGTGCTTCGCTGCTGACGGCTTCAGTGCCATGGCCTCCATGAGAAGAGTCTCGTACTCATCGACGATGTCCCGGACGGGCCGTTCCTTGGCATGGGCCACAAGGCTTCCCATCTGCTTGAGGTGTTTGGGGCTGTGGGCCATGAGAAGTAGTTTGTTCTTTGAGTGGAAGTCCACGAGGCTTCCGAGGCGGCTCTTCCCCTCCATGATGTCGCAGTAACGCTTGTACGTGAAAATACGCTCGATGAAATTCTCCCGAAGCACCGGGTCGTGAAGGCGGCCTTCCTCTTCGACAGGGGTCATAGGGAAATGCTCCATGAAAGCCCTGGCAAAGAGGCCGACGCCTTTCTTCTGCGGCATGCCCTTTTCGTCATAGACCTTGACGCGCTCCATGCCGCTGGAGGGGGAATCGCTCTTGAAGATAAAGCCGAGAAGGTCCTCCCCTTCGAGCTCGGCAACGCGCTTGCGGGCCCACGTCAGCATCCGGTCCGTGTAATCGATCTTCGTACGGGTCGTGATGAACCGGGGGTTCGCCGCGTCGCCGACCAGCCGGAAGGTCTCCCGCGGGATTCCGAAACCGCATTCCACCTCGGGGCACACCGGGACATACTCCACCCACTTGCCCAGGGTGTCCTTCAGGAAGCGATCGAGGGCGTGACCGCCGTTGTAACGGACGTTTTCCCCCAGAAGACATGTGCTGATCCCGATACGGATCTTGTCCTGCCTGTCGGTCGTCATATCAACCCCCCTCTTTTCGGATTGGATTCGAAGATAGTGGAAAATTTGTAATAGAATGACGGAAAAAAATCAAAGAAAACTTGGACACCCCTCCGGAAGCTTTTCTTGCCAAGGGCGGCGCAAAGGTGCTAGAGTCCCCACAGAAGGTGAAAGCCTTCGGGTGTTTCGAAATCCGGACGGGGAGGTCAAAGAAGATGCTTGAGAAGATGAAAGCCCTGGCGAAGGAAAAGGACACCTGCGTACTGGCAACGGTTTCGGGTGTCGAGCCCCATTGCTCGCTCATGTCCTACGCCACCGACGATGACTGCCGCGAAATATACATGATGACTCACAAGCAGACCAAGAAGTATCGCAACCTCCTCCAGAACGAAAAGGTTAGCCTTTTGATTGATACCCGCGAGGAGGCCGGTGGGCGGGAGGTAACGAAGGCCCTTACCATAAACGGCGTTTTTCACAGGATCCAGGGGGAAGCCAAAAGGAAAGAGGCCTTTGCCCGAATCCTGCAGAAACATCCCCACCTTAAAAAGTTCGCGGACAGCCCGGATGCGGAAGTCTTCGCTGTGAGGATCAAGTCTTTTCAGCTTCTGGAGGGAATCAGCGACTCTTCATTTATTGCGATGGATTAGGACGGCCTGCCTTCAGGGGAGGTTCATCCGCCAGATATAGAAATTGAGAACTCCGGCATAGGCCACCCAGACGAGCGTCGGGAGCATGAGAAGTCCGGACAGACGGTTGACCTGCCAGAAGGCGATCGTCGTGGCCAGGATCGCGAGCCAAAGGACGACGATCTCCACAAAGGCGAACATGGGCGCGCGAAGGCCGAAGAAGAGGTAGGACCACAGCACGTTCAGCAGGAGCTGGACGACAAAGAAGGTGATCGGAAGCTTCGTCCGGAAAAGCCCCCCCTGCCGCCATACGAGCCAGACGGCAACCCCCATCAACGTGTAGAGAACAAACCACACAGGGCCGAACACCCAGTTCGGTGGCGTCCATTCGGGCTTCAGAAGATTCGCGTACCAGACAGGAAGCCCCGGGTGGGTAAAGTAGGAACCGGCCAGCATGGCCGCAAAGCAAAGTCCCATCCAAACGGTCAGGTCGATATAGGGTCTGAAGAGGGTTATCAGTCGCTCGAACAAATTTGCACCTCAATATCAAAGGGATGATCTCAGCCTGGCGAGGGAGTGTTCGCCTTCCTTCCTGATGTGGTCGGGCAGGTCGCTCGAGAGGACCTTTTCCAGGAGACCCTCGCTCCAGGGCGCGCGCAGAGAACCCGCGGTCCGGATGGCGAGAGCCTCTTTGAGGGGTTTTGGGGGATAAACCCTCGCGACCGCTTTGCTCTCCGGGTAAAAGAACTGGATGTAACCCTTCCGGATGCTGCGGCCATAGACGTTGATGGTGACGGCCACGTCATTACTTTCGTTTTCCATGCGGTGGATCCCTTTGTTCAGGGGAAGAACGCTGGTAAACTCTCCCGGCTGAAGGACGGTCGAGGATGTTTCCTCCAGTTCGGCATAACCCTCCCTTTTACCGTCGTCCAGGCGCTTGTATTTCCTTTCCCGGATAAGCCTTGTGAAACTCCCTATAATTCCCCAGGAGCCGTGATCATGGACGGTGTCGGCAAGATAAGGCCCCCAGATATAGCAGATGACCTGGAAAGACCTGTCGGGGCTTCTGTGGAGGGTGATCTCGTTGGGCCATATGCCGGCCTTCTGGCTTTCGCTGAACGCCCGGTCGAAGAGGACCTTCTGCAGGATGTCGCCGAACCAGTCCTTTTGGTGCATCAATTCTCTCAGCATCGAGCCTCCGGAATCGATCAGCCGGGCCATGTCGGGCTTCTCCCCGAGGAAGGCATGGAATTGCTGACAGAACTGATCGAGATTTGATATCGCCATGCTCTATGCCTCCTTCTTCTTAACAGAATCCCTGTCGCTTTCGGAGCCGGAAACACCGTACTTCCGGATGTGGCTCCAGGCTTTGTAATCGGGGTCTTCCGGGTTTGCGGCCAGTGCCTCCGCTTCCCGGAGGTATTTCTTGCGAAGCCCCTTGCTTTTGTAGAGTGACCGATCCTTTCCGATGGGGCAAACCTTGGTGCATATCCCGCATGGGTAGCACCGTCGCCGGGTCAGTTCCTCGGCCATCTCCAGGCAGGCCATCTTGTCGTAGTCCCCGATCACGTGATCCTCTTTCATCGTGAGGGCCTTCTTCGGGCAGCACAGGGCGCAGAGTTCGCACTTGATACAGAGGTCTTTCTCAACCAGCGGATCCGGCGGGATGACGACGGAGGTGAAAACGGAGACAAAACGGACCCGGGGCCCGAATTCCGGTGTCAGCAGGCAGTGGCTCACACCGATGGTCCCGAGGCCGGCGTATTTCGCGGCCATGACGTGGCTGAACGCGGCCATGGGTTTTTCCCTCAGGGCCTTGAGGTTGGCGTAGACGTCACGGCCGAAAAAAAAGGAGGCGAACCCCATCCGGTTGAGATGCCGGGTCAGATCATAGGCCAGCGTATCCAGCTTCCGGTTGGCCGTCCGGTAGAGTTCCTTGTGAAGAACGGAGGGTGTCGTCTCGACGATTGGAAGCGGCATTTCGATTCCGATGACGATGACCGTCCGGGCCGGCGGCCAGAGCGCCCGGGGCCAGAAATCCGGGGGGACTTCCCCGGCCTCATCCCAGCGCTCCACGGGGGCGAAACCGACGAGGTCCGCCCCGTGTTCCTTGCAGAACGAGATGACATGGTCTTTGAGCTTCTGGCCTATCAGGGCTCTGCCGGCCGTTGATCCCATAGGGCCCTTTTTATAACCCATTTTAAAATGAATGTAAAACCCTATGGACCTGTATTTGCAGGGGACGATATCTCACGGCAGCGCAGCTCGATCGCGGAGGTTTTTTATCGTGCAACCAATTGACGATAACCATCTGATATTATTCAAATAATAAAATTATGCTTGATTTTCACTGCAGAGTCATAATAAAGTCGAAGCGATTTTCGTCCGATGATACCCTAAGGATTCCCAGAACAGGAGGAGGGGCTGATGAATTCTTATATGAACTATCTTGATCTTCTCCGGATGGAAATAAGCCGCCGTTCCTTCATGAAGTTCGGGGCTGCTGCGGCTGTTCTCATGATGACCCCCCGCCTTGTCTCTGCCAGCATCTCTCCGGATGCCCCCCAGGCGGCGCCGGCGGATGCCGAGCCGGACTCCATCCCTGACTCCGCCCCCGAGAGGATACTTTCGTTCTATAATACCCGCACGGGCGAGGAGTGGAGCAGGGTCTACTGGTGCCAGGGAGATTATGTGCCCGAGGCGCTGGAGGAGATCAATTACCTCCTTCGGGATCACCGCACGAATGAGGTCAGGGAGGTCGACCCGCGACTCCTGGACCTTCTTTACGATCTCAACGAAAAACTCAACTCGCGCGGGCCCTTCCACGTCGTTTCGGCCTACCGTTCCCCGGAGACAAATGCCCTTCTTCGCAGGCGGAGCCGAAGGGTCGCCCGGAACAGTCTTCACATGGAGGGTATGGCTGTTGACATCAGGCTGCCGGATCGAAGCATGCGGCAGCTTGCAAGGGCGGCGCTCTCCCTGCAGTCCGGCGGCGTCGGGTATTACCCCAGGAGGCATTTTGTCCACGTCGATACCGGCAAGGTTCGCCGGTGGTAGTGCTTCAAGGGGTCAGCGTCACCGTCTTCAAAGCTTTCGTCAGGTCTTCATCCCTTTCGTAGATGTCATCCCGGAAGTTTACGGTTCCATCCTCATCCGCCCAGGCCGTCCAGTAGAGAATGTGCACGGCAATGGGTTCGGGCAGCATGACGACCCTGTTTTTTTTCAATGCGATTGCTGCCTCGATGCCATCCCTTGTCCACTCCGGATCATCCCGGAGGACGTACTCGGCAAACTCGAGAGGTTTTTCGATCCGGATGCAGCCGTGGCTGAACTCCCGACGCGTTCGTTCGAAGAGGGCCGGTTCGGATGTGTCATGCAGGTAGACACCGTATTTGTTCGGAAACATGAACTTGATCCGGCCGAGAGGATTCTTGGGGCCCGGTTCCTGCCGCAGGCGGTAGGGGAAGTTGTCCTCCGAGAGCTCATGCCAGCTGATCTCCCCGGGATTGACGAACTCGTAACGCTTTGTGTCAATATCCCGTAAAACCTTCATCTGCTCCTTTTTCAGGTAACCGACATTCTTCTGAATTTTCGGCAGGAGCTCCTCCGTTGCGATGCTTGCCGGGACATTCCAGTATGGGTTTATCTCCACGTAGGTCATCTTTCCGCTGAAGACGGGGGTTCGCTTATAGTTCTTCCCCACGACGACCTTCATCGGCAGGACGATCTTGTCATTTTCGACAACCTCGAGGCCGAAGCTAGCGATATTGACCAGAATGTGCCTCTGGCCGAGTTCGGCAGGAAGCCATCGCCATCGTTCCAAATTGAGTTCGATCTGACGGATTCGTGTTTCTATGGGCGTGTTCAGCGTCCGCCTCGTTTGGCGGCCCACGGCGCCATCCGGTTCGATCCCGTGGCGCCCTTGGAATTTTTTCACCCCCTCCTCCAGGGCGTCGTCAAAGCGTTCGTTTCCCGTGTTCTGTGAAGCGGCAAGATCACCGGTGAGCAAAAGCCTTTTCCGAAGGGTGATGACTCCCTCGGAGGGGTTGTCTTTTCTCAGGTTCTCCCCTTTGGGTAGAATCGGCCAGGTCTCTCCGGCGGCCATTCGACGGTAATCGAGAAGGGCCTTTTTCAGCCTTTCGTATCCCGGATGTTTGGGAATGAGGCTTCTGAGGGTCTCCTCGACGCTGTTCGTTTCCAGGGCGACCTGCAGGACACTCGCGAGGTCCTCGTAACGTCTCCTGGCAAACCAGTCCTCGTGTATTTTTCCCGGGTCCACACGGCCGGAGACGATGTGGGATCCGCAAAGCAAAAAGGCATCGGTCATGAGCAGGTCGAAGTCGACCCGCAGGGAGGCCGGCGGCTTCTCGGCTTTGGCTTTTGCCTTGGCCATCTCCGACTGGAGGTATTCGAGGATGTCGAGGTGATAATCTAGGGGGTTCAGGGCTTCCTTGTCCACTTCGCGGATGAATTTTATAAGGGCGCCTGCCTGGGGAAGAAGGGTCTCCTCGCTGGACCAGGCGAGCCTGTATTCCCGGCTGGCGTAGAATTTGGGAAGGATCCTTGATGAGCAAATGACCCGCCCCGCGCATGAAATCCTGGCGGCAGAAGACCTCTCAAGATGTTTCCGCAGCAGTGCGGAGGCAATATCGGAGCGATATTCCGTGCCCTGTGCTTCCGGCAGGATCGAGAGGACCATGAGGAGAGAGAGCGTGACCGTCAGCAGGATTTTTTTCATCGTCTATTCCGGATAATCGGGTATCAGGGTTTCTTGGCGACAGGGGTTTCCGATGTCTTCAGGGCGTTTACCTTCCTGACGTAGGCCCTGATATCGAATTTCCGCTCCAGGCCGGCGGCGTTCATGTAGCGGACCTTGCCGAATATTTTTCTTTCCGTCCAGGGCCTGTCGTGCTTGCCGAAACACCAGGCCACGCCGGCAAAGCCGTTGGGGTCCCTCCCGTCGAGCTCGTAGCGGTTGTTCAGGTAAAGGGCGACGCGAAAGGCCTCTTCGGGCGTGGTCGTCCACTCCAGGATTTTCTTTCCCCAGTACATGCGCATGTAGTTGTGCATCTTGCCGGTCAAAACCATCTCTTCCTGGGCGGCGTTCCAGTAAGGGTCGTGCGTCCGGGCCTTCTCCAGGTCGGAACGGCTGTAGGTATATTCCCGCCGGTCTTTGCCGTGCTCCTTCAGGGTCCTTCGGGCCCAGTCGGGGAGAGCATCCGTGGAGTCATAGCGGGGGTTGAAGTGAACGAAGTTCATGCTGAGTTCACGCCTCACAACAAGTTCCTCGAGGTAAGCGCTTTTGATTTCCTCGGAGACCCCCTTCTTCTCCCGGACCTTCAGTGCAACATAGAGCGGGGATACCTGGCCGAAGTGGAGATAAGGGCTCATGTGCGATGAAAAGTCAAGTGCCGGATCGTTTCGCCTGTCCCTGTAGTATTTTAGTTTCTGCTCGATGAAATCGCCCAGGATCGTCTTTGCTCTGGCCGTGCCTCCCCGAAAGGTTCTTACAGGCGGGACCGTCTTCTCTATGGGAAAGCTTTGCAGAATCTCTCCGGGGTCATCTATCGGCAACCCACCAAGGCGCATGGAAAGCGAGTCCTTCCCGACGGGGGATTCCCTGACGGGTAGAAGATATGAATCGAGGAGCCTCTGGATCTTCGGACGCAGGGTCGCGGCGGCATATTCTTCTTTCGCGGAGGCAACCTCCACCGGGACGATGACATCGGATTCCACTTGGATGACGGGACAGGGGGCGCAACTTGCCACGTGCTCTCTCCAGGCCTTCTGGATGCGGAGGTAGCCCCGGTCCGTCACGACCAGGGCCGCTTCCTTTGCCATGTCGCAGGCGGCCTTCTCCGGCGACTGGCGGCGAAGGACGAGCTGGATCCCCCTTTTTTTCAGCGAGGCCTCGACGTCTTTCAACCCCTCCAGCATGAAGGTGTAGTGCCCCAGGTTCGCCTCGGGGAAGGCGTCGGTGATCCCGAAGAGAACGACTGGGGGAAGGCGGTGTTCATTTGCCAGGGAGACGGCATACTCCAGGGCATGGTTGTATTCCGCCCGCTGGGAAGCCTGCATCCAGTAAAGGACAAAACGGCCCTTCTGTGGCAATCGGTCGTTCAGCTGTCTTATGCGATCCGGCTGGATCAAGATGGTTACCCTGCGTGGCATGAATCAATCCATGTAAACAGTCTTTTCCTTGAAGTCCTTCCGCTTTGCGGGGGTCGGGCCGCCGGCAGCCTTCCCGATACAGACGAGGCCCACGGGATCCTTCCCTGGATCGAGCCCTAGGATTTTTCCGAGCCACCCCCCCTCGAAGAGGGTGAACCAGAGACTTCCCAACCCGAGGGCATGGGCCGCGAGCATCATGTTCTGGACAACGGCGGAGCAGGCTTCCAGATAACCCCGGCCGGTTCCCTCGTCGAGGAACATGTCGGCACCGCTTTTTTGGGGGTCGCCGATGACGGCGATGATGACGGGAGCCTCTTTGACGAAATCGATACGGTAGCTGTCCAGCCATTTCCAGCCGCTTCGCTCGAGTAGTTTCCGCTTCAACGGCTCAGCTTCCTTGATGATTTTATCCTTGACGGCCGCATTTCTGATCACAATGAATTCCCAGGGCTGCTGATTGGCAGGTGAGGGCGCCCAGTTGCCGGCATCGAGGATCTGCTCGATAAGCCTTTCGTCGACCGCTTCCGGCAGGAATCTCCGGCAGCTTCTTCTTTCCTTCATCGCCGTGAAAACGTCCATGGTACCTCCTTGATGATTTTATTCAATTGTACGCGGCAGGATTCCTTCATTTCGTGAAAGACGCGCCCTTCATGAGGCTCTCCGCCACGGGGACATCAGCTCCGGCAAGATCATAGCATCCCAGCTCGGAGGGTGACACCCACCGGATCTCGTCGTGGTCGTTCAGCTTGAAATCCCCCGTGATGTATGTCGCCCTGTAGGCAAGAAGCTCAATCTTCAGATGAGGGTATTCATAGGGGCTCGAGAGGAGGAAATCCCCGATTTCAGCCTCGATGCCGAATTCCTCGTGAAGTTCTCTGCTCAGGCATTCCTCGGGGCTTTCATTTCCTTCCAGCTTGCCGCCGGGGAATTCCCAAAGCCCCTCCATGCGATCGCCTTTTTTCCTCCGGGCGATCAGAATTTTGCCGTCCCGCTCGATGACGGCGGCCGTCACGATCCGCATTTTGTCTACCCCTATGGAGGACTTGCATCAAAACGCCTCGAGCCTACCAATCTCCGCAGGGGTCGTCAAGTGCTTCGACGGCAGGATGAAAAGCCGGCTTGAATCCCCTCCCTCAAATATGAAATAAGATCGTCCGTCCAGGATGAGTCAAAGGAGAGGCACCTTTGAATCGATCTGTGGACCGGGCCGTTAAAAAATGGCTCTGGGCGTTGCTCTATCTTCTGAGCATCCTTCTCGGGAATGCTTTTGTCATCTGGTTCGGAATCATCACCATCGGGGGACTTTCCTTTCCAGCCGGCGTTTTCTGGATCGGCCTCACCTTCTCATTTCGTGATGTCGTGCAGAGATACTGGGGCGACTGGGCCACATGGGTATGGATGATCGCGGCATCGATCATCACCTGCTTCCTCAACTGGCAGGTCACCCTCGCATCGGTATCGGCCTTCCTGGTGTCGGAAAGTGTGGACTGGTATGCCTACAGAGTCCTTCTTCTGGCATCCTTTTTTATGTAGCCTTTTTCGTTGACTTTCTGCGGGCTTAATCTTATCAAAGAAAAGGTTTTTTTAGAGTTTTCGACCGAATATTTTTCCTACCGGGCAGGTGATCTCCATGGGCCTTTTCGATAGACTTGAGAGAGCACTCATCAAAAAGATGATGAAGAGTTCGGCAAAACAGCCCCTGATTGTTGTCCTGCTGGTCCTGTTCATATCAAGGAAAAAACCAAAGAAGAAAGAGCGAATCAGGAACGAGGCTTACTGGCGGCACACCGGCGGTCTATGATCCGCTGAAATTGCCGTTTTATACCGGACAGACCACCCGGTGTGTCAGTGGATCGCCCCTCCACAGGTGAAGCCCTGGCCGGCCGTGCAGCCGAAGCAGTGATCGCCGATACGGATTTCCCTTCCCGAAAGCGCATCCGGGTCGAAATCCCGGATGTGCTGGGGGTAGCCTTCGTGGAGATGGAGTCTCAGGGCCTGGTTGAAGTCGCAATCAAATAGCCTCCCGTCCCACCGGACGTTGATCAGGTGCCGGCACATGATGCCCTGCACCGTCTCCGGCCTGAAGGCCTTCCTGAGTGTCCCCATGTATTTTTCGAGATGACCTGTCCGGATCAGGTGGTCACGGAATCGACCGACAGGCATGTTGGAAAAGGTAAAGAGCCTGTTGAAGATGATATCGTATCTTTCTTTCAGTGCCTTTTTATAGGTCTCCTCGAGGGTAGATTCTGCCGCGGGGAGGAATGCGCCCTCCGGGTTGTAGACGAGGTTCAGCCTCAGGTTCGTGGAATCCCGGCCGAAGCCCATGGCGTTGAGCTGCTGGAGGGCCCTAATCGACTTCTGAAAGGTTCCCCGGCCCCGTATCGTGTCGACGGTCTCTTCCGTATAACAGGGAAGTGAGGCTGTGATCTCCACGGCCTGATCCCGGTAAAAATCCGGCAGTTCCTGCCCGATGTCTTCAAAGAATATGGTCAGATTGCTCCGGCATACCACGTGACGGCCGAGCCTTCTTGCCTCGCGGACGAGGTATTTAAAATGGGGGTTGAGCTCTGGAGACCCCCCGGTGAGATCGAGAACCATAGAGGGGTGTTTTTTGAGAACCTTCAGGACCCATTCGATGTTCTCCCTGTCCATCAGTTCCACCCGGTCGGGGCCCGCTTGGACGTGGCAGTGCCGGCAGGCCATGAGGCAGCGATAACCGAGGTTGACCTGCATGACCTCAACCCTGAGCGCCCTGAGCGGGACCATACTGATTTCTGAAAGCTTATCTTTGAATGTCACAAACAGTTTCCCTGTGGGCGAGACGTGCGTTTATTAAAGACTGACCTTGAGCCCCCGGTCCCTGAGGTATTCTTTCACGGCCTTGATCGTCAGGATGCGGTAATGAAACACCGAGGCAGCAAGCAGGATACCGGCGCCCCCCCTGATGACGGCCTCGTAGAAATCCTCGAGTTTTCTGGCACCGCCCGACGCGACGACGGGGAGTTTCACAGCGCCTGAAACGGCCTTTGTGAACTCGATGTCATATCCGGCCTGCGTACCATCACCATCCATGCTTGTTGGAAGCAGGACACCCGCCCCGAGCTTTTCGCATTCCCGGGCCCAGGCGACGGCATCCTTCCCGACCGGTCTGGTACCGCCTGCCACAACGAGCTCAAATCCCGAAGGCATTTCCTTGTTTCTTTTCGCATCTATCGCCACGGTTATCTTGTCTTTTCCGAAGGCCTTTGAAGCCACGGCCACCAGTTTCGGGTCTTTCACGGCCGCGCTGTTCATCGAGACCTTGTCGGCCCCTGCGGTAAGAACCATCTCGATATCCTCGAGACTCGAAATCCCCCCACCGACGGTCAGGGGGACGTCAATGACCGAAGAGACCTTTTTCACCCACTCCAGCCGTGTTTTTCTGTTTTCCAGGGTTGCCGCGATGTCCAGCATGGCCAGTTCATCGGCCCCTTCTTTCTGATAGAAGGCCGCGTTCGCAACGGGGTCTCCCGCATCCTTCAGATCGACGAAATGGATGCCTTTGACTACCCGTCCCTCTTTCATGTCCAGGCACGGCATGACCTTGATCGTCATAGGAACACCTCATAAGGAATTTTTTATCGCTCTAATTTACAGGATCTCTCGGCATATTTCGAGCGGCTTTTACAGCATCCAGAACAATATTCCATCACCTCATCATCACGCATTTTGTGCAGACCATCTGCTCGACGGCCTCCTTCGTGATAGACTTTCCGAAGAGGGTTTTGAGTTCACGGCTTCTGGCCGAATCATCCCGGAAGAGAACGCCGATCGGGATTTTGGTATCCCAGGCGTCTGCAAGCTTGAGGGCTTCGTACCGGTTTTTCGCCGGTTTATCCAGTGTATAGACCCGCTCCCTGTACCAACCGTAGGTGTTGATCCTGTTGAAAGTGACACAGGGCTGGAGGACGTCCACGAGGGCGGTACCCTTGAAGAGGATGGCTTCCCTGATCACGGATTTCAGATGGTCTTTTTCCCCGGCAAATCCCCGGGCCACAAAAGGCGCGCCCATCGTGATGGCGAGCGACACGGGGTTGAGCGGGATGTTTTCGCTCCCCTGGGGATCGAGAAGGTTTTTGACCCCCCGGTCGGTTGTGGGTGAACTCTGGCCCTTCGTCAATCCGTAGACCTGGTTGTTGGAGGTGAGAATCGTGATGTCGAGTCTCCTCCGGATCGTGTGGATGAAGTGGTTTCCCCCCTCGCCGTAGTTGCAGCCGTCACCGGAGTAGGCGATGACCGTCAGGTCCGGTCGGGCCAGCTTGATGCCCACGGCAAGCGGAAGCGCCCGTCCATGAAGCCCATTGAAATAATTGACCTCCAGGTAGTGGGGCATCTTGGCCGCCTGGCCGATCCCCGAGGTCAACACGACCTTGTTAGCCGGGCCGGGCAATTCCTGCAGGACGCTTTCCAGTACGTCTCGAATCGGGAAATTTCCGCACCCCGGACACCAGGCGCTCTCTTTTCTGGCAATCATCTTCAAGCCTCCGTCAAGATAGATACTTTTTGAGGGTCTGGAAGAGTTCTTTTACCGTGAAGCACTCGCCATTGTACTTGAGGATCTGATGATCCACGCTGATCCCCAGCTCCCGCTTCAGGAGTCCGGCGAATTGCCCCGTGGCGTTGTTTTCGACTGAAATGATCCTTTTGTTCTTCAGGTTGAAGGGTTTCACCATGTCCTGCGTTAGGGGGTAGACCTGGCTGAAGTGAAGGGCCCCTGTCCGTACCCCGCCCCCGGTGATCCTCCGGACGGCCTCCTCGACGATCAGTTTGTTTGAACCCCAGTTGATCACGATCACATCGGACCCCGGATCCCCGGTGAAGGTGGGCAGGACCGTCTCTTTCTTGAGGAAGTCAGATTTCTTCAGCCGCTTCTCGACCATCCGGGTCCGGAGGCCGAGATCTTCCGTGATTTTCCCTTCTTCATCGTGCTCGTCGGAGTCGACCCTGACGAGGGCATCGCCTGCGCCCGGGCAGGCCAGAGGAGACAGCCCCGAGGCTGTCAGCCTGTAGCGATTGTACGACGAGTCGAAAGAGCCGTATTCGCGCCGGATGATTTCAGAGGTGATTTCTTCGATCATCATCTGGACGGAATCAGCGAGGTATTGATCGGTCAAGATGAAGACCGGTGTCTGGCAACCATCGGCCACATGAAAGCTTTTTCGGGCCAGGATCATGGCCTCGTGGAGGGAACCAGGCGCGTAGATCGCCCGGGGAAACTCGCCGTGCCCGGCGTGAAGAACGAAGTTCAGGTCCCCCTGCTCGGTCCGGGTCGGGAGGCCCGTTGCCGGGCCGGGACGCTGCGCCACGATGACGACAAGCGGTGTCTCCGTCATGCCGGCAAGGGAGATGCCTTCCTGCATCAGGGCAAACCCCCCGCCGGATGTCGCCACAAGTGAGCGAAGCCCCGCGTAGGATGCCCCGAGGGCCATGTTGATGGCTGAAATCTCGTCCTCTGCCTGTTCGAAATGAACGGGGTGATTTAGGGCAACAGTGGATATATAGTGCATGATCGAGGTGGCGGGGGTCATGGGGTAACCGGCCATGAACTGGCAGCCGCCGAGAAGGGCCCCGAGCGCCAGGGCCTGGTTGCCGTCAAACTTGCAGTGGGCCGGCGCCTTCGGTGCAATGGGGTAACGGCCGGCAACCCCCCAGCGGCGGGCAAATTCGAATCCTGCCGACAGGTGATCGGGATTTGAAGAAATACCGACGATGCCTGAAAATTTATCCTGCGGGCATCCAATGGCCGCAAGGATCAGCCCGACGAGCATGGTGTTTGTTGCGGTGACCCCCCCGAAGCGTTCACGGGCCACCTGCTCCATTTCCTTCACCTGACCCGGCGAAAGAAAGACCCCCGACACTGACAAATCCGTTTTGTGGTATTGCTCGGTTTCTGAATCGAGGGCGATGATCATGTCCCAGGGATCACCGGAGAGGGCGTGGACAGGGTCCCCGGCGATGCGGACCATGTGAAAATTGTGGCCACCCCGTATCCTGGACATGTAGTTCTTGGTGGCAAAGAAATGATAATGAAGCCTGGAAAGAAGCTCGGACAGTTCCATTTCTACCGAGAACATGCCCTGCCCCGCCTCTCCTCCGACCAGGACGTTAAATTCCATTCTGACCTCCTTTTTTTCGACTGTGCTCGGTTTTTTGTGACGAGGCCTCTTCACGACATCTGGGTCGGTCAAAAGAGATACGGCCAGGGCGGGGTTTCGAGTTTGAATAACCGGGATGTCACAACGCCGAAATGACGCAGGCCCGAGGGATTCATGGTCCGGCCTGAGGCGTGAAGGGATTACAGCAACCCCCCCTTTTCCATCAGGCCCATAAGCTTTTTGTACACACCCTGCAGGAGGGATTCGATTGTCTCGTTTTTTTTCCGAAGCGGCAGCCATTCGAGGAAGTGTTCGTTGTCGGCGATGACTTTTCCTTTCAACTCGTCGAACTGACTCTGAATTTCAGCGGCCTTTTCCAGACCGTATTTTTTTTCATAACCCTTCAGGGCCCTTTCGAAGGCATCTTTCATTTCAGCCTCCCCCAGCTTCTTCAAAGAAAGCCCGGAGAAACATGGACCTCCGGGCTCTCGAAATGTGTTTGTTTAACGTTTATTTTACCAACTCCGGCTGACCTGAAGGCGGGAACCCGTCGTCGGTCAGCACTTTGACGATCGTCTCGAGATTCGTTTTTTCGTCGTCAAAGGTTACGACGGCCGTATGCGTAAACTGGTTTACCTGATATTCCTTCACGCCAGGAATCTTTCCCAGGATATAACTTACCCTGCTTGCCGTGGCGGGTCACCCGCAGTCCGGAATCAGGAGCTTGACCGTTCTGTCAGCCGCGAAAAGGGGCTGGGCCGACATAAACAGGAACATCACGCTCACAAAACCGCTCACCCATAGGAGTCGTCTTCGCCTCATAAACAACCTCCTTATTTTTCATTATGATAAACACTGGCTGAGGTAAAATCCAGAGAAATTCGTCTTGAAACGAAAGAAAAAGCACTCCACCAAAAAATCTTGGCATTTATTCACCCGACCTGATAATTTACCGATGTGATCACCATCCTTTTGTCGGCCTGTATGGGTTGGTATTCAAGGCGTAAGACTCCGGGATGAAAGAGGGCTTGTGATATGAATCGCCGTGGATTTCTCAAGAATACCGCCGTGGTCGGAGCGGGGCTCACCCTGCCCGGCGCCTGCGGGCTTGTCTTCCGCGTGCTCGAGGCCTCGGAAAGAGTGGACCTGGCTGTGGCCCAGGGGGCGGCGCCTTCGCAGATCACGAGGGCGGCCATCGATGTCCTGGGCGGCATGAAGCGGTTTGTGACCAAGGGGGATGTCGTTGTCGTGAAGCCCAACATCGGGTGGGACCGCACGCCGGAATACGCTGCAACCACCAATCCCGAGGTTGTCGGGACGATCGTCAAGATGTGCTACGAGGCCGGTGCAAAAAAGGTCAGGGTTTTTGATCGGACGGTGAGCGATTCCCGAAGATGTTACAAGCAGAGCGGGATCGCCGATGCGGCGGGTGCTGCCGGCGCCGAGGTGAGTCATATCGACGACAGGAAGTACAGGGACGTAAAGATGAACGGGCTGGCTCTGAAGTCGTGGCCCCTCTATGCGGATGTTCTGGAGGCCGACAAGGTCATCAATGTCCCCATCGCTAAAGACCATGGCCTGTCGAAACTCACCCTGGCCATGAAGAACTGGATGGGCGTAATGGGTGGATGGCGGAGCCGGATCCACCAGAATATCGATGAAAGTCTCGTCGATATCGCCAGAGCCGTCAAGCCGACACTCACGGTCCTCGATGCGGTCAGGATCCTCACGGCGAACGGTCCCACGGGTGGAAGCCTCAGCGATGTCAAACGGCTCAACCTCGTTGCCGTCGGCACCGATCAGGTGGCCATCGACTCCTTCGGTGCGACCCTCTTCGGCTTCAAGGGCAGTGATCTCGGTTATGTCCGGCTGGGAGCGAAGGCCGGCCTCGGCGTGATGGATCTTGCGAAACTCAAGATCAAAAAGATTCAGGTATGAGGACCCGTTGCCAATCCCAAGTGATTTTAATTCATGATCAAGAACATACGTAGAGCCTCCCAGGCGATCTTTCTCTTCCTTTTCCTGTTCCTCTTCAGACAGACCGAATCAAAGGGGTATGACGATCTCGGCTATCCCGTCCGGCTCTTTCTCGACTTCGACCCTCTCGTTTTCATCACGACCGTGCTGGCATCCCACACCGTTCCCCTCGCCTTTTACCTCTCGGTTATCCTGATCGTGTTCACCATTTTTCTGGGCAGGGTCTTCTGCGGGTGGGTCTGCCCGCTGGGGACGCTGAACAACATGATGGGTACCTTACGGAAGGCGCGCCCCATCGGCGACCGGAGGCGTCTCTACCGCTGGAAATATTATATTCTCCTTTTTATTCTCGCAGCCTCCCTTTTCAGGCTACATCTCACGGGTATTCTCGACCCGTTGTCGCTTCTCATCCGGTCTCTGTCGGCCAGTATTTACCCCCTGTTCAATTATGCAGTGAGGTCCTTCTTCGACACGATTTTCCACTGGAATCCCCCGATCATTGTTCAGGGGTCGGAATTCCTCTATGACCTTTTGAAAAGAAGTGTTCTTGCCTTCGAACAGCCCCTCTTTGTCCAGAGTGCCTTCATCGGCCTTCTCTTTCTGGCCGTTCTGGGTTTGAATCTCATCGAGAGGAGGTTCTGGTGCAAGTTTCTCTGTCCGCTCGGCGCACTCCTCGGGATCCTGTCCCGCTACGCCCTCCTTCGCAGGTCGCTCGGCGAGGGCTGTGACGCCTGCGGGGCCTGTGAGACGATCTGCCAGGGTGGCGCGATCCATGATGGAGACCGGTGGGAGTCGGGCGAATGCCTCTACTGCATGAACTGTGACGATCTCTGCCCGAGGAACGCCGTCTCCTTCGGATTCTCCACCAGGGGGACGCCGGCGGCGCTCAATCTGGGAAGGCGCAACGTCCTGATCGCCTTCGCCTCCGGCATTGTGTCCGTGCCGCTCATCAGGACGACGGCCCATTCAAAACCCGGCTATGTGAACCCCAGGCTCATCCGCCCCCCGGGCGCGCTGGAAGAGCGGGAATTTTTGAGGGCCTGCATCAAGTGCGGGGAATGTATGAAGGTTTGCATCACCAACGGCCTTCAGCCCACCCTTTTAGAGGCGGGTCTGGAGGGGATCTGGTCACCAATCCTGATCCCGCGGATCGGCTACTGCGAATACCGCTGCACGCTCTGTGGGCAGGTCTGTCCGACGGGCGCCATCGCGAGGCTCAAACTGGAGGCAAAACAGCAAGTCAAAGTCGGTCTTGCCATGATCGACGAAGGGCGTTGCCTTCCCTACGCACATGCAACGCCCTGTATAGTCTGCCAGGAGGCCTGTCCCACCTCCCCGAAAGCCATATGGCTCGAGGAGACCAACGTGAGAAACCGGGAGGGACGGGTCATCCGTGTGAAGCGGCCGCGTGTGGACCTCGAGCTTTGCATCGGCTGCGGGATCTGTGAAACCCTCTGCCCCGTGATGGGCCAGCCGGCGATTTACGTCACCAACGTGGGCGAATCAAGGTCCAAAACAAACCAGCTTCTCCTCCCGGGGGCGGCGAAGTGATTGTCTTTTGGCCTTCCGGGGTGATATCAAAAAGCCCTTTCCGATTGTAGAATCGGGAAGGGCTTTCAAATGTTGGAAATGATCCTCGCAGGCGCCTAGAGGCCTATATCTTGTCTTTCCGGTCCTTCTCCAGCTCACCGTACTTTTTGGTGATGATGTAGACGCCCTGGTCGAAGAGGCGGATCGTCCGGTTGATGCTCTCGACGGCCTTATACTGATCGAGGGCTGTCAGGAAGATCGCCTGGAAATCTGCGTAGAGCCACATGTGCCTTCTCAGCAAGACGAGAGCGTAAATCGCCTCGTGAAGAGGCAATCCCTCCCGGAACCTGTCCTCGGCATATTTCTCGAAATATCTTTCGACCTGCCTGTAAGGGGGCTCGTCGAAATAAATCCGTCTTAAATTTCCATAGAATTCGATGGCAAACTCCGTGCACTTGTCCATGGTTATCACCTGCAGCGCCGGCGTTCTGGGATTCGACTTGACGGCCTTGCACCACTGATCCGAGATGTCCTTAGCGTGTTGTTCCGTCACGTGCAACAGTTTGTCGGCAAAGGCTAACATGTGATTTCATCCCCCTGTTATTTTATACCAATACGGAAGAGCCCTTCGGTATTGACCTGCTGATTTGCAGCGTGGGCCATTTTCTATTATTTGATTCTTCCACGGGGGTCAAGTGCTTGTTTACACGGCTGCGGCGTCGCGATCATTTTCTTTGGAGGGCTTTCAGTAGGCGGGATAAGGTCCCTTCGGCCATGGAGAAAAGGCATGTTGCCTGTTGCGGGTTTGTGATTTTCGGAGGAAGGGGCTTTAGATCAGGCCCAGGTGTCGATGTTCATGCCTTTGATCCGGGCCCTGTTGAGGATGATCGATCCGTCACGGGTCTTTCCATAAAAGGACAGGATCCCGCCGAGGAATACGGCATCCTGCCGTTCGTCGTTTCGATCAGGTTTGTCATCCGGCCGGGTGAGCCGATGAGGGGGGCTTGATGTCCGAGGGTGGGCAATTTCCGGGGCCCTGAAAGACTCCAGTTTCACCGGGAGCCAGGAACCCTGGAAGCTCCTGCCGGGAGTGTTAAGTGCGGTATCGACGACCTCTGCTGCTGCGAGTGTATGGACCTTCATTATGGTATACCGGATTGATTGAAATTTTTTCCTCCTTCACGGTGACCCCTTGGGCGGTTATGCGTGAAGGCATGGCGGAAGCATTCCCCGTCATCAGAGTTTCTTGGTCAAGAAATTGTAGAGGAAATCCGTTTGTTGGGGCGAGAGATCAAACTTCAGGGCTGCTTCTTCCACCAGCTTGCTCAGCTTTCGGTCGGGCTGGGTCTCGCGCATTTCCGATATCCACTTGATTGCTCTGCGGATTTCTTCCCCTTCGGGCAGCGACGAAGCCATTTCTCACCCTCCTTGTTATAGAATCTACAGGAATTTCTATAACATAAAATGAAATTAAATTCCTCAGAAAAAACAGGCTTTCCTGCTTCTATATATAACGATGGCCCCTCGATTTGTAAAGGTCCTTTGGCCGATATCAGAAAAGGTGCGGTTGTCCTGACGCGACGGGAGCGGGCGACAATCAGCTTGGCAAAAAGAGCGATTTTAGGTATGGGAAAAAACGCGAGCGTGATTTTGTTATTCGAAGAGGGAGGAAGGAAAAAGCATGGCGCCAAAAGTCTATTATTCCAAACGGATCGATTCAGAGACGATCCGGACCGTTTTTGAAAGTGCCCTCGCCGATGCCAAGAGGAAGATTACAAAAGGTGATGAGGTGGCTATCAAGGTCCATTTCGGGGAGAAGGGCAATACGTGCTATGTCTCCCCCGGGCACATCCGGCCGGTCGTCGAGGCGCTCAAGCCTCTCGAGGGAGAAGTTTTTCTGACCGATGCGAACACCCTTTACAGGGGAATGAGGCTCAACGCCACGGACCACCTGAACATTGCGAAGGAGCACGGGTTTGAAGCCCTGAAAACGAAGATCGTCATCGCCGATGGCCAGTCCGGCGAAGAGGAGGAGGAAGTGGGGATCCCGGGCAGGATCTTCTCGAAGGTGAAGGTTGCGAAGCGCATTGCGCGGGCGAACGCCATCATCGTCATATCCCACTTCAAGGGACATATCCTCTTCGGTTTCGGCGGTGCCATCAAGAACCTCGGCATGGGTTGCGGCTCCCGGGCCGGCAAACTGGAGATGCACTCCAAGATAAAGCCCACTGTGAACGCGGACTGCATCTCCTGCGGCCAGTGCGTCGAAAATTGCCCGGCCGATGCGATTTCCATGCGGGATGATGAAAAGGCGATCATCGAGCCCGATCGCTGCATCGGCTGCGCGGAGTGCATTGCCATCTGTTGCAATGAAGCCATTGAGATTCCGTGGCACGGCGCAACCAGTCTTGAAGCGATGGAGCGATGCGCGGAATATGCCCTCGGGGCGGCAAAGGGCAAGACCTGTGTCTGTGTCAATTTCGTCAATCACATCACGAAAGACTGCGATTGTATGCCCGATTCGGAGGTCATCGGTAAGGATGTGGGTCTGGTCGCATCGGCAGACCCGGTGGCCTGTGACCAGGCCTCATTCGAGCTCGTTTTGAAAAACGAACGAAACGTAGATATTTTCAAGAAAGCGACTCACGTCGACGGAACGCATATTACAAGATACGGGACGACCATCGGCCTGGGGGAGATTCATTATACGCTTGTGGAGCTGTAAGCCGGGTGGTTTGTGAAGGCAGGGTCCTCGTGAAAAACCCTGATGGTGTGAGCCCGGATTACCCGGGCCGTCGGTCCTGACGCCTAAAAGTCCACACTGCCGAGGTCGATATCGTGCATTTTCTCTGCACACCTCCGGAGGAACCCGCAGAGTTTGTCAAAGGGCCAGGCCAGAATGACGATGATGTGCAGGGCAATTCTCTCTGCCAGGGTGTGACGTGGATGGACGATCGAATACATGGATGATCCTTTCTCGAAGTTTTCGGTCACTCCATTATCAATATCAATACACATTTGATGCCATGGCCCCCCCGAGGGGAACACGCCCTTCATTTCTCCGGGAAAATATTTCATTTCATACCCTCCTGTCACGCAATGGGCCTTTTTTCTTATCCCCGACCTGAAAAAATCAGTCTCTCCCCTTTCGATTCCGGGCCGTCTGGGGGCTTGCAGCAACTCTGACGGTTTGCATCGATTCGACACTGTCAATAATCAAAGCAAAAAAAACGTTGGTCTTTTGACACATGCCGGAATTCCGAACAAATTCTCCCAAAGACACGGAACTTGATGCAACGATAAATGGCTATATGGCTGATTATACAGGTAAATATTTTGGCAGCATCAAAGATTAGAGGCACAAGAAATGCATCCACTTATAGAAACAAATAGGCTCTATTTCGGGCGGCCGTTAAGGCCTGAAAAAAAGCATTTCTGGTTCGGTTTAGGAGAAAGGATCGCTTTAGGACAGCGCATCTCGAAAAAAACATAGAAGGGGGGAAAAATGAAAAGGAAAGAGTTCGAAACAATTCGGAAGATGCTCGTTGCGATGATCCACGAATTAACCTCTAAGGCCCTGTCCCTTTCAGAAATCAGGGGTATTCACCTGAACCTTCCCGATCCGAGCGATGTAGCCTCCCTGACCTCTCACCGGGACTTCAGCCTGATTGTAAAGGAACGGGAGCGGGAGCTTCTCGAAAGGCTGAGAGAAGCCCTCGAGCAGATCGACAGCGGATCCTACGGCATCTGTGAGGACTGCGGAGAAACCATTGCCCTGAAGAGACTGATGGCACGCCCGACCACGAATCTTTGCGTTGAATGTCAGTCCCACAAGGAAGTCCATGAAAGGCGCCTGCGTGCTGCGTCTTATTAAAAGAGAAAGGAGGGCGATCACAAGGAGGAAAGGCACGACCCGTTAACCTGGAACACCGGGTAGACCTCGGACAGAAGTTAAGAAAATCATGAGAAAAGGAGGGTGAGATGAATAAAGCTGATTTGGTAAGCGAAGTCGCAAAGGTTGTAGAAACAAAGAAAGCAGCTGCTGAAACGGTCGATTGTGTCTTCGAGACCATCACGAAGGCATTGAAAAAGAAAGCGAGGGTAACCCTCGTGGGTTTCGGAACTTTTGCCGTGACCAAGAGGGCAGCCAGAAAGGGGAGAAATCCCCGGACGGGCAGAGAGATCAAGATTCCCGCCAAGAATGTTCCGAAGTTCATCCCTGGAAGAGAACTCAAGAATGCCGTAAAGTAGTCATGTGGAGAAAAAAGCCCCCGGGAGTCAGCACGCCGGGGGCTTTTTTTGCCCGCCCGTCCGGCGAGGGCATTGTTGCGCCTTTTTAACGAGAAACCTTCAGCTTTCGTCCTTTGGGCTTCGAAAAAAATCCCTCATCTCTGTGAGGAAAAGGTCCGCATCCTCCGTTGCCATGGCTCGCTGTTCCATGGGGCAGATCGAGGCCCCGTCACGGCCTATGATGTGGGGAACGGTCAGGAGCGATTCCAAAGAAATATGGTTTTTCTGCAGAAATTCTGCGGCGGGTTGTGAAGAGACCCCGGCAAAGACCGATACGATCATCCTCGAAGCCACGACGAGCTTTGCGGCGGCAAGGCCGATGATCCTGTCGTGGAGGCGGCAGTTTTGATACCGTGAAGAGCAGGCCTCGATACATTCCACCAGGGGTACTAACCCCTGGTTCTTCGAGGTGTAAACAACGTTCCCCTCATGGATGAGCGCCAGGGCATATTTCGAGAAATCGGGCTGGATCATTCCAGATGTCTCTTCAGGGGGCCGGTGCTCATGCCGGCCAGCACCGCCCAGAGGACATTGGTAAGGGTGAGCGCAACAAGAAGTCCCCCGATAAATGAGGCAGGCAGGTTCATCATGTAGTAGTCCGTGACCACAAGCCAGGGGATCTGGATGCCGAAACCCAGAAGGGCTGAACGGAGGTAGGAATGGCCGCTCCTGAAAAAGTATCCCGTAGAAAGACCGAGAAGGGCGTTTCCGATGAGGATATAGGGGTTGGTCGTCAAACAAGCCGCATAGAGAGAACCGGCCAATCCCGACAATACTCCCCCGATCGGGCCGAAGACGAAGGCCGCGAGAAAGATGGCATACTGGAAGAAGTGGATCTTGAAACCCCAGGGGGTTGAAAGATGAAGCACCCCAAGGAGATTGGGAAGAAGCATCAGGATAACGAGGGCGGTGATGCTTTTTTCGTTTATCTTCACACCGAGGGTCAGAGCCCGTTCATCGGACATAACAAAAAACCTCCCGTGAAAAATAGCGTCGTCTGTTTTATTTTTATCATAGAATGCCTTTTCTGTGAATCTTTTTTCCCTGCGCGTTTCATGCCGGCCGCCCGGAGGAATCCTTCTTCTGAATCACTTTCCTGAAGAGCTTTGCGGGAAGACTCTCCGTCGTCCGCAGGGCGCCCTTGGGGCAGACCTCGATGCAACAATAGCAGCGGATGCATTTGTCGTAGTCGAAGCGGAGCTTCGTCCCCTCTTCCTCGATGGCCTGGGCAGGGCAGAACGTCCAGCAATCCCCGCAGAGATCACAGAGGTTTTCATCCGCCACGGGCCTCCTCGTCAGGTGCCGCCTGACAAATCCCTGAACGGGTTTCGGGCCGTAGACGAGGGAGGTTACACCGGGCATTTTGAAATTCTCGATCCTCGGCAGAACCCCCTCGACATCTATAGGTCCGGGCATCAGGCCCATCTGCCGGGCCATCCTGTTGGTCAGCAGATCATCCGGTTCGATGCCGAGCATTCGGCAGACCGTGACATCGATGGCCAAAGCACTGTCGCTGGCCAGGAGAACGCCGAGATGCCGGGGAACCCCCCCACGGCCCGGGCCCTGGCCCTCCAGGGCGATGATGCCGTCAAGAATGGTCAGGCAAGGATTGACGACCTGGTGGATCTGAACGAGGAGCCTTGCGAACATCTCGTGGTTCACCCCCGTCCGCATGTGCCACTCAGCCTTTCGGAACCCCACGATGCAGCCGAAACAATTTTTAACTGCAAGCGTCAACAGCATCTGGCTGTGCGTCTTGAGCTTGGGAAGGTTGATCACCTTGTCGGCCCCCAGGACCTCCTCGGCCATGTCGATCCTGCCGAAGGGATCCCCAATGTCCACCTTGACGGAGGTCCTGAATTCTGCGAGCTCCACATCGAGACCGGCGAGGGCATCGCGTACACCGTTATCTTGCAGAATTTTTTCAAAAGATCCCAGGGCGGAACTGTCCGATATCGTGACCCTGGCCCTTTTTTGAAGCAGATATTCACAGACGGCCTTGATGACGGCGGGGTGGGTGAGCACACCTTCATCGGGCGAGGCGGGGGAGAGGAAATTCGGTTTGACCAGGACCCGGGTTCCTGCCTTGATATTTTCTCCGCCGAGGGAAGCCATCATTTCGAAGATATGGGATCTCAGCTTGACGTCATGGTAAGAAGATCTTTTGATGATGACCCGGGGCATGGCTTGCGGAACCTGAGACCGGGCATCCTGCCCGGCTTTTTTCAGGCATTATAGCAGAGGGTGGTACGATTCAGAACGAAAAATCGCCCGGCGCTTGTTTCATGCCTCCGGCTGTGCTAAAAGCACGGGTCTGGAGAGGTTATGAAGGTTCCAACAAATCTTTTTTCCATGGCCCGCCTCACGCTTCACGGGGTCCTGCCCTGCGTGCACCGCTATCTCAACGGCTGGAGGGAAAAGGCGAGGAAGATCCCCGATCCGGAACTGCGAAGTCAGGCCCTCGCGAGTATCGAGACGAAGACCTTCCACTGCGAGGGAGGGGCCGTCCTCGCGCTGCTCGCGGGCGACCGGCGGGATGAAGCGATCCGTTTCATCGTTGCCTATCAGACGATCAGCGACTATCTCGACAACCTCTGCGATCGCAGCACATCCCTGAACCCCGAGGACTTCCGCGCGCTGCACGAATCCAT
Source organism: uncultured Syntrophaceae bacterium (assembly GCA_964547985.1). Taxonomy (GTDB): domain Bacteria; phylum Desulfobacterota; class Syntrophia; order Syntrophales; family UBA2192; genus JAPLJU01. The sequence goes on from CAZJPV010000003.1 coordinate 74,147, forward strand.
GCGCCACGCCCTGACGCCCGGCGTCCCACTCGAGAACTATTATCGCTTGCGTGATGAACAAGATGACGGCGGGTATCTGACCGCCCTGGTCAAAACCTGCCAGTTTGCCCTGGAGAGGCACCCGGCTTACGGCATGATAGCGCCGGCCCTTCACGAACTTGCCGGTTATTACTGCGATCTGCAGGTCCACAAGCATGTCAGGAAGAAAGAGCGCCTGCCCCGGTTGAAGGCCTGGTTTGAATCTCACCGAAATGATCTTCCGGAAATGAGCTGGTACGAGTTTGCGGCCTGCACCGGATCGACGCTCGGGATCTTCTGCCTCTTCTCACACGCCTTTCAGGAACGTTTCTCCGAGGACCTCGCCCGCAGGGTCCAGGAGGCCTATTTCCCCTGGGTCCAGGGCCTTCACATCCTGATGGATTATTTCGTGGATCAGGAAGAGGACCGCCTGGGGGGCGATCTGAACTTCTGTTCCTATTACGATGACGAAAAGCAGATGGAATCGCGCTTCGCCCACTTCTTCGAGCAGGCCGACAGGGGCATCGCCCAGCTGCCATCCCCGGAATTTCACCGGATGGTCATCCGGGGACTGCTGGCCGTTTATCTCTCCGACAGGAAAGTGGATGCCCAGGAAAGGGTCCGGAAACTGGCGAGGAGGATGATCCGACGCAGGGGTGGCATCACGCTCTTCTTTTTTCTACACGCCTGGTTCTATCGGCGGATCTTTGAAGGGACGCGCCGGCTCGACACCGGTAGAAAGGCGCCGGTGCCATCGGGTTAGAAAGTACAGATCCCTGCCGCACATCCGCCGGAGTAGTCCGATCCGGCTGATACAAACTCTATTTCCGCAGATGCCCGTCCTTCTTTACTGCTGTAAAAGGACAGCACCTGCTCCTCACGGCTGCCGTACCGGTAAACCGTAATCCCCTTGCATTTCAAGTGATGGGCCCTCAGGTAGATGCTTCGGACATCTTCGACCGTCGAATCGGCCGGCAGGTTGATCGTCTTTGAGACGGAATTGTCCGTGAAGGTCTGGAAGGCACTCTGGATGCTCAGGTGCTCTTCGGGCGATACATCGAAGGCCGTTACAAAAAGTCTTTTCAGGTCGGCCGGGACGGCCCGGACCGTCTTCAGGCTTCCAACCCTTGCAATCTCGGCGATGACCTTCCGGCTGTAAATGCCCCTGCTCCGGGCCATCTCCTCGAAAATGGGATTGGTCTCGAAGAGTCTCGTCCCCGAAAGCACATTCCTTACGAAGCTCACAGCGAAGATGGGTTCGATACCGCTCGAACAGCCGGCAATGATGCTGATCGTGCCCGTGGGGGCGATGGTGTTGACGGTGGCGTTGCGCAGGCGAATGTTCTTCTGAGCATAAACGGACTGATCAAAGTTGGGGAAAACGCTCCGCTCCTCCGCCAGTTCCGCCGAGGCCCTCAGGGACTCACCGCGGATGAAGCGCATGAGCTTTCGGGCAAAATGGACGGCCTCGCCGCTGTTGTAAGGGATGCCGAGCCGGATCAGCATGTCCGCAAACCCCATGACCCCCAGACCGATTTTCCGGTTTCCGAAGGTCATCTCCCGGATCTGGGGTAAGGGGAAACGATTCACCTCGATGACGTTGTCGAGGAACCGGATGCCCCACCGGATGCGGTCCCGGAGACTCTGCCAGTCAATTTTCTTTCCCGCGACCATTTTATCCAGATTGATGGACCCCAGGTTACAGCTCTCAAAGGGCAGGAGGGGAAGCTCTCCGCAGGGATTCGTCGCCTCGATCCTGCCGATGCCGGGGGTGGGGTTCCTCCGGTTGATCTCGTCCAGAAAGATCAGCCCCGGGTCCCCCGTGCGCCAGGCCGCGTTGACGATGAGATCGAAGATCGCCCTGGCCTTGAGGGTCCGGACCTTCTCCTTCGTCCTCGGATTGACGAGGTCAAAGGGGCTGTTTTTCAGAACGGCCTTCATGAACCGGTCGGTGACACCGACGGAGAGATTGAAGTTCGTAAAGCGTCCCCGTTCCATTTTCGCTTCAATGAAGTCAATAACATCGGGATGATCGCAGCGCAGGATGCCCATGTTGGCTCCGCGCCTTCTTCCCCCTTGGACGATGACCCCCGTGGCCTGATCGAAGATGCTCATGAAGGAGACGGGCCCGGAGGCCTCTCCCTTCGTTGTGGAAACGAGATCCCCTTTCGGTCTTAACCTGGTAAAGCTGAATCCCGTACCGCCGCCCGTCTGATGGATTTTGGCCATGTTTTTCAAGGCATCGAATATACCGTCTATGGAATCTTCCACGGGGATGACGAAGCAGGCCGAGAGCTGGCCGAGGGCGGTCCCCGCATTCATCAGCGTCGGCGAGTTGGGGATGAATTCCAGGCTTTTCATCATGGAGAAAAATTTTTCCTCCGTCTCCTCGACGGACCGTGATCCCCGGAATGCTTTCTCTGCCTGTGCGATGTGACGGGCCACACGCCTGAAGAGTGCCCCCGGCGTCTCCACGACGTTCTGGGCATCATCCTTGAGGAGATATCGTTTCTTCAGGATCTCCATGGCGTTGATGGAAAGCTTGAGGTCATCCCGGAGCCCCAGGGCTGCCTTGGCCGTGCGGATCTCAGCCCTCCGTTCCCGGTAGAGGATGTAGCTCCTGGCGATTTCGGTGTAGCCGGCCTTCATGAGGCCCCGCTCGACGATGTCCTGGATGGATTCGACATCGAGCGGCCTGCCGGCATATTGAGTGGAAATCTCCCTGAGGACGATTTCCGTGACGATTCCGGAGACAAAAGCGGCCCTGCTCTTTTCCTGGAGAACCTCCAGGGCGGCCCTGAAGATGGCGTTTTCGATTTTTCCCCTGTCGAACCTAACGATCGATCCATCCCTCTTCTTCACCTTTTGCGGCAGGATGATTTTTTTCATCGGGGCCTCCGTGGATGGCGCCTGAGTCCGGGTGACTAAAGACCTCTTTCAGCCATGAAGTTTGCCAGATCGGCCACGCGACACGAGTACCCCCACTCGTTGTCGTACCAGGCGACGACCTTGGCCATGTTCCCGCGCAGGACCTGCGTGAATTCCAGATCCACGATGGACGAGTGGTCATCCCCTTTGAAATCCATGGAGACGAGCGGGCCCTCTTCACAGGCCATGACGCCCTTGAGCTCCCTCTGGGCGGCGTTCTTGAGAAGCGATCGCAGGTCCTCCGTCGACGAAGATCGTTTCAGTTCCGCAGTGAGATCGACGATGGAAACCGTCGGCGTGGGCACGCGGACGGAATAACCGTCAAAGCGGCCCGCCAGATCGGGGATGACCAGGGCCAGCGCACGGGCCGCCCCTGTGGTGGTCGGGATGATGTTGACGGCGGCCGCACGGGCCCTTCTCAGATCCCTGTGCGGGAGATCCAGGATTCGCTGATCATTCGTGTAGGAATGGACGGTGGTCATCATGCCCTTCTCGATTCCGATGGACCGGTGGATGACCATCACGGGCGGGGCAAGGCAATTGGTCGTGCAGGAGGCATTGGAAATGATGCGGTGTTTCCTGGGGTCGTAAGCGGTGTGGTTGACGCCCATGACGACGGTGATGTCCTCCCCCTTTGCCGGTGCCGTGATGATCACTTTTTTTGCACCGGCCTGTAGGTGGGCCGATGACTGCGGGCCCGTCACGAAAAGCCCCGTCGATTCGATGACGATGTCCACGCCCTCGTCGTCCCATGGGATGCCGGCGGGATCCCGAAGCGAAAAGCTCTTGATCACGTGACCGTCGATCACGAATCTATCTTTCTGCATCTCGACCCGGCCGGGGTAACGGCCGTAGTTCGTGTCATATTTGAAAAGGTGGGCATTTGTTTCCACGTCGAAAAGGTCGTTCACGGCCACCACTTCCAGTACCCCGGGGTACCTTTCCATGACGGCTTTCAAAACCTGCCTGCCGATCCTCCCGAATCCGTTGATGCCGAGACGTGCCATATTTTCTCCTCACTGGATGCCAGAAAAACCCTTCATGCCGAAACCCTATACCCTGAACCCGGAACCCGGGCCCCTGTCAATTGTCATCGAGTCGATATTTATGCTCCGTCAGAAGATCGTAACTGGTCCTTAGTGACTGATGCATCTGCGCGTTTTCGAGCGCGATGGCACTCAGGTTGGCCACCGCTTCCAGGAAACGGATCTCCTGCTTGCTGAAGGGGCGGATCTCCTTCGTGTAGACCCGCATGACGCCGATCACTTTTTTCCCGAACTGGAGGGGGACCACAAAAACCGATTTGATGCCTTCTTTCCTGGCCTCCTCGGTATACTGAAAGTCCCTGTCTTTCTGTGCATCCCTGACCCAGGTCATTTTCCCCTGCAGGGCCTTGCGGTCCAGGCCGCTTTCACCGATGAGAACGGGTCCTTTCCTGATGTACTTCCTGGACAGTCCCGCGGCGGCACTCATGAGGAGTCTCTTCCTGCGCTCGTCGAGGAGCCGGATCGAGCAGGCTTTGACCTTCATCGAGTCCTGGACGCACCGCACGATCTTCTCCAGGACTCTGGCCGGATCCAGCGAGGCATTGATGACCCTCGCCACTTCGTAGAGGGCCTCGAAGTACTCGAATTCTTTTTTCTTCATGGGTCCTTCCTTTTTTCGATGGAGTTCAGACCGCCCGCGGCGGGAGAAGGCCCCGCCGGTCGCTAAGGGTCGGCTTTTTTCTTTGCTTGAAATTACTGAGGCAGAGCAAATGCCTTTTGTTCATTATGGCACAGGCCCGTATGTAAAAGAAGTGAAAAGAGAACGGCGTGATCTGTATCCCCGTCATGGGCGGTTCACGACCTTCTCCCCCCTTCCATGACGGCGGCGATGGCCAGGGCTTCGGACAGTGCAATGATCGCCCAGAAGAGGAGCTCGAGGCTGACCAGGGGGAGGGGTTCGCCGAACTGATTCAAGGGTGTGAAAAACTCCTAGAAAAGCTATGAGAGAAAGAACAGGAGTAAGGCCATCCGCCACGTCCTTGCCAAGATGCCGGCCGGCGATGCGCGGGAAAGCCAGCGGTACACGAAGGCATGACCGATGCCGAAAAGGATCAGCCCGGTGATGATGATCGGCGGATTGGATACCACAAGAGGAAGCGGTTCAAGCCGGGTCCAGACATCGATGAGCTTCGGGTTCTGCTGTGCCGGGTCCAGGAGGATGCCGCCGCCCTCCCATTCAAACCCGAGGAGGCGGAAGGTCAGAAGCATGGCGAAGTTCATGGCCAACCCGCCGGCGACACCGGCCAGGACGGTCTTGCGGAGTGTCTGACTTTTCGCAGAACCTCCAAGGTCAGATATTTTTCAGGGCGGCCGCGTAGTAATGATCGAGGTATTCCCGCACCATCCTGCGTGCTGAAAACCTGGGGGCGTTGCTTATGATCGTCTCTTTCATCATCCCGACCCAGCCGTGAGGCACACCATCCTCTGATACCCCGTAATAGAGGGGGATGATTTCATCCTCGAGGAGATGGTAGATCGATTCGGCATCGGCCCGGTCCCTTTTCTCCGTGGGGTTTCCATCGCCGAAGGCCCAGCCATTTTTGCGGTTGTATCCTTCCATCCACCACCCGTCGAGGATGCTCAGGCTCGGGACACCGTTCAGGGCGGCCTTCATCCCGCTCGTCCCGCAGGCCTCCAGAGGGGGTATGGGGTTGTTGAGCCAGACATCGACGCCGTGGACCATGTACTGCGCGAACTGCTCGCCGTAGTCCTCGATAAAGGCGATGCGTCCCCCCATCGCCGGGTCACAGGCGGCGCGAAAGATCTTCTGGATGATGAGCTTTCCCGTATCATCGGCCGGATGGGCCTTTCCGGCAAAGATGATCTGTATGGGCCTCCAACGGGTGTTGAGCATTGTCTTCAGCCGTTCCACATCCTGGAAGATGAGGTCCGCCCGCTTGTAGGTGACGAATCGCCGGGCAAAGCCGATGGTCAGTACCGAGGGATCCAGCAGGGCTCCCCCTGCCAGGATGGTTGTGGGATTGCCGTGGCGGATCGTCCATTTCTTTCGTCCCAGGTCACGGACGGCGTCGATCAGTTTGATTTTGAGCCAGTAATGCGTCTTCCATAGTTCTTCATCGGGGATATCATCGATGCGATCCCAGATGGGCAGTTCGTCATGCCTTGAAATCCAGTCCGATCCCAGATAGCGGTTGAAGAGCAGTTCCATCTTTGGCTCTATCCATGTGGGGATGTGGATGCCGTTAGTGACGTATTCGATGGGGGCTTTTTCCTCCGGTATGGAAGGCCATAGACTCTGCCACATCTTCCGTGCGATCTCGCCGTGCTTGAGGCTGACGGCATTGCGGTAGCGACACATTCTCAGGGCGAAGGCGGTCATGTTGAAACCTGCCTGGGGCTCTTTTGGATGAACCCCGAGCTGAAGGAACTCATCGCGGGAAAGTCCCAGGGATGGCCAGTAGGATTTGAAGTACTTCTCCATCAGATGAAAAGGGAAGACATCATGACCGGCCGGGACAGGTGTGTGGGTTGTGAAAATGGAAGTGCTCCTGACATCCTCCACGGCTTCCTGAAAGGTCACATCCGATGAGATCCTGTTTCTGATCCTTTCCAGGAGCGCGAATGCCGGGTGACCTTCGTTGAGATGGAGGATAGAATGCCGAATCCCAAGGGCGTCCAGGACCTCAGAGCCGCCGATACCGAGAACAATCTCCTGGCGTAAGCGCTGCTCGACATCGCCGATGTAAAGGTGTGCCAAGACCTTCCTGTTCCAGGGGTCGTTTATCTCGACGTCGGTGTCCAGGAGGTAAAGAGGAATCCGTCCCACCGAAACCTTCCAGACGGCCACGTAGATCGGTGGGTCGATCATGGGGACCCTGACCAAAACCGGATTGCCCTCATCGTCCAACACCCGTGTGATGGAAGCCTCTTCCCGGTCGAGGAATTCGTCCTTGCTTTCCTGCCAGCCATCGTCGCGTATTTCCTGGTGCACGTATCCCTCGGGGTACATGAAGCCCATGGCCACCAGAGGAACCCTCAAGTCGCTGCATTCCTTGAGGTGGTCCCCGGCGAGGAATCCCAGGCCGCCGGCATAGAAGGGGATCGAATGATGCAGGCCGTATTCGGCGGAAAAGTAGGCCACGGTGTAGTTTTCAGGAACGGGGATCTTCTGCGCGCACCAGCAGTCCTCCTCTGCTAGTTCTTTGCGGAACTGATCCAGGAGGAAATCATATGCCTTGAGATACTCAGGGTCTGAGAGGACTCTTTTGAAAAAATCCCTCGGCACTTCCCTGAGCATCTTTGCTGGGTTATGAATGCTTTCCTTCCAGATCTGCCTGTCAATCGTTTTATAGAGCATCCTTACGGCCGGGTGCCAGCTCCACCAGAGATTGCCGGCGAGCTCTCCAAGCCCGGCCAATCTTTTCGGGATATTGGGGAATTCTGGGCGCTTTTCTTTCACTATGGTTCTACCTCCAGAAAGGAAAGAGGTCCTCACCCGACGCGGATGATGAAAGCGTGTGTTTTGAGGAGCGATGTCCCCTTCGACGAAGGAAGGTTGATGAAATAGTGTAAGCCCAGAACTTCAGCGATGGCAAGAAGATAAAACGAAGGGCATTTTGCCTTCAAAAGACATGAGATATTGAAGACCTCAATCGGATAATGATTGAAAACGGGTGGGTCACCGAATTCACTCACGCAACCTATCTGGGCAAGGAACTCGAAAAGGCCGAGCTTTCGATAAAACTTGGATTCAAATACGTCCAGGACGGTGCATAGAAAAGATTTCTTGCTTATCAGGGGAAACCGGGTTGCCTCGGCCCGCTATGAGATTTTTCCATGAAATCAAAATTGAACCCGCCTGTAGAAGACTCTTTTTGCAACCTCCGCAGAGATAACGTAGAGCAGTAGAACAAGCCCAATACCGATGATAAACCGGTTATCCAGGGAAACGAAGCCGAAGATGTTTCCTAGGGGGCTGAGGGGTAAAAGAATTGTTGCGACGACGACGAGAATGGTTGTGATCAAAAGATACTTTCCGGGCCGGCTGGTGAAGAAAGGTTTACGGCTTCGAATGACCAGGACAATCATGGAGGCGGAAAGGACGGATTCGATATACCAGCCCGTTCTAAACTCATCGACGGTGGCTTGAAGAACAAAGACGAGAAGGGCGAAGGTCAGGTAATCGAAAACGGAGCTCAGAAGCCCGAAGGTGAGCATGAATTGCTTGATGAATTGTATATCCCATCGCCGTGGCTTCTGGGTCAATTCCGCGTCCACACTGTCCGTGGCGATGGTCATTTCGGGAAAATCGGTCAGCAGATTCGTGAGCAGGATCTGCTTGGGCAGAAGGGGCAGGAATGGGAGGATCAGTGACACACCCGCCATGCTGAACATATTGCCGAAGTTTGCGCTTGTGGCCATAAAAACATACTTGAGCGTGTTGGCAAAGGTCTTTCTCCCCTCCCCGACACCCTGCAACAGGACGTTCAGGTCTTTTTCGAGAAGGACGATATCCGCAGCTTCCTTCGCCACGTCCACGGCACTGTCGACCGAGATGCCGACATCGGCTGCGTGGAGGGCAGAGGCATCGTTGATGCCGTCTCCCATGTAGCCCACAACATTTCCGGACTTTCTCAAGGCCGTGATAATGCGCTCCTTCTGGTTGGGTTCCACATCGGCAAAGACATCGAAGTCGTTGACCTGTTTTCGCAGGGCTTCGTCGCTCGTCTGCCGGAGCTCTGCGCCCGTAAGGATTTTCGATCCCGATAATCCAACTTGATCAGCGACCGTGGCCACGACGAGTGGATTATCACCGCTTAAGACCTTGAGCGAAATACCAAGTTTTTGGAGTTCACCTATGGTTTCGTGGACGCCGGGCTTGGGGGGGTCATGGAAGACAGCAAATCCCAGGAAAATCATGTCCTTTTCATAATCTTTCTTTATGACGGTTTCAGATGCCATATCTCGATAGGCAATCCCCAGCATGCGGAAACCGGCGCGGCTCGTTTCTGCGTACTGTTGATTGATATGATCACGGATGTTCGAAATACTTTTAATGGTGCCATCTGAGTCCAGGGCCTTCGAACACACCTCAAGGACATTTCTGAATGCCCCTTTGGTGATCAGGGTGTTTATACCCGTCCCCGATACGAGGATGCTCAGGCGCTTGCGGATGAAATCATAGGGGACCTCGTCAAGCTTCTGATAATCTGAAATATCCGGTGATACGGCGGCTACGATCGCTTCGTCAATGGGGTTGGTGAAGCCTGTCTGGTAAAGGGCATTCAGGTAGGCGTAGAGAAAAACCTTGTCGCTTTCGCGACCCCCGGCGTCGATGCATGAGCGAAGCCGAACAATACCCTCCGTGAGGGTCCCCGTTTTATCGCAGCAGAGAATGTTCATGCTGCCGAAGTTTTCGATGGAGGAAAGACGTTTGACGATGACTTTTCGATCGGCCATCTTCCGGGCGCCGTGCGCGAGGTTGATGCTGATGATGGCCGGCAGGAGCTGTGGTGTGAGCCCCACGGCAAGAGCCAGGGCAAAGAGAAATGATTCCATGACAGGCCGATGAAGGTAGACGTTTATGGCGAAGATGGCGATCACAAGCAAAAGCGTCACTTCCATGAGGAAGTAACCAAAGTGCCTGACACCATGTTCAAACTCCGTTTCAGGGGGCCTGAGTTTAAGACTCTCGGCGATCTTGCCGAATTCCGTCTCTTTTCCGGTTTTTACCATCAAGGCCTGAGCTGTGCCGCTGATCACATGGGTTCCCATAAAGAGGGTGTTTACCCTCTGGCTGAGCGGTGTATCGGAGGAAAGAATCTTTACGTCCTTTTCCACCGGGTAGGTTTCGCCTGTGAGCGTCGCTTCATCCACGAAAAGATCCTTCGATTCGAGAATCAGGCTATCTCCCGGAATGACATCTCCCGCATTCAGTATAACGATGTCGCCGGGGACCAGTTCTTCAATGGGAACATCCGCCGGCTGGCCGTCCCTCAAGGCCTTGGATTGGATCCGGACCATGGCGAGCAACTTTTCGACGGCGTGAACAGCGGTCCTTTCCTGCCAAAAACCTAAGAGTCCACTGACCACGACGATTGCCAATATGATCAGGGTATCCACGGGATCATGAAGGAAAAAAGATAAAAGCGCAGCGAAAATAAGGATGAGGATAATCGGGCTTTTGAACTGGGCAAGAAATAGCGTCAGGTCGTCGGTACGTTTTTTCGGTGATATCCGGTTCGGACCGAAATGGATCAGGCGCTCCTTGGCTGTCTGGGACGAAAGTCCGTGGCGGGTCGCTCCAAGACGATCAAGGAGTGCCTCGGGGGGAATGCTCCAGAAATTTAGGGAATTTTTATCCATATCGACATACGGTCTTCAGGGCAAGAGGATGGCGGGCAGGGTTTTTCCACGCAAACAATTTAAAATACCCTGTATCCTCATTTCCCGATATCTTTTGCAGCCCCGTAAATATCAGATACCATCTGTCTGGATAACTGTTCCATGGCCCGCCCCATTCCCCGGGCGAAGGAGCCCGGCGACGCGGCCTCAAGCGGCTCGAGGGCGCGATATCCCTTCTGAAAGACCACGGCCTTGGCGGAATCCCGCTGTGACCGATCCAGGAGCGTAATATCGAGGGCGAGGCATGCCTTTCGGCTTCCTTTTTCCTCGATTTCCAGAAATTCCTCGACGCGGCCCTGCAGGGCAAACCGCGCATCGGCCTCATCGTATTCAGAAAAGACGGCCTTGAACAGACCGCCTCTTTTGAGATCGCGCAGTATCAGGTCGGTGACGATGTCCGGAGGGGTTGCCTTCCAGCGATGATAGGCATAGGCGTTGAGCACGGATGGGCCGGACCGGTAGAGCATGGCCGTCGAGTTAAAAGCCTGGGCTGCGGAGAAACGCTCTACCCTCACAAACTCGTTTAACTGCGGGAGATTGTTGAAGACGGGGGCTGTGTATTCCAAGGTGTAATTCTCGAAGGCCCTGCCCGGAGATCTCCCGGGGGTGCAGGCGGGTATCAAAAGAAGCAAAAGGATCAGGGTCAAGACCATTCCTGATGAAGAAGACATCGAGGATGTCTTCTTAAAGCCGATGGCGCCTTTCGTCATTTCCTGCCTTCCTTTCATTCCATCGATTTATTCGCTTCGGCCCGTCGGGGGCGGGCTGCTGAAAAGCAGATCCGAGGGATTGTTGCTCAGCCTGTCGAGAAGTCGCTCCAGATTTTCCGATGCCCTTCTCAGGCTCTCGTTCGTCGCCCGGATCTCAAGGGACATCGCGCGGGTCCGCCGGTCCAGGTTTTCGACAAGCCGGTCGGCCTTCCCGGCGGTTTGAGCCAGTTTCATCTCACCGAGTTCATCCCTCGTTGTCTTCATCAGCATTCTCGCCTCGACCAGGGTGGCTTTCGTCTCACCAAGCACATCCTCGAATTTCCCCTCCGCCATGGCTTTGTCGACCTTTCCGATGGTCGAATCGAGGTTTGCCGTCACCGATTCCAGGTTGACCATGATGCTTTGCGTTCTCGGCCCGCCGAAGAAGTTCTCCGCAGACTTGACGGCCGATTCCATCCGGCCTGAGATGGTGCTGAAGTCGATCTGGTTGAGCTTTTCGATGATGTTGTCCACGCTTGAGAGGATCTGCCGGATCTCGGAAGGGCGGGACGGAATCATCGGGTACTCGGAGGGAAAATCAATCTGGGGAGACCGGGGCGGTTCTGCGGGGTCGATGCGGTCCAGTTCGACGAAGACGATTCCGGTGATGCCGGCGGTTTTCAGTTCCGAAACGACAGTCTTTTCGAGTTCACCCCGCAACTGGATCTTCATGACGACCTCGATGAGCCTGTTGTCCGGCGCCACGCGGATTTTCTTCACCCGTCCGATGTCAACCCCGCGGTACTTCACGCTCGAGTCCACCTGCAGGCCCTGGACAGACTCGTCAAAATAGGTCACATAGGTGTCCCCCTTTTCGAAATATTTCGATGCGCCGAGCCAGAATATAACACCTGCCCCGATGATGATCCCGATACTCGTAAAAAGACCGATGACAAGGTGGGAGGGTCTCCTAGACATGATGAATTTCCCCTTCTCTGGTTTTTGGGGGTTGTCGGTTGAAGAAAGAAATCACCCGCGGGTCCCTGGATCGCTCTTTCAGTTCATGGGGGTCCCCCTCGGCGATGATGCCCTGTGCGTGTTTGTCCAGCATAATGACCCTCTGGGCGATATTCATGATCGAAGCGAGCTCATGGGTGACGATCACCATCGTGGTTCCCAGGGTCCTGTTGATTTCTTTGATGAGAAAGTCGAGTCCGGCTGCCGTGACGGGGTCCAGACCCGACGAGGGCTCATCGAAGAAGAGGATAGAGGGGTCCAGGGCCATGGCCCTGGCGAGGGCGGCCCTCTTCTTCATTCCGCCGGATAATTCAGCCGGCATATGGTGTTCATATCCCGCGAGGTTCACCAGGCCGAGCTTCATTTTCACGACGTGATCGATGATCTCCGGGGGGAGAGGCGTGTACTCGCTGATCGGAAGCCCGATGTTTTCCGACAGGGTCATGGAACCGAAAAGGGCGCCGGACTGGAAGAGGACACCGATCTCCATGCGGAGCCTGTGACGCTCCTCATCGCTCGCCCTGGCAAGGTCGATCCCCTTGACGAGGACTCTCCCCTCGCAGGGCTTGATAAGCCCGATCATGTGCTTCATAAGAACGGTTTTCCCGGAACCGCTCTCACCGAGGATGACGAGGATCTCCCCGGGGAATACCTCCAGGTTGACTTCCTCGAGGATCGTATCATCGCCGAATCGCGCCGTCAGCCCCTCAACGATGATGATCGGGTTCTGCTCAGGTATGGCCACGTGAGCCCCCAGCCGGCGAAGTTCATGTTACTCAATGGTTTATTACCACTGGACATAATAAAATATGATCGCAAAGGCCGAGTCCGCAACGATGATCAAAAAGATCGATGAGACAACGGCTGATGTGGTCGCAGCGCCCACCGCCTCCGCGCCGCCCCGCACCTGGAGACCCCGCTGGCAGCTGATTCCCGAAATGAGGACGGCGAAGACCACGGACTTGACCAGACTGGAGACGAAATCAAAAAGCGTGACACTCTCTACGGTCTGCTGGATGTAGGTGTGGATGGTGAGGTCAAGCCCTGTGATCCCGACAAAAAGCCCCCCGACAATGCCGAAGAAGTCCGCGTAGAGGGTCAAAATCGGGACGACGATCATGGCGGCCAGCACCTTCGGAACGGCAAGAAACTGCGTCGGGTCGAAGCCCATGGTGACGAGGGCATCCACCTCCTCATTGACCCTCATCGTGCCGATCTCCGCCGCGAAGGCCGACCCGGAGCGTCCGGCCACGATGATGGCCGTCATCATGGGTCCCAGCTCCCTGATGATGGCAATTCCGACAAGCGATGCCACGTAGATATTGGCCCCGAATTGTTTGAGCTGCAGGGAGGACATGAAAGCGATGATGAGCCCCATCAGCAGGCTCAGGAGGCTCAGGATGGGGAGGCCGTCCACCCCGGCTCTCTTGACATAGAAAAGGACATCATTCCATCGGACGAGGCGCGGGTCCCGAACGGCGTGGAAAAGGGCATCCAGTATCTCTCCGACGAAGATCAGGATCCGGCGCATGTCTTTATAAAATGCAAAGCTGGCCTCGCCGATTTCCTCCAGGAGATATTCGCGTTTTTTTTCCGTTTTGACGGAAGAGGTGGTAAGGGCTTCGCGGTTGATGAGCCCCATGATGCGGTGGATCTCGTCCGGCATATTGTCGAAAGAAAAGGCGATGGCCTGGGACTTTGCCCGGCCCTCCAGCTCCAACAGGATGAGGGCTCCCGAGCTGTCCAGGTATTCAATATTGGTCAGATCGACGATCAGTTCTTTTGGCTTCAGGTCACTCAGGCGCTTACGGATCTCTTCTGTGTACAGGCTGACGCTGTCGAGGGCGATCCGGCCCGACAGGAAGAGCTTGATGGTGCCACCCCTTTCCCCCCGGGCCTGGACGAGATCGTTTTTTCTTTCGCCTGGCTCAGCCATCGACTTTCCATCAGGGGTTGAAATTGATCTCCAGAAACTCCCCCTCGGTAAGACCCCAGTTACGCTGAACCTCCGTTGAAAAATAGCCCAGGACGAGGAGACCGAGAAGCTTGCCGTCTTTCACCAGGGGGGAGCTGATGGCGAAGATCTTCGTGCCGTCCTGCAGGAACAGCCTCGTATGGACGATCCTCTTCTCACGAAGGGATTTTGTTATCGATTCGTAGTGAGAATAATCGATGCCTTGTGAAGGTTTCCGCGGGGAAGTGGACGTAATCGAAATGCCGTTTTTATCCAGGATCGCGACACCGCAGGAAAATGGCTTTCCGGTCTGCTCCGCCTCGGCGCAGGCTCGCATCAACACCGTCTCAACCTGCTTCTGGTTTCCTTTCAGGAGGGCATCCGCAAAGAGGGGAGAGAGCTTTTCGATATTGTCCCGAACTTCTTTTTTAAAGGCGACGGCGGCGTTACTCGGGGGATGCGCTGGTTGACAGGCGGACAGGGAAAGAAAAAGAATGAGAAATGAGCAGAGCAGAAGCAAGCCTCTTGTGTTCCGAGCCATTTTTTCTAAATGGCATCCTCTCATTCATCCTTCCTGAGGGCAGTGGATTTTGGTTACATTGAAGAATTAACATAAAAAAGGACGTGTGACAATTGAAAGGATGCCGGGTTGCTCACGGCATCCTTTGGGGGGGGGCATATGGAGAGTTTATCAGCGGTCCATCAGGATGGCGCCGGTGCTCGCCGAGGTGACGAGGCTCGAGTAACGTGAAAGGTACCCCGACTGTATGGCCGGCGGACGGGGCTTCCAGGCCTTCTTTCTTCTCTTCAACTCCTCGTTGCTGACTTTTAAAGTGAGTTTCCGTTTCGGGATATCGATGGCGATGAGGTCCCCTTCCCGGACGAGAGCAATGAGTCCGCCCTCCGCGGCTTCCGGGGAGATGTGGCCGATGGCGGCCCCGCGGGATCCGCCGCTGAAGCGGCCGTCGGTGAGAAGGGCGACGGATTCCCCGAGGCCCATGCCTGAAATGGCTGACGTGGGAGCGAGCATCTCCCGCATCCCCGGGCCTCCCTTCGGGCCCTCGTAGCGGATGACGATAACGTCGCCGGCCTTGATCTTTCCGTCCAGGATGGCCTTGGTCCCCTCCTCCTCACTGTCGAAAACCCGGGCCCGGCCCTTATTCACGAACATACCGGGTGCTACGGCGGACTGCTTCACCACGGCGCCCCCGGGGGCAAGATTACCCCGGAGGATGGCGATACCCCCTTCCCGGGTGTAGGGATTTTTGAGGGGACGAATGACCTCGTTATTGAGGACGCGGGCGGCCTTCAGGTTCTTCCCGACCGTCTCTCCCGTGACGGTGAGCGCCTTTTCGTTGATCACGCCCAGCTTGCTGATTTCTTTCATCACGGCTTGGACGCCTCCGGCCGCATCGAGGTCCTCGATGTGGTGTGCGCCGGCGGGGCTTAACTTACAGAGGTTGGGGGTTTTTTCGCTGAGCTGGTTGAAAAGGTCGAGATCAAGTTTGATGCCCGCCTCATGTGCAATGGCCGGGAGGTGAAGGACGGTATTCGTGGATCCGCCCAGGGCCATGTCAACGGCGATGGCATTTTTGAAAGCCCCCAGGGTCGCGATGGCGCGGGGTTTAACCCCTTTGTTAAGAAGTTCCATTATTTTCGCGCCCGCCGCCTTTGCCAGGCGCACGCGGGCGGCGTCGACCGCCAGGATCGTCCCGTTGCCAGGCAGGCCCAGGCCCAAGGCCTCGGTCATACAGTTCATCGTGTTGGCCGTGTACATGCCGGAGCAGGAACCGCAGCCGGGGCAGGCGCAATCTTCGATTTTCCGCAGCTCATTGAGGCTGATCTGGCGGGACTTCACCTTTCCCACGCCTTCGAAGACACTGATGAGATCCACCGTTTTCCCTTCCATGGAGCCGGCAAGCATGGGTCCGCCGCTGACAAAAATGGCCGGGATGTTCAGGCGGAGAGCGGCCATGAGCATGCCCGGGATGATCTTGTCACAGTTAGGGATAAACACCAGCGCGTCGAAGGGATGGGCCACGGCCATGATCTCGACGGAGTCGGCGATGAGCTCGCGGCTGGCCAGGGCGTACTTCATTCCCGTGTGGCCCATGGCGATCCCGTCGCACACGCCGATCACGGGGAACTCCACGGGCGTGCCCCCCGCCGAGCGGATCCCGGATTTGGCCGCCTGGGCGATAATGTCCAGGTGGATGTGGCCGGGGATGATTTCGTTGGCGGAATTCACCACGCCGATGAGCGGCCGGGCGATTTCCTCGTCCGTGTAACCCATGGACTTGAAAAGGGACCGATGGGGTGCCCTCTCGAGACCTTTTTTCATGAGATCACTGCGCATGATTTCCTCTCTTTGAAGAATAGTTGATGTTCAATACTCGAAACAGCGTGTGGAGGGACGATGAACTGTCTATCTCGGGGACTCCCCCTCCCGGAGAGCGAAAACGGCCGATAGTATTTACGCCTTTTTTCTCCTCTCCGGCCTGAGGGACCTAACGGCGGCGCCGGCCTGCCACATCTCGGAGTTGCGCATCTGGGCCAGTTCTTTCTCCAGCTTTTCCCTGTAATCCGGGGCGCTGTTGGCTTCGAGAACGATCTTCGTTTCCACCCCCGAAGTGACCCGTTTGTAGAGCTCCTCGAAAACGGGCGCCACGGCATCGCGGAAGCGGTTTTTCCAGTCGAGGGCGCCGCGCTGGGCCGTGGTGCTGCAGTTGCCGTACATCCAGTCCATGCCGTTTTCGGCGACGAGCGGCATGAGGCTCTGGGTAAGCTCCTCCACCGTTTCGTTGAAGGCTTCGCTGGGGCTATGGCCTTTCTTGCGGAGCACGTTGTACTGGGCCTCCATGACGCCGGCGAGACACCCCATGAGCACCCCCCTCTCCCCGGTGAGATCGCTGTAGACCTCTTTTTCAAAGGTTGTCGGGAAGAGATATCCCGAGCCGATCGCCACACCGAGGGCAAGCGCTCTCTCCCGTGCCCTTCCCGTGGCATCCTGGAAGACGGCATAGCTCGAATTGATGCCGCTTCCCGCGAGGAAGTTTCTCCGGACGGTACGGCCAGCACCTTTCGGCGCCACGAGAATCACATCGATGTCGGCGGGGGGGATAACACCGGTCAGATCCTTATAGGTGATGGAGAACCCATGTGAAAAATAGAGGGCCTTCCCTTTTGTCAAGTAAGGTTTGATGGTCGGCCACAGGGTCTTCTGCCCGGCATCGGAGAGCATGTATTGAATGATGGTGCCGCGCTTCGCGGCCTCTTCGATGGAAAAGAGGGTCTTGCCCGGTTCCCACCCGTCCTTTGTGGCCTTTTCCCACGTGGCGCCCCCTTGCCGCTGACCGATGATCACACGGATGCCGTTGTCCCGCATGTTCAGGGACTGTCCCTGTCCCTGGACGCCGTATCCGATGACCGCCACCACCTCGTTCTTCAGGATCTGGCGAGCCTTTTCAAGCGTCATTTCCTCGGAGGTAATGACTTCCTCCAGTATACCGCCGAAATTCATCTCTGCCATGATGCCCCTCCTTAACAGACTGTCTATCAGTTTTTTCTTTCCAGAGCCGCAATCCCCGTTCTGGCAATATCGTCAACCCCCAGCGCTTTGAGCTTCACTAAAACACGGTCCACCTCGTCCTTGGAGCCCGTGTATTCCAGGACGCAGTGATCCGTGTTGAAGGTGATGATCTTGCAATTGAGGGTGTTCACCGTCCGGATCAGGTCGGACTTGCTCGCCTCCGTCAGGTTCATGCGGATGAGGACCATTTCCCGCTTGATCGTCTCCACGTCGGTCAGATCCTCCACCTTGACGACATCGATCAGGCGCTCGAGCTGCTTCTCGATCTTTGAAACGGTTGATTTCGTCTGGACGGTGGTGAGGATGATCTTTGACACGTCAGGGTTCAGCGTGACGTCGACACAGAGACTCTCGATGTTGTACCCTTTCCCGCCCAGCGTGCCGGCGACCCTCGCCAGCACATCCGGCTTGTTGTACACAAGAAGTGAGATGATGCGTTCCTTTTTCTTGTCCATAATCTTCTTGCCTTTCTG
>CAZJPV010000004.1:0-88910 GCA_964547985.1 uncultured Syntrophaceae bacterium
TGCTGGAAATATGCTTAGTTAATTATCTTGACTTGAAACACAGTTGCTCACAACTTTTTTTGATGGCCAATCACAACTCAGTCAATACTTATCAATGATTCCCAGCGCTCGTATTCCGTCCCGGCGGGAAGTCCTCTTTTTTTGAGGATTGCGATGATCCGCTCGTCGTTGAATCGGAGGTAGGGATTCACCTTACGCTCCTCCGCGAGGGTCGAATAGACGTGGCCCGGGTCGTCGTTAGAGAGAAAGTCATCCAGGTCCCTGTAACCCGGCTCCAGGCGCTTTGCGAAAACCATCGAGTCCCTGACGTAGTCATGGCCTGCGTAAATGATTGTCCCGTCGGGAAGGGCCATGAGCTTCTTGATGGAATGATAAAATTCCCGCAGATTCCCTGTGAAGCAGTTCCCCACCGTGCCGTTGAAGATCGTGTCTCCCGAAATCAGGATATTTCCTGTGTGCAAACAAATGGCATCCTCGGTGTGGCCCGGTGTCGCGTAGATGAGGATTTTTTCACCCTCGAGGCGCATCTCTCTCTTTTCCGCAAGTTCGTTCGGCTTCAGGTATGTCGCCTGTGAATGTTTGAGGAGTTCATCGTTTCCCATCATGTGGTCGTAGTGTGCATGGGTGTTTGTCACACACACAAGCTCGAGTCTCTGGATTTTTAAAAACTCGAGGATCTCATCCACGGCACCCCCGTCAACGGCTAGGGCGGATCTTTCACCGGATATCAGGTAACCCAGGTTGTCCGAGGCGTATCGAAATTGCCCGATTTTTAACATGAATACCGCCTTTGTCACGCCCGTTCGTGACCGGGATTATTACAGGGAAACCAAGAAGGGCTCAAGGGAAAAATCTCCCGGCGGCCCGTGAGGATCGTTTCAAGACTGTCTTGACTTTTCCGGGTCTTTCTTTATAGTAAAGCGACAAATCAAGAAGAAGGAGGGTACTCATATGAAGCGTGGTATTTTTGTTGTGGGGATGCTCGTACTGGCCGTTACATTCGCCTTTGTGCAGGCCTCATGGGCTTACCAGGTCACAGGCCCCGTTCTCGAAGTGAAGGATGACTCGATCAGCGTTCAAAAGGGAAAAGAGGTATGGAAGATTGCCAGGGATAAAAACACGAAAGTAACCGGCGATCTGAAGGTGGGCTCCAAGGTGACGATAGAATACACGATGTCCGCAACCAAGATCGATGTGAAGGATGCCGGCAAAAAGGCGGAGCCTAAGAAGGCGGAACCCAAAAAGAAATAATTTATTTAGATCCTTTCAAGGATGAAGAACGGCCCGGGATTACCCGGGCCGCTATCTATCATCCGATCTTTTGATGTCATTCACTCCGAGCGGGGGACATTCCATCGGGTTGTGTAAAGTATCACCCGGTTCCCTGTTCCCGGATCTATGTCGTATCCGAACGGAGGATAACATGGCAACAGCAGCCCCCCCGCTTCCCATTGCAATGGGAAAAAGTGAGATAGCAATCCTTCCGAAAATGGCCAACCGTCACGGCCTGATAACCGGAGCCACTGGCACCGGGAAGACGGTGTCTCTGAGGGTCCTGGCCGAGCAGTTCAGCTCAATCGGCGTGCCCGTATTCATGGCTGACGTCAAGGGAGATCTGGCAACACTCAGCCAGCCCGGCGGAGACAATCCAAAGATCGCTGAGAGGATCAAGGACCTGGGTCTGAAAGACTTCAAATTCGAGGGATATCCAGTCGTCTTATGGGATGTTTTCGGCGAGAAGGGCCATCCCCTTCGTGCCACGGTCTCGGAGATGGGCCCGCTTCTTTTAAGCCGAATCTTCAGTCTCAACGACACACAGAGCGGCGTGCTGAACGCCATTTTTAAGATTGCCGATGACAACGGGCTTCTTCTCCTCGACCTCAAGGATCTCAGGTCTATGCTTCAGTTCGCGGGAGACAACGCGAACAAGTTCAAAACGCAGTATGGAAACATCTCAACAGCCAGTGTCGGTGCCATCCAGAGAAATCTCCTGGTTTTAGAGGAGCAGGGCGGGGATAAATTCTTCGGGGAGCCGGCCCTGGACATCAACGATCTCACGCAAACTGACTCGAAGGGCAGGGGCGTCG
This sequence comes from uncultured Syntrophaceae bacterium, assembly GCA_964547985.1. Classification (GTDB taxonomy): domain Bacteria; phylum Desulfobacterota; class Syntrophia; order Syntrophales; family UBA2192; genus JAPLJU01. Next base: position 2,088 of record CAZJPV010000004.1, read on the forward strand.
TCAACATCATCACGGCCGACAGGCTTATGCAGTCTCCGAATCTCTATGCCACGTTCCTTCTTTGGCTTCTCGCGGAGCTCTACGAGCAGCTTCCCGAGGTGGGAGACCCGCCGAAGCCGAAGCTGGTCTTTTTCTTCGACGAGGCCCACCTTCTTTTCGAAGACGTGCCGAAGGCCCTGGAGGACAAGATCGAGCAGGTGGTCCGTCTGATCCGCTCCAAGGGTGTGGGCGTGTACTTCGTGACGCAGAACCCGATCGATATTCCCGATACGATCCTGAGCCAACTCGGGAACCGCGTCCAGCACGCGCTCAGGGCCTTCACACCGAGAGACCAGAAGGCGGTGAGGGTGGCTGCCGAGACTTTCCGGGCCAACCCAAAGCTCGACACAATGAAGGCCATCCTTGAGCTTTCCGTGGGTGAGGCGTTGATATCCGTACTGGATGAAAAAGGGGCCCCCACCATGGTGGAGAAGGCCTGGATCCTGCCGCCTCACAGCCAGCTCGGGACGCTCACACCCGATGAGATGGCAAAGCTGATCAAAGGGTCCGTCCTTTACGGCCATTACGAAAAGACGGTGGATCGGGAGAGCGCTTATGAGAAGTTGAAGGAAAAGACCCTTCAGCTTCAGAAGGAAGAGGATGTAGCCGCAGCGGAGGTCAAGAAGAAGAAAGAACCGCAATCCGAAACGGAAAAGATGATAGGCGCTGCGGCGAAGAGCGCGGCCCACGCCATTGGAAGTCAGCTCGGTCGCCAGATCATGCGCGGCGTGCTGGGCTCGATCTTTGGTAAGAAATGATAGAACTGGCTTGGACCTTAGGGCTAAAGCCTTTTATGCTCTGGGTGGTCGATAAAATCAAGACCCGTCTCATCCTCGATGAGGCGGGTCTTTTGCTTGATATCCCCATACAGGTTGAGCTCGAGTACGAGCTCGATGGGACAAGGGTTCGGGCAGCGTCCGCAACGAAAAAAATCTACTTCAACCGTCCTGCCCTGCTAAAGGAATGCTCCGGTAGAACCGCAGCCGAGCTGGACCGACTGGTGGACCAGGCTGTGCGGCGGGCCATCGAGGAACACTTCTTGGCGCGGCAATATTCTTTTGAGAAGGGATGAATGGATTGTTCCCGCGTATCGATCTATACGGGACGACATAAAGCTAAATCGGGACCGCCTGACAGCATCGGGGGCGGGTCAAGGGGTTATCATGCAGCGTTCATTCAGCCAGAATGAGGAGGGGCACATGAGAACCAGAGACATTTTTTCCTTGGTCGCTGTTGTCCTGTTTACCCTTGTCGGTCTTTGCGCTCACGCGGCAGAGGACCTCGCTACGATAACAGGTCAACTCGAGAAGAGGAAAGCAGACCTCGAGAATTACCAGAAGGCAAAAGGGGATCTGGAACGTTTCCTGGATCCCGATAACCATTACTTCTTTTTCAAAAGGGGTGACCGGATTGTCGCTATGCAATCGGATCCTGATAAAATTCGTCAGGATGTGTTCAGGGTCTCATACATTCAAGCGTTAATCATACAGACACATCCTAATGCTTATAAGGCATGGGTTGATGCGAGAGATTTTTGGGATATGCTCGCAAAGGATAATAAAGATGTAAGAAGCCAATTTGGACGGGACTACGGGATTATCAAAAGTAATATTATCCTCGTGCAGCAAGACATTCGCCGTCTCGAAGAGAAAGCAAGGGTTTTAGCAGCGACACATAAGGCGGAGAGTCAGGTACCGTCCGCTCCCCTGGAACCACCCAGGATCTGGGAAGAGTGCGAGGATTCGAACGTCAGGATCTGCGGCACCTGGACGTATAATGACGATAGTGAAACTTTTGAGGCGGAATGGAAAAATGGGGCAAAGGCGACACTCAAGCTCAGGAAGTTTGATGGCAGAGAAGTGCGGATTACACGAAACGACCAGTCCGGAGCCTCGAAAGGCCTGCAAGCGGTATACACGGGCAGAATCACCGCGACAGGAATCGTGGACGGCAAGGTCACCTGGACGTGGGGCGGAAGGACATGGTCCGGCACCTGGAAGGCAGATTGGTAGGCATGGATTGACAGGGAGATAAGCATCAAGATGAACGGATATACGGATTTTTTGAACAATTCATAAAAACCTTGATAGAGGGGAAAGGGGCAGTGTGAATGTTGGAACATCTGTTGACCAAGGAGCAAATCAGGATAAGGGACGAAGTTCGAGATCTCGTGAAATGGGTGCCGCGCCAGATGATCCTTGATATGGACACGGACAAGATCAAGTTCCCCAAGGAGTTCCTGCAGGAGGCAGCGCGACGGAACCTCCTCGGGTGCCGTTATCCGAAGAAGTGGGGCGGCAGGGACATGGACTGGGTCGCGACCTGTATGATCATGGAAGAGGTGGGGACCCTGGGTTATGAGTTTTCCTGCGTTTTCGGGGTCGGTGCCGAACTTGTGTGCGATGCCATCGTCCTCCACGGCACGGACGCGCAAAAGGAGAAGTATGTCAAACCGCTGCTCCGGGGGGAGCGTTTCGCCGCCGAGTGCCTCACCGAACCGAGGGGGGGGTCCGACTTTTTCGGGGCGACCACTAAGGCGGAGGACCGGGGAGATCACTTCCTTCTCAACGGGCAGAAGCGCTTCATCGTCGGCGCGGAAGGAGCGGATTTCTTCCTCGTCTACGCCCGCACGAACCCGGGTGCGAAACCCCAGGACTCGATCACATGCTTCGTCGTGGACCGTGGGCCCGGCGTCGAGACAAAATATCTCTACGGCCTCATGGGCTGCCGGGGCGGCGGCACGGGACGCCTCGTCTTCCGGAATGTCGTCGTGCCAAAGGAAAACATCGTGGGAAAGCTGCACGGCGCTTACGATGTCTTCAACACCATGATGATCCCGGAGCGTCTGGGTACGGCTGCCATGACCATCGGGTCCGCCCGGGCCGCCCTCGATGTCGCGACGAACTACACCACGAAGCGGAAGGCCTTTGGGAAGGTGATCAACACGTTTCAGGGGGTGAGCTTCCTGGTGGCCGAGGCGGCTATGCTCCTCGATGCCTGCCGGGCCATGGCGTACTCGACGGCCCGCGCCGTGGACAGCGGCGTGGACATGAACCTGATCCGGCGGTATGTGTCGGAGTCGAAGAAGTTCATCACGGAGTCCTGTCAGAAGGTCGTGCACAACTCGATGCAGGTTATGGGGGGAATCGGTTACACGAATGTCTTCCCCGTCGAGAGGATGCACCGGGACATCCGCTTGGCCTCCATCTGGACCGGGACGAGCGAGGTCATGGCCATGATTGTCGCCCATGAATGGTACCGGGAATTCATGAAGAAGAAATTGCCCCGGGACTACGAGGCGGATGCGCAGGAAGCCCATGCGGCGGATGAGAAGATTTACACCGACGAGGACATGTGGAAAGAGAGTTAACAGGCGGAGAGGTTTGCGTTGCCATGCGCCCTGTCCTGTGTTAGGCTTCCGCCGCACCGTCGGATCCGATAACCGTCGATGAACGAATTCAGGAGGTTCTGTCAGCACTTTGATTCAATGGGTACCCGGGAGGTGGCGTCCCTTCGTTGCGCTGATCCTGCTGGCGATGATCTGGGGTTACAACTGGGTCGTTATGAAAAAGTCCCTGCAGTACATGGGACCTTTTGATTTCAACGCCCTGCGCATGACCCTTGGGGGGGTGATCCTTCTTTTTCTTATGCTTTTGAGCAGGATCCCTCTCCGTCCGCGGGACATTTCCCTGACGATCCTGCTCGGGCTTTGCCAGACGGCGGCGGGGACGGGGTTCATCATCTGGGCCCTGGTGAGCGGCGGGGCAGGGAAGACGGCCATCCTGGTTTACACCATGCCGTTCTGGATCCTGATTTTTGCCTAGCCGATCCTTTCAGAGAAAATCCGGGGCGTGAACTGGCTGCCCGTCATCATGGCATTCACGGGCATGATGCTTCTGCTGGAGCCCTGGAGGTTGAAGAGCACGATCTTCAGTGAGGTCCTGGCCGTCATCGCGGGCGTCTGCTGGGCCTTCAGCGCCATTATCATCAAGCTGATGCAGAGAAAGCCCGGTTTTGACCTCGTGTCGGTCACGGCCTGGCAATTTGTGTACGGTTCCGTGCCCCTGGTGATTATTGCCATGCTCGTCCCCCAGCGGCCCACGCAGTGGACACCCTATCTGATATCAGCCATTCTCTTCAATGCCGTCCTGGTATGCGCCCTCGCCTTTATGCTGTGGACCTATATCATGAAAAAGCTGCCTGCCGGTGTGGCGGGGATGGGTACGCTGGCTGTTCCCGTCATCGGCATTTCAGCTTCCATGCTGGAGCTCGGGGAACGTCCGGACACCTTCGAGGCCTGGGGGATGACCCTGATCCTGGCCGCGCTCTTCATCCTGACACTTCTGCGGTTCACGGAAAACCGGTTGAACGGCCCCGCCGCCGGTCTGGACTGAAATCGATCCGGTCATTTCATCTTCCGAATCCTCACCTCGATTCCCTTTTCGTTCTTGAGAAGGGCCGTCAGCTTCGAGACGTCCGTGTCGCTGTAGTGATAGGGGTAGAGCACTTTCGGCCTGAAGGCTCTTGCCGCGTCGGCGACCATCTCCGGGGTCATGGTGTAGGGAAGGTTCATCGGCAGGAAGGCGATGTCGATCGACTTCAAGGCCTTCATCTCCGGCGTGTTTTCCGTGTCTCCGGCGATATAAACCCGCTTGTCCCCGAAGGCCATGATGTAGCCGTTCCCGATGCCTTTGGGATGGAAGGGCACACCCGGGCTTCGCACGTGGACGATGTTGTAGGCCGGGACGGCCTCGATCCGGATCCCCTGAACGGTTTTCACATCCCCGTTCTTCATGACGATACCGCCCTTGAGCTTCGTCGTCGCCGTTTCATTGAGCACAATATCCGTTTTTGCTGTGCGCAGGGTCTTGATGGCTTTCAGGCCCAGGTGGTCTGCGTGTTCGTGGGTGACCACGATGAGATCCGCCTTGGGCAACTTGGTGTAGTCTGCTTCCTGGCTCACCGGGTCCACGTGGATGATCTTCCCGGCAAACTGGAGCATGAGTGTCCCGTGGCCGATGAAGGTGATTTTCAGTTCTCCGGCAGACGTCTTGAAGACATCCGTCTCGAACGCCGAAGCAGCGGAAACGAGCATGAAGAATATTCCTGTGATGGACATAAGCAGCATCAACCTGGACATATGAACATCTCCTTTCTCATGCAGGTCTTGGGGATTTTCCTCCGTAATTTCTTCTACCGCATGGAGTGAAGACCGACAAGGTTTCCCTCCGAGTCCCGGAAGAGCGCGAAGAAGCCGTATTCGTCGGTGATCTTTGTCTTCGTCACGGCAACGGTGCCTCCTGCCGGTTCAACCCGATCGAGGGCTTCGTTCAGGTCTTTACCTGCGTTCAGGTAAACCACCGTTCCCCGGTCAGAGGGTTCGTAGCCTTCCCCGTTCACCAGGGCGCCGCTGCTGGCATGGCCCGCCGTCGGGAAGAAGGCCATGGTGAAATCGCCCATTTTCTGCACGGGCATGTCGTGACCGAGGATGTTGCTGTAGAAAAGCCTTGCCCGCTCCATGTCCCTGACCGGGATCTCAAACCAGACCGCCATGTTTCGCATGATCTTACCCCAAAAAAATTTATTTCACTTATCGTTATAATTTTATATCATAAAGCAAGTTGCGACAAATTCTTTTCACGCCCTGGGTGCGGTTTTCGATCCGGCAGAACTCCATCCCAACGAGAGGGTCCAGATGAATACACTCTATTTTGATGATTTCAAGGTTGGCGACAGGTTCGAATCCCCCGGCATCACCGTGACGGAAGGGCAGATCATCGACTTCGCCATGCAGTTCGACCCCCAGGTCTTCCACCTCGATGTGGAGGCCGCGAAAAAAACCATTTACGGGGGTCTCATCGCGAGCGGCATCCACACGATCGCTCTCACCTTCCGGCTCTTCCTCATGACCGGGGCGATCCATTCCGGAAACAGTCTTGGCTCTCCCGGTTTCGATGAGCTTCGATGGCTTCTTCCCGTGCGGCCCGGCGACACGCTCCGCGCTGTCGGCGAGGTTTTGGAACTCCGTCCCTCCAAGTCACAGTCTGACCGGGGAATCGTCCGGTTGCGCTATTCCGCCTTCAACCAGAAAGACGAGCCTGTCTTCAGCGTCATCGGAAACCAGATCGTCCGCCGCAAGCCCTGAGCTTGAGGCTCCTATTCGTAACCGAGCTCTATAAGCCTTTCCTCGTCGATCCCGATGAAGTGTGCCACCTCGTGCACAACGGTGATCTCGATCTGTTCTTCCAGCTCTTTGATGGTTTGACACATCTCCTCGAGGGGCTTCTGAAAGATGAGGATGGTGTCGGGAAAAAGGGGGGGGTAAACCGCAGAACGCTCGAGGAGGGAAGCCCCCTGGTAGAGCCCGAGGAGCGGCTCGTCGGGCGGCAGACCCATGGCCTCCAGAATTTCCGGCGAGGGACTCTCCTGGACGGAGATGAGCACGTTGTCGAGATGCCGGCGGATCTCGTGCGGGATCCGCCTGATCGACCTTTGAACCGCCTTGTCGAAATCCTTCCTGCTGAGTTTCATTTGTCACCATCCTCGATGCACATGCCGGGAACGTTCAACGGGACACCCGTATGACCCGCTGGAGAAATGTATCAAAGAGCCCGTTGATTTGGTCAGGTTTGTCCAGCTGGGGCCAGTGGCCCGTGCCCGTGATCAATCTGTGAGGCAGATCCGGTATCAGCCTGTGGAGGCTGAACGGTGCGTTGTTGAGAGGCGTGACGACCGACAGCACTGGACCCGGATACCGGCGCAGAGGTGTGACCGGGTCATAGGTCAGAATCGCACGAAAAATGCCGACGACCGCCGCTCGCGGCGTGGCCCGGAGATCCGCTATAACCCTTTCCTGTACGGTCGGTTCTGAATGAGTGAGGAGTTCCTGCCAGTAATCTTCGATGGCCGAAGGATAGCTCGATTCGAGTGCTGCCATGAATGACTCAACCTCGTCGCTGGGAACCTGGCGGTCGTCTCCCGCCGGGTCGACAAGGAAAAGACCCAGGACGCGCTTCGGTTCACTACCGGCAATAGCGATGGCCACGGATGCCCCCGCGCTGTGCCCCGCGAGGACAAACCGTTGAATACGTGATCGGTCTGCCAGTTCTTTCACATCAGCCGCCATCGCCTCGATGTCGAAGACCCCGTCCCCGGGCAGGGCCGTGTGTCCGTGGCCGCGAAGATCCACGGCGAGCACCCGTCTTTTCTTGCGAAGATGCTCGAGTTGCGCCTTCCATTGTGACGTGTTCCCTCCCAGCCCGTGAATGAACAAAACCGTCGGCTTGCCGATACCGCCGTCATCGACGAATAAAGGCATTCTGGAAGATTTCTTCTTCACCCTCTGAGAACTCCTGTTTTGTGTCTATCCTTCGCCAGTTCCGGGAAGACATCCAGGATCCTGCGAACGCCGCGAACGGTGTAAGGCTGGCAGGGAGGCGATACCCACCAGAAGTCTGCCCTGAAAGACTCGAGCTCACGGGACGTGATGGTCTCGAGATTCACCTGTCTCGCGCCGTGTCCTGGGGAATTGAGTCGGTAGACGGAAAGTGCCGTCGGGCTCTGGTGGAGCGCCCCGACCACGCGAAGGTTTGTCCTCGTTGTGGCGGCCGCGAAACCGTCGATACCGCGGTAGGGTTCAAGTGCCTGGATGGTCATGGTAGACAAGAATCCCCGGTGGAAGATTCAGATCCTATTAACTCATGATAAATCTGCCAAAGTAAGTCAAGAGCAGATTTCCGCCTCTCCTGTTTAATCTGTCCGTGCGGGTGCCTGCCTGCCGACCTGGAGCGATATGACGGCAGCAATGACGATCAGGGCGCCGCCGATCTGGAGGGGCTCCAGGGCCTCATGGAGGAAGAGATAGGAGATCAGCCCGGCCGTGATCGGCTCCAGGGTGGCGGTGATGCTCGCCCGCGTGGGCCCGATGAGGTTGATGCCCGAGGTGTAGAACCAGAAGGCAAAGACGGTCCCGAAGATGCTGATGAAAAACACCCACCACCACTCCAGGACATTAGCCGGCTGCGAAAAGGCCTCGAAGGGCGGGTGAAATATGTTCCAGATGACCGCGGCACCGAGAAAGGCAAAGAAGACGACCGCCCACGGCGTGTACTTTCGCATGGCGTAGCTGCTGCTCACGGAATACCAGGCGAAACACAGCGCCGAGGCAAGCCCGCCTGCGATGCCTTCCCGGTTCATGTTAAGAATATCCAGCTTGTAGGCGCCGACGAGGAGATAACAGCCGATCATGGCCCCGGATATAGCGGCAGCAATCACCGGGGTCAATCGCTCCCGGGCGAAGATCACCGCGAAAAGGGCGACGAAAACGGGTGCCTGGTACTGGAGCAGGATCGCCGCGGCGACCTGGATCTTGCTGATGGCGAAGTAATAGGTGAACTGCGTCAGGGCAATGGAGACCCCGAGGAGCATGATCTTCCAGATATCCCCCGGTGCGACCCTGAGCGACGTGGGGTGCCGGCTCCCGATCCACAGGGCGAGGACGAGACTGCCGATGGTGGTCCTCAGCTGGACGAGCTGGGCGGGCGACATGCCGCTATTGAAAAGAAACTTGGCGGCGGAGCCGGCCGTGCCCCAGAGCACCGCGGCCAGGATGACGTAAATATAACCCCGATTGGTATTGGGTATTTCTGAAGATCCCATGGATGATGAAAGCGTTGCGACTGTTCGTTCTCAGTAAAAAACGGTCCGGGTTCTGTGGCGCGGGCCGATGTTCTTGTAATAGGGCTCCTGTCCCCGGTTCCACAGGAGGTAGTCCAGGTTCATTGCCGTTACCTGCTCTCCTGATTCCCGCAGCGCCTGCACCATGAGTTCCACGGCGTGAACGGCGCAGGCCCTGAGCTCGATCTCTTTCTGTGAATGGGCGGGGATCAATTCCTCCCGGTCGATCATCGAGGCGAGCTCCTCATCGTAGGCAAGGACCCCGTCGACACGCAGCACGTGGGGGACGAGGTTGTCGGCAAACATCGTGAGCCGGTCCAGGTCGTCAAAGCGGCCCCAGCCATCGCCGCCGAAGACAAGAGAGAGATCGGCGGCTGTGAGCTGTGCCCGCTTGAAGAAAGGGACCCGCATGGATCGATAATTTTCGATGTCGTTGAAAAAGGGCATCCCGTTGAGGACCCGGACAAGACGTTCGGCCGAGTCCCCGGCGGCCTCGATCAGATCGACGAACCTGCCGTCGAAGTCCTTGATGAGATATGTGCCCAGATCGTTGAGCGCCCTCGCGAAGAGGCCCATGAGCTCTCGAACGGGTTCGCTCGAGAGATCCTGGGCGAATATCTGCGCGCAGTCTTCCGCCTGAAGCCTCGTCAATTCCTCCGCCGAGAGGGGGCCGTGTCTTCGGTAATAATCGTTCAGGGAAGACGCGACCGTGAAGTAACCGGACATGCCGGGGCGTTTTCGAAGGTGAGGGAAGTAGCCGGAGCCGAAATTGACGGCATTCAGAGTCAGGAGAAATGCGGCGGTGTCCTCCCCGCGGCTGAGATAGTGACGGGCGGGATCAAGACCGGGAGGTATGCCGCCTGTCTTCTTAAGCGAAGCTGCGTAGCCGGCGATGCGGCCGTCATGGATCCTCACATGGACTGCGCTCTTCGCGACGGCCTTGCAGGCCGTCCGGATCTCATCGAGCAAATAGGCGTTCACCCGACCCCTCCTTTGTCTCCAGGGAAATACCGCAGATGGCCCGATCATTCAAGGACCAATCCGGTGTGAGGTGCCGGATGGCCTGTGCCCGGACAGGCCTTCAACCTGTATATCGCCCCTTTTTTGTGGTATGAGGCGGCCAGGGATTCGAATGATCACTTTCGGGGAACAATTTCCTGCGACAGAATGTCTAAAACGATAGAAGACCCCAAAAAGGCCGTTCGCGACGAGGATTACGAGATCATCCTTTCCTGCCGGAGGGGTGACGACGAAGCCTTCGGGGTGCTGGTCGAGAGGCACCAGAAGAAGATGTTCAACATCGCGCTCCGGATGACGGGCGACTACGACGAGGCCTGCGAGATTGTCCAGGAGGCCTTTCTTGCGGCCTACCGGGCCATCCGCAAATTCAGGGGGGAGGCAAAGTTCTCCACCTGGCTCTACGGCATCTTGGTCAATGTGTCGAAGACACGGATGAAGCAAACGGCACGGCACCGTCAGAAAACGGTTTCAATGGATGATCCCGCCGACGGCCCCGGTGAGGGTCTTGCCGGCCCTGAGGCCTCCGCGCTGGAGACGCTGGAGAAACAGGAAATTCAGGCAAAGGTGCAGCACTGCATCAACACGCTCGATGAGGAGCACCGCGAGGCGCTGGTCCTCAGGGATATCCAGGGGTTCTCTTATAACGAAATAGCTGGTATTCTCAGCGTGCCGGAGGGCACAATCAAGTCGAGACTTTTCCGGGCGAGAGAGGCCATGAAGAACTGCCTGAAGAAGCAACTCGGGGAACTGTGATGGACTGCAAACACATCGAGGAAAAAATCCCGGCCTATCTCGAGGGGGTCCTTCCTCCCGACGAGGGGAAGCGCGTCGAGGCGCATGTCGCCGCCTGCCCGAGCTGCCGTGTGGCCCTGGAGCACCTGGTGAAGGCGGGAAAGCTCGTGCGGGAACTCGAAGAGGCCGAGCCGCCCCCCTGGCTCAAACAACGGGTCATGGCAAGGGTCCGGGAAGAGCGCGAAAGACGGCAAGGTTTCATCCGGAGGTTCTTCTACCCGCTTCACATCAAGGTTCCGGTAACGGCCCTTGCCACGGTTCTTGTGGCCGTCTTTGCCGTTTATGTCTTCAAGGCCGTTGAACCCGAGACGACATACCTCCGCCAGGCACCCTCCGAACCGGCCCGTGTTGCTACAGAAAAGGATATCCCGAAGTCACTGGCGGCTGTTCCGCTGAAAGTCGCCGATCCGGAGGAGCGCAAAGAAAGGAAGGCGGTCACCGTCTCGGATCGGAAACGGGAAAGCGAGAAAAAAGAGGTTTCATCTGAAGCAAGGGCAGTCCCGCTCAAACCGGCGGAGAAGGATGTCGCAGAGAGGAAAATGGCAAGCAGGCCGGAGGCCGCTCCAGCTGTGTCGGCCGATGCAGCAATAAAGGAAGCCCCCGTGGCGAAAAGGGTTCTTTCGCCGGCGAAGGGAGAAAGGGCGGCTCTCGGTGCCGCCGCGAAGGACGACGTGCGGGCACCGGCCATGGCGGCGAAAATCAAGGCTGCGCCTGCCGTGAGACCGGGGTATGCCTTTTCCCTTTACGCCACAGACCCCGCGGCGGTCATGAGCGACGTCGAAAAGATATTGGTCGAATCCGGTGCGCGTAAGGTCAGAAGGGAGTTTCAGGATGGAAAGGGAATCGTCACGGCTGAAATCGAGACCGAGAAAGAGAAGGAAGTGATCGAGAAACTGAAATCCCTGGGGGAGGTGAGGGAAAAAGATAAAGTTCAGGAACCTCCTGCAGGGCCCATCACCCTTAAAATAGAAATCCTTTCAAGTCCTTGAGGACGCCGGGATTATTTCGGGAACTTTTATGAACCCTCCTCTGTCTAATGAGACAAAGAAAAAGACAGAGGAGGTTTTTTATGAAATCCATCCCACGAATCCTGGTGTTTGTTCTCCTGGCACTGCCCATCCTCTGGGGTGCTAGGGCCTCCGTTCAACCGGAGGTGTCCGGTGATCGAACCCTATCCCCTTATTTCTTTGTCAAGAGCGACGATCCGGGTCTTGACCAGCTTCCCCTCAAGTCCACGTCGGCCTCCGTCAACATCTCGGGAGTGATCGCCGATGTCCAGGTCGCCCAGGTGTACAGAAACGAGGGCAAGAGACCGATCGAGGCCGTCTATGTCTTTCCTGCTTCAACACGGGCTGCCGTTTACGGTATGAAGATGACCATCGGCGAGAGGGTCATCGAGGCGAAGATCGCCAAGCGCGAGGACGCGCGCCGGGCGTATGAGAAAGCGAGGGAAGAGGGCAAAAGCGCCTCGCTGCTCGAGCAACAGCGGCCCAACGTGTTTCAAATGAACGTGGCGAATATCATGCCCGGTGACGAAATCAAGGTCGATCTGAGATACACGGAGCTCCTGGTGCCTGAGGACCGCGTTTATGAGTTCATGTACCCCACCGTCGTTGGCCCCCGTTACTCGAACCAGGCGGCGGAGACGGCCCCTCTTTCGGAGCGCTGGGTCCAGAACCCCTACCTGCACGAAGGGGAATCCGCTCCTTACAAATTTGACATCACCGTTCATATCACCGCGGGCATGCCCATCAAGGACCTCGCCTGCACATCGCACAAGGTCAAGGCCAGCTACAACAGTCCGGCGGCGGCGGCGGTCCATCTGGACGGTGCAGAGACAACCGGCGGCAACCGGGACTACATACTGCGGTACCGATTGGGCGGCGACAAAATCCAGTCGGGACTTTTACTATACGAGGGTGAAAAGGAAAATTTTTTCCTCCTCATGGTGGAGCCGCCCAGTCGTGTGAAGGCGGCAAACATCCCCGGCCGTGAATACATCTTCATCGTCGACGTTTCGGGCTCGATGCACGGATTCCCCCTGGAGATCTCGAAGAAGCTCCTGAAAGACCTCATCGGCAACCTTCGCCCGACGGATCGTTTCAATGTTCTTCTGTTCTCGGGCGGCTCGTCGGTCATGTCGGCGGAGTCTCTGCCGGCCACGCCCGGAAATGTCCAGCAGGCGATTCATCTTGTTGAGCGCCAGAGAGGCGGGGGTGGGACGGAGCTCCTGCCCGCGCTAAAGCGGGCCCTCCAGCTTCCCAGGCCCGAGAATTTTTCCCGGACCGTCGTCATCGCCACGGACGGTTACGTCCACGTCGAAACACAGGCCTTCGACCTGATCCGCAACAATCTGCAGAACGCCAACATGTTCGCCTTCGGGATCGGCTCTTCTGTCAACCGCCACCTCATCGAGGGGATGGCGCGTGTCGGCATGGGAGAACCCTTTGTCATTACGAAACCTGATGAGGCCGCCGCACAGGCGGAACGCTTTCGCAGGATGATCCAATCGCCGGTCCTTACCCGTGTCAAAGTGGGTTTCGAGAAATTCAGGACCTACGACGTCGAGCCGTTGAGCATCCCCGACGTGCTGGCGGAGCGGCCCGTCATCGTCTTCGGCAAGTGGCGAGGCGATGCCCGCGGAAAGATCACCCTGAGCGGTATCTCGGGAAACGGCCCTCACAGGGAGGTCATCGATGTGGGTGCGGTGAAGCCATCAAAAGAAAACGCCGCCCTGCGATACCTCTGGGCGCGCCAGCGTATTGCGATTCTGTCCGATTACAACAGACTCCGCCCCGACGACGGGCGTACGAAAGACGTGACTGATCTGGGGCTTCAGTACAACCTCCTCACGGCCTACACGTCCTTTGTAGCCGTCGACACGGAGGTGCGCAATACCGGTGAAAAACCGACGACCATCCGGCAGCCGCTTCCTTTGCCCCAGGGTGTTTCGGATTACGCCGTGGGCGGTGCGATGGCCTGCAAGATGTCTGCCCCGCTTTCCGTGATGCCCGCCCGCGAAGAGTCCCTTCGCGATGCCTCCGGAACGAAGGAGGGCAAAAGGACTGTCCTGGGTTTCGGGGACGTGAAGATCTCCGGAGGGATCACAAAGGAGGCCGTTCATGCGGTCTTGGAGAAGCATCGCGTGGAGATCGAGCGGTGTTACTCCAGCAGGGGGGAGGTCATTCTTGACCTGGTCATTGGACAGGATGGATCCGTCAAAAGCGTGAAGATCGTGAAAACGACCCTCAAGGATAAGAACGCGGGCTCCTGCATTGCCGGTCAGGCCGGGAAGTGGTTCTTTCCAGTCCCGTCGGACCGTCAAGAGGCAAAGGTCACCATGACCATCACTTTCAGGTCATGACGATGACCCGGATAAACCCGGAGGCCGGCTTGCGCTTCAAGGCCGACCTCCGGGCACTTCAGGTTGTTTCCTCACCGACACCCCAAAAACCTTCTTTCATCGCGATTCTGCCCTTAAAACGCGAAGTGAAGCCGGGTCTGATTGGTGAATGGCCCATGGGCTCTGTAACTCATCATGATAACTCAGCTATTTTCGCTCAAGAATCGGCGGATTCTGCCGAAATAATGATAAGAAGAACGGTTTTTACCCAGGACGGGATGACATGTATGCATTAGACCCGGCGGCATCGGCGCAGGCGATGTTTTCCGCCACCATACCCAGCACAGACCAGCTGCAGGCGATTTCGGACAGCGCCCTCTCCAGGGGTGTTACGCTGTACCAGAAACAAGATTACCGCGCCGCCGTCAAGGAATTCAGGATCTCCATCTCCCTCACCCCCGACTCCTCAACCGCCCCCGATGCCGTGAAGTACCTGGCAAGCGCCTATGTGAAGCTCGACAACGTGGATCAGGCCGTAAGCGAATACCAGGCCTACCTGAAGCTGAACCCGTCCTCCGGATCAACCCTCGTCAATCTCGGCAATCTCCTTTACGCGGAGGATCGCTACGACGAGGCCATTTTTGAGTATGAGAAGGCGGTCAGGCTCGATCCCAGCGTGAGCAACTCATTCTCTTTGGGGCAGGCCTATCTGCAGGCGGAGGAGTATGAGAAGGCGAGGGAGCTTTTCCTCAAGATGCAGCTTGATCATCCGCAGGAGGCGGCGGGTTACCTGGGCCTGGGGCAGACTTACAGCAAGATGGGACGCTATGAAGAGGCCGTTGAGCAGCTCGAGACAGCCATCCGGCTGAAGAGCGAGTCCTACGATGCCTATGCCGAGCTGGGTTATGTCTACGCGGACATGGGGGAGATAGACAAGGCGATGGAACTTGTCAAATTCCTGGATGACAAAGCCCCCACCCTCGGTGAGGTCCTGAGCCGGTATGTCTACAAGGTCGATACGCCCAAGATCGAGTTTGCCTATTCAGAGAGCACGTTCCCCTTTTACCTGTCCATGAATACGCCCGTTTCTTTTCTCGACGATTCGCTATCAAACGCCGGCGCGTACAAAATCTTCAGCATGAAGTTCCAGTTTGACAAGGCCCTGGACAGGGAATCCGTTGAGAATGCGGCAAACTGGGAGATCTCGAGGGCCGACGGGGCCGTACCGGCACTCTATAATTTCGGCCTTGAAATTTCCCCGACGGAAACGCAGCTTCCCTTCATCCCGGATTACGTCGTTTACGATGCGTTGAATCTGACGGCGACGGTTTTCTTCCGGGTTTACCAGAACGAAACAGCGGATGCGACCATCGATCCCGGCCACATCGAGTTTCGATACAAGGGCGAAGACAGCTACGGCCTTTCAATGGATCCTTCAAAAGACCAGTTCACCGGCTTCTCCGGCATCTTCTGATCCCCGCCATTGCGTCATCTTAATCTATCCGGGGCACATGTCGCCCAGCGGGCAGACGGCGATACAGTTGAAACACGCGTACTGGAACCCGATAAAGGAGGCCTGGTAGAGGCTCATGAACCGGGGCTCTTTGAGCAGGGCCAACTGCTCGTCGGGAGACTTGCCGAGAAATCGCCGTATGTAACCGAAAGCGCTCCCGATACCGAAAGGCTGTGAAGCCCGCAGGCATTTCATGTCGTCGGTTCGATTCTCCACATCGAGGGCCCGGCCGGGACAGGCCTCCACGCAGAGATTGCAGTTGTCGCAGAGTTCTTCACGGACGGGCGGGTCAGAGGCCAGGGGCAATTCCGTCAGAAGCCCCGTGAAACTCACGCGGGACCCGAAGCGCGGGTGGATGACGAGGTTGTGACGGCCGAAGACGCCGAGACCGGCTGCGACTGCCGCATGCCTCAGCGACAGGTCTCCGATAAGTCCGAGCGTCGGTGCCTCCATGTCGAGGGGGTAGGAAGAGAGAACCGGAGACGTCCTGACCCTGAATTTTCTCTCCATGTACCGGGCCGTGAGGTAGAGGTGGCTCTTGGAGGTGTCCATGACTGCCATGCGACCGACCATGTTTACCCGGGGGTTCTTGCTGTCCAGGGCGCCGTCGATCATCCGATGCCCCAGGACGATGATTGATTTGGCCTTCGGCAAAATGGTACGTGGATCCGGAGATTTCCTCGACTGATAGTCATCGAGGGATGCGAAACCCACGACATCCACACCGAGGTCCTGAGCGTATTTTCTGATTTCATCCTTACTCATAAAAACCTCCTTGATACTGTTGGTGGTCTTTTTTTCGGCGAGGGATCGTGTCTCTACCTGCTCCCGAACTTTTCAAAAAAACTGTTGAGGATTTTCTTGAAAGTATCCATATCCCGGGCGGAAAAACCTGCTTTGATGCTTTCATTGACTCTGCGAATGATGGCTTCCGCTTTTTTTGTTTCTTTGCGACCGCCGGGGGTGATATAGATGAGAAGTGACCGCCGGTCTTCGGGATTGAGCTTTCTTATCACCAGCCCGGCCTTTTCCAGCCGGTCCACGAGGCCCGTGATGGCCGAGTTGTCGACACCGATGACCTGACCGAGCTCCGACATGATCCGGCCGTCCCGTACCTCCAGCAGAAACAGGAGGGTGGCCTGAGGGGGGGTGATCTTCATTCCCTCTTTCGAAAAAAGACTGTTGAGGTAAGTTCGCAGGGTATGCTGCGCCATCGAAACCAGGTAAATGAATCTGTCATTTGTTGGCATGGGGTGTCCCCCTTGTTTGGCTGGTAAATATTTGATATATCAATAATTGATTCCTTGTCTATTGTCAAACTGTTTTTTCGGGAGGTGTTGTCGTGAATCCGGATGACCGGCCCAGGATCTTGGACACCGCGCCGGGCAGGGGAGGGGAACTCATCCTCCTTGAAAGGCATACGCTCGCCGGTGTGCACCACGAGATCCGGATCGACGGCCGGTTCGCCATGTCCACGTCGGATGAGTCCACGTCCCGGCTCCTTGCCAGGGCTTCACTGAACCGGCTGGATCAGAAAGAGGGGATCAGGGTCCTCGTGGGGGGGCTGGGACTCGGCCTCACGCTGAGAGAGGTCCTCGACGACGTGCGCGTGGGCGAGGTGACCGTAGCGGAACTCGAGGAAGCCATCATCGACTGGAACAGGACGTTCCTGGGTGTGTTCAACCGGGACACCCTGTTAGACCCCCGGTTGAGAGTTTACTGCGGAGACGTCCTCGAGATCCTCGGGGAAATCAGGGCGGGATTTGACGTCATTCTCATGGACGTGGACAATGGGCCGTCTTACCTGCTCAACAAAAAAAACGCTTCTCTTTATACCCACCGGGGGCTGAGAATGATAAGGCGATGCCTTGTTCCGGGAGGTGTCCTCGGTGTCTGGGCCGGTCGGCCCGAGCCGGACCTCGAACGAAGACTGTCCATGTACTATTCGGATGTCAGGGTCGATCTCGTCGCTGACAGGGGCGAGGGGGAGAACATCCCCCCAACAGCGATCTACACGGCGGCAAGGAAGAAACGGTCGAGAGAAAAAGATTGATGATCCACAAGCGGGCCTGACCGTGTGCTCAACGAGGAAGTTATCCTGATGGCCGGATTCAGGCACAAAAAAAGCAGGGTCGTCAGCGACCCTGCTTTTGGTTATTCATCCCCTGGTCCGGGTGGAGATCCTGCCTTGGAAAAATGACCTTCAGAGGCTGTCTCCGAAAAAGATAGAGTGCTCCTGTTCGTCGTTACGGACTCCGGGAGTTCACAAAAACCCGGAAGTGGATAGATAGCATCCACAGCGGCTACGTCATTATCTGTGATCGGTTTTTCCTGGTCTCCCCAGACCTCTGAGGAGGGCATGGCAAAAAACATGATGTCAGCAGCGTCATTGCTGTGACCGAGCCCCAGGGCATGGCCGAGTTCGTGACGGGAAATGTTTCTGATTCCGGCATTACTCAACCTGGATCCGAAGGCTTTGCCGCTGATGTGGATGGTTACTTTTTCCAGGACACAGCTGTATTTCTTTGTGGCCTTCACCAGTGTGTAGCCAAGGACCGGCCCGCCGCCCGCCTTCAGTTGAATGATGATATTTGCGTCGTGAGTGTTAACGGCCAGATTGAGAAAGGGACCACCGATGTCTTTAAGGACGAGGTTCCAATCCTCAATGGCCGCCTTCACGTCAGCAATCGCTTCCTCGGTAACGGCCCCCCCTGCCTTGATGTTGATGATAACTTCCGTCGTGTTCCAGCCGTAGCCCATGAGGTCCAGTGTCGCTGATTCAGCCAAAGGTACCCCGGTAACAAGCAAGGCCATAATCAATGATGCAAGGACGAAGAGCCTTCTTGAGCCTGCCATGTCATCTACCTCCTTTGAGTGGGGGAAATCCGGGTTTGTTGACGTCCTCTGTCGGGTCATGTTCCTTGAAGTCGGAAAAATTCTGGACTGTTTAGTTGACAACCAACTGAAATACTTGACGATTTTAACTAAAATCGAAAGCGGTGGGTTTTAGGCACCATGGTATAATCGGCAAAAGGACAGGGGACTTTAGGAAAATGATGGGCTCCAGATGTGCTCAGCCCATTTTGAAGGAATTAAGACCTGTGGATATTCTTCTCGATCGCCTCATGGATGCTCATCACCCTGGCATAGACGGATCCGAGGGCAGCCAGGAATGAGGCTTGAACCTGGGCTGCGGGGACACTGGTGTCCTTGAAACGGAGAGACATGGTTGCGCAGGCGTCATGGATGACGACGCACGCAAAGCCGTAATCGAAAGCCGCCCTCACGGTCGCGTCGATGCACATGCTCGTCATCATACCGCAGATCAGAAGCCTTCCGATCTGCTCTTTTTTCAGGTAATCGAGAAGCCCTGTTTCCCGGAAACTGTTCGGGTAGTGTTTACGGATGACGGTCTCCCCGGGCAGGGGTCTGACATTTACATGGATAAGAGCGCCTTCCGTGTCCGGCAGAAAGAATGTAGCCCCCTTCTGGACGGAGATGTGCTGGATGAAAACGACGGGCAATTTTTCGGCCCGGAAAAGCTCGAGGAGCTCCTTGGCCCTCAGGCTTGCCTCGGTACTCCCCTCGAGCTCCATTTTCCCCTTCGGGAAATAGTCGTTCTGAATGTCGACGATCAGGAGGGCTGTCTTCATGAGAGGTCCTCTCTAATTACATGGAATATTTTAGAACGGTATTACGGGTTTCTCACGTTAAAGCTGTTGCACTGTGCGAATTCGCCCGTCTCGAGTCCCCGCTTGAACCATCGAACCCGCTGCTCGGAGCTTCCGTGAGTAAAAGAGTCGGGAACGACGCGGCCCCGGGTCTGTTTCTGGATGCGGTCATCGCCGATACTGCTGGCGGCGTTCAAGGCCTCTTCGATATCTCCCGATTCGACAATGTGCCGAGACTTGTCTGCATGATAGGCCCAGAGGCCTGCAAAGCAGTCCGCCTGGAGTTCCGTCCTGACGGAAAGGTCGTTCGATCGCACTTCGTCGACACGGCTCCGCATCTCCTGGACCTTCTGCATGATACCGAGCTGATTCTGCACGTGATGCCCCACTTCGTGGGCGATGACATAGGCCTGAGCAAAGTCACCCGGTGCATGGAACCGTTCCTTGAGATCACGGTAGAAAATCAGATCAATATAGACTGTTCCGTCCAGTGGGCAGTAGAAGGGGCCCATCGCGGCCTGGGCGATTCCACAGGCGGACTGGACGGCGTCCGAAAAGAGGACCAGCTTGGGTTCCCGGTAGGTTTCCCCTCCCTGGCGGAAGATCTCGCGCCAGGTGTCCTCGGTGTCCGCGAGGACGACGGAGACAAACTGGACCTGCTCGTCCTGTCCTGACGGCTTGCCTGCGGACTGTTCCACCGATGGCGGACTTCCCGTCGTCGGCATCTGGTTGAGGATGATACTCGGGTCCACACCGAAGTAGAGCGCAACCAGCACGAGCAGGATGGTCCCGATGCCACCCCCCATCATACCTTTGGAGACCGTCATACCCCGTCGGTCTTCAACATTATCACTTTGCCTTCCCTCTCTCCATCGCATGACTACCCTCCTAAGGCCTTTCTGTATCGTTTCTATGTTAAGAACCATCCGCCTGGTCAGCAGGCGTTCGGATTCTTCACCCGTCCGTTTTACTGCTTTGCCGGCATAAACGACGGGATGCATTGCTTTTCAGGGTGCTTTCCAGTCACCGTTGCGTAGAAGGTGCGAATATATTCCATGTCGGCTTCGATATCTCCGGTCGGATTGAAAACGGGGCCTATACCCCCTGCCTTGCGCAGGTAATCCAGAAAAGCGAGCACGATCGGGACGTCGGCGCCCCGGGCGATGTGATAGAACCCGCTCTTCCAATAAGTGACTTTTTTACGGGTTCCCTCGGGGGCCATGACCATGGTAAGCTTTGCCCGTTCGTTAAAGACCTGGACCATCTGTGCGACGACGTCGCTCGACCTGGACCGATCAATGGGAATGCCGCCGAGCCACCTGAAGAATCCATGAAAAGGCCACCGGAAGATGCTGTCCTTTTCAAGCCAGTAGCCTCTGAGCTTCAAAACAAAGGCCATGGCCAGACCGATGGGAAAATCCCAGTTGGAGGTGTGCGGGGCCACGATGATGACGTACTTCGGTATGTCGGGTAAACTTCCCTCCCTGCGCCATCCGATCATCTTCAGATAAAGGGTCGATATCAGGCGAAAGATGTCCCTTAAGATGGGGACGTCGAATATCGTGTATTGCATGGGGCCTGTGATCTGTTTAGCCGTATTTGATGGAGCCATAAGAGTAAATATTCCTTAAATGGGGTTTCCTGTCAATACGTAACTCGGGCCCAATTTTGCACACTCAACCGGGTAGACTATGCCCTGCCGGCTGTGGTAATCAAGGTCTGCCGGGGCGGTGCATCCGCTCCGACGTACATTTTCCGAGGGGGTTCGGATATGAAGAAGTTCTGTTTTCTATGGATGATATTGACATTGGCGGTCTGTCCCGGGTGTTCCGGTTTGCATGGTAGTGCCGGGACGTCCCCGGTATCCCTCGAGAATACGGACTGGAAACTTGTCGGGCTCCGAGGGAAAGAGATTTTCATACAGTCGGGCAGGCAGACACCCCTCCTCCGTCTGATGTCTGCCGAGGGAAGGGTTGTCGGCCACGGGGGCTGCAATCGGTTTTTTGGCGGTTACACATTGGAAGGTGACCGTCTTCGCTTTTCCGCCCTGGGATCGACGAAGATGGCCTGCCCGGGGGACATCAGTGATCTGGAGGACGCCTTTTTTAATGCCCTGGGATCGGCAAGACGTTTCAAACTCTCAGGGGACGTGCTCGAAGTTTTCGGCGACACGGAGATGCTTGCTCGTTTCACGGCGGTAAGGGGAATGTAAAACAGGGTTTGTGAGCTCTCGAAGCACCCCCCCCTTTTTTATTATCGATAGTCCTCCCGCGGCGGGCAGAAGGTATCAATAATGGGGCCGGTTACTCGTATTCCTTCGGCACGGCGCAGATCATGACCATGGGGTGCTTTGATGATGTGTTCCTGTAGCGGTGTTTTTCATTCGGCAGCACCAGTGCAAAATCGCCTTTTTTCACGGAACGTTCATTCCCCTTTTCATCCACGAGGGCACCCTCGCCATCGATGATGTAGTTGAGGTGTTCGGAGGCGTGCGTGTGGTAAGGCGTGTGGCCCTCGGGCATGATCGTGAACACGCGGAAAGAAAAGACCGGTGAGCCGTCCGCCTTGGAGATGGGAACCTGCTTCCAGGTGTCCTTCGCGCCTTCCATCGTCATCTTCGTTTTTTTCAGCTTATCGAGGCTTGTAATTTTCATATATCCCTCCAGATTTTATTTGCTGTGATCCTGCACGTTGATTCCCTATAGGGCCTGCTTTTCTTCGAGTCGTGCCTGCGGCACGTTATCCAGGGCTGAACGAACCTCAGTTTTCACGACACCGTCTTCCTTCAGGAGGTGCATCTCTAATGTCCTCCTTGCCGTGACGCCCCCGATGCGGCCCAGGGCCCAGGCAGCCATGGCCCGCACCCGCTCGTCCGTATTTTCGCGCAGGGCAGAGGTCAGTTCCGGGATGTAGCGGTCATCGCGGGTGTTCCCCATGGCCCGGGCGGCGTTCATGTGCCAGCGCCAGAGGTCCTTGTCGGACATGTAGAACATGTGGGGCCAGACCCGGTTGAGAAAAAATTCCCTGTCCATCTTGATAAGGCAGGAGAGATCGAAGGCTCCAGCCTTGGCGGCGACCCGCTCGTTGATCGGTCGTTCCTGTGCCATCCAGGATGTGTTCCTGGGACAGACGTTTTGACAGCGGTCACAGCCGTAAACCCACAGGCCCATAGGTTCCCGAAGTTCCGGTGGCGTCAGGCCCCGGCCGTAGTAAGTCAGAAAGGCGATGCAGCGCCTGGGTTCGAGTCTGTTCGGTCCGCGGATGGCCTGTGTGGGACAGGCAGCAATACATGCATTACGGCACCATTCGGGACATCCGACGGCGACCGATGGCGGATCGGGGGTAAATTCCCCGTCGACAATGACGGGAATCGGTACGACCCAGGAGCTGTGTCCTGCGACCCGGTGGGCATAGAAAAAATTGTTCTTGCCGAAGTCTCCCAGGCCGGCCCTGGCAGCGGCGAGGCGTTGCGGTGCGTTGAAGGGAACCCTGGAGGCAATGCCTTTTTGCTTGAGGAACTCGCGGAGCAGGCCCAGCCTATTGGTCATACCGTCCTTTGTGACGCGGTCGTCATCGAGATAGCATCGGCCGAAATGGCCTTCCAGCGCGGGTGGGTAGGCTTTCTCGAGGTAACTCTCCAGGAGAACGATGATGGATTTCGCTTCGGGCAGGGATTTCCTCGGGTCCGTACCGCCCGCGAGATCCAGGCCCCCCGCCAATGTCCAGCGGTAAGACTCTTTTCGTTCTTCGAGGATCTCCTGCTGAGAGGTAAAAGGTTCCACCGTCGTGAAGCCGACATCGG
The DNA here is from genome assembly GCA_964547985.1 of uncultured Syntrophaceae bacterium. Classification (GTDB taxonomy): domain Bacteria; phylum Desulfobacterota; class Syntrophia; order Syntrophales; family UBA2192; genus JAPLJU01. Next base: position 24,944 of record CAZJPV010000004.1, read on the forward strand.
CGAATCCCAGCTCGAAAACCTTCTCAGTGATCTCCCTCTTCGTCAGCATCCTGAAGCCCCTCTATTAAACTCACCGATATGTACCAGATTTGAATGTTCATTTCACCTGGTATGTCACTAAAAAAGTGTTTCCGGATTCAATGGTTAAAAAATTTGAAATGGGGGGGAATCAGCAATACAGAAAGGCGTTTTGGCCGTTTCTTAACGCGGGCCGGGCAGGGACCCTCTCGCCGGTTTGGATCCTTTTCTGACAAATACAGGTGTCCGGATTTCTCTCGTTTTTTCTTCCAGCCAGTACCCTTTCTTCTGGTCGTAGGTTTTAATGACGACCCTGTCCGGGTACAGGAAGAGAGAGTTGGTCCATATATTGTCATGTGTGCCCACCCCAAGGCCTGCATGGGAAACGAAGCTTCTCCCGTCCATGTCGGCATTGTGAACGTTCAAAACCCGCCCTTCATAAAGATTGACGTTATGCACGTAATTGATATTTTCCGGTGCGGTGTGGATGTGTCCCGAAACCCACATAAATACCTGTGGGTTACGCTTGACGATCTCTTTAATTTGACCGGCGGGCTGTGCGGCAAAAAAATGGTTGAAAAGCGCCACGACATTACTGCCTGTGAGGGTCCCCTTTAACGGCGCGTGATAGAAGACAATGGTCGGGACCGTTTTGTTCCGATCCAGCTCGGCCGCAAACCACTCGAGCTGTTTCTGCGAGATCTCCGCGTGATAATTCGATTGGAGGCTGTCTATGGAGAGAAAAACGAGCAGATAGTGCCGGAGCCTCTTACTGTAATAGATTTCTTTCAATCCGAATGTTTCTTTGAATCGTTTGAGCTTAATCGCCCGTTCTTCCGGGAACCCCTTTCTGTTTCCCTGAACGAAGGATTCCTGCTCGTAAAGGAAATCATGGTTTCCCGTTATGGGGTAAAACGGTTTCTTGAGGCGGGATAGAAATTCTTTTGCGAAGCCGTATTCCTCCTCGGTCCCTCTCCTGTCGCATATATCCCCCAGTAGAACAACGGAATCGACGTCAGACCAGGAATTGACAGTGTCAATGGCTTTCTCTTTCGCTTCCAGGTTTCTGCCGGGGAGGTGGAGGTCGGATAAAATGACAATGTGGTGATAAGAATTCCCGTCGGCCGCGATAGGGGTGAGGAAGCCGTCCGTAGCGATTAAGAATAGCAGGGTAAGGAGGACGGGCAGGATTTTGTGCGGTGGGCGGTTACGCGCCTCAGGGTGGCAAGTCCCGCACGGTGGTATCATATGAGTTGTTGGAGCCTGCTGTCTTGTGCTCGCAGGGCGGTAAGCAGTCTTTATCTTTAGCATCATGCGACGTTACTTGAGTGACGCCCCTCCTATCACAATCCGGGGTTTCAGGCAAGATGTAATATTTGTGGAAACTTACAGAATCAAGGGGGTGCCCGGCGATACCTGGGCTTCTCAAGCCTGTATCTATTTGAAATGCCTTCAATTTTTTACTTCTGGGGGCAGTTGATATTTCCGAAGCCATAGAGGGATTGCGTGTCTTTGTTATCGCTTTTTTAGGGCTTCTTTCCTACGATAGGATCGTCCTCCGGCGGCATATCCAGTATATACTGTATTTCCGGAAGCATGCGTTTTACACATTCTCTCCCCTCCCAGATGGCTTCTTTTCCCCGATAAGCTTCCACAAGGCCGATGTGCGATAATTTTGGCTCGAGATGGATATCCGGGGGATCTCCGGCCATCCTGCTGCGTGTGACCCGGTCCTGCATGATGTTGACCGAAAGGGCTATCGCGTCAAACAAGGCGGGTGGGGTATTCTCCGGTCCCGAGCTTGGAAATAGGGTGGTAGAGTAGCTCTTAAAAGTTCTTGTGAATCTATCCAAGATACTTTCGCTGTCAGTCGTCGTTTCTTTTTGACTTGCACGTTTACTCACAATATCCCCGTTCAAATTCACAGCGATGACGATATCCGCTCCCAGGGATCGGCACAGTGATACGGGTACGGGGTTGACAAGTCCACCGTCGACCAGCCATTTCCCTTCATGTTGAACCGGAGGAAAGAGACCGGGTAACGAAATCGATGCCCGGACGGCTTCCATGACGGGGCCCTGTGTGAACCAGATTTCTCTCCCCGTCTCCAACTCGGTTGAAACAGCCGCGTATGTATTTGGCAGGTTCTCGATGCGATCATCTTCACCGCAGACATGACTGGCAAGGAATGCGTGGAGTCTTTCAGTGTCAATAAAGCCCTTGAGGGACAGGTTCAACTCAAAAAATCTCGCGAATTCAAGTTTGGTCAGAGAGCTTACCCACTGCTCTAATTGATCTAGCATCCCCGTCGCGTAGGACGCGCCCACGAGCGCGCCGACAGAGCAGCCGCATACGATGTCCGGCTTTATGCCAACCTCCGACAGCGCCCTGATCACGCCGATGTGGGCCCAGCCGCGAGAGGACCCGCTGCCCAGGGCCAGACCGATCCGATTGATGGCTGCCTTCTCACCGCCCATTTTTCACCTTTGCGTCATATCCTGTTCATGGCGAAGAAGATGTGCCACTGATTGTGTTTCAACTCTTCTTTTTCGACACAAGCTTTATGGCGATGTAAGGAAGAAGAAAGAAGACTATCAGCAGGATCTTGATAAACGCCATGCCGCCATAGTGGATCGCGTTAAATGTCTGCCGCGGCATCAGAAACCACTTCGAATGGAAACCATAGATCCAGTCACCGCCGAAAGTAAAGCTTATGAACCAGATCAGCATCAGCAGAACGCCCCCGATGAAACATCGGATGAGTATACGCGCGAGGGTTTCGAGGTTATCTCCAAAAGTAAATTCTGTATTTCCCATGATTGTTCGTCCTCCTGGCGAGGGTTGGGAATTGCTTCAGAAGTCATCGCGGCAAATCAAATGTCAAGATGTCAGGCCTGACCCTGGAACTATGTTTCTATTCCCGCCATGACCTTCGCATCCTTTTTAAACCGTTCGATGACGTTCATCAGGGTGTTCTGGATGACGATTCTCTGGGCCTGGGGTGACCCGGCGCCGTGCGTCGATTCGATGGGAACGACAGATCCCTGGCCGCTCAGGTATTCCGCCAGCCGCATCATCCGTATGCGGTGCTCCGTCGGGACGTCTTTCCTGCCCTTGAAATATTTGATCAGGAGTTTCCCGATCTTTTCGTTCTTGATGTCGCGCGCGGTGGGCGGCGTGCAGACCAGGCCCCCGGCAATGTCGGCGGTGATGAAATTACCGTCCCAGATGGCGTTTACACCCTGGAGCTTGGCGAGGTTGATGTAGAGCGGATCGGGGAAGAAGACACCCGAGGGGCTCTGTCTTGCGTTGTAGACGGCCGCCAGGGCGCAGCCGGCGGAAAGCTCGCTCTGGAAGTAGAGATCGGTGAGTTTTTCACGGATGTGCCTTGCGTTTCCGATGCCGTTGTAATCTGCGATGACGGCCGCGGTGCCAATGAGGAGGTCCCGGTGGCCGGTCTTGCAGCCGGAAGTGGCCAGTCTCTGGAGCAGGGCAAAATAATTGACCGCAGTGCCGGCGAACTTCTGCTCTCCGCACATGAAGATCCTGTCCTCGGGCACGAAGACATCTTCGAAGATCACGTGGGTCGAGCCGTGTGTACCGTACCTGGCATTGCCGAAATCCATCTCGTCGCCGGTGAGCCGCCTCATGTTCGGTGCGGGGGCCTCGGCCACATGGATGATACCCGGCGCGTCGCTCGGGACGGCAAAGCATACGGCGTAGTTCTCCTCACCGGGTTGAAGGGCTGTGCAGGGGACGACGACGATTTCATTCGCGATGGCAGCCCCGGATATGCTCGCCTTGGCGCCCCGAACGACGATGCCGTTTTTGCGCCTCTCCACGATGTGGAGGTAAGCGTCCGGGTCAGTCTGCTTTCCGGGGCTCAGACTCCGGTCGCCCTTCACATCCATCATAGCGCCGCAGACCGCGAGGTCGTTCTTCTGGACGAACTTCAAAAAGTCGAGAAAGCGACTGTGATAGGCCGTCCCCAGCTCACGGTCCATCTCGTACGTCACTGCAAAAACCGCGTTCAGGGAGGAGGTGCTCACACAGCGGGCGCCGATGCAGGCGCCGTGCTTGTGGACCATGGACCTTGCAATGCGGAACCTCCTTGCCAGGTCATCCTGTTCCTGTAGGATGTGAGCGAATCGGTTCACTTTGTCATTGATGAAGGGTGAATGCGCGGTCAGAGCCCCCTCGTACTCCTTTTGTCCGGACAACTCGTAGACGAGCCCGATGGCCTCCAGGGGGGGCCTGAAGCAGGGATGTGCCGATGGGTCGCTGACCCTTTCGCCCATCGCGTATAATTCTGTCTTGAGCTGCCGGATACTGTCGAAGTATTCCTTTTTCGTCCTGAGAGCCATTCCCGCACCTCCACTGCGATCTATGTGATGTTTTGTGAAAAAAAGGTTATCCTCATGCTTTCGGACGGGGCTACCTCAGGGCTTTCGCCCTGTTATAGAGCTCAACATCCCCAGGGTCCGTCACCTCGATGGCGATGCCATGGGGGATCACCTTGGCGTTCTTGTCGACGTGGATGAAGGTGATGAAACCTTCGACGAATAAATCCTCGGTATTGTTGTCCACGACTTTTACATGGGATATCAGGCGGGTTCTCCCCACAAGGACGACTCTACTTTCAAAGCGGATAATGGCCCCGTTTTGGATCGGTCTCATGAAGAGCATTCCGTGCACGTTGAGGCAGACAATGTTCTCCGGCTTTGTGAGGCTTGCGGCGGCAATGAAGCCTGATTCGATAAACCACATAGCCGCCTTCCCTGCAAAGAGAGTCCCATGGTGATTCAGATCTTCACCCTTCACGAGGCGATTGATGATATGGGTCCGTAGTTTCATTTTTTCACTCCGGGATCGCAAAGGTTCAGGGGATTGTAAAAAAATTAATCAAGCGGTAAGCGGGACGGGGTCACTCCCTGATGCGCCTGAGTTCAATCTTGACCGTATTCACCTTGTCGATGCATTCCATCTCAATGACATCCGGATCGCCCCACTCCGGGGGGAGTCCTCCGCCGAACTGGAGTAAAATGATATAGGGAAACACCTCATGATAAAAGAAACCGCAAAGTCCACCTGCCTGGTGTCCGCTTAATTCGAGCCGATCGCCCGCCTTGTGATCGGCGTTGCAGAACCCCTTGACCTCTTTTATCGTACCCATTACACGAAACCCTATTCGTGCGCTTTTTTCCATATACACCTCACAAAAAACTTCCTATCCTGGTAGAGATAGCAGTGATGAAGTCGTCACAACGATTTTGGAAATTTGAAAAGTGTTGCTAGTTTATTTTTTCGGTAGAATGATGATCATGAAGCCCGCCCCGAAAACGCTTTTATCTTCGATAAAAAGGGGATGAGTCTATCCTCTCATCCCCTTTTTACCTTTTTCCCTTTATGCTGTGCCGTACTGCTCCCGGGCAAAGGGGAGCAGGCCTGCGCTTTTGAGTTTGCTCACGGGGGCCAGGAAGGTGACCTGGACGACGCCGGGCAGGCGCCCGATTTCGATGGCTCCCATGATGGTGGCTCGGTTTCTGACTTCGGGAACGCTCATCTCAAGAAGCTTTGCCGCGCGCTGCAGTCCGTTTTCCGTGGCTTTGTTCAAATCGGCTCCCGTTCCCACGACGGAGATGGGCGCTGCTCTTTCCAGCCGCGTCATCCCCCATTTTTTTGCCAGGGTCTGCGCCCGTTTCTTTTCCACCCCGCTGAAAGGTCGCGCAAGATAGGGAAGGTCTTCAAGAACCGGGAACAGCACGGGCCCTTCGAGCGAGCGCCCCTTGATGACGTTTACCTGGAGGGTAACGATCCCGGCCACATCCATGGTATGACCGGCAATTTCCCCGTCTCCCTGAAGCGCGTGCATGTCTCCCATGTATATGCCGGCTCCAGGCACTTTCACCGGAGCAATGACAATGGCCCCCTTTCGGGCGGCGTCGATATCCATGTGGCCGTCCGTCCGGTGCTCGAGTTGTTCGGCCGTGATCGCATACTCGTGCGGAGCGCCGATAAGAAAAACGCCGAAGTCGCCGGCATTGTGGGAATCGGGCATAGGGATGGCGGGTGTCGTGCCGAGTTGGCCCATGAAGGGTCTCATGCGGGAGACCGTTCCGGCGATGTCATGGGGCGCGAAGAGAAGGATGGGGTGCTGCTTGCAACTCTCCGAGAGTTTTGCGTAGCTGCGGGCGTTTTTCGCTATGCGTTCCGCTGCCTTTTTATCAACGGTAATACCGATCTTGCCGGCCGTGTTGAATACGGCGGTATAGCCGTGTTCGAACTGGAAAGGCATGAGCTTTGTGCCGCAGTTGGCACACCGTATGGCCTCCTGGCCTATGCCCTCAACAGTTGTTTCAGGATGCATCGTTCCACATGTAGGACATTTCTTGGCGACGTAAGGGTCGCCGTTGAAGTATTCACCGACCATGCGGTCCACACCAGACGCGGTCGCGATGGAAGTTACACGGATATCGCGAATCCGGATGGCGACCGCGTCTTCCGGTTCCGCTTTTTCGACATAGACCGGCTGGGTGACTTCATGCCCGCCCCGCAGATGCGGCGAGATCATGGGACCCCAACAGCCCGGCATGGTGTTCGCTTCGATGATACCGCCGTCTCTGATCGGACCGAGCATAGGCTCGCCGGGATCCAGGATGCCGTTGGTATACGTAGAAACGACAACTTTTTTCTGAGCCGCCATAATCCTTACCCCCTTTCATTTTTTGACGAGAACCCCCTTTTTATCTCGGAGAGGGTGAAACATCGGAAGCGAGAGAAATTCAGGGCACAATCTTTATTTCACCTGTGTGGAAAGGAAAATCTGCAGTGTCATCTGGGCGATCTGATCCTGAAGCTCCTCAATTTCATCGATATGCCTGTCCTCGTCTTTCAGGATAGCCTCCAGCATTTCACGAGTAGCATAATCTTTGACTTCTCCCGCAAGAACAATGGCTTTGTTGTATGCCTTGATGGCCTGCAGTTCCAGTCCGTGGTCACTGGTGAGTTGCTTGGGAACGTCGGCGCCGATGTATATTTTCTTGAGATCGCTCACGATGGGCGTACCCTCCAGGAATAGGATCCGAGAAATGTGCTTTTCGGCGTGCTTCATCTCTTCGATCGCCCTCTTTTCGAAATGCTTGTGCAGCTTTTCATACCCCCAGTTATCCGCCATCTCCGAATGAACCATGTACTGGTTGATGGCAGTCAGTTCATCTGCCAGAAGGGAATTCAACGTGTCGATTAATCTTTTATCTCCTTTCATTTTAAAAACCTCCTCTGATAATATTGATTCGTTAATATTTTGCCGACAACCCCTGTTCTCACCGGGGCTGACGGTTTTTTTCATACTTGAGCCCGCCACCGCAAGAAAATGAAAAGGTGTCCTGATGAATTGGAAAAACGGCCTGTCTGCTTTTCAGCTGTCCCTGTCCGCAGCCAGCAGGCCTTCCTTGCGCTTCATCGACAGACGCTTCCCGGCGTCGAGTTCCATTTTCCTGAGGCGGACATTTTCTGGGGTGATCTCCACAAGCTCGTCCTCAGCGATGAACTCGATAAACTGGTCCAATGACAAGAGCCTGGGTGGCCTGAGGGTGACCGTTGCCTCGGCGGTGGAACTTCGGACGTTAGAGAGCTTCTTCTCTTTGATGATGTTCACATTGAGGTCGCCTCTGCGGTTACGTTCCCCGATGATCATTCCTCCGTACACTTCCGTTCCTACCTCGATGAAAAGGTCCCCGCGATCGCCCATGGCGAGGCAGGCGTAGCTGTTTGCCTTCCCGATGCGGTCGGCGACGAGGGCACCGTTTGTCCTCTGGGGGATTGGCCCGGCCCACGGCTCGTAACCCTCGAAGAGAGTGTTCATGACGCCGGAGCCCTTCGTGTCGGTTAGAAAGTGGCTGCGGAAGCCGATGAGACCGCGGGAGGGGATCACGAATTCAAGGTAGACGCGGCCTCTCCCTTTATTGTTGAGGTTCATCATGCGCCCCTTTCTGGACGAGACTTTTTCCGTTACAACCCCCGTAAATGCCTCGGGAACATCCAGGAAGAGGCGCTCCACCGGCTCGTGAGGCTTTCCGTTTTTCCGCCGAAGAATGACGGTGGGCCGGGAGACCATGAACTCGAAGCCTTCTCTGCGCATGGTTTCGATGAGAATGGCCATTTGCAGCTCCCCCCGTCCGCAAACCTCGAAGGCGTCGGCCCGATCCGGAATGGGATTCACCCGCATGGCGATATTGCGGAGGGCTTCCCTCTCCAGGCGCTCCTTAAGATGGCGTGATGTGAGGTATGTGCCCTCCTGTCCTGCGAGGGGTCCATTATTAACATAGAATATCATGGAGAGGGTGGGCTCGTCTACGTGGATGCGGGGCAGGGGTTTCGAGTCCTCCAAGGCGGTAATCGTGTCGCCAATACTGATATTTTCCACGCCGGCGACGGCCACGATATCCCCCGCCTCAACCTGATCGACCTGTTTCTTTTTGAGTCCGTAGAAGCTGTAGAGGGCCGAGAATCTGATGCCTGAGACGTTTCGTTCCAGCCCGCAGAGTGTGTAGCCCCGGTTCATTTCCAGGATGCCGTTCATCATGCGGCCAATGCCAATCTGCCCCACGTAGGAGTCGTAATCCAAGTTCGTTACGAGGAACTGGGGCGTTTCGGCGTCATTCCCCTCCGGACCCGGGATCCGGGAGACGATGGTCTCAAAGAGTGGCCGTAGGTCGATAGAATCGTCCCCCGGCTTCCGGTGGGCGGCCCCTTTTTTCGCATTGGTGTAAAGAATCGGAAATCCGATTTGTTCTTCGCTAGCGTCGAGATCGATGAAGAGATCGTATACCTCGTTGACGACGGCCTCGATTCGCGCATCCCCACGGTCAATCTTGTTGATGACGAGGATCACGGGAAGCGACTTTTCCAGGGTCTTCTTGAGGACAAACCGTGTCTGTGGCAGGGGCCCCTCACTGGCATCGACGAGGAGAATGGCTCCATCGACGAGGTTCAAACTACGCTCCACCTCGCCTCCGAAATCAGCATGCCCAGGTGTGTCGACGATGTTGATCTTGATGGAGCCAAACCATACGGCTGTGTTTTTCGCCATGATCGTGATGCCGCGCTCCCGCTCGAGGTCCATGGAGTCCATAACGCGCTCCATGACTTCTTGGTTCGGGCGGAAGATGCCGCTCTGCTTAAGCATGGCGTCCACCAGGGTGGTCTTGCCATGGTCCACGTGAGCGATGATGGCGATGTTTCGGATGTTTTCTTTTCGCATATACAGGGAGCCCATCCACTATTTAACAGACTGTTAAGAATAAAGAAAGAAAGGAAATCTTGGAAGGCTTGATAATTGAGCTTCAAGACCTCGTCAAAGGTGGGGATTCGATCCTTGCCCCCCGGCTAGGATAGTTTTCTTTAAAGATCGGTTCGCCGACGCCAAAACCTGTGTCGGTGCTTTTAAATTTGACCGGCTCCGCCGCGCTGGCAATGAATGCGATAGCCAGAATCAGAAGGGCTGTCAGTATTTTTGCGAAGGTATTATCTTTCATGGCTATTTTGCTCATCCAGGTAAAACTTGCTGGCGGTGGTGCATGGCTTCCCGATCGCTTGCGTGCTATCTATTTCACGGGTGTCACATAAGTTTTCCCCCGAGGAAATAAAAAAGGAGTCCCTGATAAAAAAGCCGCTAACTGCGCCTAATCAGGGACTCCCTTCTTGTCTCATGGAGAGAAAAAGAGACCTGCCTTTAACCCTTGGTGGCGGTCGCGGCCGCCGGGACCTGCATGCCGAGGGTCTTCATCACTTCAACGGTCTTTTCCTTCACGGTCGTGGCTTTGGCCATGGCATCGGCCATGTTGCCCCCCGCAAAGGCGGCCTTGGCATCTTCCCACATCTTGGCGGCTGTTTCGTAACCCGACTTGGCGCCGTCAAGTTTCGCCTTGTCCAGGCCTGCGGGCAGTTTCTTGCTCTGCGAGAGGATATCCAGTCGGCTCTTTACGGCATCCAGCATCTTGGGCATTCCTCCGCTCATCTCCTCCCAGCCCTTAACCAGTTCCGCCTTCTTGGCCGCGGCGGCAGCTGACAGCTCTTTCACCTTGTCCGGGATGGCCTTCGCCGCGCTGAGGGCCGCATCGTAGTTCCCCTTGTCGAACGTATCTTTCGCGGCCTTGATCGAGTCTTCTATGGCCTTTACCTTGTCAGGAACGTACTTCATGGCCTCGCCCTTGACGGCGTTGAAGGCATCCTCCGCGGCCTTGATCGCTGTAGAGGCCGCGTTCTTGTTACCTGCGCAGGCCACAAGTGCAAGGCCGACAACCACGCATAGAAGCGTTACCAGAATTCTTTTTGACTTCATCATCTTTCCTCCTTCCAGTTAAGGGATCCTTAATTTTTGACCGATCTTGATCAAGTCAGGGTTCTTCAAAATGTCCCTGTTCGCCTCGAAGATCTTCATATAGAGGTTGGGGTCCCCATAATATTTCTTAGAAATCTTTGACAGGGTATCCCCCTTCACCACCACGTGCCATTGCGTGGCATCCCACGCATCGGCACCCGTGCCCTTATCATTGGGCCCCAGACCCTTCAGCTTCTCTTCATCAGCCATACAACGGTTCCTCCTTTAAAACTATCATTTCTGGCAAAGCCCGTCAATGATCCAGACCTGCCCCTGAAGTCTCTATATAAACCGGATCATCTTGACAGGGAAAGGGCGGGATGACCCCGCCCTTTTTAACAGTCTTCCCTTACTTCTTCGTTACTCTAAGATCGATTCTCCGGTTCTTTTGTCTCCCTTCTTCCGTAGAGTTATCTGCAACCGGATGCTTCTCACCATATCCTTCGGCTTCCAGCCTCTTGGCATCGACGCCTAATTTGACAAGCTCCTGCAAGGTGTTTTGAGCTCTTTTCTGGGAAAGTTTAAGATTGGCGTCTGCATTGCCCACATTATCCGTGTAGCCTCCAATCTTCAATGCAACTTTCGGATAGGCTTTCATAATCTCTGCTATGTTCTTCAGTTGCTCCGCTGAAGTAGGTTTCAGATTTGCGCTTCCTGTTTCAAAATCCAATCGATCAAAGGTAAACCAGGTGGTTTTGTCAACGGGTTTGCTTTTGTCTTCGATGAAGGCAATTAGTTTTTTCTCGACGCCGAACTCGGGAACTTTGAGCTCAATCCCGCTCGGCAGCTTGACTGCCAGAAATTTGCCGAGTTTTTCAAGTGCCTTGGTTGCTTCAGTAACTGCCTTTTCGGCCGGTTTCACAACTGCGGGCGGCGGCGTGGGGCTGCAAAACTTTATCAGAAAGACAAGCAGGATGACCATGCACACGATGAAGATCAGTGTGAACATGTTTCCTTCGCCCGCTCCTCGATTAGAGGTGATTCTGGATAAAAAAACATTTCGTGCCGACATAGTTTCCTCCTTTCTTTACGGTGACTTCGTTAACTAGAATGTCGGGTCCTGAAATATCTGTTCCGCCATTAAAACCGACAATTGAAATCTTTCAATTCAGGATCAGACCATGAAAATATCTGTAATTTGAGCATAGAATGGTGATTTTTTCAATGGGGTTGATGATATTTTCAATCCCCCCTCTTCTTTGTGCTTTCAATCATCATACAGATGATTATTTGCCCGGAAATATTCAGGTATTAACCCCTTCCGCGACGAGCTTTCCTTCCTGGTTCTGCACCCTCCATCTATAAGTAATCGGTCCGCCGCGCTTTCCCTCTTTTTTGCCCAATACCTCGACCTCAGCGGAAAGTCGGTCGCCCGGAAACACAGGCGTCCGGAAGGCAATGTCCGTCGCCGAGACCCAGATTGCATCCGCCAGGAAACCGTGTTTCGCCATCAGTCCCATCATGCTTCCGATCACGTATACCCCGGGCGTCACCCTGTCTTTGAAACCCTTACTCTTCGCAAAGTCGGCATTCAAAAAACCGGGTAGATCCATACCCGACATCTGGGCCACAAGATCAATTTCGGTTCCGGTGATTGGCTTCGTTACTGGTGATTTGTAGACCTTGCCGATTTCAATTTCTTCGAAATACATACGTTGACCTCCTTTCGCTATTTTGTCGCGTTTTTCATCCTGTCATCTTTCCACTTCGTTTCCTTGCTTCTTATTTTTCCTTTGTGTCATCCAACGTGTTCCCGCACATTACGGGTTCCTCGATGATCCTCGAACTCCGCCTTTGGGTGATGTAATTGAAGGCCCATTTGAGAAATACCACGAACCGGTCCTCCTTTTGAAGGAGAAAATAAATATGAATAAGGGCCCAGACAAGATTGGCTGCAAAACCGGCGAGCTTCAGTTTCCCCGACTCGAGAATGGCGTAGTTGCGGCCGATCGTTGCCAGATTTCCCTTGTCGAAATATTTGAATGGCGGAAGCGGCGATTGGCCGGTGACCCGTCCGGAAATAGTGCGGCCTGCGTAACCTCCCCCCTGCATCGCCACCTGGGCGACCCCGGGAAGGGGTTTCCCGTCCTTCCCTATGACGAGAGCCGTATCTCCCACGACGAAGATTTCCGGATAGCCGGGAACCGTCAGATCGGGAGCAACCTTCACCCTGCCGGCGCGGTCGGTTTCGACACCCAGCCACTGACCGGCCGAGGAGGCCTTTACGCCCGCCATCCAGAGAACATTCAGACTCCTGATGCGCTCACCGCCGATAATGACCCCCTCTGCGTCTATCTCCTCAATGGCATGGCCAAGTCTGACCTCGACCCCCATTTTTTCCAGCCGAACGCAGGCCTTCTCCGAGAGATCCGGTGAAAAAGAAGGCAGGACACGGGGAGCGGCATCAACGAGGATAATTCGCGTCCACCCGGGGTCGAAACGACGGAAGTCCGACTTAAGGGTGTGCCGGACCATTTCCGCAAGGGCGCCCGCCATCTCGCACCTCGTCGGACCGGCGCCCACGAGGACAAAGGTGAATAGTTCCGGGCGGCTCTCCGGGTTCTCCTGCAACTCCGCCCTCTCAAAGGCCCTCAGAATTTTCGACCGCAGGGTGATCCCGTCACAAAGCGTCTTCAATCCCGGTGCAAACTTCGCCCATTCGTCATGACCGAAGTAACTTCCCTGAGCGCCCGTCGCCAGGATCAGGTAGTCATAGGAAACGGGATGCTTCCGGCGGCTGACATAAACACATCGTTTCTCCTTATCTACCCCTGTGACTTCCGCCTGCGCGACGAAGACATTCTTCTGTTTCTGGAGGACTTCTCGGATGGGGAAGGCAATGTCCCCGGCGTCGAGCATGCCTCCTGCCACCTGGTAGAGAAGCGCCTGGAAGAGGTAGTGATTGACCCGGTCGAGAAGAATCACCTGGACGGGCGTGTTTCTGAGGGCTCTTGCGGCCTCAATTCCGCCGCAGCCTCCTCCGACGATGACAACCTGCGGCGGGGTGTTCTGCGCTTTATAGGGATTGCCCAGGCTCATGTTATTCTGATGCCTTATTTTTCTGTCTCCCCCTACAACTCATCATCCTCTGTGCTTCGGGGAAACAGTTCCGTTCTCAATTTTTCGAGAAGCTTGTCGTATTCCTGCTTGTCTTCCTTCTTCAGCTGCCTCATGCCTTCGAGAAAACGGTCTACATTGACTTTTGTCGGCGCAATAAAGTTGCCCTTCACGGCGGCGACTTGCTTCGCCAGTTCACTGAATTCCTCGAGAGCTTTCTTCTGTTCCGCCGGCCATTCGGTTGAATTTGTGTGATCAACCATAACATCAACGGCCTCGATGATGCGGCCGAGCTGTTTACCGTAACCGGCGACATTTTCTATAATTCGTCGCTCCATCTGAGGATCGGATGACTTCGTCATGTTGATATTGATGAACCCGATCTGATTCATCATGCGAAGCCACCAGGTCCATGGGTTTATGGCCTGGGTGACATCACCGGACAGGGGAAACTTAAAGAGGCTGGTGGGAATCTCGTTCGGCATATGCTTTGCCTCCTTTTTTTGGTAGATGGACAGTCCCCATTTTTCTCAGTAGCGGACTATTCAGGCAACCTGACGATGGTTCTCCCTCTGTGTTTTTTCTCAAGAACCATGTCTATTCTCTCAGTGAGACCTTCAAGCGTGGTCTCTGTGGTTATAGGATCCATATGATCCAACTTCCATTCCCCGGCGATTCTTTCCCACACGGCTTGCCGCAGGGGCATGGGGCAGTTCTGGGAGTCGATACCGATCAGGACGGCCCCGCGTATGATGAAAGGATAGACATTCATCGGGAGATCGTGCGATCCCACATTCCCGCAGCACGTCACCGCACCCCCGTACTGCAGGGACCTGATGGAGGTGGAGAGCATCACCCCACCGATCGTGTCCACCGCACCGGCCCATCTCGCCTTTAGAAGGGGTCTTCCACTGGTGTCCGTTGCCTCTTCTATACTGATGACCTCTTTGGCTCCCAGGACAAGGAGGTATGAGGTTTCATCAACGACGCCATTGACGGCGGCGACCTGGTACCCGGAGTTGACGAGAATGGAAACGGCAATGCTGCCGACGCCGCCGGTGGCGCCCGAGACCAGTATGGTTCCCCGATCGGGCTTGATTCCATATTCCACCAGGCGGTGGACGGACAGGGCGGCCGTAAAACCCGCCGTTCCGTAGATCATGCTTTCGCGCAGCGTGAGGTTTTTAGGGAGTCTCACGACCCAACCCGAGGGGACTCGAATATACTGACCGTAGCCGCCTGGGGTGTTCATCCCCAAATCGTAGCTTGTGACGATCACCGGGTCGCCCGGCCTGAATCTCGGGTTGCTGCTTTCCTCCACGATGCCGGCAGCGTCGATTCCCGGCGTGTGCGGATAGTCTTTCGTAACGCCCCGGTTTCCAATGGCCGATAGCACGTCCTTGTAGTTGAGCGAAGAATACCTGACCCTGACAAGGACGTCGCCTGGCGGCAGGCTGCTTGTGGATCGCTCTTCGATCTCCCTGCTGAACTGGTTATCCTTTCCTTCCCTTACCACCATTGCTTTGAATGTCTTTTCAGCCATGAATTAAACTTCCTTCCCAATTCACATTGTAAAGTATGGTGACCGGAGCCCCATCCTTCTTTGTTCTTGATTGTGACTATTTCTGACGCCCGTAATAACCGGTGAACGAGGCCTTGCCGATGGTATTTTGGCTGATAAAAAAACCCGCCATGGCCGCCGTTGCGTTCGGCGGTAAATCGATTTTTTCCACCTTCAGCGCATGGATGGTGAAGATATAGCGGTGTGCCTTGTCACCCGCGGGAGGGCAGGGACCACCGTATCCGGGGCCCCCGAAGTCGGTGTTGACCTGGAGACTTCCGAGGGGAAGAAGCTTCCCGTCCGGTGTTCCCGTACCTTTGGGGAGGAAAGTGACTGTTGCGGGGATGTTGTAGACCACCCAGTGCCACCAGCCGCTGCCCGTCGGGGCGTCGGGGTCGTAAGCGGTCAGGGCAAAGCTCTTCGTGCCTTTCGGTGGGTTTTTCCAGATAAGAGCCGGCGATTGGTTCTGGCCGGAGCACCCGAACCCGTTGAAGACCTGTTCGTTTTGCATGAGCACCCCGTGTTTGATGTCCGGACTGCTCAGTGTGAATTTGCCGGTTTCAGCCCCCGAGGCCGGAAAAACGATGCAAAGGATGAGAATCACACATGCAAGATATTTCATGGGACATACCTCCTTTGTTTGATGTGATGTTTCAAGAACGTTCAGTTCTCTACCCTGGGGACGGTCGTTCTTTTTCTGCTTGCGGCTGTCCCTAATTGCCTCGCATATGTTTCTCCCAAAGGGCCCTTGAGTCAACGGGCTGCATCTGTTCGTTGTACTTGGGATTCTTTCCCTCAAAGTTCACGTAGTCGTATGGTTTTCCTTTCCAGTATTCGCCCGTGACCGTGTTTTTAGTTCCCCAGCTGTCGGTCCGGTAGACGGTGCCCCCCTCCATGCTGGAGATCCAGTCCTGCTGGCCCCGGATGTAGCTCGTCCGCTGGTAGTCGATGTAGTCCATGCTCTTCTGCCGCTCGTCATAGGCGGCCTGCATCGTCTGGCGGATCTCCTGGGCGTTGTGTGCCACCATGGCCGAGGTCTGCTTCTGCATCTCGCGAAGCCTCTGCTGTCCCTGGGCGACGTAGGCCTGCGCCCACCGTTCGTTGATCTTATAGGAGCCCATCATGGTGCCCAGGGTCCCGGCCCAGGCGTTGAACTGGTTCGCCGGCGCCGTCACCGTCAGGTGGCGGAAACTCCAGTTCAGTCCGGAGCGTGAACCGAAGGCCATGCCGAAGGTGTAACCCTTGCAGGCCCGTCCCTCCTTGTCCCTGAAGGTGTACACGTATTCCTCGATACTGGCGGGTATCCCCGAGTGACCGGCCTGGCTCATCAGGTCCTGTCGCGGGATGATTTTTTCGAAGTGCATGTTGGAGGCCAGCCCATAGCGGGCCGTGATGAACTGCCAGGCCTGATGGGAGTTGAGGAACGGCGAGACGAGGACGCCGGGCGTGTTGACCCTTAACTGCGGGCTCAGCAGTTGAACGCTCCCCGAGATGAAGGAGTACCCGGCGGGGTCTCCTGCGATAAAGAGACCCTTGCCGTGATCCTGGCACTGCCAGTTCTGGGGCAGCAGGAAAGACGCCGAGCCGTCGCGCTGTCGGTACGTGACGAGTTGAACTTTCGGGGGGGCTGCGGCTGCCTGGGTGGAAAAGGACCCCTTGGTCACCCGGATGTTGGAGAGCACCGTGAGGAGCGTCGGTTTCATTGCTTCGAACTGACCTGCCGGCGCTTCGATCCGGGAGAGGGTGAAATCGTTGCCCTTCTGGGATACCCAGGTGCGAAACTGCGTCTTACCGCGCTTCGGGGGGGAATAGGTCCCGTCGTAGACTAGCGACGACCCGTCACGGGATGCAAAGGCGTTTTGAATTTCGAGGTCCTTGGCCTGTCGCCCGAGTCCCATGTTGGCCTGCTTTGCCAGGGATGTGGTGGTTGCTCCCTGTGTAACTGATCCCGTCGAGAAGAACACGGCGGATTTCCCCGAGGGATCGGTCGCCGTGACATAGCGGGCCGCCCCGTCGCTCCCCTCAGAGACCTTCCACCCCTTGGGGACATAGAGGACAAAGGTTGCCTGCTTCGTGACGACCTTCTGCATCCCTTTAACGGGTGGTGTGGTCGAACCGCTGCTCTTGCCTTTCTGCGCGGCCTGGCAGATGGAGACACCCTGCAGCATGAGAAACACGAGCGAGGCGACGATGCCTATAAACACAGTACCTGTAAATTTTGCACGGAAGCCCATAGCTGACCTCCTTTCGCTGCATGATATTCGCTTTCTACTCCGCCCCATTAGTGACAAAACATCGAATAATTCTACCCCTGGCCCCCAACGCCTTGGAATAGTCCTCCCCGCCTTCTCCCCGATCGATGTTATCGCCCCATTCTTCGCTCGTATGCTTGATATATCCGATCCGCCAGTCCCTGATCGTGCCCGGAGGGCCCCCTTGCGTTGAACTCCACCCTGACTCTGCCGTCGGCCTGTGTTCTCACCGTGATCGTGACATCCATGTCGCCTTTGGTCCCCCGGATGACCCCGCTGTCTCTATTGGCCTGTGTAATGCGGACGCCCACGTCTTCTGCGGCATCAAGGGCGGCATTCCAGGAGCGCTCGAAGGTGCCCGTTCTGTAAGAGTATATTGGTTCAGGTGGCGGCGATGGAGGCACTGGGCCGTACACAACGCAACCGGCCAGAATGGTCAGGGACGGTAAAACAACGATGAGCAGTTTCTGTAATCGGGCTTGGCAGGGCGTACAGGAACGGTTCATTTTCCCACCTCAAGTCTCTAAGCTATTTCTTCCCGTGTTTAATAAAGGTGCCTCGGTTGTATTCATCGAAGGCGATGCGAAGCTCTTCCCGTGTATTCATGACGATGGGGCCATACCACGCGACCGGCTCACGCAGGGGCTTTCCAGACATGAAGAGGAATCTCACAGGTTTTTCCTCGGTCGAGACAAGGATCTGGTCGCCATCACCGAAGAGAACCAATGACTGGTTAGACAGGAAAGGGTTTCTCTGGAAGTCGAAGTAGTTGATCCCTTCGGTCTCGTAAGAGAACGGGTCCTTTTCCTTGCAGAAATATCCCTCTCCTTCGATCACATAGGCGAAGGCCGTGTATCCCTGTCTGGCGGGGTGGGTAAACTCAGACCTTGGCGGTATAGTAACATCCAAGTATTCCGGATCGGTGACGATGTCTCTTACAGGGCCGTGTGTGTCCTTGATCTTTCCGCAGATGACCCTGATTCTTGCATTTTTCAGATCGGCCTCCGGGATGGTGGAGGAGGTCACGTCCCGATAACGCGGGCCCATCATCTTGTTTGATGCCGGAAGATTGGCCCAGAGCTGGAAACCCCACATGGAGCCTTGCTTGTCTCCTTTGGGCATTTCCTGGTGTATGATGCCGCTTCCCGCAGTCATCCATTGCACGTCACCCGGCCCGATTATGCCGCTGTTTCCCATGCTGTCTCCGTGCTCTACAGTGCCACGAAGGAGATATGTAATCGTTTCGATTCCCCGGTGCGGATGCCAGGGAAACCCCTTCAGGTAGTCGTCCGGGTTGTCCGAGCGAAAGTCGTCCAGCATAAGGAAAGGATCGAACATCGGGACTTCACCGAATCCGAAGGCTCTCCTGAGATGGACGCCGGCGCCCTCGATGGTAGGCTTACTCTTCAGGACCTTTTGTATCTTTCTTGTCTTGGTCATTCGACATCTCTTTATACCATGTGTGATTTGGCTGTACTGATGGCGAGATCTTTGTTCTTTGTAAAAAATCTCCACTCCATTCCCGTCGCGTGGATACCGGCTTTCTTGTCCTGGCCCCTGCAACAGTACCAGCGCTTGAAGCGCTCGACCGTGGCAAAGGGGTGGTTCTTTGAGCAGAGCACACTGCAGGGCCTGTGCACTTCAAAGAAGACCACTTCGTCGGGTTCGGCGTCATAGAGCAGGTCGCCGGGCAACTCGATTTGCGATACGTCAACGCCTTCCGCTTCTTTTTCATCCAGCCATTTTGAAATTTTCATATGATTTCTTTCTCGGACAGGAAGTCCCCCAATAGAAATGTTGAAGTACAAGACTTGATTCCAATTTTTCCGGGGTGCCTGCCCCACTGCAGGAAAGACTCCGTAAAAACAGCCTATCCCTTTTTTAAGCTATATTGACCCGTCTCTCGATTCAGGCGCCCTGAAATACGGGGTATTCATGAATCATGATCAAAGATGTATCCCACGGACCGGAGGCTCCTGAAAAATACAGGCTCATGGGGGTTGTCCTCGAAGTACTTCCGGAACCGCACGATGAAGTTATCCACGGTCCTCGTCGGTGTGGCCCCCGTGTATCCCCAGCCCATTTCCAGGAGTTCGCTTCGTGAAAGGGCCTTTCCTCGGTTCGCGATGAAGAGCTTGAGGAGCTTCACCTCCTGCTCCGTCATGGTCACCTCTCCGCAACTGCAGACGGCGGTGAAATTCTCGAAATCGATGACATTCTTGCCGAATTTATAGATACTCTCCGCGGGAACCCCGGCGGAGGCGCCTTCTTCGTGTCCCCACGAAGACCGTGTCAAGAGCCGCTCCACCCGGAGCAGGAACTCGTCCAGGTTGAAGGGCTTGGCGAGATAATCGTCTACCCCCCATGAAAGACCCTTGATGCGGTCTTCGATTTCGCCTCTGGCGGAGACGATGAGGATCGGAAGGCGTTCATCCTCAAGGCGAATGTTGCGCAGCACCGTCAGACCGTCAATACCGGGGAGCATGATGTCGAGGACGATCAGCTCCGGTTTCCATTCCTTCCAGTCACGGATACCTGAAACCCCGTCAGGTGAGATCTTCACGTCGTAACCCTTGAAGGAGAGATTCAGCCTCAGGCCTTCCGCTATGTGCGTATCATCCTCAATGACAAGAATACGTTTTTTCCCCGAATCTCTCATGAAGTAAGCCCTCTATTCATCCGGCCGGCTGAAGCCTGAGAGGCAGAGTCAGGGTGATCACGGAACCCTTCCCGGTCCCCTCGCTTTGCGCTGATACCTCCCCTTTGTGGATTTTCGCGATCTGCTGGACCATGTAAAGGCCCAGCCCCGAACCCCTCGCCGTCAGGTCGTTGGCCGGCCCTGGCCGATAGAACTTCCTGAATATTTTTTTGACCTCTGACTTTTCGATGCCGATCCCGTTATCTTCAAACTGAACCTTCAGTCTCTTTTTCTCGGGCAGGAAACGAATGTCAACCCTGGGGACATCCGAGGCGTTGTATCTCACGGCGTTCGTCAGGATGTTCATCAGGAATATGTCGAACAGGGTCGGGTTGATCCGGTAGGGGAAAGGTGTCCCCGCGGGGTTGTGGATGCTGATCTCGCAGTTTCGGAAAAGACCGGAGTTCGCTTTGCAGAACCGCTGAACCGTCTGCACCAGGTCCGATTCCATGAATTCATTCCGGTAGCTCCGACTCTCGAGCTTTGCCAGGTTCATGATGCGGGTGATGTTGTTCAGGAGCCGGTCCACATCCTGGATCATGAACTCGATGTATTTGATCTGATCCTCCCGGGAAAGCTCGTACTTCGCGAAAGTGTCCAGGTAAAGCCTCAGCGACGTGACCGGTGTCTTCAGTTCGTGGGTGAAACTGTTGATGAAGTTCCGCTGCGTCTGGTAGAGCTGCAGGGTCCTTTGGTTGTATATGAAGATGAGAAACACCCCGATCAGGATGATCCCCACGAGGATGGAAAGAACCAGGATCACGACCCATGTCTGGGCCTCGAAAAACTGGTCGGGATCGAGGTGGTGCTTAGCGACAACCGCCTGTAGACCCGCGCTGACCTCTATGTACCAGTAGATATAGAGGAAGAGGGACGCGGCCAGGGCCACGATGGAGAAGACAAAGATAAAAATGGGATGATAAAACCACCTGAATCGGTTCATACACGAAACGGTACAATAGGGCAGAATCGGTGTCAACGGACAAATATTTTGTCAGCACTGTACACGAAGAAGGACTTTGTAAAACTATTGTAAAACATTGAAATGGTTCTTTCTTTCCCCAAGCATTTCCCTTAAGGATTGAGCAGCTGTTTGAGAAAAAACATTTCATCAGCAAGGGAGAACCATCATGGAAAAACCGCAGGCCGTCCATCCCGGGGGAACACGGGCCAGGATTCTGCTGACGAGCGTTTTCGGACCCTACGCGCAGGATGACGAATACGGGAGCCGCAGACTCAACCCCATGGAACTTTA
This sequence comes from uncultured Syntrophaceae bacterium, assembly GCA_964547985.1. Lineage (GTDB taxonomy): Bacteria > Desulfobacterota > Syntrophia > Syntrophales > UBA2192 > JAPLJU01. The sequence goes on from CAZJPV010000004.1 coordinate 46,166, forward strand.
CCAGAACCAGGTCACTCGTGTTCAGGGCGGTTTTTCCCTGCGGATGTTCCACCGCACTTTCGGCCTGCAGATGATACAGGCCAATATCGATGCGCCGTGCTCGCTCCTCGATTTCCCCTCCCTGGAAGATTTTACCCGGGAAATCCGTGAAAACGATTACGACATTATCGGGATCAGCGCCATACTGCCGAACGTTGGAAAAGTCAAAAAGATGTGCGAGCTCATCCGCGAGTATCGGCCGGGCGCGGTGATCGTCGTGGGCGGGCATATCTCCGGCAAGGAGGACATCGGCCGCAGGATAGACGCCGATCACATTGTCAGAGGAGACGGGATCCGATGGTTCCGGAGGTTTATCGGCCAGGCTGAGAGGGCGCCCGTTCGACATCCCATGGTGATCTCGGGATTCGGTGGGCGGATCATGGGGATCAACCTTCCGCACACAAAAGGCCGCACGGCCGCCATACTGATTCCCTCCGTGGGCTGTCCCGTGGGGTGTAACTTCTGTTCCACCTCGGCCCTCTTCGGCGGTAAAGGAAACTTTGTCAATTTCTATGAAACGGGTGATGAGCTTTTTTCCGTCATGTGCCAGATCGAGGAAAGGCTCGGGGTGCGCTCTTTCTTTGTCCTTGACGAAAATTTTCTCTTCCACCGGAAACGGGCTCTGCGGCTCCTGGAACTGATGGAGCAAAACGGAAAAGGCTGGGCGCTGTATGTATTCAGCTCCGGCCGTGTTCTGCAGTCTTATACAATCGAGCAGCTCGTGGGTCTCGGGATCGCCTGGGTGTGGCTCGGGTTGGAAGGCGAAAACAGCCGGTATCGAAAACTTCACGACGTGGACACACGCACGCTGGTCAAGACACTCCAATCCCACGGGATCCGCGTCCTGGGGTCTTCCATCATCGGCCTTGAAAATCACACCCCCGAAAACATCGAAGATGTCATCGATTATGCCGTAAGCCACGACACCGATTTTCACCAGTTCATGCTTTACACGCCCAATCCAGGGACACCTTTTTATGAAGAGCACCGGATGAACGGTACGCTCCTGCCCGAATCGGTACGTCCCCTGGCCGATGTCCACGGCCAGTACCGCTTCAACTACCGGCATGCCCATATTCAGGACGGGCAGGAGGAGGAATTTATCATCCGGGCTTTCCAGCGGGATTTCGAGGTCAACGGCCCCAGCCTGTATCGCCTGATCCGGACCATGCTGAAGGGATGGCAAAGGTACGGGAATCATCCCGACGGGCGGATACGGGACCGATATGTCTGGGAAGCTTCACCGCTTCGGACGTCTTACGCGGGGGCCGTCTGGGCGATGAAAAGGTGGTACCGGGCAGATGCCCGGATGGCCGGGAAGATGAAAGACCTCCTGCAGGATATTTACGGAACCTTCGGATGGAAGACGAGAGTCCTCGCGCCGATCGTCGGGCTTTACGCCCTTGAGCTGCTGAAGAGGGAAGAGAAGCGGCTGAAGAAAGGCTGGACCTACGAACCCCGGCCTTATCGCCAGAAAAACGCCGCCGCCCTTGCCCTGGAGGGCAGACGGCCCCTTCGAGTCAAAATCGCGATACCGGAGGTGCCCTTCACCATGGGCAAGCCCGCCTCCATGCCGGGGAGATGATTGGTAGGAGAAAGACGAAGGTCAAGACTTTGTCTTCCCACCCATCCTTTCGTCCATATGGAATTTGTCTACTGAAAAAAACCTGTCCCCCCTTTTTGCGACTGAATGACGGAGGCGCTACATCAACGTCCCTTGAATCTTGCTTCTCTTCTTTCGATAAAAGACTTCACGCCCTCGGCAGCGTCTTCGCTCTTCATGATGGGGATAAGGTCGGGTACCAATTTCGCAATGGCCGCCTTTTCGCCGTCGCTCTGAACATACCTTGCGGAAAGGAGCGTCGCCTTGACCCCCAGCGGGGCCTGCTTCGCAATCGTTTCGGCAAACTCGAGTGCTCGGTCAAGTTGCATTCCGTTTTCGGCCACTTTCTGGATAAGACCGAGTCGGTAGGCCTCATCCGCACGTAATTCATCGCCGGTCAGCAGGTACCTCATGGCATTTCCCCAGCCGATTTCCCGGTGCAGCCGAATCGTTGCCCCTCCCACAGGATAGATCCCTCGTTTAATCTCGATCATGGCTAAACGAACGTCAGACGAAGCCACGCGAATGTCCGCCGCCAGGAGAAGTTCGAGTCCGATCGTGAAACAGATGCCATGAACAGCTATGACCACGGGTTTCCCGACGCGTTTTGCTTCATCGAGCCCAAGGGGGTCGCAGGCCTCCCTGGGAAGAGCAGGCGGGAATGTCCCTTTGCTGATAAGCGGCGCCCACTGGGGAAGGTCGAGACCTGCCGTGAAATGCTTGCCATGAGCAAATAGAAGCCCGCAGCGCAATTCCGGATCATTGTTGAGCTCCCCGAAGGCCATGGATAGTTCGATATACATATCCACATCGAAGGCATTCATCTTTGCGGGTCGGTTGAGGCCCATAAGGAGCACATGACCTTTTCTTTCAACGATTACTTTTTTCCCCATCTTCGCGTATCTCCCTGGTTGCAATACTTGTTAGAGGTTTGCTGCGTGATAGCCCGGCCTATTTGATTCGAATCGACTCGATGATCACCGCCTCGCGAGGGCAGTCTGAGGGGAGCGGACCCTTCGACCCGGTCGGCACGCTGGCGATGGCATCGACCACATCCATGCCTTTGGTGACCTTGCCGAATACAGCGTAGCCAAAATCGCGGAAGCCGTGGTCGAGGAAGGCATTGTCCTTGAGGTTGATGAAGAACTGCGTGGTGGCCGAATCCACCACCTGGGTGCGAGCCATGGCCAGTGTGCCACGCTCGTTCTTGAGACCGTTGGCGGCCTCGTTTTTTATGGGCGTCCGGGTGGTCTTCTGAGAGAGGTTTTGGTCGAAGCCGCCACCTTGGATCATGAAGTTTTTGATCACCCGGTGAAAGACCGTCCCGTCGTAATGCCTGGCCTCGATGTAGTTGAGGAAGTTCTCAACCGTGACGGGCGCCTTGTCCCTGAAGAGCACGGACTCGATCACGCCCTTGTTGGTCTTGATCACGATGGTCGGGTTGCCCTTGACCGTGTCCTTGGCGTGCGCCAGCCCTGTGCACAAAAACAGCGTCGTGAAGATACAAAGTAATTTCTTCATGAATGCGCTCCTGTCTCTCCCTACTTGACAAAGCACGAAAAACGTTCATCGTATGTGCCGGGGGTGAATTCGATGAATTGATACTCTGAGGCGCCATGGATCGTGAACGGATCTTTTTTCATGATCTCTCTTGCTTCATCGATACCGACATTGGCGATGATCGCACCACCGACTCTCGGAACCTGAGGCCCGGAACAGATGAATTTCCTCTGCTTGAATTGCTTAGCGAGAAACTTCCGGTGCTCCGCCAGCAGAGAATCGATCACTTCCAGAGGTTTAACGTATTTGCTCGTGATGATAACCATGTCTTTCTCCTCAAATGGAACCTGTGCAATTGTTAAAATCCGGACCATTTATTTGCCGGCCTTTTTCGTAGGCGACCTTACTGCACTATCTCTTGTTCGTGGGACAGAAGTCAAAAGCAGACTTGACCCCGTGCAACTTACTACGCCTTGCTTACCCGCAGTACCGGCTTGATGCTGCGACCGCGCTTGGCATCGGCGATAGCACGGTTGATCTGCCCGAAGTCATAGAATTTCTCCAGACGGTCAAAGGGGAAAAGCCCTTTGCGGTAAAGCGTGATCAGTTTCGGGATAAAGATCTGCGGCACGGCGTTGCCCTGGATGATGCTCAGGGCCCTCCGCCCTCGCGGTAGGGATCCCGGGCCGCTGACACCGGTGAGATACGCCGCGGTGCCTTTCGGGTTCAATACATCGACGGCGAGCCGATACAGTTTGTCGTCGCCGGTGCTCTCCATCGTGTAATCGACCCCCCTGCCTGTGATATTCCGGATGCGCGCGGCCACGTCGTCACGGCGATTGTCGATCACGTGGGTTGCTCCCAGCTCCTGGGCGAGGTCAAGCCGCGCCTGAACAATATCGACGCCGATGATCGGATCGGCCCCGACAATTCGCGCCGCCATTACTGCCGCGAGGCCAACGGCGCCCGTACCGAGAATGGCGATGCTCGCCCCGGCCGGGACGGCCAGAGCGTTTATCACGGTACCGGCTCCCGTCTGCAGGCCGCAACCCAGAGGAGACAGGATCTCAAGAGGCAGATTCATTGGGACTTTGACGAGATTGCGCTCGGTTGCCAGGGTGTGGGTTGCGAAGGAGGACTGGCCGAAGAAATGCCCGCGCGCACCGCTGCGGTGCAGTGCATTGCTGCCGTCCAGGCGCTTGAAGCCGAAGTTCAGATCATAGAGGTACTGGCAATCCGCCGGATGTCCGCTCCGGCAGGGGCGGCAACGGCCGCAGGATTGGTAGGAGAGGACGACATGATCACCGTACCGGACGCGCTTTACCTTTTTCCCGATCCGCTCCACGATGCCGGCACCTTCATGACCCAGCACCAGTGGTCCCTCAGCTGCCTCGTACCATTCGTCAACATAGCTGATATCCGTGTGGCAGATGCCGCTGGCGACAATGCGAACCAGCACCTCGTCGTCCCGCGGGCCGTCCATCTCGAGGGTTTCGATCTTTAAAGGGCCACCCCTCCTGCGCAGAACAGCCGCTTGGATCTTTTGTACGTCCAGTGAGGTATTCACAGCTTTTTTCATAGGTGAGCCCATTTATTGTTAACCCACAAGACAATTTGTCATTCAATCCTATCGTGCTTTTCGATGATCTCGTTTTCCATAAGAATCTTGTATGCTGGGGTCAGGTCTTGTATTTCAACATTTCCTTAATCGACTTACTTAAATATAAAACCCCGCACTCATAACGAGGTACGGGGTTTATTGCCATCATTCCATGGTCCCCTCCTTATGCCGCGTAGCGGCAGGATCCAGGAAACAGCACTGTGGCCCTAAGGGCCACCAATAATTTTGAATTTTGAGTTTTGAATTATGAATTTGCGAGGACTCCTCGCCACTCACCACCAATCACTAACCACTGAGCACTTTATTTCTTCTTGGTTTTTGGCTTCGCCTTCGGTTTCACAACTGTCTTCTTTACGGCTTTTGCCTTTGCCGCGGGTTTTGCCGCCGGGGCGGGCTTCTTTGCCGGTTTCTCCTCGGCCTTGAACATGGCCTCGAGTTTCGCGAGGGCCTTGTCGAGGTTCTCGGGCTTCGTGCCGCCGGCCTGGGCCATGTCGGGCCTGCCGCCGCCGCTTCCGCCGACGATGGGGGCGATCTCTTTCACAATCTTCCCGGCGTCGTACTTGGCGGTGAGGTCCTTCGTGACCATGCAAAGAAGCATCGCCTTGTCGCCCACCTTGCTGCCGATCAGGATAACGCCCGATTTGATCTTGTCGCGGATCTTGTCGCCGAAGTCGCGCAGCGCCTTCACATCGGAAGCTTCCACGGTGGTGGCAAGGACCTGGAAGCCGTTGAAGCTCCGGGCCTTTTTTATGATATCGGCCGATTCCTTAGCTGCCAGTTTCCCCTTGAGGGCCTCGATTTCCCGCTCGAGATCCTTGTGCGTCTTGATCAGCTTGTCGACTCGGTCGGCTACTTCCATGGGGCCGGTCTTGAAGATGTTGGCGACCTTTTTGAGTTCGTGGTCAACCTTCTTCACGTACTTGACGGCCTCGGGGCCCGTGACGGCCTCGATACGCCTCACGCCCGCTGCCACGGCCGACTCGGAGAGGATCTTTAGGAGGCCGATGTTTCCGGTGCGGGTCACGTGGGTCCCTCCGCAGAGCTCGGCGCTCACCTTGCCCATCTGCACGACGCGGACCTTGTCAGAGTACTTCTCATCAAAGACGGCATGGGCGCCGGTTTTCATGGCCTGCTCCTTGTCGAGGATGCTCGTCTTGACGGGCAGGTTCGCCTGGATGTATTCGTTGGCGATTGTCTCGATCCGGTCAAGCTCGTGGTCGTCGATACGCGAGAAGTGGGTGAAGTCAAAGCGCAGGCGCTCGGGGTTGACGAGCGATCCCGCCTGCTTCACGTGATCGCCCAGGACGTTGTGGAGTGCGGCGTTGAGCAGGTGGGTGGCCGAGTGGTTGGCCTCGGTGGCCCTTCGGGTGTTCGTCTCAACCTTGAGGTGGACCGAGTCGCGCACCCTGAGGGTTCCCTTCTTGAGCTTTCCGATGTGGGAGATGAGGTTCTCGTCGGGGCGCTGGGTGTCCCAGACCTCGAAAACAAACCCCTCGCCTTCGATGACGCCCGTGTCGCCTACCTGGCCGCCTGTCTCGCCGTAGAAGGGCGTCTGGTCGATGAAGATCTCTGCGTTGGTACCTTCGGTGATGACGTCCACCTCCGCATCCTTTTTCAGGATGGCCGTCACGAAGGAAGTTGCCTCGGTGACCTCCTCGTAGCCTACGAGTTCGCTCTTGATGCCCTTGAGGGAAAGCTTCTTGTAGCTGTCGGCCACGGCCGCATCGCCGCTTCCCTTCCAGCTCTCGCGGGCCTTCTCGCGCTGTTCTTCCATGAGCTTCTCGAAGCCTTCCATGTCGATGCTGAGTTTGTCTTTCTTGACGATGTCGGCCGTGAGGTCTACCGGGAAGCCGTAGGTGTCGTAGAGCTTGAAGACGACATCACCGGGGATGACGGTCTTTTTCGATTTTTTCAACACGGCCACTTCGTCGGTCAGGATACGAAGGCCCGTGTCGAGGGTTTCGAGGAAGCGCTGCTCCTCGTTGAAGATGACTTTCTGGACGAAGGAAAGCCGGTCGACGCTCTCGGGGTAGGCGCCCTTCATGACATCTACCACGGAGGTCACGACTTCGTTCAGGAAGGGCTTGTCGAAGCCCAGGAGCTTGCCATGCCTGCAGGCGCGCCGCAGGATCCTGCGAAGCACATATCCCCGGCCCTCGTTGGAGGGGAGGATGCCGTCGGCGATGAGGAAGAAGACGGCGCGGGCGTGATCGGCAATCACGCGCATGGAGATGTCGTTGTCGGGATTAGTGCCGTACTTCTTGCCGGAGAGCTTCGCGATGTGTTTGATGATCGGGGTGAAGAGGTCCGTGTCGTAGTTGCTCCTGTAGCCCTGGACGACGGCGGCGAGCCGCTCGAGGCCCATGCCCGTGTCGATGTTGGGTTTGGGAAGGGGGGTGAAGCTCCCGTCGAGGTTGCGGTCGAACTGCGTGAAGACATGGTTCCACAGCTCGAGGTGCCTGTCGCAGGAGCACTCGACGTTGCACTCGGGTCGACCGCAGCCCACCTCCGGGCCCTGGTCATAGAGAATCTCCGAGCAGGGGCCACAGGGGCCCGTCTCCCCCACCATCCAGAAGTTGGTGTCCATGCCCATCCGGAAGATCCGCTCGGCGGGGATGCCCATTTCCTTGTTCCAGATATCGAAAGCGTCGTCATCCTTCTCATAGATGGTGATGTACATCTTCGTTTTGTCGAGGCCCATGACGTTCGTCAGGAAATCCCAGCCCCAGGCGATGGACTCCCTCTTGAAATAGTCGCCGAAGGAGAAGTTGCCCAGCATCTCGAAGAAGGTGTGGTGGCGAGCCGTGTAGCCCACGTTCTCCAGGTCATTGTGTTTTCCTCCCGCCCTGACGCAGCGCTGGGAGCTTGCCGCGCGGTAGTAGCCCCGGTCCTCGAGGCCCAGGAAGCAGTTTTTGAACTGGACCATCCCCGAGTTGGTGAAGAGCAGTGTGGGGTCGTCCTTCGGGATGAGCGATGAGCTCGCGATGATAGCATGCCCCCGCTCTTCGAAGTATTTTAAAAATTTTGCCCTGATTTCACTCGATGTCATCGAACAAACCCTCCTGTTTTTTTCCAAGAGCTTCTATGATGAGCGGCCAGGCGTAACCCCTTAGAGCGAGGCTCTGGGCGATCCGTCTCTTCTCGGCCCGGTCCAGTCCACCTGGCTTTCTGCCTTTCAGTTTTTTCTGAAGAACTTTGCGGATGCCCTCCCGTTCTTCGATTTCCCCCCTGGCTTCCGCGATGGCCTTTTCGATGAGGTCCTTCGCGATTCCCTTCACGGCCAGGCTCATCTCGATCCTGCGGTTGCCGTAGTGCCTGTTCCGGGCGAGGTGCCGGGCCCAGTCCCGGGCGAAGGCCTCGTCATTGAGATAGCCCTGGTCCGTGAACATTTTCACGATCCGGTCCACGACGGGCTTTTCAAAGCCCCTGTCGGCAAGCTTTTTCTGCAACTCCTTTTTGCTCTGCGCCCGGCGGGCGAGGAGCCGGAAGGCCTTCTGCTTCGCCCTGTCGAACTGAGGGTCTTCCCTCATTTTTTCTTTTCTTTTTCTTTCGGTTTCTCCGCGGCCGGTGCGGGTTCGTTTATCTTGAGCCCGTGTTTCTCACGGATCTCGGCTTCGAGTTTCTTCAGGAGTTCCGGGTTGTCCTTCAGGGCAAGCTTTGCGTTCTCCCGTCCCTGGCCAAGGCGGTCGCCCTTGTAAGAGTACCAGGTACCGGTTCTCTCGACGATGCCGTCGTTTACGCCGAGGTCGAGGACGTCGCCCTCCCGGGAGATCCCCTCACCAAAGATGATGTCGAACTCCGTCTCCTTGAAGGGCGGGGCCACCTTGTTCTTGACGACCTTCACGCGCACGTGGTTCCCCACGACCTGCTCGCCGTGCTTGAGGGCGCCGATTCTTCGGATGTCTATACGCATGGAGGAGTAAAATTTCAGGGCGTTTCCGCCCGTTGTTGTTTCGGGGTTGCCCATGAAGATGCCGATTTTCATGCGGAGCTGGTTGATGAAGATGACGGAAGTCTTGGACTTGCTGATGGCGCCGGTCAGCTTCCGCAGGGCCTGGGACATGAGTCTTGCCTGGAGGCCCATCTGGGCGTCGCCCATGTCGCCCTCGAGCTCCGCCCGCGGCACCAGGGCCGCCACGGAATCGACGACCAGCACATCGAGAGCGCCGCTTCTCACGAGCGTCTCGGCGATCTCGAGGGCCTGCTCGCCCGTATCGGGCTGGGCGATGAGAAGGTCGTCCGTGTTGACGCCGATTTTTCTTGAGTAGGCGACGTCGAGGGCATGCTCGGCGTCCACGTATGCGGCCAGTCCGCCTGTCTTCTGCGCCTCGGCGACGATGTGAAGGGCGAGGGTCGTCTTCCCGCCCGCCTCAGGCCCGTAAATCTCGATGACCCTTCCGCGGGGGATCCCACCCACGCCGAGGGCCATGTCGAGGCTCAGCGACCCTGTCGAGATGACGGGGACGTCGATCACCTCATCGCTCCCCAGGCGCATGATGGAGCCCTTGCCGAACTGACGCTCAATCTGGCTGATAGCCAGATCCACTGCCTTGTCCCTGTCGATATCTGCCATGAATGCCTCCGTGGTCTGTAAAATAAATTTTTATTTAAAATATTTCGCGATTATTATAAAGAAAAATCCTGGCACTTTCAGCCGCCGAGGGGGAAGTAGCCTAGCCTCGTGTACACGGGGCCCTCGGGCCGCAGGTCGCTTCGGTAGAGGGTGAGCCCCGCGACCGGCAAGGCGCCCGCCCTGTAGTCCTTGAACTCCTCGAGTACGACCGATAGCCCCTCGATCCCCCGATGGGCCTTCGTCCGGCCGAGGGTGAGGTGAGGCCTGAAGGGGCGTTCCTCTCTCGGGAAGCCGATGCCGTGCAGGTCATCATCGATCTGCTTCTGTAATGTCATGAGGGAATTGTCCCCGCCGGTTATCCCCAGCCACAGGACCCGGGGCTGGCGGGCGTTCGGGAAGACGCCGACCTTCTCGGCCGTGAGCATGAGGGGTTTGAAGCTTTTCACGCTGTCCTTCAGGAGCCCGATGATGTGCTCGATGTCCCTCTCTGAGATGCTGCCGAAAAACTTGAGAGTCAGGTGAACGGAACCGGGTTTCGTCCAGCGGATCATTCCTTCCTTGAGGGAATTCCGCAGACGGTACTGGATCTTTTCCATCGAATCCGTGATCTCTTTCGGGATGTCGACGGCAAGAAATGTCCTGATCATCTTTTCTGGCTGTGTCGTCATGTTCTACACCTTATACTGATTCAAGGATAAACTGTCGAAGCATCTCGAGGGCCCACTGCGACGTGATCTCCTTGATGCGCCTTCGATCCCACCGGAACTGGAAATCCCGGCAGATCCTCCTCCTTCCATCCGTGACGGCGATGAATACAGTGCCCACGGGTTTTCGCTCCGTCCCGCCCGTCGGTCCGGCAATCCCCGTCGTGGATAGTCCGATGTCTGTTTTTGCCATCCTGTGAACTCCCTCGGCCATCAGGATGGCTGTTGTATCGCTCACCGACCCGAATTCCTCGAGGGTTTGCTCCGGCACGTTCAGGAGGTCCGTCTTGGAGCGGTTGCTGTAGGAGATCACCCCGCGCTCGAAGTACCGGGAGCTTCCGGGCACGTTCGTGATACGATCCGTGATAAGGCCGCCCGTGAGGGATTCCGCCACGGCGAGGGTGAGTTTCCTCTCCGTGAGAAGCGCCCCCACGATCCCCTCGAGGGTGTCGTTGTCGTAACCGAAAATATGTTTCCTGAGCCTCTCCTCGATCTTCTTGCGGACGGCGTCGAGGTGCTTCTGCGCCCGCTTTCTGTCCGTGTCCCTGGCCGTGAGCACGATGTGGTTCTCGGGGAAGCGCGGGTAGAAGCCGATGCTCAGGGTTTTCCTGTTGTAATCAACATCGGATAGCGCGTTGTCCACCAGCGCCTCGGCGAGACCGAAGAGTTTGATCGTCTTCGTCAGGACGGCCACTTTTTTCCTGCCCGAGGCCTTCTCCAGGATCGGAAGAACCCCTTCGGAGAATATTTTCCGCACTTCGCGGGGCACACCGGGGATCACGATGATGGTCTTGCGATTACGCTTCAGCGCATAGCCCCACGCCGTGCCGACGGGGTTCGGAATCGGCTGCGCCCCTTTCGGGAAGGCGGCCTGCTTGGCGTTGTTGTCGGACCAGCGGATTTTGAATCGCTCAAAGCGATCCTTGATGACCTGGAGAGCCTTTTCATCCAGGTATATCTTGAGCCCGAAGGCCTTTGCGATGCACTCTGTGGTGATGTCGTCCGCTGTGGGGCCAAGGCCCCCCGTGACGATCACGGCGTTGGAGATGGGAAGCAGAAAATCCAGGGCCCCCTTGATGGCGCTCTGCGAATCGCCCACGGCCATCGAGGCGGAAACCTCGTAGGTTCTGGAGGCCAATTCGCCCGCGAGGTAGGCCGTGTTCGTGTCCTGGGTCCGGCCCGTGGTCAATTCGTTGCCGATGGTCAGGATGCCGACTTTCATTTAAAACCCCGTCCAGGCATTTAGAAGAAATCCATCTTGAACAGCCTGGGGTATTTGATTTCGGAAAACGGTTATCTGCTGACGAAGTACACGACCAGCAGGAGCAAAATGTTCGTGTAAATTCCCGCCGCCACGTCATCCATCACCACCCCCCATCCGCCGGGGAGATGCGCCTGGCAGAAAGCTGCCGGCGGGGGTTTCACGATATCAAAAAGCCGGAAAAGAAAAAAGCCCAGCGCGACGTACAAAATCTTCGGCGGCACGAGGAAGAGGGCGAACTGCTGTCCCACGATCTCGTCGATGACGATATAAGAAGAGTCCTTCTTGTTGAATATCTTCTCCGCCTCTCCCGAGACGTACACTGCGAGGAGAGCGAGGAACAGGATCGTCACAAGTTGAAGGGGCCAGGGCAGGCGCGTCAGGGCAAGGTAGAGCACGATCCCGACGAGTGAGCCGGCCGTCCCGGGTGCAATGGGCGCATAGCCGCTGCCGAATCCGGTCGCAGCGACTTTAATGAGAAATGGAGTCAGAAAGGCACCTCTTTCCGGGGATTGGTATGGGGTCACTGGCCGGCACAACTGAAGGCTGTCCTGCCTGGTCCGGATGTCCGAAAGCGTTGCGGTCGTGGGCGTTAACTTATCCCGTTTTCCTAAGGATGTCAATGATTCTGACAGGAAAGCATCCATCCCCGACGGTTCCTTTGAAAATCTTCTTGACAATATAGAACGTTCGTTCTATAAATCATTTGACAGACTATAGAGTCAACCCTCAAAATTCCCTCTCCCCTTCGGTGGAAGAGGCAGCGGGAGAGGGCAGGGTGAGGGGAGTTGAAGTAGAAAAATATGAGAAATCCGGTACTTTTGACCAGCGCCAAAGCCCTTAGAAAACGGCAGACCAAAGCGGAAGGGCCTTTGTGGAAACATCTGAAGGCAAGACAGCTGAATGGAGTCAAATTCAGAAGGCAACAACCTGTCGGAAGTTACATTGTTGATTTCGTATCTTTCGAGCAAAAGTTCGTCATTCCCCGGCCCCTCCCGTCGAGGGAGGGGGAAAAACGGAATAGTCACTTAAATGGAAAAACGGACTGTTGAGACGGTGAAGGGAAAGATCGCCGGGTTCTACCGTGACCGGCGGCGGATGCCGACCTATTCGGAGATGATCGGCCTCCTGGGGGTGCGGTCCAAGAGCGTCGTCGACTTCTGGGTGAAGAAGCTCCAGGCGGAGGGTCTCCTGGAAAAGGACACGAAGGGCTTCCTGATGCCCCTGCGCCGGGTCCTTCCGCTTCCGGTGGTGGGGGATATCCAGGCCGGGTTCCCGTCGCCCGCGGAAGAGGAACTGCGGGACATCATCTCCCTCGATGAGTATGTCATCACCCGCCCCGAGACGTCTTTTCTTCTCCGCGTGAACGGGGATTCCATGATCGGCGAGGGGATCATGCCGGGGGATCTCGTCATCGTCGAGAAGGGGAGGGAGCCGAAAAACGGCGACGTCATCATCGCCCAGGTGGACGGCGAGTGGACGATGAAGTACTTCAGAAAGAGAAAGGGTGAGGTCACCCTCGAGTCAGCCAATCCGAAATACCCGCCCATCAAGCCCCGGGAGGAGTTGAAAGTCGGCGGGGTTGTTAGCGCCGTCATCCGCAAATACCACCTTTAGGCTGGTGAAAAGCACCTGTCTGCTGCGTTCCCCTTGTCCCTCGTCGCTCAACGTACGCTTTAGTACGCCTCGCTTCTCGTGACATCGGGCGCCTTGCACGCAGGCACTTTTGACCAGCCTGACAAGAGGGCGAGGCTGTTCAAAAACGCCCATCTGCGGCGTACACCTAATATAAATGATGAATTTTGAATGTTGAGTTTTGAATTAGAAAAAGCAAGTTATCGGCAACTCATAATTCATAACTCAAAACTCAACATTGCGCAGCATTCCTTTGCCCTAACCCCTGAACCCGGTACCCGTGACCCTTTGGGCCATAACTCTTAGCCCTTCGCGGCCAATAGGCCTAAATAGACCTAGATAGACTCAGACAGACTTAGAGGGACCCATATGGATTTTGCTTTCAACATCCACTCCTGGCCGAGGGCCGTTTTGCACGTGGACGGTGATGCCTTCTTCACCTCCTGCGAGGAGGTGATCCACCCGGAACTGAGGGGGAAGGTCCTGATCACCGGCGGCGAGCGCGGGATCGTGGCCTGCGCGAGCTACCCGGCCAAGAGGCTCGGCATCAAGCGCGGCGTCTCCCTCATCGAGGCGAAGAAGATCTGCCCCGATCTCATCGTCCTTCCCTCGGACTACGAGACCTACAGCCTCTTTTCGAAGCGGATGTTCAGCATTGTCCGGCGCTTCACGCCCCAGGTGGAGGAGTACTCCATCGACGAGGCTTTTGCCGATCTCACGGGCCTGCGGCGGCCGCTCCACTCCTCCTATGAGACGATTGCCCTCAAGATCAAGAAGGAGATCCAGCGGGAACTCGGCTTCACGGTGAGCGTGGGGCTCTCCGTCTCAAAGGTCCTCGCCAAGGTGGCCTCCAAGCACGAGAAACCCGACGGCTTCACGATGATCCCCGGCCGGGACATCCCGAAATACATCCGGGACCTGCCCGTCGAGGCGATCTGGGGGATCGGCCGCGCCACGACGAATTATCTCTGGAAGATGGGGGTCCGGACGGCCCTGGAGTTCGCGAAGCTTCCCGAGCAGGTGGTGAAAAAGCGCTTCACGAAACCGGGCCAGGAGATCTGGCGGGAGCTTCGCGGGGAGTCCTGCTACCCCGTGGAGCCGGAGGAAAAGAATGACTATGCCTCCATCAGCAAGACGAAGACCTTCTCCCCCGCCACGAGCGACCGGGACTACCTCTTCGCCCAGTTGCTTCGAAACCTGGAGTCGGCCTGCATGAAGGCGCGGCGCTACAAGCTCGCCGCCCGGAAGGTTGTTGCCTTTCTAAAGAAACAGAACTTCGACTTCGAGGGGACGGAGGCGAAGCTCATCCGCCCCTCGGCCCACCCCCTGGAACTCTGCGAGATCCTCCGCGGGCTCTTCGACCTCGTCTACTGGGAGGGGGAGCTCTACCGGGCCACGGGCGTTGTCCTTGTTGATCTTGTACCCGATGACGCCGTCCAGTACACCCTCTTCGAAAGCCCCGTCCGGGCGGAAAACGTCCGGCGCCTCTACGAGGCCGTTGACGTGGTGCGAGGCTGGTATGGCAAGCACGCCCTGCACCTCGGCGGGGCGCATACCATCGACGTGAAAGGAAAGGGCAGGCGCGGCGAGCCCACGGTGCGCGACCGGACGATCCTCTTCGGCGAGACGAAGCGCAAGCACCTGGGGCTGCCCGTCATCCACATTAAGATATGAGCCTGAGAGTGCAGGGTTAAAGGCGAGAGGCAGAGCGAGAAAGGATGAAGCTGCCGTTACTTCAATTTTCGGTTGTAGAAATGATAGGCATAGGCCCGTTTTTCCTCCTGACGGGTATAGCCGAGGGCCGCCTGGGCGCACTTGATCAGTGCGTCTGCGTCGGAGGCGTCGTCGGGATAAACGGCTATGCCGATATTCAGCGTCACGTGGATTTCCCGATCGTTGAGTATGAAGGGCTTCTCGAAGGACTTGAGCATCCTCTGGGCGATCTTCACGGAAACCTCGAGCCAGGAATACTCCGGTATCAGGATCACGAATTCTTTCTGATCCGTCAGGGTGACGATGTCCGTCTTCCGCAGGGAGCTCGTGACGCGGTTGGCGACGGCCTTTACCACCGGGTTGACGATGGAGTCTCCGGCGGATTTTTTGATCTCGTCGAGGTTGTCTATGGCGATCAACATCAGGGCAAACTTGGAGTTTCTCAGATTTGCCTGGGCGATCATGATCACGAAGTGGTTTTTGAACAGGGCGTTGCTCTGCAGTCCGGGCAGAATATCCTGCTGCTCCGGCAGTCCTTCAGCGTGCCCCTCTCTTTTCCGATCGTCGATCCACTGCTCGAGGGCCATCACCCGCTGGCGGAGTGAATTCAATTCCCTGATGAGTTGTTCCTGTGACTTGTCTTCGTCTCTCATGTGTTATCTTTTCTATACGGGCAGATGTTCAAGCGTCGCTTCAGGCTCCTCTTATCGTCCATGTGCGCCGCCCTGCGGTCAGGAAAGGAAGAAAAAGAGGCAGGCATGCCAGGAGGGACCAGCCGCTCAAACCGAGCCTTGCCGGCCCGCCTTCGAGCCAGACAACGACAACAACAGCTGTCATGAGCACCGCGTAAAGAGGGAGCATCAGCTTCCAGTACTTCGTTTCCGGGTGTTTCCACGGAGCCAGTAGAATCATGCAGAGCATGGCAAGGGCAACCAGGCCAATCCCCGCGGTTGCAAGCCTCATCTTACCCTGGGCCAGCCACAAGACAGAAAGAAGGACAAGCCATATAAAGCCGCCTGTCCATCCCCCTATCCAGCCTATTTTTTCACCTTTTCTTTCTTGCATATATTTACAACATTACTTTTAGTTTATAGGCGCTTCATTGAAGTTTCACTTCAGGAAAAGAAACAGGGTGATTCCCGTGATGACCCAGAATGCGACCGAGACCGCTGACCCCCAGAGGATACCCCGCCACAGATCCCGGTTTTCTTTTTGACGCCGGTTCGCGAAAAGGTCGAAGATCCTCGTCTTCAACTGTTCGAAATGGAAGGGCTTGGGGATGAGACCGTCGGCACCTTTCCGGATGGCTTTCGAAACGGTTTCATTATTGAGAAATCCCGTCATCATGAAAAAAGGCACTTCCGGGTCCATTTTCCTGATTTTCTCGAGCAGGCTGAAGCCATCCATTTCAGGCATACGGATGTCCGATATGACGAGGTCGTAATCATAAGGCACGAATTTCATTAGGGCATCTGCGCCGTTTTCCGCCGTGACCACTTCGGGAAAGCCAGCTTCAAAATTCTCGGAGAGGATGGAAAGGACGGAGGGGTCGTCCTCGACGATCAGGATGCGGCCCTTACTGTGCATAACTTGCTCTCGCGGTATATGGAATTCCTCAATATTTATGCATAGGTCTTGCCACTTTGAAGGCGCACGTTCCGTTAGGTTAAAAGTATTTTTTCATCAACCGGTTAGACATTGACAGGGGCAAGTGTGATTCCCTATACTGCATCACAAAACAGCCGGGCCTGCCTGAAGTGGAGGCCCGACGAATAAAGGGGATGAAGCGGTGGCCTACGAAGAAGGAGGGTGGCGAAGAAAGGCGCAGATAGGCTACTACGCTTTTGCGGAAAAGATAGCCGCGCCCCTGGTCAGGATAGGGGTCACCCCCGACGTGCTCACCGTTGCCGGTGTGCTCTTCTCTATTGGGGCAGGGGTTCTGTTCGGGCTCGGTGAGATTTTCTGGGGCGGTATCGTGCTATTTTTCTCGGGCATCATGGATCCACTGGACGGCACGGTCGCGAGACTGACGGGAAAGGCCTCGCGATCCGGTGCGCTCTTCGATTCCACGATGGATCGGTACGCTGAGTTCTTCGTCTTTTTCGGGTTTCTCGTTTATTTCCGCAGCGGCCGGATGTTCTTCGTCGTGATGCTCGCTCTGATGGGCTCCCTCATGGTGAGCTATGTGAAAGCCAGGGGAGAAAGCCTCGGTCAGAAGGAGGTTCGGGGTCTCATGCAGAGACCCGATCGTTTGATCCTGCTGATGATCGGGACGATCTTCAATACGCCGCTCAACCGTCTTCTCTTTTCGGCTTGCGACAACTGCACCGTCAAAGGGGCACTCGTCGTCCTCGCCGTTCTCACCAACCTCACGGCCATCCAGCGTTTGATTGTCGGCCGGAGAGAACTTTCTCAATGACAGATGCCACGGAATTTTTTATCCGTGAAAATATTCGCCGCCTGTGTTATGAATCGGCCCCCTGCGGCAGGACAAAACTCCGGGAGCGTTTCCCATGTCAGCGTTCGTTGAATTTGCTGGAAAATACAGGACGACCATCACCAGAGTTTTTGCTGTCTTCCTGATCCTGATCCTGCTTTTTACCCATCACTCGTGGGAGCACGCCTCTGTGGTCGATACGGCTTTTGAGTTAATCGGAATCTTCCTGATCAGCATCTGCGTTCTCGGAAGGATCTGGGCCTCACTCTTTATCGCAGGTCTTAAGATTCACGAGCTTGTCGATGCCGGTCCTTATTCCGCCGTTCGTCATCCCCTCTACTTTTTCAGTTTTTTCGGGGCAGCGGGGATCGGGTTTTTCTCGAAGAATGTATTGCTGCTTGCTGTCCTCGTCGGCGTTTTTCTCATTCATTACTGCCTTGTCATGATTCATGAAGAGCGGAATATGATGGAGGTCCACGGGGAGGCCTATGTCAAGTACATGAAACGAGTGCCCCGGTTCATACCAAACCTGGCCCTGTACCATGAGCCCGAAAAGATCACTGTGAATGTCGGGATTTATCGACGAACCTTCCTCGATGTTGTCTGGTTCATCTGGGCCATCATCCCGCTTGAAATCATTGACCGGATGCACGAAGCGGGAATCCTTCCCGTGTTCTATTACCTGCCTTGACAATCACTTCCTGATTTCGTCTGATTGCCTCAGATGTAAGTGCCACAGGGGGGCCTGACGGTGCTTGCCGCCTTCACACATTCACGGGTCTCCTATGGCTGACGACTGGGCGAAAGAAGCCTGGTTGGAAGGAGCCGCCGTCTTCTCGGTTTTCGTTGTCGAAGGACCCCAGATCGAGCTCACCAGTGATTTGAATCCGTTGGTCGTGCCGTTGCCAATGTCCCGTGCGCTCTGGTCCAGGGCCGCCGTGACGACGGGCCCCTTGACCTGTCCGTAGAGCTCCTCGAAGATCTCGCCGAAGGCCTCGGAAGGCGGCTTCCCCTTTTTGCTCTTGTTCCGGTAATGGAAGTCAGGGAGATCGGCGCTGACGGTGTTTCCGCCGAGGGATGATTTCACGAGATGGACCTTTCCGCCCCGGACGATGAAATTCCGGATGAGGATCTTTTTATCCCGGGCGGGGTCGCCGGGGTTTTTCCCCAGTCCCGTTGCCCGTCTTACATTTTTCAGGATGACCTTGAAATTGTCGGTGTCGAGAACCTTCTCGTAGGTGATCTCGGGACCGGTGATCTCGATTCTGTCTATGATGACCGTGCTTTCGGCAAGTGACTTCTCGTCGATGCGGATGGTGATAGATTCCGCCGTCATGGCCTGGGCCGACCTGAACCCGCCGGGGTTGCCGAGGTAAAAGTCCTTAAGCTTTGCCTTTCCGGTGAGGAGCGATATCCGTACGTCCTCGATCCTCACGTCCGTCTTCGTGAGCCTGGGGCCATAGTGATTGACGGCTTTTGTGATGATGGCATCGAGGTAGGTTACGGCAAAGGCGGCAAGCCCGCAAAAAGCGGCGATCCCCAGGCCAAGGGGGATGAGCCATTTTCTCTTTCTTTTCGATGACTTTTCTTCCATGATCCGAAGCCCCCCATTGGAGTGTTCATTCGAAAAGGTCATCTATTATTATCTGTAAAAAAGGCCGGTTTCTTGAGGACAAAACAGGCTTATTTTCGGTACCGTTTCGACGCGGACACAGGGGTCAAGGAGGAATCCATTTGTCATGCGGGGGACTCGTGATTAAATTGACGGTAGAGGAACAGCTTGAGAGGTCATCCGTAAAGTCATTCAAGACACATTTCACCTAAAACCATGCCTGACCCGACCATGTCAGGGTCCTGTATGAGACAAAAAAGAGGAATCCCCATGAAGATATTGATCGTCATGTTTTCGTTGATATTCGCGTTTGGCGGATGTCAGGGTACAGAGGCAAAAAAACAAGAGGTGAACAAACCCATGAAAGAAGAGCAGACAAATTTGAAGGTTGCAACCTTCGCGGGCGGCTGTTTCTGGTGTGTGGAGTCCGATTTGGAAAAGGTACCCGGTGTGGCAAAAGTCGTCTCGGGCTATACCGGTGGTCAAAAGGAAAAACCCACCTACGAGGAGGTCACAACTGGAAAGACGGGCCACTACGAAGCGGTGCAGGTCTACTATGATCCTGCAAAGGTAAGTTATGAGCAGGTCCTGGAGGTTTTCTGGAGGCATATGGATCCGACGGACGCGGGCGGGCAGTTCGTTGACCGGGGATCCCAGTACCGCACGGCGATTTTCTACCACGACGAGGAGCAGAAGCGCATTGCGGAGAAATCGAAGGAGGCTCTCGAAAAATCCGGGAAGTTGAAAAAGCCCATCGTCACGCCGATTGTGATGTTCTCAAAGTTCTACGAGGCCGAGGACTACCACCAGGATTACTACAAGAAGAGCCCCTTCAGGTATCAGATCTACCGATCGGGCTCCGGTCGGGACAAGTTCCTCGATGAGACCTGGGGAGCGGACAGGAAGAAGGCGGGTTCGAACCCAGGCAGCAATCCGGAGAGGAAGAAGCCCTACGCCAAGCCCGATGACGCCACCCTGAAAAAGAAACTCACACCGCTTCAGTACGAGGTGACACAGCACGAGGGCACGGAGCCGCCCTTCAAAAATGAATACCATGACAACAAGAGGGACGGGATCTACGTTGACATCGTGTCCGGCGAGCCTCTTTTCAGTTCGCTCGACAAGTACGACTCCGGCACCGGCTGGCCGAGCTTTACGAAACCCCTGGAGCCGGACAACGTCACGAAGAAAGAGGACCGGAAGCTCTTTACGGTCAGGACCGAAGTGAGAAGCAGGCACGGCGATTCCCATCTGGGCCACGTTTTTCCTGACGGGCCCGCACCGACGGGGCAGCGCTACTGCATGAACTCGGCGGCGCTTCGGTTCATCCCGAAGGCGGATCTGGAGAAGGAGGGCTACGGCGAGTACATAAATCTGTTTGAGAAAAAATAAAGGCCGTAACTTTTTAAGCTCTTGTTAACGAGTATCAACACGTCCAGTTTTGAGTTTTGAATTGAAAAGCGACGAATGTAATCAGGAAATAAAAGATCGAACAGAAGGGGCCGCGTGAAGCGGCCTTTTTTTTGGCGGTCGGCAGGGCCCTGTGGCTACCCGTAGAGGCTGATCAGGAAGACGCCGATGAGCATGATGACGGCACCGGTGAGACGCTCGATGATCTTCTCCTCCCGGAACAGCCACGCGCCATAAAGCACGCCGAAGATGAGGCTTGTGCGCTTGACCGATATCATGTAAGCGGCCTCAATCTTGGAGATGGCGATGAAGTGGCTGAAGACGGATAGCGACACCGTTGCACCCAGGATGACCCCGGCGAGGGGCTTCTTCATGAAGCCCCTCATAGGATCCGCCGCCCGGGAGAACGGGATCAGGGCTACCATCAACGTAGTCAGCGCGATGTTGTAGAGGGCACCGAAGACATAGGGGTTCGAGTGCAGGACGGCAAGCTTTCCGATCACGGAAGTAAAGGCGTAGATGAAGGATACAAGCAGCATGAGCCTCGAGCCGGGTTCTCTGAGGATGGCACTGAAGGGATCGAGAAACCCAGAATTTATCTTTGACAGGTTGAGCACGTAGGAACCGATGACGATGAGGACGATACCCAAGAGTCCGCCCGTTGTGATGTTCTCGCCGAGGACCAGCCATCCCGTGAGGATAACGAAACCCGGTGTGAAGGCCAGAAACGGAAGTGTAAGGGAGAGAGGCGACGACTTGATGGCCTTCATGTAACAGAAGAAGGCCGTTGCTTCCAGCGGTAGCCCGACAAGGATGCAGAGAAAGAAAACCCTGTCGGGTTTGACCCATGGGATGAAAAGGAGGGACAGGACAAGCCAGGGCAGGGCACTCAAGAGCCTCACCAGCCCCATCTCGTAGGCAGAGGAGTTGCTGAAATATCTCTTCGTGACGGCGTCAGCCGTGGCGAGACTCACAGCGGACAGAAGCGAGAAGAACAGCCAGTCCATTTTTTTATACTCGCTTTTTCGATCGTAAAACCGTATCTTCAATTGCCGAGTGTTTAATAGATTGGCGTCCGGAAAATTACAAGGGGAAATGAGATCCCGGTTCATGGATTCAGGGGATCCATCGGGGGAGATCGTTGAATCTCGGCGCAATCGAAATCGTGGGATTTCTGATCGGTTTCAACGCGGGTGTTCTGGGGGGGTTGGTCGGTATCGGCGGTGGGATGATCATGATTCCCCTCCTGGTGGTCTTTCTCAGGATGGGCCAGCACCAGGCCCACGGAACAAGCCTTTTCGCCGTAGTCTTCACCGGCCTGGTCGGTGCCGTGACATACGCCATGCACGGCTCCGTCAACCACTCTGCTGCCGCGGTCCTGGCAATCACCGCGGGTTTCATGTCTGCCCTTGGGGCCCGGTACACGAGACGACTCAGCGAGAAGATGCTCAGGAGAACCTTCGGTTTCTTTCTGATCGCCATGTCTGCCCTGATGCTCGCGAAGCCCTATCTCCCGGTCGTCGCCGCCTTTTCGGTTGCCGGCTGGACGGGGATAACGATTCTCCTGGTGTCAGGCATTATCGTCGGCTTTCTCGCCGGGCTCATGGGCGTCGGGGGCGGCGGGATCATGACCCCGGTCCTGGTCCTGCTCATGGGTATGAACCAGTACATGGCCCAGGGGACCTCTCTTGCCGCCATGGTCCCACCGGCGGTGGTGGGATCCTGGACGCACCGCAAGCTGGGTAATGTGAGAAAAGATGTCCTTCTCTTCCTGATCGCGGGCGTCCTCGTGGGGACTTACCTCGGGGGGGCGATAGCACACCTTGTCCCCGAGAGGGAACTGAGGATCCTTTTTTCTCTGGTCATCCTCTGGGTGGGAATCCGGGATGTTCGAGCCTCGTACAGGCGTTGAGGGGCCGTCCAGGGTTGCATATTCAACGATCTTTCGATGTTTGTTTTTATAAACAAGGAGGTTGGTGACAGGTGATGAAAAGAGATGAAGCCTTAGAACTTCTCAAAAGTTTCGTAAAAAACGACCGGATGCTCGCGCACTGCTATGCAGCGGAGGCGGTGATGAGGGCCCTGGCCAGAAAGCTCGGTCGGGACGAAGAAAAGTGGGGCCTTGCGGGGCTTCTCCACGACCTCGACGTGGAAACCTGCAATGCCGATCTTTCGCTCCACACGCTGGAGACAGAAAAGATCCTCAAGGAAAAAGGCATTGACCCCGAGGTGATCGATGCGGTTGTCATGCATAACGAAGTCAGCCGCGATAGGAAGAGAAGCACCGAATTTGAGCATGCCCTCGCTGCTGGTGAGACGATCACGGGTCTTATCATTGCCACAACCCTTGTCTATCCCGACAAGAAGATCGCCAGTGTGAAGCCCAAGTCCGTCGTGAAACGGATGAAGGAAAAGCAATTTGCGGCCTCCGTCAACCGGGATATCATCATGGAATGCGAAAAGATCGGCCTTCCCCTGGATGCCTTCGTGGAATTGAGCCTGAACGCCATGCGGGAGATCAGCGACGAAATCGGCCTGTGACAAACGGATCAAAGGCGGTGGTTAGTGGCTGATGGTCAGTGGATGGCGAAGGACAGGAATGGGTCCGACTAAAAACATCGCGAAGCAAGCACCATCCGTGACGGATCCTGAATGTTTCTCATTCAGAGGTTTATCTGAAAATTTGTAACGGGAATCGGCACAAACGAATAGCCAGAGGAGGGGCCAACATGTCCAGTCCTGACGTGATCATCATCGGTTCCGGGCTTTCGGGTCTTTGCTGCGCACTGCGTCTCCGCGAGGGCGGGTTATCCGTGCTTCTCCTTGAGGCTTCCGACGGGGTCGGGGGCCGTGTACGGACCGATCAGGTGGATGGATTCCTTCTCGACCGGGGGTTTCAGGTGCTGCTGACGGCTTACCCCGAGGCACAGCTCATGCTCCATTACGGGTCCCTGAATCTCCGGTATTTTTCGCCCGGCGCCCTGATCCGGTACGACGGCCATTTCTACCGCTTCGTTGATACCGCACGCCGTCCAAAGGATGCCCTGGCAACAATGCTTTCCCCGATCGGCACCTTCGGCGACAAGATGCGGATAGCCTTGCTCCGGCGGCGCACCCGTCAGGGCACGATTCCGGACCTCTATCGAAGGCGGGAGGCAACCACCCTGCAGGCCCTCAAGAAATCCGGCTTCACGGATAACATCATCGACCGCTTCTATCGCCCCTTTCTGTCCGGTGTGTACTTTGACAGGAACCTGGACGTGTCGAGCCGGATGTTTGAATTCGGTTTCCGGATGTTTTCAGCGGGGGGGACAGCACTGCCGGCTCGCGGCATGGGGGCCATACCGGAACAGCTCGCTTCCAGGCTTCCCGAGGGTTCCATCAGAACGGGGGCACGGGTTCAATCCATCGAGGAACAAGGCGTGAGGCTGGGGGGCGGCGAGGTCTTGAAGGGCAGGGCGGTTGTCATCGCGACGGAGGGACCGGAGACTGCCCGGCTCCTCGGCGAGAAGGAGATCCCGCCATCCCGGGGGATGACAGGTCTTTATTTTGCCTGTGAGAAACCGCCGATCCCCGAGCCGCTTCTCGTGCTCAACGCAGAGGGAAGCGAACCCGTGAACAATCTCTGCGTGCCGAGTCTCGTTTCACCCTCCTATGCACCCAGCGGTCAGCATCTCGTGGCGACGACGATCATCGGAATACGCGAAGAGGGTGACGGAGACCTCGAGGTACTGGTGAAGGCACAGCTCCAAAGCTGGTTCGGGCCCGGTGTTGAGAAGTGGCAACTCCTTCGCATCTACCGCATACCCCATGCCCTTCCCGTGCAGTCTCCGCCTATGCCGGATCCCACGGCACCGCATGTGGAGGTCTTGCCATGGCTCTTCACCTGCGGGGAATACCGCAACGTCGCCTCCCTGCAGTGGGCGATGGTGTCGGGACGGCGTGCCGCCGAGGCAGTCATTCAGGCCCTGGAACAGCCGTTGTGAGTTGTGCGTAGCTGCCCTTCAGGCGTATGTGACTCTTAGTGACGGGGATGATGAAACTTGTTTTACTTTTGCAGGCGGCTGCCACCTGGCTCATGGTGGGCGTCATCTGGTATGCTCAGATCGTTCACTACCCCTTACTCGCAAGGGTCGGACCGGACAGCGTTGCTGCTTATCAGGCCTTGAACATGGGGAGAACTGGCGGGGTTGTGATCCCGGCCATGCTCACGGAGATCGCAACAGCCCTAATCATCCTGTGGCACCCCCCGACGGGGGTTGCCACAGCCTTCCCCCTGTGAGCCTCGGTCTTCTCGTCCTTATCTGGGCTTCAACCTTTTTATTACAGGTTCCCAAGCACAAGGTCCTTACCCATGGGTTCGATGCGGAGGCCCACCGGTTCCTGGTCCGCACAAACTGGATTCGTACGGCTGCATGGTCGGTCAGGGGTGTTGTCGTTCTCTGGATGATCGTAGAAGCGGCATGACAACCTGAATTCTTCCCTGTAATTTTTTGCCCGCCCCTGGACAAACGCACCAGTCCCCGTGAGCATTTATTCTATCTAATTGATTTTATTGGTTATTATTTTTGGAGAAGGGAAAGAAGAGGCCCTTTGGCGTCTTTTTGCGGGTCTAAAAGACATATTCAGAAGAGAAAGAACTCAGAGTTCTGGAAACCTCGACAGGTTACTCTGGTACTGCTTGAGAACTTCCTTTACGTAGCGTGTGTTGGGACTTGGATTCTTAGAACGCTCCTCCCGCGCCTTGTTATGGCCCACATTGTAGGCATGGATCATAAGCTTTGTGTTATCGAAGCCGCGGTTGTTCAACCAAGACAGGTAGTAGACGCCTAACTTGATGTTATAGTCAGGTTCGTGCAGGTCTTTCTCATCGGTTAATGTGATCCCCACGTCCTTGGACAGGAACTCGGC
Organism: uncultured Syntrophaceae bacterium; assembly: GCA_964547985.1. GTDB lineage: Bacteria > Desulfobacterota > Syntrophia > Syntrophales > UBA2192 > JAPLJU01. Next base: position 71,185 of record CAZJPV010000004.1, read on the forward strand.
CAGAATGGGCCGGATCTGCATGATGCCCCTGGCCCCCATGCTTGACACTGCGCCATGGTCGTAGTTGCTCTCGGCCTCCATGATGGCCAGCACGAGGCGATAATCCACGTCATTCTCTCGCGAGGCTTCATAGAGGGTGTTTGCAGTCAGGTGGAGCTGGTCTTCGGGCATCTTCGCGTTTTTGAGTTTCAGGTGCTGGGTGATCTGCCGGATGATCATGTCCCGGCAGTAAAAATCGTCAAAAAGGGCCTCGGGTACAACGCGACCTGGGTACACGAGGAGAAAAATGACAAAAGCCAGCACACATAATACTATGAATATTTTTGGTTTTTTCATCCTTTTCCCTCCATAATCCATGTTCATTCTACCCACCAGCAACCGAGAGGCGCTCCTCTCGTTAACAAGAATCCCGCGAATAAAAATTGGTAGAATTAATTAAGACGGCTGGGGTGGGATAAAACTATGAATTGGATATTTATGGTTTTTTCAGTGACGGAGTATTCATCCTCACAATCAGGGTAACGCAAATTTTAACATCAGCGTTCTTGGTGCCGTATTAAGGTAGCCTGTATACACTATGCTGTCAAGTTTTTCAATAACCCCACCCATCAACTGAAACTTTTATATAAATTCATGAGTTCATCCCGGGCAGGGAAAGACCTCTTAAACACTTATCTACATCTTGTAGGTTTGGGCGAATGGTACCCCAAGATGTTGTATCTGTCAAGCATTTTTATCGATCGCTGGAAGCAAGGCCAGTCGAGGGATAGGGGGATCCGGGGCGCTGAATCCCTTGGGCGCCAGGGCTAAAAATTATTCTTACACCCAACGAATTTTTTATTTACTCTCAATTATAATCACAGAAAGAAATTTGTCAAGGGAAATTTGTGCATTGCAACATCCTGTTCGAATATTTAAATAATTAAATTATAACAATGTAATGAATAATATCAAACGTCCATAAATACTGTTTTTTGCTGATTATTTAGTGCAGCGCAATAGAGGAGCGCAGATGGTCTTCAGTCGGTAGCTTCTAAAACCTCTGAGACGATGGGGATTCCGGTGTCAATAACTATTTATTCATAATGATTACAATTATTTATATAACTTACCAGTCTGTCTCAGCCGATTTCAGGCATAGGGGTCGAAACTCCTCTCAGGGCTTGTTCTTCCCGCTGCAGTAGGCCTTCAGTCTTTCAAAAGCCCTTTTTTTCTCGGAATGCCCGATTTTCGCCGAGTTTATAAGCTCTTCGAGGAAAATAATTGAACGGTCATAGGTTTCCCGGTCCACCGGGTAGGGGTGGCCATCCTTGCCGCCGTGGGCGAAACTGAAGCGGGCGGGATCCCGGAATGACCGCCTCGCGCCATAAATGAGTTCGGCCATGAGGGAAAGGGTCCTCAAGGTCTTCGGGCCAACCCCACGGAGGCCCAGGAGACTCTGGAAACCATCGGGCTGCTCCTCATAGGTCCTGAGCAGGATTCTGTGGAAATACTCAGGGCCGATCAGGTCGGGGGTCACATCATGCCGGGCAGGCAGTAGGAGGGTCTGGATCTTTTTGAACTCCTCGATGACCCTGTCCGGGTGTTCAATGGAAATCCGGGCGGATGCCCGGCGGTTTTCCTCCCCCTCTCGGGCGACGAGGTTCAGGGTGGCGGTCTTCTTATCGCAGCAGACGGCCTGGTGGGGTTCACAGACGAAATCGACCTTGTCGAGACCGAGCCAGTGGTAGCGCCGGGCGTAGCGGCTTTGATCGTTCAGGCCCTGCTGGACGACGGCCCATCTGCCGTCCCGGTCGAAGAAAAAAACGTGGTGGTAGAGCTGGTAGCCGTCCTGGACGGCTGCGCTGTCAACCTTGGCGGATATTCTGCTCGCGTAGACGAGGGTTTCAGGATCCCGGTTGATGTGCTTTCCGAAGTGAAGGATCTCGTCGGGTGTCCTGCGGGACACCCGGCCTTTCCCGCCGGCGACGAAGAAACCGATCTCGTGCTCCATCCCCCGGAGGCCCTCCTTGAGGGCGCCGCAGGTTGTGGTGGTGAGGCCACTGCTGTGCCAGTCGAAGCCCAGCACGCACCCGAAAGCCTGGAACCAGAAGGGGTCTGAAAGTCTCCGCAGGAGTTCGTCGGGGCCGAAATCATAGAGGATCAGGCGGGCGATCTCCGCGGCCAGTTTCTTCATCCGGCTGAAGAGCCAGGCGGGGGCTTTTCCCCCGTGGAGGGGTAGATTTGCCGTTCCTGTTTTCACACCCCCGTCCTCTTCACGGACCTTTCAACCTCCTCCGCGTAAGCCGCATCGACGAGGTCCAGGAAGGCATTGTAGTCGTCCTTTGCGCCCCTGAACTGGCCGGCTGTCATGAGATCCGGGAATTCCTCGTGGAACTGAATGATCAGCTTTTCCATTTCGTTCTGCGCGAAGATGAGGTCAGAGAGGTTGTCCGTCGTCATGTTCTCTTGGATCATGTGGGCGAGGATCCGGATCCGCTTGATCGTCTCGAGACGGGCCGTTTTCATCGATGGGAGATCCTCCGAGGGGATTTTCGTGTAGATTATATCAGATTCGTGAGGGATTCAAGGTTCATCCCTTCAGCTTTGCTTGATAAGGATGATCCCCGTCACCGTCATGATAATCCCGACGACGCGCGGGATGGAGAAACTCTCGCCGAGAACAAGGAAGGCAAGGAGTGCCGTGACAAGCGGGTACGAGGCCGTGATGGGTACAATCTGCGACATCATCCCGCTTTTGAGGACATAGAAGTAGGTCCACATGGCAACGAGCCCTGCCATGATGCCGCTTCCGGCGAATAGGACGAGATTTTTCGGGGAGACCCTGGCCAGTTCCCCGTACCGGCCGGAGAAGAGAAAGATGACGGCGAGAACAATGACGACGGCTGCGCTGCGAATAAAGACACCGATGAGGGGATCGACCTCCCGGAGGCCGATCTTTTCCATGAGGGGTGTCGTCCCCCACAGAAGCAAAGTGATGACCAGAAGGGCCATATTGAAAATTTCAGCTTGAAGCATAACCGCAAACCCCTTTAAAGAATTGTGGTTTTTAAATAGCTTTTTTTGCGGAGGCAGGCAAGCGGTTTTAAATCCGCTGGGCCCTCAACCAGGGCAAAAATGGGGAAAAAAGGTTTTGCCGGTTCCCCCATTCTGGCAGATGTGTTGCATTGATTTGTCCTTGGAAGCCTTAAAACACAACGCTCATCGGTGAGGTTCTATGAAAAAAAGTTCTGGTTCTTCGACATGGATGATTGGAGTGGGCTGGATGATCACATTGGCGGTTATCCTCGCATCTCAGCAGGCGATGGGCCAAAGCTGCAGCGCGAAACCCGGCGGCGTTGTCAAGGAGTACCACACGGGCGACGACGGCTCAGTCCAGGGGTGGACGGAGAGGGAATACGATGACCGGGGCCGCCGGATCCGGGAGACGAGAAAGGACGGCAACGGAAAGATCATCCGTTCGAGGGAGTTGGCCCATGACAAAGCCGGCCGGGTGACGAAGTCCGTCGATAAAGATGCAAAGGGTCATGTCGTTCACCTCCAGGAGCGCCTGTACAATGAAAGTGGAAAGCTCATCAAGGATTACACGGAAGAAAACGGCAGGGTCACCCTCTGGACGGAGTACGCCTATGACGACAAGGGAGTCATGACCGCGGAAACGGGCAAAGACCAGGCCGGCAAAGTCACAAGGTCTTTCGATTACGACACGGGATGGAGCCTCAAGAAGGACGTGGAGGATGCGGACCCCTTCAAGGCCTTTTACATCCACTTCAAGTCCTCCAGGAAGTTCCAGCGCGATCACACGCGGTTTCCACTGAAGGTCTGCATTTATAAGGATGGCGAGGATGCGGAGACGGCCCAGAAGAAAAAAATTTCGAGGAAGGAGTGGAAGTTCACCGATTTCAACCCCAGGGAATGGGATATCGCCATCATGAAGACGGCCCAGGACGGCTCCGATGAATCCGCCCTGAGATTAAAGGGAAAAGATAACCGCGTCCTGGTCTATTACAGATTCAAGAAGATCGACGCAACGTGGTACCTCGTCCGGATCGAGGATTTCAGCAGTTGACCGACGACCCCCGATTCCCGAGCCGCCCGGTCCGGGATCGAGGGCAACCCGTCATGCCCTTTTCAGAGCCTTCTGTGGATGCTTTTTTTCATTTTAAATGATGAAGTGACCTCATCTCCGATTCGGCGAAATCCTTCGCCACGAGTTCCGGGTACACGCGGTAAGTGACAGCAGCGAGGGCGACGGACAGCCGGATGTATCGCGCCTGGCCCGGTTCGAGCGAAAACTCCACTATTTTTTCTTTCTCGTTCGAAAGATAAACCTTGTAGCTGCCGGGACGGCGGTCGACGTAGTAGAAGCCCCCCGGCGTGGATTTTCCGACCTCCTCGCCGTTGAGAATGACCGATGGCTGAAAGGGCGAGCCGACGGCCTCTGCCAGCCTGTAGAAATAAATCCTCCCCATGTCGGGTTGAACGGGGGTGATGGAAGGCCTCAGTTCCGAATATTTTGACCCTTCTACGGCGCAGCCCGATAAAAGAAAAAGGGCCGTGAGATACACAACCAGCATCATCGCATGACGGTTCATTCAACCTTCCCTCGCGGATTCAAACACCTTCAGGATTTCTTCTTCGCACCGACAATCTTCTTGAGTTCTGAGAAGAGCACCCTGTTGCTCGGCCGGTCATTGATGTCGTGCACATCGATGTAGCGAATGATCCCTTTTTCATCGAGGACAAAGATCGCCCGTTCCGAGTGACCTTCCTTTCTCTTGATGCCGTATTTCCCGGCCACCGCCCCGAGAGGATTGAAATCGCTCAACAGCGGGAATGAAATCCCGCCGAGGCTCTCGGCCCACGCCTTCAGGCAGGGGATGTGGTCGACACTGACGCCCAGGACCTGGGCATTCAATCCCGCAAACTTGGCGAGTTCTGCCTCGTAAGACGGGATCTGGTTCGTTCAGATGGGCGTCCATGCCAGGGGGAAGAAGGCGAGCACGATGGGTCCTTTGCCGTAGAGAAAACTTAGCCTAATCTTCCGGCCCAGATGGCTTGGCAACGTGAAATCCGGTGCTTTACTCCCCACTTTCAGTTTCATGCATTCCTCCCCGTGCCGCTATTTCAGATAATCGGGCAGCTCTTTCACGTCCTTTCCCCGGAAGCTGCAGGGGATAGGGCAGGTCTTGCAGGGTCCCTTCACACCGGGAAGAGGAGGCTCCCCCTTGATTTTCTGCTCCATGAAATCGAGACATCGGTTCACATCTTCACCGGGCCCTTCGACGATGAGCGTCACGGACCCTTCGGCACCCCCCCATCCGCCTGCGGCGTAGCAGACGGCGTCGAGACCGAAGAGGCTCTCGATGGCCTCAATCTCCGTGAAGACCCTGCCGTCGGCGACACAGGCCATCCCCACGCGTGCCCCGATGGTCCGGCCCAGCGAAAGGGTTCCGCCGTACCTCGCCGCCTCCTCGACGGAGGGGATCAGTTTTTCGAGACCGACAGGGTAGATGATTTCAAGGCCCCGGGCCTTCATGGCCATGTAGAACTGGCCCATGGTGCCGCCCGCGGGACTCGCCATGAGCACGCCCACGTTTCCAAAGGCATCGACGGCATTGCCCCCCTTGATGAGCATGTCACCGGGCGAGAGCTTGTCGAGAACGGTCCCCGGCTCGACGGGGTGCACCTGATTCTTGTGGAAGGTGATGGGCTTTGATCTTTCCTCGGCGCTCAGCACGCAGAGCACCCCCCGGATGATCTGCCCGGCTGTCAGCCTGTCCTTTGCTACTTTCTCCCCCAGGAGTTCCTCCGCCACGTAGGCCGTCGTCGAGCCCCGGCTGACGAGGAGGTAGCCGTTTGTTTTTGCGTTCTGCACGTCGGGCAGGGCCGCGAGGGCCTTTCCGAGAAGCCTCTTTGATTCCGCCGGTGTCAAGGTGAATAATCCCTGCATCTTCATCTCCTTTCCTGTTCAGTTCGTCTAAAAGAGAAAATCAAGGAAAAATACGTAACAGAAAAAACCCCCGGACACAAGAACCGATATCCCGCGTGGCCTCAGAGGTCTTCGATCTCCTCAAGAAGATCGCTGCCGCCCTTGAGCGGTTTCATGAAGTACCACCAGTTTTTCCTCGTGGACCAGCCCTCCGACTCCGCGACTTCGTCCCCCCAGAGGCACTTGCCCGCAGGAACGAGAAGTTTCTTCATGCGTGCGTCGGCCTGTCGCAGGCGATCCGTGAACTTCTTCTTGTCCTTTTCCGGTGCGATGCCCAGGGCCTCTTCCATCAGCTGTCTTCCGTCCATGTCGTTCAGGTAGTCGTCCAGGCCCAGACCGTAGCCCTTCTCCACGGACTCGAGGGTGGCCTCCCAGCTCTCGATGAGGCCCGTCAGGCCGCCCCGGATCACATGTGCGGGGCAGCCCCTTTCCTTCAGGAAATCCGATACGGGATCTTTCTTGACCATCTCTCTACCTTTCAAAAGGCACGGTGGTTAATGACGCCTGAAGGCCTGGCGGCGGAAATAGGCCTCGCCGTCGTTCGGCCGGAAGTAGGTCCGGATCACGCCGTCGGCATTGAATGCAATGAAGTCGCCCGTGGCCCGGTCGAAGCGCGTGATCACGCCGTCGGGCCGGATATGCTCGAGGATGTCGCCGCCCGCGGGGTGGTCGCGGAGTTCCTGGGCCTTCAGCAGATACTGCTCCTTTGAAATTGACCCGAACTCACGCCCGTGTTTTTGGTAGTGATCGATCCATTTCTGTCGGGACGCAAAGCCGACGTCCGGCTTTGCCACCTGTGGTTTTTCAACCCCTGCTTCTCTCTGGGGTGTTGCGGGTGACGGCGACGGCGCGTTACAGGCGACACACAGAAGCAGAAGGGCGACCGCCAGCATGAACGGCCACAGTGCAAACCCGGACCCGGGGGTTCCATCTGCATTCTGAGCCGCCCGAAAAGAGGCCGATATTTGCCGATTCGGCATGTGCGTAACGGTCGTACGGTGTGATGTTCGTCTGGTAACGGTTGCCTTTGTCATTGGGCAGGAACGGGGGAATTATTAGCACAGTTGATGCGGTGAATCAATGGGGCTCTCCGGCCGGGTAGTGGTCACTGAAAAACCGGGTCGGCGGGTCATGGCCTGCGCAGTATCCCCAAAAGAATAATTGAATTGGAAAATTGTTTCTGATATTCAATAACATTAACGCATTCGCAGGACAGATTTCAGTAGACATCACGTGCAAAGGCTTAAATTACAAGTCATTCAAACCGCTTGAAGAGATTTTTCATGACCGAGGCGACGGGCGCGGGTGAAGGCCCGAACTCAAACAACCGGACTCAGAGGAAGAGGAAGATTCTTGTCTTCTCTGCGCTGGCTGTTATTTTGGCGGTGATCATCGTCTCGTCACTCTTTTATTTCGAGTACCGGAAAACCCACGTCAGCACGGACGATGCCTTTGTCGACGGCCGCGTGTATCTCGTGGCCTCGAAGATCCCCGGGACGGTCAAAATCCTGCACGTCACGGACAACCAGATGGTGAAGAAGGGGGAAACGCTCGTTGAGATCGATCCGGCCGATTACGAGGTGAGGGTGCTGGAATCACGGGCCAGCCTGGAGGCGGCAAGGCATCAGCTCATCGAGCTCCAGGCCTCCCTCGATTCCGCACGGGCCGGCCTTGAAGCGCAGGAATCCCTGCTCCGCAAGGCGGAGATCGACTTTCAGCGGGCCGATTCTCTCGTCAAAGAAGATCTGGTCACGAAGGAATTTTTCGATCAGAAGAAGACCGCCCTCGAGGTGGCCCAGGCACAACTCAAATTATCAAGGGAAGTCGTAAAGAAGACGGAGGCATCCCTGGGAACGCAGAAGGCCATTATCCGCCAGGCCCAGTCCACCCTGCAGGGCGCGGAGCTAAACCAGAGCTACACGAAGGTCCTGGCCCCCGCCGACGGGTATGTCACCAAGAGAAATGTGGAGGCCGGAAACCGGGTTCAGACGGGCCAGCCACTGCTGGCTGTCGTGTCCCTTGCGCCGGGGGATGTCTGGATCACGGCCAATTACAAGGAGACGGACCTGACGCGGGTGAAACCCGGGCAGAAGGTCCGGATCAAGGTGGACACCTATCCCGGCAAGGTCCTCCAGGGAAGAGTGGAGAGCATCATGGCGGGCACGGGGTCGGCCTTTTCGCTTTTCCCCCCAGAAAATGCCACGGGCAACTACGTGAAAGTGGTTCAGAGAATCCCCGTCCGGATCGTGCTGGACGAGTCGAACAACCCGGCACCGGTTCTGCGCATCGGCATGTCCGTCGTGCCGACGATCCTGACCGATCACTGACCGGCGGAGTGGGTCCTATGAACAAGTGGATCGTCGCCGTAACGGTCATGCTTCCCACCATTGTCCAGATCATTGATACCTCTATCGTCAATGTTTCCCTCGCTCACATCCGCGGGAGCCTCTCCGCCGGGATCGACGAATCCACCTGGGTCATCACGTCCTATCTTGCGGCAAATGCCATCGTCATCCCGATGACCGGGTGGCTGAGCCGGCTCTTCGGCAGAAAGCGCTACCTGATAGGCTCCGTCTTTTTCTTCACATTGACCTCACTCCTCTGCGGTATTTCCTGGAGCCTCCCCGCCCTCATCATCTTCAGGGTCTTCCAGGGCGCCGCGGGCGGCGCCCTCCAGCCGCTCTCGCAGGCGATTCTGCTCGAGACGTTCCCGCCCCGACAGCACGGCATGGCCATGGCCATCTTCGGCACGGGGGTGATGTTCGGGCCGATCATCGGACCTCTCCTGGGCGGATGGATCACGGACAACTGGTCCTGGCACTGGGTTTTCTTCATCAACATACCGATCGGGATCGTCTCCATCCTCATGACCCTTTCGTTCATTGTGGATCCCTCCTACGTGGAGAGGAGAAAGATGAAGATCGACTACCTGGGTCTGTCGCTCCTCACCGTCGGGATCGGCTGCCTGCAGGTGATGCTGGACCGGGGACAAAGGGAAGACTGGTTCGCTTCCACTTTCATTTTCTGGCTGTGCATCATTTCCTTCGCGGCCGTCGCCGTCTTTGTCATCAACGAGCTTTTTGCGGAGAATCCCGTGGTCCAATTAAGGGTCTTCCGGAACCCGGCCTTCACCGCGGGGAACATCATCGGGTTCTTCACCTTCTTTTGTCTCTTCGGGAGCATCGTTCTTCTGCCGATTTACCTTCAGACCCTGATGGGGTACACGGCGTTTCTGGCCGGGCTGGTCCTCGGCCCCGGGGGGCTCATGACGATGATTGCCATGCCCATCGCCGGAAGGCTTGTCACGAGAGTGAACCCCAGAGGCCTCCTCGGCTCCGGTATAGCCGTGACCGCCTTTTCGATATTCATGATGTCGCATTTCAGTCTCTACGCCGATTTCGACGCGATTGTATGGCCGCGGATCATCATGGGACTCGGCATGGGCTTTCTTTTCATCCCCCTGATGACGCTCACCATGTCGTGGGTCAGGAAAGAGGACATGGGGAACGCGGCATCCATTTTCAATTTCACCCGGATGCTCGGGGGAAGCTTCGGTGTGGCCATTGCATCGACCATCCTCTCTCGCAGGGTGCAGGTTCATCACTCGCATCTCGCAGGCAACATGAGCCTCCTGGACAGGAATTTCCAGACCGCCCTCCCGCAGGTTGCCCAGACCCTCCAGGACCAGGGTTTTGCGCCCGCCCTGCTGGATCCCGGGAGCCTGGGTACCATCTACAGGGGACTTCTGAGACAGTCTTCCATGATGGCCTTCAACGACACCTTCTACGTTCTTGCGGTGATGATGACCTGTTCCATCGTCCTCATTTTGATCATGCGAAGCCATGAGCACCACGAGGAAGAGGGGGCGCAGAGCCGGATGCCCATCGCAGAGTGAAAATCCGTCAGGGCACCTCAAGTCAAAATATGGTATATTCCGTATCGGAATCGGAAATCACATGATGGCACAGGGGTGGAGATACATGAACAGACGGGATTTTCTGAGGCTGGGGATGATAGGGTCCACATCGGCGCTGCTCGGATGGGAGGGGATTGCCGGCGCCGCGCGGCTTTCGGCGACGGAGCCCTTCGTTTTTCCAAAGCCGGTTTACCGCACCCTGGGACGAACGGGATTGAAAATCACCGTCGTGAGCTTCGGGGCCATGCTGACACCCGAGCCGGAGGTGATCGCGATGGCTCTTGATCACGGCGTCAACTACGTCGACACGGCGCGGCGCTATATGAGCGGCCGCAACGAGGAGATCGTCGGCCAGGCCCTGAAGGGCAGGCGCAACAAGGTGTATGTTGCGACAAAAATAAAATCCTCGTCGAGAAAGAAAGAGGCCATATTCAGGGACGTGGAGGACAGCCTCCAGGCCCTGGGGACCGATCATATCGATGTCATTCAGCTCCACGGCCTCGACGACAGGGACCGGGTATTTAATCCGGAAACCCGGGAGGCCCTCGTCAGACTGAGGGAACAGGGAAAGGTCCGTTTCTTCGGCGTGACCACGCACACGAACCAGGCGGAGGTGCTCAATGCCCTCGTGGACGACCCCGCGCGGTTCTTCGACATGGCCCTCGTGGCGTACAACTTCAAGAGCGGCGCCGATGTCGGAGAGGCCATTGCCAGGGCGGCAAAAGCAAAGATCGGCATCGTTGCAATGAAAACCCAGGCGGGTGGGTACAAAACAGACGCGCTGGGACCGATCAGCCCCCACCAGGCAGCCCTCAAGTGGGTACTTCAGGACAGGAATGTCACCGCGGCCATACCCGGCATGCGGGATACTGCAGAGCTCAGGGAAGACGTAGCGGTCATGGGGATGCGTTTCAATTATGTCGATCGACTCATCCTGAAAGGCTACGGCGCCGCCATTCAACCCATCTACTGCCACCTCTGTGGGAAATGCGAGGCATCCTGTCCAGCGGGTGTCGAGATCAGCACCATCAACCGCTGCCTGATGTACGCTCAGGGCTATGATAACCTCATACTGGCCCGGTCCACCTACGGGAAGATTCCGATCTCCCGATCCGCATCCGCCTGCCTCGACTGCGGAGATTGCGTGGCCCGCTGCGTCAACGGGCTTGATGTACGAATGAAAATGGAGCAGGCGAGGAAATTCCTGACCTAGAAATGTCGTGCGCCTGTTTCGCACAATGCGGGAGAAATCGTGGATAGAACTCTCGTGATTTTTTCAGTTGTCCTTTCCATCCTGGTCCTGTGTCTGGCCGTCCCCGTCGACGCCTCGGACGACCCCATTCAAAAGATATTGCCCGTTCCCGAGTGTTCGCAAGGGTGGATCCTGGAGGATCGGGTTATTCCCTATGACCGGGACAATCTCTTCGACTACATCAACGGTGAAGCGGAGCTTTATCTTCCCTACGGATTCGAGGTTGTTGCCACGGCGCGGTATGTGAAGAAAGGAGACCCTGACACGGCGGTCGCAGCGGATGTCTACAGGATGGCCTCGCGTCTGGACGCCTTCGGCATCTACTCGAATTACCGGAAGCCGGGAGCTTCGGCGTCTCAGGTCGGTGTCGAAGGGTTTCTATCACCGTCGCAGCTTATGTTCTACCAGGACAGGTATTTCGTGAGGCTTCAGGCCTCCGGTGTGACGAGCATAGAAGAAGACGTCTTCCTCGCATGCGGCCGGTCCATCTCGAAAAATCTCCCGCCCGGCACGGGCCGTCCGGCGGAGGTCGAAATACTCCGTGTGCCGGGCATATTGCCCGGGACGGAGCGCTATATCGCCAGGAGTCTCCTTGGATATGCCTTCCTCCGACGTGGCCTCATCGCCGACGCCGTTTCGGAAGGCGAAAAGATGCAGGTCTTCCTGGTCCCCGAGGATTCGGGGCAGACCGCCCGGAAGGCCTTTGATCAATACCATGCTTACTTGAAGGCATCGGGGAGAGGGCTTCAAGTAGCCGGGTCGGGCGGCCGGGTTTCCATGCAGGCCGTCGATCCCCTCTACGGCGGGGTCTTTGTCGAGCAGTCCGGCCGCTACCTTGCGGGTGCCGTGAGGGCGCAGAAGATCTCGGCGGCGAAGAAAATCGTGGGGGAGATATCGAGGCGGGTGGGCGGCCCATAGAGCCGGGAGCCTCGGGCTTTCATTTCTTGCGTCATGCCGTCTTGTACAGGACGTGCTTCTTTATTATTTCCTCTTTCATCGCCCCTTCGTGCACGAGTTCGACCAGGTGGACGTAGGTTTCATTGAGGGCGAGAAAACTGTCTAATTCGGGCAGGTCGTCACCAAAAATATCCCTGGATACCTCGAAGGTGGTCCGGGGTCCCCGCCTGACCGATTCCAGTGCCAATCCCTTCCTGGTCACGTGATGCGCCTTGATCTCCTCGATTCTTCCGGCCAGATTCGGGAAAGGGTCTCCGTGGGCCGGATAGACTTTTCCGGCGGCGAGGGTCTCGATCCGTGTCAGCGAGTCCAGAAAGCTCCGGAGGGGTCGAAAGTCGGGGGAAAAAAGATCGGGGCTCAAATTGGGGGTGATGTCCGGCAGGACGTGATCGCCCGAGAGAAGTAGGCCTTTTTCCGGAAAGTAATAGGACACATGGTCGCGTGTGTGCCCGGGGGTAGCGATGGCCTGGAATTTCGTCCCGCCGGCGACCTGCCAGGAATCGGCCTGAAAACATCGATCGCTTTCGAAGGGGCTTCCGGCGGTTTTGAAAGCAAGAAACAGGTTGATGACGAAATTCGTCGTGCTTTCGGGGAGACCGTGCAGGAGGCAGAACTCCTTTACACAGCGAACGAGTTCCGCCTCGTCGGTTCGCACCGAAAGGACTTCCCGGCCGACATCCGACACGTGAATTTCCGCGCCCGAGATCGCCTTGATGCGGCCGGCCATTCCGCAGTGATCGATATGATGGTGGGTGATGAAGATCCGATCGATGTCCCGCACAGTCTTTCGGATGGCCCTCAGCGATTCTTCGAGGATCGAGATGGTCTCCGGCGTGTCGAGGCCTGTGTCGAAGAGTGTGATCCGATCGTCATGGGTGAGGGCAAAGACGTGCACATGCTTCAGACGGAACGGCATGGGAAGGGTGATCATGAAAAGATTCCGGGATATTTCTTCTATCAACGATATCTGCCTCGCTGGTTTCAATCAGCGTGTTTCATTTGCGCACAATGATGAAGGACGCCGTGCCCTTGGCGATCAGCTTCTTTCTTTCGTTGAAGATTCTGGCCTCCGCGTGGGCCAGACGCCTGCCGCGGTGGATCATCGTGCCGTAGGCCGTGAGCTCACCGACGTCTGCCGGCGCGAAATAGTGTATCTGCAGGGAAGTCGTGACAATGCTTTCCCCGACAGCCAGAGAGGGCAGCACAGAGATGCCGCAGGTAGAATCCGCAAGTGATGCCATGACCCCTCCATGGACCGTTCCCCAGAGGTTCTTGTGCCTCTGCCCGGCCTTCACCCTGACGACAGAACCCTCTGTGCCCGTAGAGATCATCTTCATGGAGATGGTTTTGTAGAAAGGCGACTTGTTCACGTGTTTCTTTATTGTGTTTGAATCTCCCCATGCATGTGTCATTGGACCCCCTCCTGATATTCCGATAAAACAACCGCCGGGAAGTATAGGTCAGGGGTGTCCGTGTGTAAAGATAAAACCTATCCCTGCCAGTCTACTTTAGAGGGTGGGACTTCCCCTTGAGCTTGGGAGTTCTGGCAGGGACACAGCTTGCCTGCGCGATCGCCGGGATCCTGTGGTCTTGCATGAATCTTTCCCAGAAGAAGGCCTTCGATCGTCTCCGTCAGGATCTTCGCCCTGCGACATCGAGAAGATCAAGCGGTGGCTGGAAAAAGGCGAATGATTAGTGAAATCGGGGAAAAGATCCTATGCCCGGTGTCTATTGAAGTGAGGACTTCTTCCTGCTATACGTAACAAAATCCTGTTGACACAAGCTATTATGCAGATTGTGAAAGCTGGCGTACTCTACTTCCTCGACAAAAAACAAAAAAAGGCTTATCAATTATATTGATTCGATCAATGATTATTAACCTGCTTTCATTCTCACAAGCGCGGATGCAGTATCTCGACGGTGCGGCAAAAGTTGTCCATTCATCTTGAACCTCTGTTCTTGCTTTCAATCAATAATCGATTTTCTCCCTGCAAACCAACGGCGTGGATTAGTAGGTGCAATCGACATCCCCGAAGAGAGCTTCGCCGGCGCCTGAGAGCCGTTGCATTAAAATTTTATCCGCTCCATTAAGGAGGTCAATGTGGACAACTCCCCATTGGATCCGGTCGCAATCCAGGATTCAATCTATGAAGAGTTGTCGGTTTGCGTGCAGCATGGTGTCCATCTGCGGGTCATGACCTGGCGGCCAATACAGCCTGTAAGCGAAGATCCCATCATTTTTGTGGCTGGGTGGGTATCCGCCGTATCCGGATGGGCGCCCTTACTGAAGGTCATGGCTGCTCGAAGGCCGGTCTATTATATCGAAACACGGGAAAAGAGATCGGCCCTTTTTGAGAACAAGAAACTGATCCCAGCGGATTTCAGTATTGCACAGATGGCTGCAGACCTGATCCACGTTTGCAGCCATCTGGGAATCGCCTCACCATACGCTACCGTGATCGGTAGCTCTCTCGGGGCGACCGCGCTGCTGGAGGCCCTGAAAGGGGGCAGGTTGACCGCGGGGACGGCATTTTTGATCGCACCCAACAGCGATTTCAAGGCGCCGTGGTATTTGCAGTGGATGCTGTTTTTGCCGGCGTTTTTTTATCATGGGATCAAGTATTTTATTCTCTGGTATATAAAGACCTTCAAGTGTGATGTCAAAAATGAGCCCGAACAGATGATGCGTTATAACGAAACACTGCGCGCGGCCCACCCCCAGAGAATCAAGCTCTCGGCCAAAGCCGCCATTTATCAGAAATACCAGGTCTGGCCACATTTGGACAGCGTGCAAATACCAGTGGCTTTGGCTTACGCCCCCACGGATACGTTGCACTCCTCCGCAAATATTCGTCACATGGCGGACAGGCTACCCCGTGCAACCTTGATTGCCTGCCCGTCGAACAAATATATGCACAGTGCGGATGTGATGCACGATATTGAGACTTTTGTCCTCAAGTCGGCACAGCAAAGTATGTGATGGGTATTCATGAGTGAGTACGCCGTCTCTCGTTACAGCAAAGTATAACCCCCCCACTGGACAGGGCAACAAGGTGC
Source organism: uncultured Syntrophaceae bacterium (assembly GCA_964547985.1). Lineage (GTDB taxonomy): Bacteria > Desulfobacterota > Syntrophia > Syntrophales > UBA2192 > JAPLJU01. The sequence continues at coordinate 86,359 of CAZJPV010000004.1, forward strand.
ATTTTAGTCTGCTAAGGTCTACGATGCTGACTTTCAAACGGTTATCATTGATTCTCAGTGATGCAGCCAAGTGTGACTTTTTAGGTGAAGCCGATAAAAAATTATCGGTGGGCAAATCGTGCGTAATGAGTAAGGCATTCCTTGGAAGAAAAAAGTAGCCTGTCCCCTTTTTCCTAGTTGCCGGCCACGGGTGAATGTCCGGCGACGCGGAAAAACATCATGACAGGTACGAGCGCACAAAGTGTGAGTGTTGCGCCGGCAGCAAAAACAGCTTGATACCCAAACGTTTGGGCAAAAAGGCCGCTGGCCAGTGCCACAAAACCGGAGACCATCACCTGCAGCGCCGCCTGAAGTGTGTAGTCGGTGCCCGGTGACTGCTTGCGGCAAACGTCCATCATGGATGTAAACAGCGCCACCGTCGACAAACCATCGGCGAATTGCTCCATGCATACCACAGCATACAGCATCAAAACGCCATATGCACCACTGGCCACAAACCAGTACCCGACAAAACCCGCCGCCTGCAGCCCCCCGAACAGCAACAGCGCTTTGCGGTGTCCCAGATGGAGCAGGAACAGGCCGCCAAGCAGCGCACCGGCCAGTCCCGCCGTCGCACCGATCACACCGGTCAGCAACCCAATATCTGCGAGCGACAATCCCTGATCCGAAAGCAGAGGCCCGATCATGCGCGAGGCCAGCGAGTCGCCTGCCTTGAACGTCGCGACCGTGACCAGCCACCATCCCATGCGTGGCCTCGACAGGAAATCGGCAAACAACCGCACGTAGCCGTGCCAGCCGTGCCAGTCAGCACGCTTTACCGCATCTCCCTCCGCCACTGGCGACTCGCGCATGAACCAGACAGGCAAAAGAACCGGCACGATCAACAGTGCGAGTGCGCTGTACGACAATTGCCAGCCAAAGCGCGCGACCAGCCACAACAACAGGCCGCCTCCGACGATCATGCCGATCTTGTAGCCTATGACCTGTACACTGTTGCCCAGGCCGCGCAGGTGCGGTGCCAGTCGGCTTACGGCAAGGCCATCCGTTGCGATGTCCTGCGTCGCGGCGACGAGGTTCATCAGAAAAAGCACCGTCAGCAGTAAGGCGAACGACTGCGACACCCAGTCGCCGAAATCACGCCCGGCTACCAGCAGCATCAGCCCGCAGGTCGCCAGATTGAGCGTCAGCAGCCAGCGCCGGCGCGTCCAGAAACGATCCAGGAATGGCGCCCACAGGAACTTCAGTGTCCAGGGAAGGGCCAGCAGCGCCGTGAACCCGATGACGGACAACGAAACGCCTTGCTCGCGCAGCAGAGGCGGCAGTGCCTTGCCAAGCAAACCGGACGGCAAGCCCTGCGCGAAGTAAAGCATCGACAGCAGCCCCAGCAGTGGCACATCTGATACACGGCGCTCATTACTCACAGATTCGCCACCCGTGATAAACTTTTCCTTTCCACTCCTTAAAGCCCTCAATCATCGCTTCCCTTTTTCGTCAGGGTGCACATCATTCTGCCTGACGGTTCATTATCTCATCCATATCTATTTGCACAGACTTATCTGCGCCATCCGCACGGGAGAGCATTTTGACTTGACGGCAATGCGCTAAAGGCGGCAAGTCACACACGATCCGGAAATTTAATTCCGAAATAATGATTTTTAGCCGTGATCATCAACCATCTGGGTTTTCTCAGGGTGCAGACGCGCAGGTAAAGTCTGTAGTCGGGACTTCATTGGACACTGCTTGTGAAATCATGCGTCGTTTAGTACAACCTGTCCCAAACAGAACTTGACCTGACAGCAAGTGTAAATTCTGGTATTAACTTCTTCCTGTAAGTAAGTTTTTCACAATTTTAAGATGCCCTGTTGCAAACGGTATTCATTATGATCTTTTGTCATGTTTCCATATTTTGCCCACTTGTACATGGTCTTTCATAACGCAAAAATACCCAATGGTGAAATATCAACTTTGTTACTTTTTATGGTGTAATCTTTTTTCCTTTGTGAAATAAAGCAGGCAGGCAAGAAAGCTCGAAAAATACAAACCAAAGATATTATTTGTTAGCCCACCAGATATAAACTGTGGCATGACAGGAATGGGATATGATCATCCGTCATGAGACGAAATCAGATATTGAAACGATATTCGAGATCACCAGAAAGGCTTTCGAAAATCACCCGCACAGCAACCACACGGAGCAGTTCATTATTAACTCATTGCGAACTGTCAATGCGCTCACTCTTTCACTGGTTGCGGAGGCTGGTGGAAAGCCCGTAGGCCATATAGCTTTCTCGCCCGTGACCATCTCCGACGGTAGCAATAAATGGTATGGTCTCGGCCCTGTCTCGGTTTTGCCGGAATTGCAGAAGAAGGGTGTCGGGAAATCTCTGATCCGTGAAGGCCTATCCTTACTGAAAGCATCGGGCGCGAAAGGCTGTGTACTTGTGGGCGACCCTAACTATTACGGGAGATTCGGCTTTAAGAACCTCCCGGACCTGGTGTTTCACGGTGTTCCGCAGGAGTACTTTCTTGTCTTATCGTTTGAGAAAAGCAAG
>CAZJPV010000005.1:0-76072 GCA_964547985.1 uncultured Syntrophaceae bacterium
TTTTACGAAGGGGGCCATAGGATCAGGCAGGTTGAACACCTCTCCAAGGCTGCTTCCCTTTACTCTATCGAGGCGGAAGTGGTTCAATCGAAGCATTGCAACAGCGGGTACAAAAAAGGTGAGAAATTCATATTGGATGTTGACGGGAATTTTGTGACCAAACTCTGCCCGAGGAGAATGTGCGTCTATCTCGTGGCGCAGCTGGCCATTCCGGTTGCGATGATCAATGAAAGATTGAGCGAAGGGCTCGAGCCGAATGATTTTCATTTTATGAGATACGTGAAGTGCCCGGATGCGGGCGTCGAGTGCCTGGGTTACGGCGAGGTGATGCTCCGGGTGCGGGTCGTGCCGCGGTAGGGCAAGTAGGTCAAAAACGGGGTCTGGTTGATGCGTTATATAAAATTCGGGAAAACCGGCATGACCGTATCCGAGCTGGGGTTCGGGTGCATTCCCATCATCCGGCTGGACGTCGACGCGGCGGTCGAGGTCCTCCGACATGCCTTCGACCGGGGGATCACCTTCTACGACAGCGCCAACGCTTACCGTGACAGCGAGGACAAGATCGGCCGCGCCTTCGACGGCATCCGAAAGAAGGTTGTCATAGCGACGAAGACACTGAGGCGGGACGGCAAGGGCGCGGCGAAACACATCGAAAACAGCCTGCGCATGCTCAGGACCGATTACCTCGATCTCTACCAGTTCCACCAGATCGCCCAGGAGAAGGACTGGCATGCCGTCACGGCGCCGGGCGGGGCGCTGGAAGTTGTTGTCAAGGCCCGCGATGAGGGCAAGATCCGGTGGATTGGTGTCACGTCTCACAAGCTTGATATGGCCTTGAAACTGGTCAGGACAGGCCTTTTCAGCAGCATCCAGTTTCCCTTCAATTTCATTGAGGATGCCGGCAAAAACGAGCTTCTCCCCGCGGCGCGTGGGCGGGGCCTGGGGGTCCTGGCGATGAAACCCTTTGCCGGCGGCATGATCAACAACGCCGGCGTCGCCTTCAAATTTTTGCGCCAGTATCCCGAAGTCCTGCCGATCCCGGGTTATGATTCCGTCGACTCCGTGGAGGAGGTCGTTTCCATTTACGGGCCACCCAACGTGGTTACTGCAGAGGACCTGCGGCTCATGGAGCAATATCGGGTCGAACTTGGCAAGGAGTTCTGCCGCCGCTGCGAATACTGCCAGCCCTGTCCCGCCGGGGTGATGATCACCATGGCGATGGGCTATAAGATCGTCGCCTCGAGGATGTCGCCTGCCGTCTCCGTTGAGTTTTGCCGGCCGGCCATGGAAAGCGTTAAGCTGTGCGACTACTGCGGCGTCTGTGTCGAGCGCTGTCCCTATGAACTCCCGATCCCGGACATGCTGAAGCTGCATTACGATATTTATGAAAAACACGTTGCCGACCTCCAATAGGAGAGCATAAAAATAAAGGGGGATGAAATGACACCGGATGAGATGAAGGAGAAGGCGATTGGGATCATGATGAAGCGGTTTCACTGAAGCCAGGCCGTTCTTGCCGTGGCGCAGGACAAGCTGGGCCGGGAGCCGAACGCGGACTTGATAAAGGCCATGGGGCCCTTCGGGGCGGGGCTGGCGGCAAGTGGCGAGGTATGCGGGAACGTTGTGGGGGCGCTGGCGGTTTTCGGCCTGATGTTCAGCCGCAGCCGGGAAGAGGAAAAGGAGCATCCCCTGATGTGGAAATATTCCCAGGAGTTTCTCGGGCGCTTCAGGAATGAGATCGGCAGGGGGAGCATCCTCTGCCGCGACATCATCGGCGTGGACTGGAAAGACAAGGAGCTGGTCAGAAATTTTCATACCAGCGAGAAATACCGGGAGTGCCTGCGGATAACCGGGGAGACGGCGAAGATAGTCGGAGAGATGCTGGAGAAATACCAAGCAGAGAAAAAATAGTCAATATCGCCTGCCATCCGGTCGAAACATTACCTGTGAAACGCACCTGCCATCGGGCCGTGGAAACGCATCGGCGTTATTCATCTTGATTTGTGCGATCAAAGAACAGTATCATGAAAAAAACAAAAGCAAGGAGGGAGAGCCATGCAGGATTTCATAAAGAGAGTCAGGTTGCTCAGCATAGGGCTTTTTTACATGGGAAAAGAGAAGGTCGAGGAGAGCATCGCAGAATTGATCAAGAAGGGGGAGATTACCGAGAAAGAGGGCAGGGAGCTGGTGAGTGAGTTTGTCTCGAAATCAAAGGCGGCCACGAAAAACCTGGAGGAGCGGATCAACAAGGTGATGTCGGACACTACGGAGAAACTCCACGCCCCGCTGAAAAAAGAAATCGACGGGCTCAGAAAGAGAATCGAGAAACTCGAAAAACATAAAATCTCGGCGAAAGCGAGAAGCCCGAAAAAGGCCGCCGCACCTTCACGAAAGCGCGGGGTGTAGAGCACCGACTTTGATTGAACCCTCCCAATTTCCTCGAAGGAGCCTTTTCCGGGCTGAGAGCGCAAGCGGGAATACAGGTGACTTGCGACAGGCGCCCGTAAGCGATATCTCAGAGGTCAAATGGGGTCAGGTCTTGTATTTCAACTGATATTTCCTGGCGTGAAAAAGTTGCCTGTCCCCTTTATCACACGGTCAAAACTCAAGACTCACCATTAGCGCGGGCTGTCAGCTGCGACCGGGCCATATCGGTATTCTTCATCTCAAGTTCCGCAATGACCTGAGCACCTAACAGAAGGATCAATGCAGCGGCCTCTATACTGAGAAGGAACACCACTGCTGAGGCCAAAGAACCGTAAATGATGTTCACGAAGGAGAAAGATGCGTAGTACCAGACCACCACCCGACGGGTTATCTCCCAGAGGAAGGTGGCAGCCAGTCCCCCAGACAATGCGTGGTGGAACATGATTCGCCCGACAGGCATGACCAGATACAGTGAGGTGAGCAAAAGCACTTCACCGACGAGCCCCATGAGATAAAATGCAAACCTGATGGTATCCTCGGAGCTCAGATTTCGTCCCAAAAATATCAGGTGCCTGTTTTCAACCGCCTCCAGTGCCCCCGCAACAATTGATACGAACAATATACCCAGAACAATGACGCAGATATACACGTAGGGGATAATTGCCGAAATGAGAAAATGGCGCCGTTGATTTCTGATACGGTGGTGAAAAATAACCGACATGGCATTTTCGAGCACCGTAAAGGCGGCTGAGCTGAAAAACAGCATGACCAGCAATCCGACGATGCCGATGACGTTGCGATATTCAAAAAATACCCGTACGTGTTCATTCAAAGTCGCCGCATATCCCGGTAGCGCCATTTCCAGGTATGGCGATATGATTTCAAATAACTGCTCCTGTCCCATAAAGTGTGACATCACAATCAGGATGAGAAGTGATAAGGGAACGATCGACAGAAGCGTATAGTAGGCAATAGCGCCGGCCAGCAGTAAGCCCTGGTTGCGTCTGAAACTGGCCAATACCCTCAGCACGAAGCTGAAGAAGCGCTTCACTGCGCCTGTTGGGTCTCGAAATTTGTTAACCAATCTTTTTTCATCCTGTGGAGCGAGAGATTCGGTACTGAATTGCGATTTTGTTTCTTACCATATTTCAACACAGACTTCTGCCATTTTCTATTCCCTGCATTTTCTTTGGGCCTGGACAGATCCGGATAAACCAGTGTCATTCACAATTCAAAACTCAACAGCGGCGATAGGCTCATCAAATGTCAAAATGTCAAGCCTGACCCCAAAAGTATTTCAAAAATTGAGCGGGGGAAGGGGAGGAGAGGGGTGCGGACTCGCGTGCCGGGCTGTGCGCTAGGGGACGACGGGGATTACCCGCCGCCCCTTTTTTGGTTATGGTTAACTTGTCACGGGTTCTGCAGTCGGCGCTTACTTGATCATCGCCGCGCCGGCCTTGGCGCATTGGCCATCCTGTGTTGCCGAACCGCCGGAAACACCTATGGCGCCTATGATCTTGCCGTTCTCGATGATGGGCACGCCACCCTCAATTGCGCTGATGCCGTCCAGGGTCAGATAGTGGACGTTTGCCTTCACGGCATTCTCAAGGGCCAGGGTGGGACGCTTGTAGGCAATCGACGCCTTGGCCTTGTGGGTCGCCACGTCGATGCTGCCCCACTGAACAACGTCGAAACGCTCGAAGTAAACCAGGTTTCCGCCGGTATCCACGACCGCAGTGCAGATGTTAATCTTGAGGTTGACCGCTTCTTTCGCTGCCGCTGTCGCCGCTTTCTTTGCGTTGGCCAGGCTGATGTTCGGCCCGTAGGGATTGGGCATCTGCTGGGCGAAAGTCGAGCCTGCAATGAAGAAGGCGACAACACAAAGTACCGCTACTAGCTTCATAGAATGCATAGTACTTCCTCCTTTGACTTCTGCATTCCCACGGCGGGTGAAAATAAATTATAAGAAAGAAGGCGCTTCAAGTCAAAGCATTTCGCAGAAAAACCCCGCACCGACATGCGGGGTCTATCTGCCCCTGAACAGGGCCTCGAAACGGGTTCAATGACCGGGGGCTTCGGGGGTCACAATTCAAAACTCAACACCGGCGATAGCCTCGTCAAATGTCAAAATGTCAAGCCTGACCCCGTCAGCCTTGCATTTAACCTTTGTAAATCGTATACTTCATCATGAAGCGGTCATGCCGAGAATATAGACATGACCCACTCGACCCGCCCTTGACTGGGAGGGTTTTAGAAGTTTCCCGGGCTATCATGAACGACAATTCGATGCGTCTGTTTGAATATCGATTCGGGCCGAGCCGGGAGTGGCGGATCCTTGTTGCCGCCACGAGAGAGCTTCGGGAAAAGGCTTTCCGGCTCGTCTACGATGCTTACGTGCGTGAAGGATACGAACTGCGGCTTGGGCGTGAAAGCGGCCTGTGGTGCACGATCCACCATCTTCACCCGGAGACGGTGATCTTCCTGGCCGAAAAGGAAGGAAGGCAAGCGGGATCGGTTGCGCTGATCCCTGACACGCGGTTGGGGCTGCCGACGGACCACATCTTCCCGGAGCCGCTGGCTGATCTCCGCGAGACCGGGCGGCGCCTCTGCGAAGTCTCTTCGCTCGTGGTGACGGAAGAGTCATGGGGCATTCCTCCCGAGCTGGCGATGCACCTTTACCGGCTGGCCCACCTGGCGAGTCTGCACCTGCTGAAGAGAACCGACATCGTGGCTTCCGTCATGGCCCACCACTCGGATTTCTACGCCCGCATCCTGCTGTTTGACGAGGTCTCTCGGGCGCCACGCCTCAGTCCGAAGACGGGGCAACAGGTCTGTTACGCCCACCTCAATCTCGAGACCATGAAAGAACGTTACAAGGAGCGCTACGCCCGGGCGCGAGGCAGACGGAACCTCTACCGCTGGTTCTTTCAGAACGAGGACGAGCCGGCCATTCTGGAGTGGTTACGCCACAGCAGAGTGCCCATGAGCAGGGAGGAGCTGTACTACTTCGGCACGGAAAAGACGAACATTCTAGCCAGTGCCGGCCACGACGTCATCGCCGTTCTCGAGGAGGACTATCGAAAAGCGGGGTGATCGGCCCATCGAAAGGAGCCTGACCGATGTGGGATCAGATCGTCGACCGTCAGCGGGGCATCGGTAATTTCACCGATGAGATCATCGAGGCGATGGGCCGGACGCGAGTCCTCGTGGCCGGGGCCGGGGGAAACGGCGCCGTCCTCGATTTCCTCGTCCGGACGGGTTTCCAGCGTTTTGTCATCATCGACTTTGACGTCGTCGAGGCCACCAACCTCAACCGCCTGCCCTTCATGCCCGACTCCATCGGCAAGGCAAAAACCGAGGCCTGGAAGGAATACCTTCAGAAACTCAATCCCGCCTGCGACGTGACCGTTCACTACCGGAGGGTGACGAAAAACGACGAGGCCTGGGTTGAGGATGTCATCTCGGAAGTGGATATCGTTGCCCTCGGGATGACGGATATCGAGGCCAACTTCCTGATCTCACGGGTCTGTCACCGCCTTCGTAAGCGAATGGTCGTGGGCCCCGGCACGTCGAACTGCTGGGTCGTGAGCACCTTCACCCACAAGGGTCGTATTTCGCTGGAGAGCATCGGCGGCTTGGGGACCGAGGGCACCGACGCGCGCGAGATCGACTACCGGGCCATCCTGCCCGGGTTCATGCGACTCTACATGTTCCCCGGGCGCGTCGAGAGACTCTACCCGGAGACACTTGAAAAAGTCCAGCGCGGTGATATCCCCCCGCGCAACTGCAAGATCTTCATTTCCATGGTCAACGCCGCCGCCTGCTGGGAGATCGTGAAAAACACCGCCGTGCTCAACGGCCTCCCACTTCAAAACACGAAGGTCATAGAGTTCCCCCTTGTGCAGATCTTCGATCCCTTCCGGGGCAGCGCCTACTACTATCATGCCGCAAAAGACAAGATCGGCATCCCGAACTGGCTGACGGGCAGGATCCGTTGGGTTTCACACCAGCGATAAACTTGTGCGAAGAGACGGGTTCCGCTCGTCTTGAGCCGGTTTCATGAGCCCTGCCGCGCAGGCTGCCTCAGTTGGAAAACCGGATCTGTCGGGGTGATGATCATTTTGTGGAGAATGCTGCAAACCCCGTTTCAAAAGTAGGCTTCATGCGTGAATTATCCGGAAAACAGCAAGGGGATCGTGGTCCGATTTAAAGGGAAATGGTGAAGCGTTGCTATGGTTTTAGAAGGACTTCTTTGATGTTGTTGTTTTCTCTTGCCTCCTCGATCTGCTCCGTTGGGTCGACAAACGCCCTGACGCGGGTGGGCTCCTGAATGTGAATGGTGCTGGTGTATGTGATCGAACCGCCTGGATTCCGGAGGGACCGGTTGGGGTCTGCGGCCCAGAGGGTCGCGTAGTCAACGAACTCAACACCGATCATGATGACAAAGCAGGCCGCCGACGCTTGCTCCGGCACGACCGTCCAGGCCTTGTCGGGCAATAATCCCGGACCCGCATTCCGGATTTCCACGACAATGTTCCCGGAGGGATTCAGGAAGATCTTTTCCATGACCAGATCCGGCTTCGGGAGGGGCTCCTGAGCCGGAATCGATGCTGCCGAGCACAGCAGGACAGCGGCTGTCATCAGGGTGATAACAAATTTTATCTGGCCAGGCATGACTCCCTCCTTTTATGCCCTGTTCACTTCTTCCCGGACCCGCGTGCCTTCAAACGTTGAAACTGTGCAGGCTGTCCACGTCATTCACCCAGGGGCATTGGAGACAGACCAGCGCGGAGACCACCCACAGCCACGACTCCAACTCGCCCTCCGTTCCAACGGCGCAGGGACCTATTTTCATCCCACTTCTCCCCCTACCCGAAGAGAATCGACCACAAAATGAGCACCGTCAGGAAGAGCCCCAGCAGGAGGCTCCCCAGGCCGAAGGTGGCCGAAATAAGCTTGATGGGGATGCTCGGGTGCTCGCGCTTCATGGACTCGAGCCGCCCCTCCGCCACCAGGCGCTCGTACTCCAGGGGACGCTGCTCCTTCAACTCCTCGACCCGGTAGGTCCCCGTGAAGATGAGCCGATCCATGGGGAACTTGTTGGGAATGAAGTGCGTGTTGAAGAAATGGATCGTGAAGATGAACAGGGCCGCCAGCAGGGCCTCCTCGGAGTGCACCAGGGCGGCGATGTTCAGGACCCACCCGGGCACGAGGTAGGAGGACCACTCGGGCTTCCAGAGAAGGATCCCCGAACCGCCGATGGCAAACATGCCCCAGAAGACGGCCAGGAAGTCGAACTTCTCCCAGTAGGTCCAGCGGTCGAATTTCGGCGCCTCGCCCTTGTTGAAGTACCACCGGACCATCCCCTTGATGTCCTGGAGGTCCTTCAGGTTCGGGAAGAGCGAGTCGGGGCCGATCAGACGGCCGAACCACCCCCTCTTACCCTCGCCCCTGGGGAAGAGGAACCGGAGGGATTCCAACGTGACATAGGCCATCCCGACGATCAGCAGGAAGGCCGCACTGCGGTGTAAAAGCCCTGCCACATGCGCCCCACCCCAGAGTCGGGTGAGCGTCTCCGCCCACTCCGTGCCCGCATACTTCAGGGGGAACCCGGTCAGCACGAGCGTAAAGAAGGACAGCACCAGCAGCACGTGCATGATCCGGTACTTGACGGAGAAGCGCTCCACCTGCTGGAGTCCCTCGCCCGTCGCGACCACGGAGGGCAGCACGATCCCTTCTATCTCCATGCGGTGGTGTTCCCAGTAGACCTTCCGCCACCACAGGACAGTATGTAACCAGAAAAAGGCGAGCGTCCCGACGAGAAGCCCCCCCATGAGGAGGAACGTGAAGTACAAGGCAGGATACTTGGCCCGGTCTGTGTAATCCGGGTGGGCCTGGTAGCTCAGGAAACGGGGGTGGAAGCCCGTGTGACAACGCCCGCAGTTCGCCTTCAGGTTGTCGGGGTGAATGCTCGAACGGGAATCTTTCTTCGGCAGGATGTTGTGCTTGGTGTGGCAGTCGCCGCAGCCGGCCACCGGCGCCGGGTAGCCCAGTTCCTGGACCTTCCCGTGGTAGGTGCCCTCGTAGTAGGCGACCATCCTGTCGGAGAGGTTGTTTCGCTTCATCATGGCGCTGTCGGCATGGCAGTGCTTGCATTTCTGGGTGTAGAACTCCCGCGCCTCGGCCGGGTATTGTTCGAGCGAGATGTGGAACACGCGGGTGCTGTGAAGGCTGTGGCAGTCGGAGCAGTCGGCGGCATCCTGGTTGCCCTTCAGGACGGCCTCGCCGTGGCCCGAGGCCGTGTAGTCCGGGTTGCCGTGGCACTCGGTGCACTTTTCGATGATGGCGATCTTGACGTTCTTGTTCTCGACCTTCCTGATCGCGTGAATGTTCAGGTGGCAGTCACTGCAGCGGAAGTCTTCCTGAATGTAGTGGAAGTTGTTCTGGTATTCCTTCCCGATTTCCTGGTGGCAGCTCCCGCAATTGACGGGGGCGGGCTTTTCCTTGCCGTCGCGGTGATTCTCGATGTTTGTGATCCCCACATGGCAACTTGTGCAGCCGTTGCTGGCGTGAATGGAATGATTGAAATCAAACCGGTAGAGCGGCTCGTCGTGGCAGAACCGGCAGTCCTGGGTTGCCCGGGCCTGGCCCGTCTGCAGGATGGCGAGACCCGCCGCCAGCACAATCAACCCCGCCAGGAGCACGCCTGACCGTCTCGCCTTGATGAACTTCATTCGTCTGCAACCTTCCATCCGAAATATCGACCTATCCGTTCTTCCCCTGTATTTCCGCCCAGCCCTGCATCCCCTTGAAGAGCCTCATGACCCTGTAGCCCTTCGTTTCCAGGTAACTGCCCGCCAGGAAGGTCCGAAAGCCCCGGTCGTCGATGAGGACCACCGTGCGGTCCAACGGCATCTCGGCATAGCGGCGACTGAGGCGGTACAGCGGGATATTCACTGTGCCCTCGATGTGGCCCTCCTTGTAAGACTTCTCCGAGCGGACATCGACAAGGAGGATGTCGTCTCGCTCGACGAGCATCTGCTGCAGGGTCAATGCCCTCACGGCCGGGATCGAACCCCGCGGGATCCGCTCGATGCTTTCCATGGAATACCCTGCCTGCTTCCAGGCAGGCATTCCCCCGTTTAGAACGTGTACTTTACGGTAGCCGTATTGGATAGCTGCGCCGGCTGCCCGGCAGCTCCGGTAGCATCCCGCGCTTTCGCAGTATAAGACGATGACCTGGTCCTTGTCGGCCGGGAGGACCGAGGGGCTTCTCTCGATCTCCTCGCAGGCCACGCACTGCGTGCCGGGGATGCGGTGATCGAGGCACTCGATCTCGCTCATCGTGTTGATCACGCTGATGTTCTTTCCCGCGGCCATCATGGCTTTGAGCGTCGGGGCGTCGATAACCTTCCAGGGCGGCGGTGCTTCCTGGGTCTTTCCGCAGGCCCAAAGTGCGGCAAGAAGGACAAACACTGCGGCGGACATGATCCACCCCGTGCGTCTTTTCGTGTCATGCTTCCGTTCCTTACGCGTCATCCTTCAACGCCTCCCCTTTAAAAATTAAGCCCTGAAAATTTAACTCGGTCCCCTGACCCCTGTTTTTACTCGCTCGCCGGCACCCCGGTGAACCCCCAATCCGCCATCTGGGGCTCCGCGACGGGCTCCTTCGGTATCGGGTAGCTGTCCTTGAGGAATTTTCCGACGCCCCGTACCTTGAGTTTCGTGAAGAAGGGCGCATTGTCGTCATGGCAGTCCTTGCATCCTTCGGGCTTTCCTTTCTGCCCCAGGGTCTTCTTGACCGACACGGGCAGGTTGCCGTGGTAGATGGGATGCATCACAGCCTGTGTCAATGCCGGTGCAGGGCGGCCTTGGACCTTGTCCTTCTTGAGTTCATAGAGCTGGTCGGCCACGAAAACGACGTTCCGGAATCCCATGTCGGTCAGGGCCCGGATCATGAGGCGGATGTCCTCCTCGGTGGCCACTGTCGTCTGTTTTACCTTCTCGCCGGCGTGGGTGACGACCTCGACCGTCGTCAGCTTCCGGCCCGCGGCGGCGTTGCGCACATGCTCCAGGCCGATGGGCCTCACGATGCCCTCGGAGAGCATCTCGCCGAACCACTGCCTGACTTTGGGTATGGACGGGACGTAACGCTCGCCGTTCCCTTTGACGCGCTCGTGGCGGTCCGTCCAGGGCTTCCAGAGCTCCGATGCGAACTGTTTCAGTTCATCCGGGCGGGTGACCAGGGCGGCCTTGTCCGTCGAGTACCAGGCGGGCCGTCCCGCGCTGTGGTCCACGAGATAGACGCTGCGGGTCTTCCGCTCCGAGGCGTGGCAGGCCGTGCAGTGAAGCAGGTAGAAATGGAAGGTTGCCTTGTGGAAGAGCGAGCGGTGGATATTGTCGGGGTTCTTGACCTCTTTCGGCATGCCGGGCCGGGTCGGCCTGTACTGCCCCTCGAGGTGGCAGGCCGCGCAGGTTTTCATCCCCGCGCCGTCGAGATCGTTGCGGGCCGTGGCCGTGGGTGACCAGCCCTTGCCGATGTGGTGCCGGAGACGCTCGGCCTGTGTCCTGCCGGCCAGGGTGTGGCAGTCGGTGCAGCGAAGTCCCGCCTTGAGATGGAGGTCTCCCGCGGGCAGGTAGAGGGTGCCCGACTTGCGGCTGTCCATATCGCGGTGGCACTGCGTGCAGCTGTCCGTCTCGACGGATTTGCTGATCAGGGTGTTTCCCCTGAACTTCCCCTCAAGCGTGAAGATCTTCCGGTCCTCCCAGGCGTACCGGACGGCCGGCCGGGTCGAGAAATTCCACGACCCTCTGTCGTAGCCTTCGACGTCGGGACCGGCATCGGGATTATGGAAGGTGAAGACAGCACCCCGGACCTCGCCCAGCCCCGCGCCCGCGGTGGCGGCCCAGCGGTAGTTGCGGAGGCTCAGCTGACGGTTTCTCCGGTCGAGGCGATAGCCTCTCAGGTGGCACATGAGGCAGTCGCCCTCGATGACCCCGCTCGCCCGAAAATAGCTTCGTCCGTCGGGGGTGTAGCGGGAGGAGTAATCCCCGTCCAGGGGCAGGGGCCTCAGAGGCTCGCCATGGGTAAGGGTTTTCGAGAGATCACGCCTGCCGTCGGCTTTTCTGCCGAATTCCATGGGACCCCCGCCGGGATGGGTCCAGCCGGGTGCTGTGGAAATAACCTGGCCCTTGCTGCCGATCTTGCCGCCGGCGGTGATCCAGTCGTAGGTGGAAAGACCCATGTTGCGGGCAACGGCGTTTTTCTTCGCGGCGACCCGCCCGGTGAAGGTGCCCGGATCCCCTCCCTTGCCGAAGCTGCCGGGGGAGAGGATCCAGGGGCGTTTCGGGTCGTAGCCGCCTTTCATCTCGTCGAAACCCTGCTGGAAGTGCGTGCCCGACGTGATGGTCATGTATCCGTGGCAGGTCCCGCAGGTCTTGCGGGGTGAATAGGGGTCGGTGCTGTTTCTCGTGGGGGTGATGCGCTGCCCGTGCTCGTTCTTGAGCCAGATGTCCTCGTGCTTCCAGTCCGGCGCTCGCGCGGCATCGAGCGAAAGCGGCACGATCAGGACCAGAAGAAGGAGGATACAGGCTTTCTTGAACCGGCTCATGAGCATTCCCGAAGTTGAGTGCAACAGGACGAAAATATTTCGGTTCAGATAAGGCAAGGCATCTTGTGAAAACCCGGCACCCCGGAGGGTGCCGGGATCTGATCAGAACAGGTCAAACAGGCTCAGGGCTCTGAGGGTGCGTTGGGGTCCGCCAGCCACTCCATGGAGGAACCGTCATAGACCTTTACGTTTTTGTAGCCCAGCAGGTCGGCGAGGGCCAGCCACCAGGTCGTGCAGATCTTGCCGGTGTCGCAGTAGGTGATGATCTCGCGGTTGAGATCGGCGCCCGCGATGGGCTTGGCGATGGCCTCGATCTCCGCCTTGCTCTTGTAGGTGCCGTCCGCGTTGTAGAGCAGGCCGGGCGGCAGGTTCACGGCACCCTTGATGCGGCCCGTCCTGGGCACGAAGTCGAGCTTCTTCTCGCCCTTGTAGAACTCCGGTGCCCGGACATCGACGAGCAGGGCCTTGCCCAGGGCACCCGTGACGTAGGCCTTGTTCACGAGGAACTGCTTGTTGAACTTGCCCCGGTAGGTCTTTGCCCTGGGCTTCACGGCGTCCTTCGAGAGGGCCTTCTTTTCCGCGGCCCATTTTTCAATGCCTCCGCTCAGGACGGCCACGTTCTCCACGCCGGCGTACCTCAGGGTCCAGGCGACCCGTGTCGCGTCCGTGCGCAACGGGATGGTCTCGTTCTTGGAGACCACGACGACGGCCGTGGTGGGCTCGATGCCCGCCGACGACAGGATGTCACGCAGGTCGTCATCGGACGGCAGCTCGTTGAGAAGAACACCCTTCTTGATGCCCCAGACGCCGTAAAAGACGTTGATGGCCCCGGGGATGTGGCCGGCGCTGTACTCTTCCACCTTCCGGACATCGAGGACCGTAACCTTGGAGAGATTGGCCTGGAGCCACTCCGTGGTGACGATCGGTTCTCCCGCGAATGCCGCCGCCGGCAGCAGCAGAACAACGGCCAGCAGACCTACCATGACTTTCATTTTCGCTGTAACCATACAAACCTCCTTTTATTTATTTGTTGATGGGTATGGGCTTTGGTTTATTGATCAGCTCCAGGTTCACCCTTGAGCTGTCCTTCAGGAGGGTTTCCATGGTGAGGAATCCCTTCCTGTCTTCGTGACAGTTATCGCAGTTGCGGGTCCTTTCCGTCCGCTTCCGGATGTTGTGGATCGGGGCGTCCCAGTAGTTCGGGAGGGCGTCGAAGTTTGCCTGCTGGATTCCCGCGGGCTTGAAGGTGTCGCGCACCGTGGGGATGATGCGCAGGGTCGTGATGGTCCTGTGATTTCTCGGGCTCGTCCCCAGGAAGAAACCCGGCTTCGCCTCGGAGTGCCCGTTGTGGCAGTTGTAGCACTGCCGGTATTCGCCGGCCGAGTGGCAGCTGAAGCAGCTGGCCGTCTGACTGTGCTTGAGGTGGGCCACGCGGGCCGTCAGTTTCGCCTCCCTGCCGCGCTCGTGGCAGTCGGTACAGCGCGGCCGGTCGCGGACCTCCTCCTTGAGAGCGTAATCCCTGCCGTCACCGTGGAGCTCGTCCATGGTGTGGCAGTCCATGCACAGCATGCCCTTCTGGTAGTGGACGTCGGCGTTTCCACCGTATTCGCCCGTGTACTCGGGGTAGACGCGTCCGCCGTGACAGTAAGCGCAGGTCTTGCCCTCGTCTTTTCGCACGAACTTGTGTTTGTTGATGAGACCCAGGCTCACCCCGGCGATAGCCGGTGACTTCACGTGGCAGTCTCCGCAGGAGGCATGACAGGCGTTGCAGGACTTTCGGAAGACCGTATCGTCGAAGATTTTTGCCTCTTCGACGGACATCCTTTTGATCACGCGGTTGCGCTGGCCGATGGTCGTATAATGAAGGGATTTTTTATAGTTCGCGGCGACCTCCTCGTGGCACTCACCGCAGACGGCCAGGTCACTGGAGGGGCGCTTCACCATCCCCTGGTGGGCGGCGTCCTTGTCATCCGCCTTTTCGTTTCCCTTGTGACAGTACAGGCAGCCCTTCTCGAAGTGATGGTCCGTTTCGACGAGTTTATGTCGACGAGGAACGTCAGGTGGAAGGTCTCCGCCTTGACCGGCGGAGGCGCCCCTGCTCACCCCTCTGCCTCGCCCACGGGCATGACGAAGGGCTTGCAGGTCTTCTTGAGCATGGACTCGTCGGTGTGACAGGTCACGCAGCTGCTGGGGTTATTGGCGGTGCTCGACACGGCCACGAACAGGCACCAGGACAGGAGACCAGCGATGACCGGAATGATGAGCCGTGCCTTCATGCGTCCTCATGCAGGAAAAAATTTGTGCCTATTTCAGCGTAGAAGAAAGATTTTTCAACCACCCGGGGTCGGTGGACCAGGGGTTCGCCTTGCTACATTTTCTTCACGCTCAGGTTGACGGTGCCCGTGTTCGAGGTGCCGGAAAGGGGCTTTCCCTTTGCGTCCGTGAGGGGTTTGTCTTCCAGCGTAGTCAGGGTGGCCGTCACGGATTTCTGCCCCGATTCGTCATAGCGGACCATGAAGGTCCGCACCCATTTTTCTCCGGGCTTGATCGCCTGGACCCGGTAGAACCGGGGCTCCGACTTTCTACCCGAGTCCACGTATTTGAGCCGGATGGGCTCGGATTTTTCCCTGCCGCAGTTCTCCACGGTCACGATGACGTTAATCCGCTTGCCGGGCCGCATCACGTGCGGACCCGGTCCCTCCAGGTTCAGTTTCTTTTCACTCTCCTGTATGAAGAATGGTCCGACCTTGACCTTGAGCTTGTTGCTCTCGGGACCCTCCCCGGCAGCGATAACATGTGCGACCATACCGAAGAGAAAGACCCCGGCCAGCATCAAGACGAGAAGAACTCTTCGCAAGACGCCTCTCCCGGGTGCGAGGTTTGTGGTCATCAATTTACAGAAAATGGTCGGGTTAGTCAATAGTATGATAATAGTGTTTCATCCCTTTTCATCGTCGGTTATGCCTTTGCCCAGCATTCGATCGCCTTCGGCGCCAGGGCGCGCCCCTGTTCATAGCCTTCCTGAAGGGCGCGACGGTTCTGGCTGAACCTTGAGACGCGGAAGTTCTGAGGCGGGCATATTTCAATGACTGACACGCCCTCCGGCGGTTTTCGGATGAGGGCTACCGATTCATTGTAACGCTGTGCCCGTTTTGCCATCGTCTCCTGCAGCATGGGGCAGCGCCTTATATACCAGCGCATGATGAGTTCAAAGGGGCCGTTTCGCTTCAGGTAATCTCGGTGCTGCGAACGGATAACCATTATGCGGCGGGCGCCGCGCCGGATGGCCTCACTGACGGGGAGGGAGTCGGCCACGCCCCCGTCCGTCATCGGACGACCGTCGACGAAGGGGTAACCCCTGTAAAAGAGCGGTATGGAGCTGGAAGCCTTCAGGACGTGCTCGAGATCGCCGGCGCTCGTAAGCTTGTAGATTGCTTCTCCCGTCTGCACGTCGGTCAGAACCGCTATAAAGGGTTTCCCCCTGGAATAAATCGTTGCAAGGTCAAGACGGATTTCCCTGATGGTGGTCTCCCAGAGCCAGTCGAGGTCCATGAGGTGGCCGCCGCGGAGAAACCTGGGTATGCTGAGAAACTGCGGTTGCAGGGAGTAGTCCAGGTAGATCTTCCTGTTTCGCCCGATCATTTCGGCGAGATACGCCGCAAGGTTGGAGGCGCCCGATGAGACGCCGAAGAAAAGGTCGAAAGGGTTGAATCGCGCTTCCAGAAAGCCGTCCAGAAGCCCCGTGGAGAAGACCCCCCTGAGCGCGCCCCCTTCGACTACAAGAGCTGTGTTGGGTGATGGATGACTCAATTGCCCGGCTCCAGGACATCCAGGGCCACCATGTGGCGGACCTCAGTCACAATGATGTGTCTTTTATCACATTTTGAGCCGGGATGCCTTTGAAAGGGGCCGTCAATGCCACCCTCTTATGACCCGCCGAAATCCATTGGCTTTTCGCCGTAATCCCTGATAAATAGACCCAAATCAATCATCTGCCCGGCAGTGAAGAGAGACGCGCGGATATTCGGCTGCCGGAGCAAAAAAGCGAAATGGAGAGGGGTAGAGTATGGGATCGAAACAGAAAAAGACGCAACTGGGGCGGAAGGAATATTTCGAACGGAAGCTGAAAGAGCGCCTGTCTTTCCTGTCTGAGAAGAAGACCGAACCTGCTGAAATCGAGAAGGACCCCCGTGCCAAGAACCTGCGCGCCAATATCCGGGCCGTTGATGCAAGACTGCAGGCGATAGCCAAGATCGAACAGCGGACGGCGGAAATGGCGAAGGCCAAGACGGAAAAGGCCGCGGCCGCCCTGAAGGCCAAGGAAGCAGGCGAAGAAAAGGAGAAGAAAGAAAAGGGAAAGGAAAAGAAGGAGAAGGGAGCAGAAAAGAAAGAAAAGAAAGAGAAGAAGGAGAAGGAGCCCAAGGCCCCGGAAGAAGGGAAGGAACAAAAGAAAAAGGAAAAGAAAGAGGTAAAGGAAGAAAAGGGGGAAAAGGAATAACCCGAGTCTAACTGGCGGACCGCTTTGAATTTTGAGCTTTAAAGTATGTGCGGTTGAGTTTTGGGGGTTCTCAATCTGTGGTCAATGAAAGGGGGGTCCTATACGAAATCCCGCTGATGCTTCTGGCGTACGGCGTGCTTTGCGCGGCTGCGATCCCCTGGCTTCATCGTTCTGTCACCGTGCATCCGACACTCATCCTCATCCCCTTCCTGCTGATCGGTCTGGGTGTGGCCTGTTTCCTCGGCAGGGCCATCAGCATCCCGAGGGTTTACGTGCTTGGAGCCCCCTCGTGCTTCTGGGTTTTTATCCTGTTATCATTCCTCACGCTGCCTCTCATGTCGATCTACATTGCTCCGTGGTTCAACACGGCAATGCTCCTGGGGCAGACGTACCTGTCGTTTCGTGCCGACCTGTGGTTCGCAGAAAGAGAATATCATAAGAAGAAATAGAAAACCCCCCTATGACCCTTTGCCTTTGACGGAGGCCCTTATGTTGAAGCATTTGATAAGCCTGATCGCTCTGGCGACCATGTTGGCATTTACATACGCAGAAGCGGCATGGATCGGTATCGAAATAAGGGACAAAAGGTCCGATGACGGGAAATTACAGGGAATCGAGGTGGTTGACGTCGATCAGCGCGGGCCCGCCGCCCAGGCGGGCTTGAGAAAGGGAGACGTCATCGTATTCGTGGATGGAAGGATTGCGGGGTCTACCGAGTCCTTCGTGAAGATGGCCGCGGACGCGCCGAAAGGTCAATTGCTTCATGTGACGGTGTTGAGAAACGGCGAGAGGGTCAACCATAAAATCACCCTCGCCGAGACACCGAAGTGGCTCACATATGTCCGAAAAGGCCGAGAACAGGCCGCAAAGCAAAACTTTGACGAGGCCGAAAGATCTTTCACAAAGAGCATCGAGATCGACCCCGGGATTGAAGAGGCCTATTTCGGAAGGGCCGGTGTTTATATGAACAAAAAACAGTATGACGCGGCCATTGCTGATTACACGAAGTACATTGAACGCAGGCCTTCCAGCTGGGATGGTTACGGCAATCGCGGGATGGCTTACGAAAGAAAGGGTCAGAGGGATGATGCGATTCGTGATTACACGAAAGCGATCGATTTAAAACCAAATGCTCCCTACTCGGCCAAGATCCGTTGCGACCGCGGCCATCTCTTCTACGAGCAGGGTGCCTACGACCGCGCCATCGAGGACTTCAACAATGCCCTCAAAATTGACCCGAAATATACCCCTGCCTACGAAATGCGCGGGAACGCCTATGCGAAAAAGAAAGATTGGTCCCGCGCGAAGGCCGACCACGAAACGGCGGCGAAGCTCTACCTCGACCAGGGGGTCCAGCTTGCCAAAAAGGGGAATCACGACGGCGCCATACGTTTCTTCGGAATGGGTATCCGGCTCGACACGTCGCATACCGCCTCTCTTTACTACAACAGGGGTCTTGTCCAGGAGCAGAAAGGGGACTACCAACGGTCCGTCGCCGATTACACGGCGGCCATACAGAAAAACCCCTCGTATACCGATGCTTACCGGAGGCGGGGCACCCTGTATGCCGAAAAAATGGGCGATAAGGCAAAGGCTAACCACGACTGGGAAAAGGCCACGAGCCTCGAAAGCGCAGGGACGGGAAGCCGGGCGACGACAGGGCTGGTCTGTCCGTCGCCGATTTTCGGGAAGCTCCTCTGGAGCGGAAACACACCTAGGTGCCTGGAAGGCTTCGCACTGATCCCCGGCTGGCGGTTCAAGCAGGAAAGCACCCCCTGGGTCTGCGCGAAGTGCACCCCGAACTGTATTTTTGTAGAGGAACCGGACAGAACCTACATCTGCGCGAGTACCTCCGCAGGCGGCCGTGCGGCGGCCGGCTCAGCGGCGAGCCGTTCCGGTGGCGATTCGCTCCTGGGCGAGACATGGGACCCCTCCGACAAGAAGTCGAAAGGGGTAACGGGCGGTATGGAGGGCGCACCCCGCTCGGAGAGCGAAGTCCGTCAGGCGCTCGAAAACATGGGCTTCAGAGTCGTACAGCCGGGGACGATCGGGGCTTTCGATGGATACTGGATCGAGATTGCGGATCCCGCGAAAACGGCCCGCTTCGGCTTCAGCGAGAGGAGACAGGCGCGAGCCACGGCAAAAGGGCAGGAAACAACCTCGACAATCGGCTGCTGGACGGAACGGAAGGGAGAGCAGTTTATCATCTGGATTGACGGGCGCGATGTCAGCATCCGTGACGAATCAAAACTTCCGCCCTGGGTGAAACTCTATTCGAAATAATCCGCCGCGGGCCAAGGGCTGTCTCCGAAATAGTCCGCAGTACAATACCCGCGATGTCTGCAGCGATAAGATCAGTATCCCCACCGGCCCGTGCAGTATGAAGTCCTGGTGCTTGGACCGCAAGAAATTGTTCCACCGCCAGTAGGCCTGGATCCGGTGGACTTCAGAGTTCCTTTCAGGGTGCAGGATTTCATCTCAGCCCAGCACACACTATCCCGATAAATATAACATTCGGCCTTCGCGTTTAGTTGTCCCGATTCATCGACCTGACCCCTGATGCTGTAAATGGAAGACTGGAGATAATTGTAGAATTCCCCGTCCACCGTCCCATCACCGTGAATATTCATCTGGATGTGTCCCCCGGTCGCTACCGTGTTGCATGCAACCGATTTTGTCCCCGTTGGGTCCTTGATCGTTCCCTTGAGCTCGCTCCAGCCTCCGGAAAACGTACCAACAGGGTATTTTGGGGTTGTGCCGCCCGGTTTCGTTGTAGACGGAGGTTTGGATGAAGCTGTCGGTTTTTTGCCGGTCGGTTTTGTGGGCTGGGTCGGTTGGGTCGGTTGACTCGCACCGGCCGCGGCTGCCGCAGCGCCCAGAACCGCCTGTCCCAGCGCCTCACCTATCCTCCGCCCCGTTTCATAGTACTGTTTGTCCTTTTCCGACTTTTCCTTTCCTTTCGGCTCCTTTTCTTCAGCGGCCAGGCGGGCAAGCTGGCTCTTTGAACAGCCGCTCGCGTCCACCTGCTCGCTTGCAAGAAGGAGCGTGTAGGCGCACCGATCCTTGTCATCCGTGACCCCATCGCCGTCGGAATCGAGCTGGCTTGGCGCACAGCCACTGGCGTCCACGAAGAGTTCTTTCGCATCCGTTCCGGGACAGATGTCTGCGTTGTCCTTTACACCATCATGATCCGAATCAAGCTGGCTTGGCGCGCAGCCTCTGTCATTCACGCTGGCCCTTTCTTCTGCTTTTGTCCCGGGGCAGTCATCCGCTTCATCCTTGACCCCGTCACCGTCCAAATCAAGCTGTCTTGGCGCACAGCCACTGGCATCCACGAATTTCCGGTCTTCTGCTTTTGTCCCGGGGCAGTTGTCCAACCTGTCGACCACGCCGTCACCGTCGCTGTCGAGCTCAGGCTTTTCTTTTTCTTCTTTGGCGGTTTCGCCGGGTTTCTTGTCAACGGATTTTTTGATTTTCTCCAGTCTTTTGTTCAAAAGACTCAACTCATATTCAATCCGCTTTCTTGCCTCGGGGTCGGTCGTTGCCTTCCACTGACGGTCGAGGTCTGTGATCCTGTCCCCAATCTTTTCGGAAGGAAGGTTCAAGACGCGCTCTTCGGCTCCCTTTTGCTCAGCTTTTTGGAGGTCCGACTGTTTTTTTGACAGGAGTTCTATTTCGTACTCGATTCTTTTTCTTGTGTCGGAGTCTGTCGTCGTTTTCCGCAGACGGTCGAGTTCTGTAATCCTTTTGTTAATCTTGTCGGGCTGAAGGTTCCGTGCACGTTCTTCTGTCTGCCTGAGGCGTATTTCCTCCGCGCGCCTGTGAATCTCCTGTTTGTCCTTTTCTGAAAGCTGGCGGGAAATTGGCAAAGATTCCAGACGCCAGCCATAGTCCCTTCTTTCTTTGTCCAGGTATAAAATACGATCAACATCGATACCCTTAGCATACGGTGTGTTTCTAAGCAGCATCAGGTCTGTACGCAACCTTCTGCAATCGTTTTCCGTCTTTTCCAGATAGTCCGTTATCTTCTGTGAAGCTGCGTCCGCTGTTTTGTCAACGATGGGTTTTCCGTATTTATCGTAGCCATATGCTCCTCCGACGGCTCCCGCAACAGCGCCGACCCCCCCACCCACGACGGCACCGGGAGGGCCGCCCAGGGCACCCCCAACTACGGCGCCTCCCTTGGCTCCCGCCCAGGCTCCTGCAGTCGCGGCCACTCCACTCAGGGAATCATTCGCAAGGGCCTGGGCCGCGCCCGTTCCATCTCCGTAGATCAGGGATACGCCGGCCTCCTCATAAGCCAGGGCTGAGTCGCCATAATCCAGATACTTTCCCGCAGTCTCGAGTGTTTTGGCATACTCATGAATATTCCCCGGGAGTTGCCTGTAGATCTTATGGACGTTTTCCGGGTGAGTTTCCTTTATAAGGTTTTTGACTGTCTCCCGAGATTGGTAACGGCCGGCTGCATCCTTGATGGCATCACCCGCGCTGTAGGCGGGTCCCAGCCATTCATTCATCCCGTCCAACGTGTCCATAACTCCATCCAAGGTGGTCGAAGGGAGCGGCTGCAATTTTCCATCAGGGGTCCTGCCTCGCAGATCCCTTTGTTGACTGAACCCGCTACCCGATGCGGATGATATACCAATGGCAAGCAAGCCGATACTGACACAGGCAAGCAGTATCACCAGATTGTGAAATCTTATGGTCAGGACAGGATATTTCATTTTCTGTTTTTGGGGGGAGTTTTGTTCATACTTTGTCCGCGTTTGTAGAAGCCGTTGTAATCGATCACATCCATTCTTTTAAGACGCAGTTCTTCGCTTTGCCCATCGAAGAAGAGGCTGATACTTCCGGATGCATCATATACCGGCACCAGGAAAACAAGGAAGCCGTCTTTGCCGACTACGAAGGCCACGGCTTCCATGGACTGAAACTGAGCCGGAGCCATATTTCTCAGAATTTTTTTCGTGGCGGGGAGGGTTTCTTTCGCCGATTGGAGAAGGTCTGTCATTCGACCCTGCGCAGCCGATTTTATGGTGTCAATCGTTTTGTTTCGGCAGGACTCCATGTGAGGGTTGTTTTTCCCGGCGAAGCGAAAATTATCCATTGCCTTCAAGGAGGAATAGAGCCTCACAGCAATCATTGGGTAGTTTACATCATTCAGCAGTCGCTGGTCGCTCAGGACGATCGATTTGTGGCGCCAGTTGTCCACAGAAACATCTGAAAAAGTATATTCGAACGACTTTACGGCCTCGGCAAGACTCATGCCCAATGCTGCGGGTTTGAAAAGGTCGCTTCTTAGCCAAGCCGGCGTATAGCTCAGCACGGAATCCTTGCGGATCCAATCCCCCAAGATCATTTCTGCATCTACGATCCTCGGAATCTCACCTGCTATGTCCCACACCGTGAGGAGGAATACATCACTCCAGGGATTGTAAAAGGACACAAGAGGATGATTCGATCCTGAACTTCCCACCGTGTGAACGGATACGCTCATGAAATAGGACCATCCTGCAAGGGGTGCTGTTTGAATCCAGATCTTTTCGTCAAAGATCCTGAATTTCTGAATTGCTGCGTCTTCTGCAAACAGGAAAAGGGCATCCCTGTAATCTCTCATACAGACCTGCCTGAAATAATTGACGGAGGTCAAAAGTCTCGTCATTCGGACGTAATCTGGTTTGGAGATTTTGGCAGAGGAAACTCTATTTTCTTTCGAGGACTTTTTGCTTGAGGCGGCTTGGCAGAAAGGGGCGGCAAAAAGGAATGCCGCAAGAACGACAAGGATAACGGGAAGGTATCGAACCGATCTTGAAGAAAAGATCTTCATACCCGCTCCTTCAGGTGAGTAGTCGTAAAATACCAGATTGAAAGGGCTAATGCAAAGGATATTAGCCGCTAAGAATTTGTGCCAGGCTTTGAGTATTTGATATTGCTCGTAGTGAGAAGCACAAGCTGTCTATAAACTTCTTCCTGGGCTCGCTAAAAAATTTTGTTCCAGATGCAAGATTACAATCATTCATCGGCAAAAATAATTTCTTTTTTTGACCTGCAATTCGATCCTTGACATCATTTTTCCAATCCATTACAAAATAAACGTTGTCTTGTCGGTCTCTAACAAACCAGTCAGCTTATACATGATGGGGAGCCTTGAGCGAGCTATGAAACCCTGCTTTCGGTTGAAGGCGGGGTTTTTATAATTCAGAATGCAGGGGGGACTATAAAAAATCTTCTTTGGTCGGTTATCATTTCCTTTACAGTTTTTGGTTCCGGCTGCTCAGTTTTATGGCCGCATAACAACCTGATTTGAAAAATATAGAAGGAAATGCAAAAATGACGGGCTATGTTGGAAACATCGAGAAACAGACATTGAAGAACAATTATTTCAGAAAGGTTTTGTTCACTGCTAAGAATGCTCAACTGGTTGTAATGTGCCTTCAACGCGGAGAGGAAATTGGAGACGAGGCTCACCATGATATAGACCAGTTCTTCAGGCTTGAACAGGGTGAGGCGAAATTCATCTTCAATAAAAAAGAGGAACATGTAGTCCATGATGGCGAGGCGGTTATTGTCACAGCAGGTACCTTTCACAACGTGATAAACACCGGAAGGGGACGGCTGAAGCTGTATACTATATATTCACCGCCAAACCACCCTGACGGCACGGTTCACAAGACCAAAGCCGAAGCAGATAAAGCTGAAGAGGAGCATCGTTGAAGCTGCTTGTGAATGTTATTGGTAGATAGGCAGGCTGACTGAGTACGTCTGATGGAAACCAGGGAAAGGAGGTATTCAATGTTTCATAGAGGAAGCAACAACATTTTATTCGCATTAGCTGTCATTGCCGGGGTTCTTCTCATGAATGCCTGTGCGGCAATGAACCAGCAGACAAACAAAGGAGATACCACCATGGAAGCTGTCCGAATTTCGCCGCAGGATACTTATCAGCAGGTGACATCAGGAAGAGCTATATTAGTCTGTTCCTATGATAAGAAAACATGCAGCAAGATGATGTTAGAGGGTGCCATTACGCGTGAAGAGTTTCAGTCGAAACTGCCCAGTATTTCCAAGAGCCAGCCAATTATTTTTTATTGTGCCTGACACGAGGAACACACCTCTGCCGGTCAGGCAGTGAAATATACGAAAATGGGATATACCAATGTTAAGGCGCTGCACGGCGGCGTTGAGGCTTGGAAAAAGGCAGGGTATAAACTTGTAGGCGATAAATAAGAAGCGACCTGGTTGCTAACCGTTGGGTCAGGAAAGAAAAAAGGCAGAGCCGTTTCTGGCTCTGCCTTTCTGTTCAAATTAAAGAGGCACATCAGAGCATGAAAAAAACAGATTGAAGTACCTCTTCCTTACCGCTCATGCGCTTATAAAAGTTTCACGTTCTCGGCTGCCGGGCCTTTCTGACCCTGCACAACGTCGAAGCTGACACGCTGGCCTTCACTAAGCGTCTTGAAACCAGCGGCTTGAATAGAAGTGTGATGAACGAACAGATCACCACCGTCATCTTTTTCGATGAACCCGAAGCCTTTCTTGTCGTTGAACCATTTTACTTTGCCTTCTGACATCGCTTGCATCCTCCTTTCATAGAATTCTATTTAAGTCGGATTTCCACAATGACAGAAAGAAAAAGGCCACCGAGACTCTAAAGAGCATGATGGCCAGCCTTTGCACTTCAAAATGTCTTAATCCATACTTATTTAGTGCTGGAAATTTACGATGTCTCTTATCGAAAGTCAAGGATTATTCTTTAATTATTTCAATAACTTTTATTATGAGATTCAGGAGCTTTTGCAGGGGAAGGGGGGAGGCACACGGCGGCAAATCCACTATTGGGGCAGACCATAGTCCGAAAGTTGATAGATAGATGGAGTTTGGCGATCACAGGAAATCGTTGAGGTTCCCGTGAGTGCAAAATGACCCCGCTGCTTCTACATAAATAAAAATATATTATCTTGACTTCATGCAATTTGAGAGTAGCATATATATAAATCAAAGTAATTGACACTGGATCTGCAGCTTATCTCTCCTTTCCCCTTATAGGGGTCATAATTTGGTAATTGAAACCCTGTCTTTTACAGAAGACGGGGTTTTTTGTTTCTTCTTAAAAGCTATTTTTACAGTTGAACGTGATCAACACGCTAGGGCGTGGCACCAACGTCTCCTATTTACTCTGAACATACGGCTTTGAGGAACAGTTCCTAACGCGATTAACGCAAATCTCTCAGCAGAAAGAAGGGCCAGGATGAAGGTACATTTAATCGATAAATTCAATGATTTTAACAATCTGCATGATAATGTATGGGAATGCGGATGGTGGAAATTGAAAGAAGACAAGGCTCAAGAGCTCGTCGGGAGTGAAATTTATTTTCACAAAAAGCGATTGGAACCGTCTTTTTATGGCGGGACGATAGTGGGATACAGAATAGAGCAGGAGGGACTACACCAGGGGGGCACTGTTTTCGAATTCCAGTATAGTCACGCATCCAGAAATGTCAGGACGAATAAATATGGCTGGTCCAGAGAAATGAAGATCATAGAAGAACCGGAACAGAAATAGCCGCCGGAACGGATGCCGGGTTACCCAGGAGACTGATCGGCAAGGCCAGGCATCCACAATAATATAGCGAACCTTTTTCAGGAATAATGACACGAGGTACAAAAGTTTATGGCTGTTGTTTTGTCGGGCTACGAAAATGAGACGATGGTTCATCTGGATTCCGCAGGGATATCAACGGGGGTGCAAGAGAGATTACCCGAAAAAGTGTCCCGGGTTTTTGAGACGATCCTTGAGGAACTACAGATGAACGTCAGTACAAGGAAATATCGAGACCTTTACGTGAGCGAAGGTCTCTTGTGGGGCACGAAAAGGTAATCCAGCGGGAAGGGAAATACCATGATTAAAATTTCTCAGGGACTCCCGATGAGGAAACTAAATATGGAATCCGCAATCATCAGCGCCTTCAATCGTTATTTCGAGGGTGGAAGCGCTGGAGAAAAGGCGGGAATACTTAAGGCGTCTCTCATGGATGCCCAGACAAAATATTTTCAGAAGAAAATCTGGTCAGTCCCGACGCTTCAAAAGTGATGGACCGGCCTCTTGCAGAAAGGTTGCGTGTGGGGAGACGGTCTATACCCTCATAGTCACTGGCAGTGTTTTTCAAAATCATCATGTCGGAAACAAGGATAAAAAGCTATGACTGAAGACTTACTTGATTACTGGGTTCGACTCATCAAGCCACTCTTCCCGATGAATGCCTGGATTGTCTCGAGCTTGTCAGATGACGATTATCTAATACAAATCGACTGGAACCTCGAAAAGGAGCCGCGTCGACCAAACAATCGATCAAAGAAAATACAGATAACCATCTCAGCGGAAGCTATTGAAAATTATCTCGATAAGGGCAAGAAAGAACGTGAAGTGTCTGACCGCGCAATGATGAAGTTGATCTTGGAGCGGTATAACCATGTGATTCCGGATCGAAACGCTCATGCGTCCCAATCTGCATCCACAGAAAAGTGGTTAATTTCAAGTGATGTGCTCAATGCATAATAGTCATTCATGGAAAGGCAAAAAACCGTTTGGCCTCTTTCGTCTATAGGGTCTGTTTGGTCCATCCGGATTATTCAAGGGTGTTTAAATCCATCTCATTCTTTCCGGGTCTTTCCAGGAGAAGATTCCGGAATTCCGTGGAAGACTTCATTATCGATGTCTGAAGAGATGAAAAGAGATACATCCCCACCTATACGTCCCCCCGGGAACTGTCTTACCTGACGTTACTATCCGGAAGTTGCACCAGCACCACTTCGCCTTTCGCGCGGATCTCTCCCTCTGCAGATAAAGCAACACTGACAATCGCTTTTCGATTTGTTCTTTCTTTGACCCTTCCCCTCAGCTCCAGGACCTTTCCCGTCGGCGTTGGTTTTAGAAAATCGACCTTTAACGATACGGAAACGAAGCGGGAAACCGGTCGGTCATCCAGAGATAAGCCCTCGTCACGCAATTTAGCTGCCGCTGCAGTGGCAGAACTGTGACAATCTATCAATGAGGCGATAAGCCCCCCATAGATGGAGCCGGGAACACCACCCGTGCAGTAAAGCCCGGGTGTGTAATGACAGACGCTTTCCTCACCATCCCAGTAGCTCTTAATGTGCAGTCCCTCCTGATTCAGACGGCCGCAACCGTAGCAATGTGCAAATGCATCTGGATAGTAATCTTGAAAGGCTTTAACCTTCATACTTGACTCCTTTTCCAGTGTGTGGCTTTTTTTACTCGAGAACCGGCGCCCGTGTCCGGACGCCCCGTGCATCATAGAGAATATCGGGCTTGCCATCAAGGTGTAATTGGGTCTGGGCGTATTATGGGGCCAGACTCAATCATTGCCAATTGATGGGTTTTCTCTCAGCCTCGTTCCATGGCAAGGAAACCGAGAATCGCAACTGAAGGCACTCCATAACAGCATAGTCCGGATGTTAAGGCGGGGTCAAACTTGAATCTTGACAAAAACGATGGTATTCTGGAATTCAATTATTCTAATGCCGGTATCGGCAGGGCGCGGCGAGTATAAGGTGGAAAATCTGTAGAGGATAAAGATTTGGTCTCAACCATTCTGACACGGATGTTTCTCATCCGATCCTGGATCGAGCGGACGGTGGCCGCCCACCAGAAAGAGGCGAGACCCGTCGCCGAGGTCATCGAGGCCTGCGGCTTTCAACGCCTGCCTGATTACTTCGGCGCGGCATTCCTTGACCGCGTCCAGTGCGTGTCAGTCGAACGGATCCCCTTGCCGCCGCTTACTTCCAGGGGGCTCAGGTCCCTCGGGGGCATCAGAACGGCAAGAAGGTTTTCCGGCATCACGTACGGCGACACGTACTTCGTCGATCGGAAACGCGAGCAGAGCGAATCCTTGCACTTCCACGAGCTGATCCACGCGGTGCAGTGGGATTGCCTCGGTTTTGAGAAGTTTCTCCGGGCCTATGGCGTGGGGCTGGTGCGAAACGGTTATGCCCGAAACCCCCTCGAAATCATGGCTTACACCCACCAGCGCCGGTTCGAGACCGACCTCATTCCTTATCCCGCCGAGGCTGCAGTCCGTGCAGAGCTGGGATCGAAGTACTCGAAATAGAATGAGGGAAATCTCGGAGGCCGGCTTTGCTCATTTGATATCAGAGAAGAAATTACAGGGGATCCTCTTGTAACCACACCCCGCAAATCCCCAGTGTTTCTCCACAGGGTAAACAATCCACCAATATCATTGACATCTTTGCTGTAATTTATTATCCATCAAACGCTGATTCTCACCTGCGTTTCAGTGTTACGAACGGGCAGAGAAAGCTGAAATATGTGAACCCCGTCAGCTTTTTACTCATCTCATGTATCAAAAATAGAAAGTTGCAGTTTGGGGCTAGGGTTTAAAACGATCCAGGTGTATCATCTACGGGCGATCGGAATATAAAAGGTGCTTAAAGCAATGGAAGGGAAAAGCCTGTTTGAAGAAAATGATTAAGGCGGGAAAAAGCGTAAAGAACGAGCACTCCGTTGCCGGCGCAAAAGAGCCCCCGGAAATCTATTACGAGAAAGCCGAATACGCCCTTAAACTTTTAAAGGGTGATTGCATCGATATTTTGAATAACCATTTCGAAGAAAATACCTTCGACATGATTTTTGCCGACCCCCCTTATTTTCTCTCCAATGGGGGGGTAACCTGTCATGCCGGGAAAATGGTTTCTGTAGATAAAGGCGGCTGGGATAAATCTAAAGGCGTGGTGGAAAATCATAGATTCAATATTGAATGGTTAAAGGCATGCCGAAGAGTCCTGAAGCCGAATGGGACGATCTGGATATCCGGAACGACGCATGTTATTTATTCGATTGGTTTTGCGCTGCAGAGCCTGGGCTATAAGATATTGAATGATATCGTGTGGTATAAACCAAATGCGTCACCGAACCTTTCCTGCAGGTATTTTACTCATTCCACAGAAATTGTTTTGTGGGCAACTAAAAGCGAAGAAAGTAAACATCATTTTGATTATCGATTAATGAAAGAGTTGAACAGGGGAAAGCAGATGAGGAACCTCTGGGAAATTCGTCCGCCGTCTGCTTCAGAAAAACATTTTGGCAAACACCCCACACAAAAACCGTTAGAGCTTTTGAAACGAATTATTCTTGCTTCAACTGAAGCAGGAAGTCTTGTTCTGGATCCATTTTGCGGGAGTTCGACAACCGGCGTTGCCTGTGCTTTATTGGGCAGGCGATATGTCGGGATTGATCTGGAAGAACGATATCTCGATTTATCAAGAAGAAGGCTTGAAGAGGTGAGAAACCAGCCGTAATGATTTAATACCCAAGCATCTTGAATCTACCCAATTTATAGACCTCAGGCTTAGACCATTTGATATTTTAGAGAAGAAGGTCCAGAAAACCTTTCATAACCATTCACCGAATCTTCAGTTTTCCCCTCCAAGAAACAATTTATCTATATCATTGACATCTTAGCCACAATTTATTATCGATCAGTGTCTGATCAGGCAATAGTGCAATGAAAGTAAATGTGAGGTCGATACCTATGAAAGAGAAACTAATGACGGCAATCGAAGCGGCGCGTTTCGTTGAAAACGGGAGTCACCTGGGTGTCGGTGCCGGTATGGCGATGAACCCCATGCCCGTCGTGAGGGAGGTCATTAAAAGGGATGTCAGGGGACTTACACTGACCCCCGTCGTCACCGGGGGCTATGTGGCGGATCTTCTCATTGGTGCCGGATGCGTTGAGACGGTCCAGTTTCCCCAGATTGTCATGGATGAGTTCGGTCTTGCGCCCAAGTTCAGAAAAAAGGCGGAAAAGGGCGAGCTCAAGTACCTGGAAACCATGTGAGCCTCCCTCCTCCTCGGGCTCCAGGCTGGGGCCTACAATCTCCCCTTCATTCCCGTCCTTGGCCTTCTGGGGACGGACTACATGAAAATACGGCCTGACCTCAAGACAATGAAAGACCCCTATTCAGGCCATGAATACGTTGTGATTCCCCCGATTATTCCCGACGTGGCCATTATCCATGCCACAAAGGGAGACCGCTTCGGGGGTGTCACGACCTTCAGTATGCGAAATGACTTGCTCCTGGCCCGGGCCGCAAAGAAAACCATTGCCGTCATCGAGGAACTTCTCGAGCCGGATGAGGTCCTGCCGGCACGTAACGAGGTCTATATTGCCCCCGTTCATGTCGATGCCGTCGTGCTTGCACCGCGGGGCGCGCATCCCACGGGTTGTCCCGGAAAATACGACGTTGACGGGGCCCACATCAAAGCGTACATGGCGGCGGCAAAGGATGACAAGTCTTTCAGGCAATACCTGGACACCTATATCTACGGGCCGAAGGACCATAACGATTATCTCAAGAAAGTGGGGTTGGGAGATTATGGAAAATAAGGCGACGGATCCTGTCGTGAGAATGATAGTGGCCATTTCGAAGATTCTCAAGAATGGCGAGTGGGTTGCCGCGGGGACGCTCTCCCCGATTCCGGTGGCAGGCTGTATCCTGGCGAAACACACCCATGCGCCGGACATCACGTCCATTTTTTTCGGTGACCCGGCCGACCGAATGGGGGATGGCCTCTTTGAGCTCTTCGGGCTCGTCCAGAAGGGAAAGATTGACGTTTTCTTCCTTTCCGGGGCGCAGATCGATCAGCAGGGGAACATCAACCTGATCTGCATCGGGGATTATATGAAGCCGAAGGTCAGGCTTCCAGGGGGCGCGGCCTCCAACATGCTCTACGCCATGAGCAGGCGGACCATTCTCTTCACCACCACCCACACCAGGAATCTTTTCGTTCAAAAGGCCGATTTTGTGAACGCAACCGCCTTCGATGGCGCGGTCAAGACACCCTGGAGGCGTGGGGGGTTGAGCCATGTGGTCACTCCGCTTGGCATCATGAGGTTCGACACCCAGATAAATAAAATCGTCCTGGACTCCGTCTTTCCCGGCATCTCTGTTGACACCGCCGTGGAGAACACGGGATTCGACCTGGGCATAGGAAAGAGAACCATCCCGACCATCGAGCCGGTGCGTGAGGAAGAATTGAGGATTCTCAAAGAGGTTGTGGCTAAAGAGATGAGGGCTATTTACCCTGTCTTTACTGAAAAGCTCTGGGGCTAAGTCCTGTCGGCGACAAGGAAACGAGATGAGGGTCAGGAGGCATTATGGATTTCAAATTAACGGAGGAGCAGGAACTCATCCGCAAGAATATGCGGGAGTTTGCCATGAAGCACGTCGATCCCATCGCGGCGGAGATCGATGAAAATGAGCGCCACCCCACGGAGGTTTTCGAGAAACTGGCTGAAGGGGGCTGGATGGGCATCCCCATCCCGCAGAAGTACGGCGGCGCCGGTTCGGATTTCCTGACGCACATCGTCGCCGTGGAAGAGCTCTGCAGGGTCTGCGCCTCCACGGGGCTGACCATGTCGTTCCAGTCCGGCATCCTGGGCACGCTGATCAAGGATTTCGGAACCGAAGCGCAGAGGCAAAAGTATGTGGTTCCCATAGCCCGCGGGCAGCACCTCGGGGCATTCTGTCTGACGGAGCCGGGCGCCGGCACCGACATGATGGCGGCGACGACCACCGCCGTCCGGGAGGGCGACCATTATGTCCTCAACGGCACGAAAACATACATCAGCAACGGCCCACTGGCGGACATGTACCTCGTCTTCTGCTGGACGGACAAAAAGGCGGGAAGAAAAGGGATGAGCGCGTTCATCGTCCCCAAAGGTAACCCGGGGCTCAAGCCGGGCGTGCATTTCAGGAAGATGGGTCTGAGGTCCTCCCAGACATCGGAGGTTTTCTTCAAGGACTGCCGCGTCCCCGCAGAAAGCCTGCTCGGGGAAGAGGGCAGGGGCATTGCCATGGCCATGACCGGGCTCGATCACGCCAGGGTCGGCGCGGCCGCAGTGTGCGTCGGAATTCTTCAGGCGGCCCTCGATGAATCCATCAGGTATTCCAAAGAGAGGGTCCAGTTCGGCAGCCCCATCTCGAAGCAACAGGCCATTGCCTGGATGATCGCCGACATGGCTACGGATTTAAATGCCGCAAGGTTTCTCACCTACCATGCCGCCTGGCTGAAGGACCAGAAAAAACCTTTCACCACCGAGTCCGCCATGGCCAAGCTCTTTGGCTCGGAAAAGGCCATGTATCATACCACCAAGGCGGTCCAGATCCACGGTGGGTATGGTTATGTCAAGGGCGCGAAGGTGGAACGGCTGATGCGTGACGCCAAGGTCACCGAAATCTTTGACGGCACATCGGAAGCCCAGCGGATGGTGATCTCCTTTAATGTTCTCCGCTGATCATCGACCTGCCGGGGTATTACAAAGTCAGGTTCGATCATTAACTAAAAAGGGGGCCGTCATGGTGGAAGACTGGCTGGCCAATGCGGCGAATGCGCTTTGTGCCCGACCTGCCGGGGCTGCCGCGCAGTAGCTTACGCGCACAGCAAGGCCCGTGGCCGGGCGGACCTCTTCGCCGACGACCCTCAGTGCTGGCGCATCACGGGGACAAAAGGATGACCTGCGGTGAAAAGAAAGGAAATATCTTATAGTTTGGAAGTCAGGACTTACGTTTACTAAAGCTGTCGAGAATGCTCAGGTATAGTCTAAGGTTTATTTCTGTTCTATCGGCATTCAACAGGTATATGGAACACAGGATAGAAGGAGGGAGTTCATGTCACTATTTGGAATCCAAATTACCCTGATGGTTCACGTCCTGTTCGGCGTGCTGGGGATCATGCTAGCGGTAGCTCTTCTCGTGTATGTCTTGAATGCGAACGAGAAGAACATCCCCAGGATCCGAAGGCTGAGCCTTTACACGGCTCTGTCCATAACCCTTTCCTATGTCATCGGCGGTTGGTGGTATGTGGCCCACTATTACCCCGAAAGGGACATCATCCGCGGCGGCGCATGGAAGTGGGCGCACACATTCTTCATGGAGTTCAAAGAGCACTTGTTTTTCTTACTGCTGTTCCTGAGCATTCTTCTGCCGATCATCGCTTACCGGAACGACTTGATGATCCCTGAAAACCGTCGGCTCATGCTCATCGTCACCTGGCTGATCATTCTCATCGGTCTTGTTACGGACGGATCGGGAGCAATTATCAGCAGGGGTGTCATTGTAGGATATATGGGGAGGTAAGGGCCATGACGAACTCGAAACTGGATAAACCAACGATCGGTTTCGGCCTTTCCGTGGCCGTGGTGAGCATTCTCAATACGCTGCTGGTCATCTTCAAGGAACTGACGCCAACCTTCAAGAAGGCTATGGCCGATGCAACGGGGCATCACTGGACAACCCATGGAGTGATCGTCATCGGGCTGTTCATCGTGCTGGGCTTCGTCTTCTCCAGCATGGCCAAGCCCGAGTCCTGGGGTGCAGACAAGCTGGGAAAAGCAATCCTCTGGTCCGTCATCATTGGGGGTGGCGCCCTTGCGGCCTTCTACATGCTTCACTGATCCGCAAGAAAAAGGCATGCCACTTCATTGAATGTCACCGATGCGACAGTTGCCGCTTCTTCGAACGAAGAGGTTGTCTATAAATGGCGGGAGGATTATGATGCTAAGGTTCATATTCTCGATCCTCGTCTCATCGATCATCACCACGCCTGTCGTCTTTGTCCCTGTGCCAATCATTACCAATCCTCAGGATGGTCCAATGATGAAATCGATCATCGCACGACCGGATAAATGAATAACCCGCTATAATCATCAAGCCTGAAATATGGTGTTAAAAATTATCTTTCCGATATCCCGGTCAATCGCTACCTGTAATTCTGAAAGGAGATTCAGGAGGTCGAAGTGTATACCTGCCCCATGCATCCCTGGCAAAACCCATCCTTTTCCTGACGGCCGTCTAAGGTATTTACACTGTTTTAATCAGTCTTTTTATGATTGTCATTTTTTTGCCAGCAGATAAATATAATAATTGAAAAAGCGGAATGAACCCGGAGGCGATTCGCAAACTCTTTGCGAGGCCGATTCATGAGGCAGACCTCGAGGGTTTAGCCGGGGGAGTTGATTCGAATACCAGGGGAGGTTGATCTTATGGCAAAAGCAAAAGAAGGAGATCTGTACCGGTGCGAGGAGTGTGGGATGGTTGTCTGTGTTGAAGACCCCTGCGGCTGCAGCACATGCGACTTGATCTGTTGTGACGTCCCGATGACAAGAAAAGCGGGCACTGCAAAAACCGCAAGAAAAAAGAAAGCTGCATTGAAAACAAGGGGTGCCACCAACAAGGCAAGGGCCGCCAGGAAATAGGTGATCCCCGGATCGGGTATAGGGCGCGAACGAATAGATACCGACTCAACACGTACATGAGCAATAGGCGACCGCGATTGTCCGGCAAGGCCGTCAGGGGATCTGTTTGTCAACGAGCGGCATCTCAACTTTATGCAGACAGGCATT
The DNA here is from genome assembly GCA_964547985.1 of uncultured Syntrophaceae bacterium. Classification (GTDB taxonomy): domain Bacteria; phylum Desulfobacterota; class Syntrophia; order Syntrophales; family UBA2192; genus JAPLJU01. The sequence goes on from CAZJPV010000005.1 coordinate 33,978, forward strand.
CAGGCCGCGAAATTTTAACTCCAAACAAGGGTCCTGGAGATGAGCAGATGAGCCCCCTGAAGAAGGCAACGCGGAAAGAAATTGCGGCTTGCGAGAAGTCGCCAAATTCCCTGATCGGAGAGTGCACTTATGAATTGGCTCAAAAAGTACACGGACTATGCTTATGCCCTGTTGCGTATGATAACGGGGTTCATGTTCACGTTCCACGGTGCCCAGAAAATTCTGAGGGTGCTGTCAGAATTCCAGCCACCGGTAGGGTCCCAGCTCTGGTTCGGCGGAATCATCGAACTCCTGTGCGGGCTGGCGGTGATGCTGGGATTTAAAACGCGCGAGGCGGCTTTCCTCTGCAGCGGCACGATGGCCGTGGCTTATTTTCAATACCACTGGAAGTTCCAGATGGGACCCCAGTTCTTTCCGGCAATCAACAAAGGCGAATTGGCAGCTCTCTACAGTTTTGTTTTCCTCTACCTTGCCTGTCGGGGAGGGGTGAAATGGTGCCTGGACAAAATAGATTAATAACCTGAAAAACAATCTAGAAAAGGAGGAAGGAGCCATGAAAAGATCAGTGGGACTCACAATCATGAGTGTATTTCTCACGCTGTGTCTCATCATAGTAACTGCTGAAAATATTTGCAGTGAAGAGTACAGCACTTTGAAAGGTCTGAAATCCGTTAAGGCGGTATTCGATTTCGAATTAGGAAACCCACAGAGCGCATTGCTGCATCTCCAGGTCGTTCACCAGACTTTCAAGGATAAAAACATATGGATAGGAAAGAAGAAGCCGAATATTGTGGTTGTTTTCATCGGTCCTTCTGTAAAGCTGGCATCCACAAACAGGGATGGTTTTACTGCTGAGGATCAGAAAATCCTCAATGAGTATGCAAGCACTGTATCGGCAATGGCAAAGGACGGGATCCAGTTTGAAATTTGTCTTATTGCCGTTAAGGTTGCTGGCGTGGAGCCGTCCTCGATCTTACCGGAGATCAAGCAGGTCGGCAATGGATGGATTTCCCTGATCGGATATGAGGCTAAGGGCTACGCCTTAGTCCCTGTCATTTGAGAAGAAGCGGTCACAATGAAAGCCGCAAAGAAAACGCCCGCTGGACTGAAACCCCGCGGGCGTTTTCTACTGTGACGGCTGAATCTTACTGACGTTTCGATGCTACCCCATTTATACATCGATCGTGTTTTTTGTTCTCCTTACCCCCTTTCTCTCTGTAGCCTTTTTAGGTTATTTGGAGCAGCCAGAGTTTGAACTCCACCTGGTCATACTTAACAGCTGTGCTGAAAAAACCAGCTGTTGACCGCGCACTTCAGGAATCAGATTTCAAAAGCGGTTCGAATCAGCTCAACAAGCACACCGAGAGCCGTAACGATGACAAGAAAGATTGTCGAAAATAAACAATCTTCCATGGTTTTCTGTCGCCTGATCAACCTTGTTTTTAATTTTGCATAAAATGGCGAACAAGGGAATCGGGCGATCCCCCATTTTGCACTTCGTATTTCCTTACGCACCGACGGTTCGTCTTGGGCATGCTGGAAGCGGGCGCGTCGGGTTACCTCATGAAAAATTGCGCCTTCGATGAACTGGCCAAGGCCGTCCGCAGCGTTGCAACAGGTCAGACCTATTTGAGCCCGGGCATTGCGGATGTGCTCGTGAAGGGATATCTCGACAAGGTCAACGAGAAACTTTCCGTAGCACGCTCCCCACTGACGCAGAGGGAGCGGGAAATCCTCCAGCTCCTTGCGGAGGGGCAGTCATCAAAAGAAATAGCCGCGCACCTTAACGTGAGCGTGAAAACCGTCGAGACCCACCGCCGGAACATGATGCAGAAACTGAATATGCGTAGCGTCGCCGAGCTCACAAAATATGCCATCCGGGAAGGACTGATCAGCGTCGAAGATTAAGAACATCAGCTTTTTATCCCTCTTTTTCCTTGAAAAGTCTGCACCGAAAGGTCTACTGAGGGGCTACTTTTTGATCCCGGCAATCTGCCAGGCGCTTAATCCCGCCGCGATGATCCACAATCACCCCCATATTTTGTGGTCGTTTTCCGGGACGAGCTTTGTCCACCATGGTCCTGAAAGTTCGGTTAAGAGGGTTCGACTACCACTGTTTCAGCAAAAAGCGCATAAATATTAAATGCTTAGCTTAAACACAGGCCCTCGCCAACCGGCGAGGGCCTTCTTTTTATCTTCACGCAGGCCAGTATATTTCTTTATTGAAAATGCCTGAAAAATGTGGATGATAGAGCTTCTTCAGGGAAATCCAGGGATACCCGGAGGGGAATCATGGAAAAAGGGGTCATTGATTGCTTGGCCGACGAATCGAAGCTCGACCGGTGCGTCAGGAGGCTGGGTGAAATCATGGAGGAACTCGGAGAGGTCGGCCTCTTCCTCGAAAAATCCAGCGCCGCCATGGCGGAGCACGGCAGAAAGATCAAATCCGAGGAGGAACGCCTCGATAAGCTCAAGAATGAAATTCGGGAGACCAAGATCCCCGGCTTCTGCGGCGTCAAGCTGCTCCAGGAGGCAAGCGCCCTGATTGACATCATCGGGGTCCGTATCTCCTACCTGAGGGGCCTCGGCGAGGGTGTCAACACCAAGAAGATCGACTCCATCGAAAAATTTATCCATGAAAAACTGCAGCCCATCCTCACGGTGAGCTTCAAAGAGATGGCGCATTTCGGGTCCATGGACGAAAAAAAGATCCTAGAAGCCATCCTGGCCAGAGGAAGCAGCCAGTGATTGGGGCAAGCGACCGGTAGAATATGAAAATGATGCATTACCCGACGGTGAAACAGCGGACCCACGACGACTGCGGTGCGGCCTGCGTGTCTTCCATCCTTCGTTACCATAACCGGAGACACAAGTACGTGAGGCTTTGCCGGGAGCTCAAGCTCAGCAAGATCGGTGTCGACGAATCCGAGATGGTCCGGTTTCTTCAGGCGGAGGGATTCAAGGCCGAGCTCCTGGTCGACCTCACTTCCGACGGGCTTATCGAGTGCCTGAAGGCGGAAAAGCCGGTGATTCTGATCATCCAGGCCTGGAGCCGGAAGAAGGCCGAAACTTACGCCTGCGCGGATTACGGGCATTATGTGATGGCGATCGGTTACAACGATGACAGAATCTATTTCATGGACCCGGCCCTGCGATTCGGGACCTACGGATTCATGGCGAGAGAAGAGCTCGAGAAGAGGTGGTATCTCGTCGGCGAGGGGGGGAGCAGGAAAAGAATCGGCATCGTCGTGGATCCGGGCAACGACGAAAGAAGGATGATTCACATTGATTGACGACCCCGGCGGGTACAAAGGCCCCACAGGCCGCTCCCAAGGCGGCTTTTTTATTTGATACATCCGCGCCCCGAAATCCTGCGGATTTCGAGGTACCCCGTGGAAAAATCAGATCAAAAACAGAAATCATCTTGAATAATTTCGCATTATGAGATAACGATTCATTATTTTCACCCGCGACGAACAAGCGTTCATCGGTCGGCGGTTAAAGTTCATTCCTTCTCATGATGGTTCGCAAAAAAAAGGGGGGGATCCATGAAAAGCAAGAGGACGGGCAGGATCGGGAGCCTCGATTGCCGTTCCATCCGGAAATTCATCGACAACCATTTCTCGCACTTCAATGCCTACGCCCTGAAAGCGGCATCACAAGCCTATATCCAGCATCTCCGTAAAGGCAACCGGATGCTTCTGGCCATGGCCGGCGCCATGAGCACGGCGGAGATCGGCGGCACCCTCGCAGAGATGATCCGGAAGGACAAAGTGCACGCCATCTGCACAACCGGTGCGAATCTCGAAGAAGACATCTTCAACCTCATTGCCCATGATCACTACGAACATATCCCCCACTACCGGCAGCTGGCGTCCCGGGACGAAGAAAACCTTTACAAAAGAGGCCTGAACCGTGTCACCGATACCTGTATTCCGGAGACCGAGGCGATGCGCCGGGTGCAGGGTCATCTCCTCGAATGCGTCAGAAGGGCCGAACAGAAAGGTCAAAGATTCTTTCCCTTTGAATTTTTCTATCAGATGATCCGGCGTGGCGATCTCAAGTCTTATTATCAAATTGATCCCAGAAATTCCTGGGTCGCCGCGGCCTGCAAAAAGAACCTCCCCATCTGGACGCCCGGCTGGGAAGATTCCACGCTGGGGAATTATATTGTCGCGTCATCACGGAGAAAGATGATCTCCGGTTTCGGGACCGTGAAATCAGGCCTCGAGCAGATGAATTTCCTGATTGACTGGTACCTCCAGAATACCAAGAAGGGGACCATCGGTTTTTTCCAGATAGGCGGTGGTATTGCCGGGGACTTTGCCATCTGCGTCGTACCGCTGATCACCCAGGACCTGAAAGGGAAGTGCAAATACTGGGGTTATTTCTGCCAGATCTCGGACAGTACGACCTCTTACGGATCCTACAGCGGCGCTTCGCCCAACGAAAAAATCACATGGGGAAAACTGTCGGCCGCCACGCCTAAATTCCACATCGAATCAGACGCGACCATCGTGGCCCCGCTGATGTTCGCTTACATACTCGCGGCAAGGTAAGGGACCCCGGGTCAAACAACCAAAAGCCCGCCAGGGTATGTCAGCATTATCGTCACGAAAGATCCCGCCTCCGTCTGCCAGCCGACCGTTTTACATTTGAACATCCCTGTATTATCCTCCCGAACGTAAAGATTGTGAGTTACGAAACCTCAAAATAATCATTTTAAATTATGATTTATAATCAATATGATATGCCGTTTTCATAGAAAAAATATGATATTTTTAGGTCTCAGACAAATTTGTCGAAAGGGATACAGGCAGGGTCCACATAACAATTCGTTTTGATAATGTTTTTGCAGTTTGAGGTCAAAATATTCGACAATTGTTGCCTCACCGCAAATGCCGACTCAGGGAGGTCAGGAAGGGATATAAAGAAAATGCATAATGTATTCAATATGTTGATAAATTTTTTTACATTCGGCACGGTAACTGCATTGAATAGAGGTGTAAAATTGTGATTAAGAACGCTCTTTACAGATCAAATAGACATTATCTCGCCCCGGCCCTACCGACCGTTAAGGTTGACAGTTTCCCCCTCCTTTACTGTTGGCCTTAAAATGGGGTTTTCCCCTCCTCCTTTGCCCCGTGGTAATCGGTAGGGCAGGGCTGTTTCTGGGGTCAGGTAAAAACGATTTTCCCTTCATCAGCCATCGCTCTTATTTTTTCGATGACGATTTAACAAAGAAAAAGAATCCCACCGCCAAAACGGCCGCCAGCGCATCGAGTGCGAAGGCAAGACCGTAACTGCCTGTCGTATCCCGGAGCATTCCGCCCATCCAGTGAGACCCTATGGCGCCGAGACCGTAAAAGGGGGTCCATGCACCGATCACAGTCCCCATAATCTCTTTTCTGAAATAATCCCCGGCACAGGCCCCGTAGATGGGGAAGGTGACACCATAGAATACGGCCAGCAGGGCAACGAAGAGGGCCAGCAGTAGCCAGGAGGTCCCGTGCATCAGGATGCCGATGACTGCCAGCGCGATGAAGGCATCGGAGATCAGGATCATTTTATGGCGGCCGATGTAATCCGAAAGAGGCAGCACGGTTAAAACACCGGCGACCTGGGCGATGCCATGGATCGTGGCAAGGGAACTTGCCTTTTCCAGGGATAGGCCGAGTTCGTAACGGGCATAGTCAACCATGAAGGTTGTGATGCCGTAGAGGCTGTAGGAGATCAGAAAATAGGAAATACCGATCAACCAGAAAACCCGATACCCAAAGATATCCGATGCAGGGTACCGCCCGGTTGTGTGAGCCTTCGCAGGAGGTCCATGTGTGGAAGCGTCCGGCTCGCCCCAGGGCCGCGCACCCGACGATTCAGGATCCCGCCTGAGAAAGAGCCCGTTCATGACCACCATGGCAAGGGCCGCGGCACCGATGAAATACCAGGCGTGCCGCCACGTGAAGTGATGAACGATCAAGGGGAAGGCCGCTCCCATGGTCGCGAAGCCAAGCCCGTAGCCTGTGGAGAGGATGCCGAGAGCCAGTCCCCTGCGATGAGGGGCGAACCAGCGCTGGACGACCGTGATGACGGGTGTCCACATCCCTGTGGCCCCCAGGCCGACAACGGCAAAAGCCAGACAGGCAAAAAGGAGAGAATCCACCTTGCCCATGAGGAGGAGGCCCGCACCAAGGATCAGAGAGCAGACCGTGATGACCAGGCGTGCGCCGAACCGGTCCGTCAGGTAACCGGCTAAGGGCGTGAAGAGAATGTAGGTGAAGAGATAGGCGTTGAAGATCGATCCGGCATCCGTCCGGCTGATGCTCAGATCCCTGATCATTTCAGGCAGGACGACGCCGTATCCGAGCCTGGCCGAGTAACTGATGAACAGGTTGACGAAACAGACGGCGAGGACGACCCAGGCCCAGTGGAAGGTCACCGGAGGAACCATGCGTTTCTCCTTACAGGATCATCTCAGCCGTGAAGTCTTTTCAGCAGCCAGGCCATGTTTTCACCCAGGGTCTTCATGGTCTGAATCCCCTCGGTGTCCTTCAACACCTCGCCGGGGTCTCTCCCGATGCCGATGTTCCAGTAGCTGGAACCCGGCAGGATCATCTGCATGTAGTGCAGGAACAGGTTCATGGAGCTGAAGGCGGGAATGGCACCGGCCCGCCTCACGGCCACAACGGAAGAACCGACCTTCCGTTTCAGCATGTAGTCATTCGCCCGGCCTACGAATCCGCATCGCTCGATGAGGGCCCTCATGTTCGAGGTGACGTCGGAGAAGTACGTGGGTGAGCCGAGGAGAACCCCGTCGGCCTCGCGTATCTTTGCGATGTATTCGTTCATTTTATCCTTGTCATTGACGCACCGCCCGTCCTTGTTCTTGAAACACTTGTAGCAGGCGAGACATCCCTGGAGATTCTGGCCCGCCATCTGGAGCAATTCCGTTTTGATGCCTTCCTTTTTCAGTTCCTCCAGGACCGTGTTGAGCAGAATTGCCGTATTGCCGTTCTTCCTCGCGCTTCCGTTGATTGCCACCACTTTCATTGAAGTCCAATCTCCTTTCCTTTCTCTCCGGTGTATGTCTATCGCTTCTTGAAAAGCTCCGGCAGGGCCGTCCCGGCCCCGGCCCGTATCGTCTCGTCGTAGAGGTGTGACATCTCGTTCGGCTCGGGGTTGATTTCGATCAAGCGCGCGCCGTTTTCCCTGGCGATCTGCGGGAACCCCGCGGCGGGCCAGACAACGCCCGAGGTCCCGATACTAACGAAGAGGTCGCACTTCCGGATCGCACCGGTCGCCTCACCGACGACTGCCGGGTCGAGCCTGTCCCCGAACCAGACGATATCCGGACGGAGCCAGCTTCCGCAATCCCGGCATTTGTAGCTCCGGTATTTCTCTCCCATATCCTCGATGACCCCGTGCCAGGGGCAGCGAAGCCGCCAAAGGCTCCCGTGAAGCTCGACCACTTTCCTGTTCCCCGCGCGCTGGTGCATGCCGTCGATGTTCTGGGTGACGACGGTGACACTCGGGTGAGCCTTCTCCTGGGCGGCGATCACGTCATGTCCCGCGTGGGGCCTGCAGGCCAGCACCGCCTGCCGCCTGAGTTCATGGAAGTCAAGGACCTTTTGTGGGTCATCCTCGAAGGCCGTCTGACAGGCGTATTCCTGCCAGCGGTACTGGCTCCAGACACCGCCGCTCCCCCGGTAGGTGGGAACGCCGCTTTCGGCGGACATCCCGGCCCCGGTAAAAAAGACGATGTTCTTATAACACGAAAAGTCAATTTCCATGGCCGTCTCCTTGGGGTGTTCACAACCTGTCGCATACCTCTCGAAGGTCTGGGCCGTCGGGAGAGAGACCGGGCAACCCAGAGGTCGTGGTCCTATATCAGACCGACGAGGGAGAGCCCTACCATTATGTTGACAACCGACAGGAATAAAGTGATACGGCCCGACCAGACGTGGAGTTGTCTCAACCCCGACCTCATCTGCAAAATTCCCGTCTGCATCTGACCGAGAAGAATCGTTGAGAGAGCAATCAAAAAAACAACCATACCGAGATAGGCGTGAGGGACTGCGAAATGCTCGTTTCTATCCAGGGAAAGTTGAAGGGCCTCCGCAAAGAAACCCAGGACCATGACGACAAATCCCGTCAGGGCTAGGGCCCGGTGTGACTTGAACCACCATTTCCGCGCCCTGGCAAAACGGGCAATGGCCACCGCCGTTGCCATGAGCAGAAACCCGGTCAGCATCATGCCGGCGTGAGTCAAAAGGAGCATTCCGATATCCCCTGAAATTTTGGAACTATATTAGCGGCAATTTGAGGAATGTCAACCGCAACCATAGCCAGGCCATACCGGGGTTTTGGCCCCATGACCGCTCAGGGTTCAAATAGCCTGTTTTCTGGCATGGTTCCTGAATATTGAGGGCTCAAGTTGTTATTTCTCTTCGAAAGTCAGGAAGAATAGACCCCGCGAAGGCAGGTAAGGAACCATGAAACCGCAGGAACTCAAGTATTTCAAGAAGATGCTCAATGAGCGGATCGATGAGCTCATCAAGGGCGCGGGCAGGACCGTAAGCGAGATGGCCGGCGAAGAAGAAGTTTTTGCCGACCCTAACGACAGGGCCTCGCAGGAGAGCGAGAGAAACCTCGAGCTGAGGATCCGGGAAAGGGAGCGCAAACTGATTTTCAAGATGAGGGAGGCCCTCCAGCGGATCGAAGACGGCACTTTCGGCATCTGTGAAGAGTGTGAGGAGCCCATCTCCCTTCAGAGGCTCAAGGCACGGCCGGTGACGACCTTCTGCATTGAATGCAAAACCCGTGAGGAGCAGCTGCAAAAACTCCAGGGCAGGACCTCCGGGTTCGTACCAGCCTTTTTGGGAGAGGGTTCTTAGGGCTCAGGGCACAACGCACAGGACAGAGGAAGAAACAAAGAAAGATCGGGGAGCGCCTCCTCGGTCTTTTTCTTTTTACGCGGAGCCCTACTCGGGGATTTTCCCGGTGAGGAGCATCCCGATCTGCCCGTCGAGCCTTGCAGCGATGGCCTTGATCTCCTCCGTGTCGGTCGATAGGAATCTCAGCAAATCGAAGCGGTTAAGACGTTCGGCTATCTGGATGAAGACCGGGCAGATGCCGAGGATCATGGCCGAGGCCACCCTCTCCGTCCATGCCTTTCCGGAGAAAAGGGGGGCAATCCCGCCACCGAAGAGTTGATAGAGGCGGGTCTCGATACCCGGTGCCGACGGGTAGTCCTTCTCATCGATGGAAGCCCCTGCGGCGGCGAGGGCCTCGATCGTGTTCAGTGCCTCCCGGAGCGGACGGTCCTCGCGAAGACCGTATCCCGCGGCCAGGGGATCGAGCCCGAGTTCCAGACACCTCTTCAGGAGGGGAAGGGCATCCTCGGACTTGCGTGAAAGAGAGATCCATCCGCCGTGATCCATCAGGAGGAACCCGTCTTTTTCCTTCTCCCCTCCCTGTCTTCGGAAGGCCGCGTAGGTCATGCAGGGGCAGGGGCAGTGGTAGCAGGCCCGGTTTCGCCCGAGTTTCCCACGGAGCGCCCCGGCAGACTCGCCGCCGTCGGCGATTCTCTTCAAAACGGGGACAAACCCCTCGGTTTTCATGGCTCCCGAGTCTCGCAACAGCTTTTCCGTCGTCTTGGACAGAGCCGGGTGATCCTCGCGGTGGGGCAGTCCCCCGATGCCGTTGAACAGGACGGCCTTGAGGTTCTTTGCCGCCATCCGGGCGGCGAGTCCAACCCTGTCGAGACTCCCGTGACTGCCGATGGAGGCCGATGCGAAGGGCGAGCTTCGATCCGCCGCCGGCCCCGTGACGATGGAGGCGCGGAATCCGGGTGCACTTCGCCTCAAGGACTGAACAATTTCAGGTACCGGACGATCGGAGGTCTCTTGGAGCGGGACGATGGCGATGGAGCCTCGCCCGATATGGATAGCGCAGGGCTGTTCTGTTGCACCGCGGATGACAAGAAAATCCAAACCGGCACATTTCATCTCCGGACCAGTCCGGAGCATGAAGGGCACGTGGCAGAGATGATCGTACAGGGGGGACCTGAACGTGGCGACGAGAAGCGATGACGCCGGGGCGAAACTTCCCGTCAGTGGCCCCGTCCCAAAAACGAGGGAGTCGCTTTCATACTGGGTAAGGAGCCAGGCGCTCATGGACGCCCCAACGAGATGTTTCCGGATCGCCTCTTCCTCGAAGTCGACCGTGTAGGACGACCGCAGGGTCAGGTCAACGACGCCGATTTTGCCGTTATAAAAGAAGGGGAAGAGTTTCATGCGTTTATCTCAACCGGAGCCGTTTTTTGCCACCGGAAACGGATCTTCGCCGCGCTGTAAGGGCATCGGTCCACGCAGCGCAGGCACATGATGCACTCCATCATGGGGATCTTCGGTGAGACGCCTTCACGGAGCTGGCTCGCGTCGATGATGCCCACGGGGCAGACCTCGGCGCACTGGATGCAGGAGAACTTCTTGCACTTGCGCGCCCCGATAACGATCTTGAGGAGCCTCAGCAGGCTGGCTATGCCGAGGGTCGCCCCGACAGGGCAGAGGTAACGGCACCAGGACCTGCGCTCGGCGATCTCCGTTGCCGCCAGGGCCGGGACAATGGCCAGCTCGGCGCTTTGCATGAAGGACTGAACCCCGTAGGAGCGGCACAGTGTCCCGATAGGACAGACGGTGCAGAAGGCCTGAAATCCAAGGACGGCGCTTCCACCCACGGCACCACCCAGGATGCCGTACTTGGCCATGCGGCTCTTCAGGAAATTCGGCCAGCCCAGCTTCTTCGGGGTGATCTTGTCCACCAGGTCCAGCACGAAGCCGAAGGGGCATACCCAGCCGCAGAAAACCCTCCCGAAAAGAACCGTCAGGATGAGAAGGGCAAGCGCCGACGATGCGCCCACAAGGATGAGCGTCCCCGACGATGCGATGTTCTGCAGTGTCCCCGTGGGGCAGGCGAGCTCCACCGTCCCCGCCCTGAAGTAACAGAAGGTCCCCACGACGAGAATGACCAGAAAGAGAAAGGACAGAGCCTGTACACCCCACCGGGCCGCCTTGATCCAGCGCAGGGCCTTGCCACGCGTGTAGGTTAGGGCATTTTCCGGGCAGTGCTTCACGCACAGCGGGTCGCCCTCGCAGAGGTCGCACTTGTGGATAACCTGGTTCGTAGGGTCGCGGATCGGCGCGGCCTCGGGGCAGGCCATGGTGCACAAACCGCAGTCGACGCAGAACAGGTCGTCAATCCTCACGATGCCGTCGTCGCCCTTCTCGATGGCTCGCGTGGGACAGGCCTCGAGGCACAGGGGCCTGCGGCAGTGCTGGCAGAGGACGGCGAAGTTTTTTCCGAGCTTTTCGTCGGTGAGGACCTTGACGCTTGCCTGTGCGGGGGCCACCCTGGAGACGTTCCGCGTCGAGCAGATCATCTCGCAGGTCCCGCAGCCTGTGCACTTCGCGGGGTCGAAGAGAATGTACCGGTTCCGCCGCGGCATGAAGAAGTCGGAAAACTTCTTTTTCTCCGGTACGCGGGGTCGGAGGTCCTCGAGTTTCAAGCCACTTTGCGGCTGGGTATCGGGCTTTCTTGACGCTTCCATTCTAATGTTCTGTTTCGTCTATTGGGTCTATTTCGTCCTGTGAAGACCCTTCCTCCCCTGCTTTCCCTCTCCCCTGGCGGGAGCGGATTGAGGTGAGGGGGTCTTTTAAATCTTCCGGTCCCTGTACCCTGGTCCCGGGACCCTGCTTCTTATGCGTTGCGGAGCAGGTAGATCTCCCGCCTGCACGACGGGCACGTTTCGAGCGCCGTCAGGACGTTTGCCGGCTCTGTCTGGAGCCTTCCGAAGACAAATTCCTCCACGGGCACGGCCACAAAGAACCGGCCGCAGGCCTCGCAGCGCTTGGCGTTTTCGACCACGTTTTCCCCGATGGCCGCCTCGCGGAGCTTGCGGATCAAGTCCCGGCAGCTCACCCCCTGGGGGCAGACGTCGGTGCCGCTGTTGCACTCCGTGCAGTACCAGATGTTTTTGTCCTCGACGATGTTTTCGCCCGTGAGCGTCTTCTTGATAATGCCCCGGGGCGACATCTCGATGCCGAAATTCACATACATCTCCGCCATGGGACAGGCGGCGACACAGCGGCCGCACTCGACACAGCCTAGGGCCCCTGAAACTTGCTTCGCTTCCTCGATCTTATCGTGCCGTCGCTTCATAGCGCTCCTTTTCCACGCTTACGGCGCAGACCTTGTATTCGGGAGTCTTGCAGGCCGGGTCGAGCACCGGGTTCGTGAGCCTGTTGGCCCTCGCCTCGGTGAAGTGGAAGGGGGCGAAGATGCTCCCCTTTGCCACGCGATCGGTGATCTTGGCCGTCGTCACGATGCTCCCCCGCCGGGAGCTGACTCGAATCCTCTCCCCCTCGCGGATGCCGAGCGCGGCGGCATCGGTGGGGTGGATCTCCACGTAGGCCCACTCGATCTCGCGGTTGAGAAAGGGCGAACGCCGCGACATGGTCCCCGTGTGGTAATGGGCGAAGACGCGCCCCGTGTTGAGATAGTAAGGGTACTCCGAGTCGGGCTTTTCCGCAGGCGGCCTGTAGTCGGGGATGACGAACCGGCCCAGCCCGCGGGTGAACTTCTCGCCGTGCAGAAAGCGCGTCCCCGGGTGGTTTTCATCGGGGCAGGGCCACTGCAGTCCTACGCGCTCCAGGCGGTCGAAGCTCACCCCGGCGTACGCCGGGACGAGATGGGCATATTCCGACATCACATCGGCGGGCGAAGGGTAGTCGAAGGCGAGTCCCAGGGCCTTCCCCAGGAGGCAGAGGATCTCGAAGTCGCCCTTCGCGGCTCCGGGCGGGTCGATGGCCTTGTGAAGGAGCTGGAAGCGCCTCTCCGTGTTTGTGTAAGTCCCGGTCTTTTCGGCAAAGCAGGCTCCCGGTAGGACCAGGTGCGCGAATCTCGCCGTTTCCGTCAGGAAGATGTCCTGGACGACCAGGAAATCGAGCCTCTGAAGGGCCTCCATGACGTGGTTCACGTCGGGGTCGCTCAAGCAGGGGTTTTCGGCCATGATGTACAGGGCCCGGATGTCCTTTCCCGCGGTATTGATGAGCTCCGTCACGGTGAGCCCCGGTTTGTCAGAGAGATCTGTTTTCCAGGCCTTCTGAAACTTCTCCCTTACGGCGGGGTCGGACACGCCCTGGTAGCCGGGGTAGAGGTCCGGCAGGGCCCCCATGTCGCAGGCGCCCTGAACGTTGTTCTGTCCGCGAAGCGGGTAGATTCCCGAGAAATGCTTTCCCACATGGCCGCAAAGCATAGCCAGATCGCAGATGGCGATCACGTTGGCCGCCCCGCAGGCGTGCTGGGTAATGCCCATGCAGTAGACGATGGCAGCGTTTTTAGCCTTCGCGTAGGTCTCGGCCACCGCGCGGATGACCGATTCGTCGATGCCTGTTTCCTTCGCGGCCTTCTCCACGGGCCATGCCTCGAGGAAGGTCTTTAGGTTCTCGAAGTTTTCCGTCCGCTTCTCGATGAAGCCGACATTGTGGAGCCCTTTGTCGCTGATGTGGCGCATCATTCCCGCCAGAAGCGGGATATCGGTTCCAGGGTTCAGCCTCAGCAGCCTGTGGGCGTTTCGGGCCACCGCTGTTTCCCGGGGGTCGATAACGAACATCTTCGCTCCCCGGTCGAGGGCCTTGTAGACCTCGCCCATGAGAACGGGGTGAGTCTCGGCGGCGTTGGAGCCTACAAAAACGATGCAGTCGGCGCCGGCAAGATCAGAGATGGAGTTGGTCATGGCGCCGCTGCCCAGCGTCTGGAGCATGCCCACCGTGGTTGCCGCGTGACAGAGCCTGGCGCAGTGGTCCACGTTGTTGGTCTTGAAGGCCGCCCGGATGAGCTTCTGGAAGAGGTAGTTCTCCTCGTTGGTGCACTTGGCCGAGGAGAGCCCGCCCACGCTGTCAGGGCCGTATTCCCCGGCCGTCTCACTAAGCTTCTGCGCCGCAAGGTCGATGGCCTCCTCCCAGGAGATGGCCTCGAAACGGTCACCCTTGCGCAGAAGCGGCGCCGTCAAGCGCTCGGGGTGATGGACGAACTCGTGGGCGAACCACCCCTTCACGCAAAGGGATCCCCGGTTCACGGGGTTCTCCCGGTCGGGGTAGGTGGCCGTGGCGCGGCCCTCCTCCACCTTGAGGATGAGCCCGCATCCCGTGCCGCAGTAAGGGCAGATGGTTCGGATAAACTCAGGTTTCATGGCTTCTTTTCCGTGCTGTCGACCCAGTCGGGCATGTCCTGCCCGGGGCGGGGCTCCTTGATGAAGTCAGAGAGGACGGGGGATTTACGATCCGCGTCGATCCCTGCCTCATAGTTGTAATCCCTCTTCAGGGCTTCCCGCATCGATAGCTGGAGCGTCATGAGGGGGATGCCTACCGGGCAGGCCTCCTGACAGGCCCCGCAGGCCACACAGGTATCGGAGAGGTGAAAAGCCCGGATGAGATGGAAGGTGGTCATTTCTGCCGGGACGACGCCGCGCTCGACCCAGACTTCGTCCTCGAGCTTGCAGGGTACGCAGACGCAGATGGGGCAGGAATTGCGGCAGCCGTAACACTTGATGCAGCGCCTGAGCTGTTCGGCCCACTTCTCCATGCGTGTGCGGGCATCGCCCTCCAGGTAGGACTTCACCCGCTCGTCGGTCAGGGGATCCACGCCCTCCACGGCGCTCCCCGCGTCGAGCTTCTGAGGGTAGGGACGGTTGCAGAGGCATGCCTTCGCCTGGGCGGAGTCGCAGGCGTAGCCGAGGGTGAGGAGCCTCTCGCGGTCGACCTGGTTTCGCTTGACGAGCTCCACGACGGCCCTCTCGTCGCATCCCCGCATGACGACAACCAGCCGCCAGGGCTGCGGCCTCTCCAGCAGGACCGCCCGGGCCATCTTGGCGAGCAGCCACTTGGGCTCGAGCACGAGCTTGTCGATCTCCGCCGGAGCCGTAAAGACGTGTGGCTGAATCACATCCCAGTAGCCCTTTTTGAGTGCTAGAACGCCGTCGGCTTGCTTCCTCTCGAGGAGCTCTCTCGCTCTCTGTCTTACCTGTTCCAGCATCTTTTTTTTCTTTTCACCGGCCGCCCGTCACTTATCACGAGTCACTGTTTTACGGGCACCCATGCCCCCATCGAGGGCAGGCCCTCGAGCTCCCTGTAAAAGCCCAAAATCGTTTCCACGTACTGGTGCCACTCGTGGGTCGTGCCGAAGCCCAGCAGCAGCCGGTTCCCGCCGATGCCCGTCGTGTCGAGGAGCGTCTTGAGAAGCTCCAGACGCTTGAGGGCAGGGTGGTTGGCGTCGTTGAAGCGGCACCCGCCGACGTGGCAGCCCAGGACGGCCACCCCCGTTACCCCACTGGCGAAGGCCCGTATCACCAGGTCGGGTTCGACGTAACCCGCGCACTCCACCGGGATCACCCGGAAAGATACAGGCAGCTCGATACGCTGTCGCCCGGCGGCGTCTGCCCCGAAGAGGCCGCACCAGCGGCATGCGAAGACGAGGATTTTCACGTTGTTTGAATCGGCGGACATGTCAGCGTACCTCCCGGAAGGCCCGCCGTATCATCTGGCAGACGGCCCGGTCATTGAGCTCGGGCATCTGCATGGCC
Organism: uncultured Syntrophaceae bacterium; assembly: GCA_964547985.1. Lineage (GTDB taxonomy): Bacteria > Desulfobacterota > Syntrophia > Syntrophales > UBA2192 > JAPLJU01. The sequence continues at coordinate 49,618 of CAZJPV010000005.1, forward strand.
CCGTTCGGGCAGACGGAGACGCAATTGCCGCAAGCCTTGCAGCGGATCTTGATGACACGGCTCACGGAACGATTTCCCATGCGTTGGAGCCTGCAGGCCCCGTAAGGGCATACGGCCATACAGTTGCCGCATCCCGTGCAGGCATCTGAGTTTACGCTTGCGTGGCCAACCTTCTGGTCCGGCATGCGGCTCATCGCGAGGGCCGAGACCATTTTCTTCCCGAGGAAGGAGGCCGCCTTCATGGCCGCCGCTTCGCCCTGGGCGATGGCCTGGTCCGACGAGACGGGCCAGCGGGCCGTCCCGCAGATGAAAATACCGTCATTTAGCGTCTCCACGGGATGGTTGGGGTAGACCTCTGCGAAGAACCCGTATTTGTCCACGGGGATCTCGAGCATGCGGGCGAGCGCCGCGCTCTCCGGGTCGGCAATGAGGGGCGTGCTGAGGACGACAAGGTCCGTTTCAATGGTCCGGGTCACTCCCGAGATGGCGTCGAAGACCTGGACCTCGCCGACCTGTCCTTCACCGAGCACCCCGGGCGGCCGCGCGGCATCGAAACGGATGAACTGGACGCCCTTCTCAAGTGCCTTCCGATAATACGCCTCCAGAATGCTGCCCGGCGTCATGATGTCGCGGTGCAGGACATAGGCCTTCGCGCCCGGAATCTCGTCGATGATCCGCATGGCGTTCTTGAGGGACAGGGGACAGCAGATCGTGGAACAGTAGGGCCGATCAATATTTCGCGCGCCAACGCACTGGATGAAGACGGCCGTCCGGCAGGCGGGTTTCCCCGTCGAGAACTGCCTCTCCATCTCCATCTGGGTGATCACGTTTTTGAGCTTCCCGTAACCATGCAGCCCCTGGGGGAAAAGGATTCGTGCCCCCGTTGCCAGAACGATGGCGCCGACGCGCAGACCGGTTTTTCCTTCGGGACCTGCCAGGGTGACCTTGAAATCGCCGGCCTGGCCTTTGACGGAAACAACCCTTGTCTTCCCGTAGAAGCTGATATGGTGGTTTCTGCTGACCTCTTCGAGCCGCAGACCGATCTTCTCAGAGCCGGATTCTCCGCCGGGATAGGCCTGCGATATGATGTTGAGAAGTCCGCCGGGAGCTGATCCCCTCTCGACGAGGTGGACCCGGAACCCGAGTCTGGCCAATCCGCAGGCGGCCGAGAGGCCGGCAGGCCCTGCGCCGATCACCAGGGTTTCCTGCTGCAGCCGGACGGTGATGTCTTTCGAATCCTGCATGTTCTGAAGCAGCGCGAGCTCCATGTCGAGCTGGCTTGCGGCTTTACGGAAAGCGCCCTCCGGGTCCTTGCGGTGAATCCAGGCGCAACCTTCCCGCAGATCTACTGTGCGCACATGCCGGAGCTCGGCGCCTTTTTTTACGAGTCCAAGCCGGACGAATTCCATTCTGCCGTATGGGGAGCAGGCGCCGATAAGGACCTTGCCGATCCCGCGATCGTGAATGGCGGAAAGGGCCCGTTCAACGTCGGAAGCAAGGCATAGGGATTCCGTGATCGTTACGCCATCCACGGCAGGATCGGCATTGAACCTCTTCCGGATGGACTCCAGATCGATGACCTTACCGATCTCACCGAAGCAGTCGCAGAGAAAGACGGTGACTTTGGGCATTGCCTTATTTCTTCCCTTCCATGATCGAACGGAGCGCGGCCGAGGAGGCGTGAACCGCCGACTCCGTCACATGCGCTGGTGTCATGATGTGGCCGTAGGACTCGAATAAACGTGTGACTCGACCTTCCGTCGCCAGTGTGGGGACGGCGTAACCCCGGGGCAGGGCGGGGATGGTCGGCTGCAGATTGCCGTTGAGAATGACCATGTCGAACTTCCAGATCTCGCGTGTCTGTGTCAGGGTGTCCTCGAATTTCACGGCGATGCCGTCACTGCCGGGCAGGGGATAGATGAGAGAAGGCCGCCCCCGGACAGCCCGTACACCTTTTCCTTCGATAGCGCGGATTGCGTACCCGTAGTAATCCCGACCGACGGTACGAAGGTCCGTGTAGAGAATGACGCAGTCGATGGCAGGGTTTCTGCGCCTGACCCACTGGGCCTGCTTGAGGGCATGCATGCAACAAACAGCCGAACAGTGGGGCAGGAACTTCAGGTCGCGGGCACCGGCGCACTGGATGAATGCGATATTCCGGGGCACGGCCTTGTTTGAGTGCCTGAGGATGGTTCCCCTGTTTTCGCCCGCCTCAGCCTTCCAGGCCTCGAATTCAAGCGAGGTCATGATGTCCGGGTGGGTCCCCCAACCATACTCCTTCAGGGGTTCGAGGCTCACCTCGGAGAATCCCGCAGACCATATGACTTCGTCAACCGGGACCTGGAACCGCGCTTCTTCTCGATCGAAGTCGATGGCCTTCGTGGGGCACACATCCGCGCAGGAGCGACAGTCTCCGCAGCGATCCCGGTCGATGATGTAGAACGGAGGATAAGCGTGCTCCCAGATCGGCCGGGCGGCCCCCCGCGGACAGGCGTCTTTGCAGCGGCCGCAAAAGATGCATAGCTCGGGGTCGATCACTGGTGCTAATTTCAAGATGACGGCTTGGAAGACGTGATGGTTTTTTTCCAGTGATTCCACTCTTGCGAGCGTGTGAACAAAAATGGAGGGGTTTTCCTTGCAGCGGCGGATCTCCGCCCAGAGGGTGCAAAAAGCGCAGTGGTCCGTTGGATAGTACTTGTCAAGTCTTGCCACAATCCCTCCAAGGTCGAATCCGTTATCGACGAGATGGACGTGTTGACCTGCAGCAGCTAAATCAAGGGCTGCCGAGATACCGGAGATACCGCCGCCCATGACGAGAATCGTTCTCTTTTTCGTTTCCGTTTTTTGCATATCCTTAAATTTGGATCCGATACCCTGAACCTTTGACCCTGTCCCCTTTTCTTTATTCTTCCTCGTCTTCCTTGATCAACCCGTAATGCTCCCCCAGCTTCCTCACGCGCCCCTCGAGCCAGTCCATAAAGCCCTCGTCGCGCCCGTGACGGCGCCCATCTTCCTCCTCGAGGCGCATGGCGACGCGCTTCTCGGGGGGAGGCATCCTTTTGACCTTCTCGTAGACCGTGACGATGGACTTGGGCTTCGTGGGGCATCGCCTCTCGCAGGCATTGCAGCCCGTGCAGGGGCCCTCGAGGACCACGGGGTATTTGTCCTTCTCGAGCACGATAGCGTCGTAGCGGCAGGCATCGTAACAACGGGTGCAGTCTTCCTGACCCGTCCAGGCGAGGCAGGTATTGCGGTTGATGAGGGCATTGCCGATGTCGACCTCATCGCGGGAGATCTTTGCGATGGCCCCCGTCGGACATTCCTTGATGCAGGCCATGCAGAAGATGCACTTCTTGTGCTCGAGGATAGGGGTGCCGAAGCAGGTGATCCCGCCGGCGAGTCCCGCCGGGTGGATGGCGTCGACAGGGCAGACATCCACGCATCGGTAGCAGCGGGCGCAGGTTGCGAGAAAGGATTTTTCCTCGAGGGATCCTGGCGGGCGCGGGATCTCTCTGGCCCCGCTGACCTTAAAGAGGCCGAACAGGAGGGTCGAGACGGCTCCGCTGACGAGAAGATGGATCGTGTCCCTTCGTGAAAAGTCCATGAGTGCAGGTATCCCCTGATCGTTCCAGGTTCCGTATCAACGACCCCTCTCCCCCTCGGTTACGGACCGATGTGAGCATACAAAAAGAACCCATAAAATGCAAGGGCGGGTGAAAAGAATCACCCGCCCCTACATAAAGCATCCAACGGTTAGAGGTTGTGTTTCTTCCTGGCCGCGTTGACGTCGGCAATCAGGTAATCGAGACCGCAGGCCTTGAGGGTGGCCTCCGTCGGGATGCCCTTGGCGTCCCAGCCGAAGAATCCGTATGTGTCGGCTTCCATCTTCTTCTGATCTTCGTCGGTGAAGACGGCGTTCTTTTTTGGTCCTGCGGGCAGCTTCTCCGCGTACATGCGTTTCGGCAGCCGGTCATCCTTGGAGCTGACGCCCTCGCGGACGTTGAAGACGCGCTCTGCTGTGATGATCCGCTTGGCCGTCGTCCAGTAGTCCTCCGGTTTCATGGCCCAGCCGCACAGCGGGTTGAGCATGTCGGTGACGATCTTGTCCGAACCGGCGCCCCAGACGAGAATCGAGGTAAAGGTGCACATGCAGAGCGAGTCGGCCATCGCCGTCATGGCCAGTGCCTTGGAGCCCTGTCCTTCGTGGTGATCGCCGCCGTTCGTGCCCATCGTGTAGCTGTAGGCACGGATCTTGTCGCCCCGCGGATCGTGGGCCGCCAGTTCCCGGCCCTTTACGACGTTGGCATAGGCCTCGGAGCCCTTGCCGATCTGTTTGGACATCTTGGCCACGCCCTGGGCCATGAACTTTCCAGCCTTGCCTTCCTTGTGGGCGATCCTGCGTATCATCTCCATGTAGGTGTCGCCGTCACCCCACTTGGGTTTCAGGCCGTCGAGGTCCGCAGGCTTCAGGGCACCCTTCTCTAAAGCTTCTGTCACGAAGGCCAGGGTGCCTCCCGTGGAGATGTTGTCGAGACCGTAGGCGTCGCAGGCCTCGATGAGGGCGATCATCTGGCCGAAGTCCTTCATGCCCAGGTTGGAACCCATGAGCCCGCCGGACTCATACTCGGGTCCCTCGGCGACGAGACCCTTGTACTTCCCGTCGCGAAGGACGCCCAGCTTCAGACAGTGGGTCGGGCAGTTGGTGCAGGCCGCGTGGCGCTTCCAGAATCTCCGGGCCGCTTCCTCGCCACCGATATTGACGATGTCGGGGTACCAGGTGGTCTGGAAGTTCTTCGTGATGAGCGAGCCGTGGAGGAAGTGCTTGAGTTCCAGGAGGCCGCCCGTTCCCCAGCGCTTGATGCCTTCCCAGGCTTCTTTCTGTACGTTGGTTGTCTTGGCGGTTCTAGCGGCTGTGAGGAAATTCGCGCTGTCCACGACGGGGACGGCGTACTTGGTGCCCCGCACGGCGAAGCCTTTCAACTTCTTGTTTCCGAACACCGGGCCGACGTTGCTGCGCGACGCGGCGCGGTAACGCTCGACGATGATGTTGGCCTGAAGCGCCCCGTTCTCGCCGGCCGGGCCGATGACAGCCGTCCGGATGAGAGGATCCTTCATGTCACTGATCATCATCGCATGGGCTTCTTCGGTGGTCTTGCCCCACATCTTCGAGGCGTCCTTGAACTCTACCTTGTCGTTGACGACGGAAAACCACACGGGCTTCTTTGCGCGGCCCTTGATGTAGATGCCGTCCCAGCCGGCCCACTTGATCTCTCCCGCGAGGTGGGCTCCCGTCTCAGCGTGGCTCAAAAGACCCGTGAGGGGGTTCTTGTTGACGAAGCATGTCCTGTAAGAGACGGACATGGTCCCGGACAGGGGCCCCGGCCCCACGAAGACGAAGGCGTCCTCATCTAAGGGATTCTTGCCGGCCTTGTATTCCGTCACGGCGTAGTAGGCGCCCAAGCCTCTTCCACCGATGTACTGCTGGAGAATTTCTTCGGAAACCGGCCGTGTCTTGTAGGTCAGTGTGCTGAGGTCGATTTCCAGTACCTTTCCGAAATTTCCGCCTTTGGGTGCTGCCATAGTGATCACCTCCCCTTCTTGGTCTTCACAGAAACGACCCGCTTACCTTCAACGTTCGGGTAGAACAGGAGGTTTGCGAGATCCTTACCCGCCTCTTCCGGCGTCACAGAACGGTAAGCCATGTTCACGCCGATTCCCACCGGTCGGCCCATGAGGCAGGGCCCCTGGGGGTTTCCGGCTTGATCGTGGCAGGCCTTGACGCATTGTGGGTCACCGCCGCACAGGTCGCAGATGAGGGGCTGACCCGTGTCGGGGTTTCCACGGATGTACTTGGCCGGGCAGGCCTCCTGACACTTCATGCACTTGGCGCCCAGACAGATTTTCTCGTTGAGCACAATGCCGTTGGTCTTGGCATCACGGGTAATAGATTTGGGTGTGGTCGGGCAGGCCGCGATGCACGGGGCATCGTCGCACTGCCAGCAGATGACCGGTAAGTCGATCATATCCTTGTGCTTGTAAACCCAGACCCGGGACATCGCGGGCCGGGCGGTTCCGGTGTGGAACAGCGAGCAGGCCAGCTCGCAGCTCCGGCAGCCCGTGCAGTTCTGGCGCTCGGCGAAGAGGTACTTCTGCGCGTAGGGTGCGGTGCCCGCAACAGCCTGGACCGAGTACTGGGCCTCGGCCTTCTTCGGTACCATACCACCGACAGCAGTCAACACGATGGCACCTCCCGCCGCTGTAGCAGTTCCCCTCAGAAAGTCACGACGAGTCGTTTCCTTCTGGAGGACATCAGGCAGTTTCTTTTCGTCCATGTCTAACCTCCCTTATATTTGCCTCGAGTTAAGGACTTGGAAACTCAATGAAGAGTATAGGGTACACCTCCTTTCATGCGTTTTGTTTCCTCCTGTTTTCTCATTTCACGGTCGACCCGGCGGAGCGGGTTACTTCATCTTGCTGGTGTAAACGTAGTCGTTCGACTTCTGGGCCTCGTGGCACTTGATGCACTCATCAATCTTGCCCTCCTGTTCGACCTTACCGCTGGTTTTGTACTGGGCCCAGAACCAGTCACCGCCCTTGGGGTTGTAACCCTTCACCTTGTACATGACGTCGATGAACTTGAGCTTTTTGTTTTTGTCGAAATTATCCTGCACGATCATAGAGCCGTCGGCGAACTTGCCCTTCTTGGCCTTGATGGAATCGAAGGCCGTCTGGTTGACGTAGGCCGTCAGAAAAGCGCCGTGCGGTTCCGGTCCCTTGTACTGGGCCTCGGTACCGGGCCACATCTTCCAGCTCTGATAATTATTTTTCTGGACGAAGTTCCAGACAGCCGTGCCGTCGGCCGCCGGACCCTTCTTTGCCTGGGCGAAAAGGATGCCCGACAGGGCAAGGGTGACGGTGAGCACGATGGCGAGAAGGAGCCATTCTTTTTTCATATCAGTCTCCTTTCGAAATACACGCGGTCACCCGGAAAAGGGGAATAGACCGTATCTGGCGAATCATACGGATGAAGGGAAGCACATTCGCTGAGGATAGCGGATGGGGACGTGAAGTGGCGGCTCGCAGCCGGTGGAGTGGGTCAATGTCGCAATCATCCGGGATCCCTTCGCGAAGGCCTGTGATACCTCATTTAACGTCGCGCATTGCTCGACAGACGCGATTGTAACCGGCATGGTGCGTTCCCCGGTGGATGGTCTCTGATTGCCCGGACCCTCCTTTATCCTCCAGGACTACAAGTACTGAAAGAAAATCGACCGGGAAGCTGAGAGAAGTCGCTGCGCCTTTGGTCTCTCTTTTTTATAAAATATATGATGATCTAATATATGAAGTCAAATCAAATTTCTCCAAAAGTAAAATTAAATCAATTAGTTATGTCATGTTTGACATAACAGGGTTTTCCGTGCAAAATTAAACGGGTGATTTACTGGGTCTATCCTGCATACCGATTCCACTGGGAAAAAGGAGAGCACATGGAAATCAAGTATAAGATTTGGCTGGAGAGGAACGGCCGCGTGATCTTTGGGCCCGGTCGATTCGAACTGCTGGAGGCTGTCGAGGAATGCCAGAGTCTGAGCGCGGCGGCGAAGAAGCTGAAGATGTCCTACCGGGCCGCCTGGGGACGCCTCAGGGCCTCGGAGGACAGGCTGGGCATTCCTCTGGTTGAACTGACCGGCAACCGCCAGGGGATGCGCCTGACGGAAGAAGGAAAAAAGCTCCATGATTCCTTTCTCGAACTGGAAAAAAAAATAGACAGGTTGCTCGAGGAATATCAGGGCCGGCTGACGTGATAAAGAAGCGTAAGGCGCGCCTTCGCGTATCCACCAGGGGAACGTCATGACACGCATGCTTTCCCCTGCGTCCGTTCTGTGGTATAAAAGGTCAACGTTTTCTCTGCTTGAGGCTCGACTTGGAAAAAGGGAGTAAGCATTCCGCCGCCGAAGGAAAAAACGCGATCTGGTCCTTCTTTGCATCCGTCAGGCTCACCATTGTCCTGCTCATCGTCATTGCCGTCTCCTCGATTTTGGGAACGATCATTCCCCAGCAGGAAGAGGCGCAGAGGATCATGCGTGAGCTGCCCCCCGGGCTCGTCTCTACCCTCCAGTCCCTTCAGCTCTTCGACATGTACCACTCCGTGTGGTTCCTTCTGATGATGGCCCTTCTGGCCGTGAATCTCACCGTTTGTTCCGTGAACCGCTTCCCCCGCACATGGAAAATTTTTCAGGCCGCCCGATCCGGGGGTGCGGTACGCCGGTTTGAGGGGGATACCGCTGACCGGGTTTTCACGGCCGGGGGAACGCCCGTACAGGTCGCTGAAGGGCTGGAGAGGATCATCCGCAGGAAATTCGGGAAGGTTCGCCGCGTGGAAGAAAGAGGCGTGATCACGCTCCACGGCGAGAAAGGGGTCTTCTCCTATTTTGGCGTCTATGTGGTCCATTTCAGTATCCTCGTCGTCCTTGCAGGGGCTATTTTCGGTTCTCTTTCGGGATTCGACGGGTACGTCAACATCCCCGAAGGGGGGACCATCGACACGGTGAAGCTCAGGGGCGGACAGGGAACGAAGAAACTCGACTTTGCCGTCCGCTGTGATCGTTTCACGGTGGAGTTTTATGACAACGGCATGCCGAGGGAGTTCCGCTCTGATCTCTCTTTTCTGAGGGACGGGAAGGTTGTCCAGGAGGGACCCCTGCGGGTCAACCACCCCATCGAGTTCGGGGGGATCCGGTTTTACCAGGCCAGTTACGGAAACCAGCCCGGGACCGCTCTACTGACCGTCCAGGACGGTAGGGGCGCGAAGAAGCTTCTGAAAATCTCGGCGGGGGATCAATTCGAACTTCCCGGCAGGAAGGCAACCGTTTCGGTGCTCCGCATCGAGGAGAACCTCATGAACATGGGTCCCGCCGTGAAGGTGGGCGTCGTGTCGGAAGAAGGCGGTACCGCCTTCTGGGTCTTCAGGCATATCCGTGAGATCGAGGAGGCCAACCCCGGGATCACGAAACAGGTGCCGCAATTCAATCCCGGTCTCTTCAAGCCCTATCTTTTTTCACTGGGAGGTATTGAAAGCGCCTACTTCACCGGGCTTCAGGTGAACACCGATCCGAGTGTCCCCATTGTGGCGGCGGGGGCGTTCCTCATGGTGGCCGGTTTTATGATCGTCTTTTTATTCTCCCACCGGCGGATATGGGTCCGCCTCGAGGAGAAGGACGGCAAGAGCAGAATCAGTATTGCCGGCCGGTGCAACCGGGACCCGGTCGGCCTTTCCCGCGACATGGACGCCATTGCGGCGGGTGAACGGAAGTAGCTCACGTTGTTCCGTCAGGGGTCGAACTTTTCATGAATACTGTAATCCTCAACTGGGTCACCTTCGTCTATTTCGGCGCGGCCGTCTTTTATTTCATCCACATGCTCCGCGAAGGCGAGTTCTGGGGAAAGGCCGCGACCGTCACGGCCTTCGCCGGAATCGCAGCCCAGACGATTGCCCTGGTCGTCCGCTGGGTGGAGTCCTACAGGATGGGCATCGGGCATATCCCCCTTTCGAATCTCTATGAATCGCTCATCTTCTTTGCCTGGGCGGTCATGCTCCTGTACCTGATCATGGAGTGGAGAATCAAAAACAGGAGCGCGGGTACTTTTGTAACCCCCTTTGCGTTTTTGCTCATGTCCTATGCATCGATATCGCCGAACATCAGCGGGCAGATTCTGCCGCTGATACCGGCGCTACAGAGCAACTGGTTGACGAGCCACGTGATCACCTGTTTCATGGGGTATGCATCCTTCGCCATCGCCGCCGGCCTGGGCTTCATGTATCTCGTCAAAGGCGATGACGGCGCGCCGCAGAAGGACCCGGCACCATTTTCCCGCCGTTACCTGCCTGCCAGAGATGCGCTCGATGAACTCATTTATCAGTGCGCGAGCCTGGGATTTATTTTCCTGACGCTCGGCATCATTACAGGAGCCGTCTGGGCTCACTACGCGTGGGGACGATACTGGGGGTGGGACCCGAAGGAAACGTGGTCGCTCATCACCTGGCTCGTCTATGCGGCCATGCTCCATTCCCGCTATGTTCGCGGGTGGCGGGGAAAACAAATGGCTGTCATGGCCCTTGTGGGGCTTGCCTGCGTGCTTGTTACCTATCTCGGCGTGAATTATCTGCCGGGCCTGCACAGTTACATCCAATCTTAGAACGGAGTCATCGGTCGTACGAAAAATGAGAGCCAGCGGCATTCTTCTTCATATCTCGTCGCTTCCGTCCCGCTTCGGGATCGGCGACCTGGGGCCTGAAGCCTACCGCTTCGCGGACTTTCTCCGCCGGGCGGGCCAGCGCTGCTGGCAGGTCCTGCCTCTGTGTCCCACCGACGCGATCCACGGAAACTCACCCTACAACAGCGCTTCGGCCTTTGCCGGGAATGTGCTTCTCATCAGTCCCGAGGAGATGGTTCGAGAGGGCTTTCTCGAGGGCGGCAATCTCAGAGGCGCGCCCTCTTTCCCGGAGGGCGACATCGATTACCCGGCTGTGAGCCTTTACAAAGGGAACCTCTTCCACAAAGCCTTTGAAGCCTTCAGGAAAACCGGGAGGAAATACGGGGATGACTTTCAGGCTTTCTGCGATCACAACGCGGGCTGGCTCGACGATCATGCGCTTTTTACCGCGCTTAAACGCCACGGGCGGGGTAGGGCATGGAACCACTGGCCTCGTCCGATCAGGGACAGGATGCCTGCTGCACTGAATGAGGTGAAGATAAGATTTGCGGAAGAGATCGGGCGAGAGAGGTTTCTCCAGTTTGTATTCTACCGGCAGTGGAAGGCCCTCAAGCATTATGTGAACGCCCTCGGCATCGAGGTCATCGGGGACCTCCCCATTTACGTCCACTACGACAGTGCCGATGTCTGGCAGCATCCCGAATATTTCATGCTGGGCAGAAACAAAAGCCCCGCCGCTCTGGCCGGTGTCCCGCCGGATTACTTTAGCAAGACGGGTCAGCTCTGGGGCAACCCTCTTTATCGGTGGGATGTTCTCAAGGGACGTCGCTACCGGTGGTGGATCGACCGGATCGTTCACAACCTCAGGCGCTTCGACCGGGTGCGGATCGATCATTTCCGCGGTTTCGTGGCTTTCTGGCAGGTCTCCTCCGAAGCCAGGACGGCCGTCGGCGGAAAATGGGTGAAGGCGCCCGCCGAAGATTTTTTCAGGACGATATTGAAGCGTGTGCCGCGCGAGAGACTCATCGCCGAGGATCTCGGATTCATCACGCCCGATGTGACGCAGGTTCTCGAGAAGATCGGGGTTCCGGGAATGCGTGTGCTTCTCTTCGCCTTCGAGGAGGGGATGGCGCACTCCCCCCATGCCCCACACAATCACGTCAGGAATTGCGTCGTCTATACGGGGACCCACGACAACAACACCGTCCGGGGCTGGTTCGAAAATGAAGCCGGCCGGGGTCGGAGACGAAGGCTCTTTCGCTACCTGGGAAAGAGGATCAGGGCCGGGGAAGCCCACCAGGTATTCATGCGCCTGGCGATGATGTCCGTGGCGGATACGGTGATCATCCCCATGCAGGATGCCCTGGGGCTGGGGGAAGAGGCGAGGATGAACCGGCCCTCCACCTGGACGGGCAACTGGCAATGGCGCCTGGGCAGGGGGCAGCTGAAAATCGGCGTCGCAAGGGATCTGCGCATGCTTGCATCCACCTACGGTCGGTGCGGATAAAGGAGCGCAGAGAATTTCGCCTCGATTGCGCGCGCGGAGCGCAATTGTAACCCGTTGAAATTATTAGTTTTATGGAGAGAATAAAAGCAGAAAAGCCCGCCTCGGTAAAAGGTATGAGAAGCTCTCATACCTTTTACTTAGGTTTTTTCTAATCAAAAATACGAAGGAAAATCAGCATGTCGTCGTATTGTTTTTATTTTCCCCCTGCCGTTAATATGGTTACACAGGGGGAAACCCCGCGCCCGCGTTTCGAAATACATTTCATATCGGGAGGTCCTATTGCGACGACAACAATTCGAGGGCACATGCCGATGCGAGGATTGCGATTTGGAGATGGAATGGGGCAGCACGGACTGGTCGTTACTTGACGGCCATCTCCATTGCTCTTCCTGCACCATCAGAGACTTAGAAATGGACCACTGTGAACACGGGAGAATTGTCGTAAAGTTTCGCACCCCGAAGCGGCCACAACGTGTGAACGAGAAAAGAGTCCGAGCTCGATCCGGTCTCAGCGCGATTCAGTCATAGATGTCAAGGGAAGATAAAGAGCCGATGAGCTACAACATCAGCATTGATGAGATCAGGGAGCTCTCCAGGCGGCTTGCGCTGCGCAAGTCCCTGCTCGAGATCACCAATCGCCTTTATGCCGCCAGGGACATTTATGAAATCCACCTGGAACTGAAGAAATTCATCCTGCCTCTTCTCAATGCCCAGTCCGTCAGCCTCTATGCCGTCGACCCGACGCGTGGCGACCTGTACACCCTGACGGGTGAGGCGAACCAGCCCAGGGAGGTCAGGGTATCCATCAGCGGCAATTCTGTTGCGGGATTTGTGGCCCAGAGCGGTAAACCCCTGAATGTTGCCTATGTCCAGGACAGCGGCGGCGCCTCGGGCATCCAGCAGCTGTTCTCACAAAAAGAAAGGACGCCCCAGGAGTCTCTTTCCAGAGCCGTCCAGGTGCTGGCTGTCCCGGTTTCTCATGAAAATACGCTGATGGGGGTCATCGAGGTCTCGAACCGGAAGGATGAAGCAAGATTCAGCGATGATGAACAGGCCTTTCTGGAAGAAATCGCCGAGGTCCTGGGCATTGCCCTTTTCAACCAGTCCAAGGTCGTCAAGAAGAAAAAAGGCCGATTCGACTACCTCGTCAGGCAGAATCTCGTGCTGGAGTCGGATCTTGAAATCCTCCGGGCTGACGCGCGGAGGAATAGTGAACCCATCGAAAACCTCCTGATGTCGAAATGCAAGATTTCCAAGGAGGATGTCGGAAGGTCCCTGGAGGACTTCTACGGCTGTGAGTACGTTCCCTTCAGGGATTCCTACCCGGTCCCCGAGGAGCTCATGAAGCCCCTGAAGAGGGACTATCTCTTGCGTGAGATGTGGGTTCCCCTGGGAAGGTCGAACGGGGGCATCCTCGTTCTCGTTGATGATCCGCACAATATTCTCAAAAGGGACGCCATCCAGAACCTTCTCAAGGCAAAATCGATCGAATTCCGGGTCGGTCTCCAGGAAGACATTCATCAGTTCATCAATCACTTTTTCGCGAGGCCGGAAGGGAATGTCGTCTCCATCACGGACATCCTTGGACGCGTCGAGCCCGAGGAAGAGACGGAGGAAGAGGGCGAAGTCTCGGAATCCGACAGCGTCATCATGCAGCTGGTCAACAAGATCATCAACGAAGCGTACGTCCGGCGCGCGTCGGACATCCACCTGGAGCCCAACGCCAAGAAAAAGAACGTGGAGGTCCGTTTCAGGGTGGATGGGGATTGCACGATCTACCAGACGCTACCGTACGCGTACAGGGCCGCCCTGATCTCCAGGATCAAGATCATGTCAAACCTCGACATCACGGAGAGGCGGCTCCCCCAGGACGGGAAGATCCGTTTCAAACGCGGAAAAGGGGAGGAGATCGAGCTGCGCGTCGCCACGATGCCCACGCAGGGAAACCATGAAGACGTGGTCCTCCGCATCCTCACGAAAGGCAAAATCATGCGCCTGGAGGACATGGCCCTTTCTCCCTACAACTACGACAACCTCCTCGACATCCTTGAAAAACCCTACGGTCTCATCCTCGCCGTCGGCCCCACCGGTTCCGGGAAAACCACGACCCTCCACGCGGCGCTCCACCAGATCAACCGGCAGAACATCAAGATCTGGACGATCGAGGATCCGGTGGAAATCACCCAGGAGGGCATCCGCCAGGTCCAGGTCAACCCGAAAATCGGTCTCGATTTTGCGCGGGCCATGCGCTCCTTCCTGAGGTCGGACCCCGATGTCATCATGGTCGGTGAGATGAGGGATTTCGAGACGGCCAAAATCGGTATCGAGGCCTCCCTCACGGGGCATCTCGTTCTCACCACCCTGCATACGAACAGCGCGCCGGAGACCGTGGTGAGGCTCCTGGACATGGGGATCGACCCCCTCAATTTTGCCGACTCCCTTCTGGGGATCCTCGCGCAGCGACTGGCCAAATGCCTCTGCAAGGAATGCCGCGAGCCCTATCATCCCTCCCAGGAGGAGTACGATACCATCGCCATGAATTACGGCGAAGAGCATTTTGCCAAACTCAGGATTCCTTATAACAAGGACTTCAGGCTCTACCGGGCCAAGGGATGCCCGGATTGCAATATGACGGGTTACAGGGGCAGAATCGCTCTCCACGAGCTTCTCATCAATTCGGATATCATCAAATCCCTGATCCAGCGGCAGGCGACGGTGGACGAGGTCCGGGAGACCGCCATCGAGGAGGGGATGAGTCTTCTGTTTCAGGACGGCATTCACAAGGTCCTTGACGGCCTCACGGATTTCGATCAGGTACGAAGAGTCTGCATCTCTTCGACCCGGAGTGTCAAGAAGAGGGAGCATCGAAAAAATACTGTCCAAAAGGAGGCAAAAAACTCAAGAAAAAAGGATGGATAGCCGATCATTCTATAAACCGGGGGAAAGGGGGTGAAAAAAATGTCAGGCCAGCCCATCGGCGAGATCATGGTCCGGAAAAATATCATCACCGAGCAGCAGCTGGAAAAAGCCCTGGAGAGGCAGAAGAAAGAAAAGGGCAAATTTCTGGGTGAGATTCTCCTCGAGATGGGTATTCCGCAGGAACAGATCAACAAGGCCCTCTATTATTACAACAAGAGGACTCCCATCGGTCAGATCCTGGTGGACTTGAACGTCATCACGCCGGCACAACTCCAGGAAGCACTGGATAAACAGAAATCGATGATCTCCATATTGCACAGTTACAAACCCCTGGGCATGCTGCTGGTGGATCTCGGCTTCGTCAATTACAGAACCTACCTCGATGTACTCTCCAAGCATTTCAACATGCCCATCGTGCACCTGAAGTATTTCAAGTTAAGAGAGGCCCTGCAGAAGACGATTGGAGAAGAATATGCCCTCAGGAATAAAATCATCGTCGTCCAGGATGACGGCCGGAGGATAGAGGTTGTTCTTTCAGAACCGTCTGTCTTGATCCAGGAAGAACTCCGCAAGTTCATGCCGGCGGGGAAGGAAATCGTTTTCAAACTCGCCGATCCCCATGAGATCGTGCGGATCCTCCAATCGACCTATGATCCCTACTCCGTGACCGGCTACGCCTGATTTTTGCACACACCCTCCGCATCTCGAAAGATCCCTGCCGGAAAGCTCAACAATCCACCCCCACCGTCGATGTTCAATGGACCCTCGAAGCCCCCAAAAGGCTT
The DNA here is from genome assembly GCA_964547985.1 of uncultured Syntrophaceae bacterium. Taxonomy (GTDB): domain Bacteria; phylum Desulfobacterota; class Syntrophia; order Syntrophales; family UBA2192; genus JAPLJU01. The sequence continues at coordinate 65,044 of CAZJPV010000005.1, forward strand.
CAGCATGCATTGACGGCTCATTTTCATTATGTTATTCAAGATTTATTGATCCCTGTGGCTATGAAGGGGACCATCCATGTCTCCATGATTTTTTAAAGGAGGAACATTCAGATGAAGAGGGTTCTTGTCTTTCTTGCTTTGACGGTCATCGTGGCTTTCGTTTTTTATTTTTTTGTATTTTCTGAAAGCCCGAAAGATTCGACCAGGACCGGGAAGGATTATGCCGGAAAGTCCTATCAGGGTGCTTCGAAAGATGCACCGGATATCGTCCGGAAGGCGGAAGAGCTGCAAAGGGATACCTACCAGAAGCGTATGGATGAGTCCCTGAAGGATTTCGAATCCAGGATCGAGCGCCTCAAGGCAGACACAAAAAAGGCCGGGCGAAAGACCAAGGAAAAAGTCGAAGACGCGCTGGACGAGCTGAGCCGGATGCTCGAGGACGCGAAGAAGAAACTTGCCGAGCTGAAGAAATCCACCGGTGAAGCCTGGGACAGTACGAAAGCCAAGATGGATGCCTCGCTCGAGGCCCTGGAAAAGAAATACAGGGATGTCGTGTCCAAGAAAGGGTAGGGAAGATTAAAGGTTACAGGGTGCGGGCGTGTTCGGGAAGCGGATTAAAATATTCAGTTTGCTGGGTTTTGAAGTTCGGGTGGACTTGAGCTGGGTCGTCCTGGCCGTCCTGATTACCTGGTCCCTTGCCAAGGGCGTTTTCCCGGATTACTTCGAGAATTTACCCCTACAGACATACTGGCTCATGGGCGCGGCGGGTGCCCTGGGGCTTTTTCTCTCCATCATCTTCCACGAACTTTCGCACTCCCTCGTGGCCCGAAGATTCGGGATCCCCATGAAGGGGATTACCCTCTTCATCTTCGGCGGTGTCGCCGAGATGAGCGAGGAAGCCCCTAACGCTAAAGCCGAATTCTGGATGGCCCTGGTCGGTCCCGCATCCAGTCTTCTCATGAGCGCGATGATCTTTGTGCTCTCGCGTTACGGTGAAGGCGCCGGGTGGCCCGTGCCGGCAGTCGGGGTGCTTTTTTACCTCGCCTGGATCAATGTCGCCCTTGCGGTCTTCAACATGATCCCCGCCTTTCCCCTGGACGGCGGACGCGTGTTGCGGGCCGTTCTCTGGGGACTCAAAAATAATCTTCAATGGGCCACGCGGGTCACCTCGAGACTCGGCTCGGGTTTCGGCATTTTTCTGATCGCCCTCGGTCTTTACTATATCATCCAGGGCCAGTTCATCGGCGGGATCTGGTGGTTCCTGATCGGCATGTTCGTGAGAAGCGCGGCCCAGATGTCCTACCAGCAGCTGCTCACCCGAAAGGCCCTGGAGGGGGAGAGGGTGAGGCGATTCATGGTGACGAATCCTGTCACGGTTCCCCCCACCATCTCATTGCACCAGCTCGTGGATCATTACATCTACAAACATCATTTCAAGATGTATCCCATCGTGGAGGACGGCAGGCTCACCGGCTATGTCACGCTGCGGCAGCTGAAGGAGATACCCCACGATCAATGGGAACGGGTCACGGTTCGAGAGGTTGCGCAGCCCTGCTCACCGGCAATGACCATCCCGCCCGATACCGATGCCCTGCAGGCCCTCTCCATCATGAACCGAACGGGGAGCAGCAGACTGATGGTCGTGGAAGATGACCGGCTTGTCGGGATCATCGCTCTCAAGGATCTACTGCAGTTCCTGTCTCTGAAGCTGGCACTCGAAGGAACGGAATAGTTCCGGCGCCGCTGCCCCCGCGGTGAGAGACGTGACCGCATGACAGCCCGACAAATGCCCGGGTAGGGAGAAAAGATTTTTCCCACACCCTCTATATAAACTTAAACATTGAACCCAAGCAAAAGGTGAAACCGTCATGTCATACAGAATATACGCGGGACTGCTTTTGTTAATGCCGATTCTGGCTCTGGCGGGATGCGCAGGAGGTAAACCAATGACGCTTGAAAACTACTACAGGGAACTGGCTGCCACGGACCCGGCGAAGGCGGCCCTCGTCAAGCCCGGATCCGCTGAGGAGAAGGCCGGCATCGAGGCCTTCAAGGAATACTACAAGGTCTTTGCCGAGGATGTCATCCGGCGCGATACAAAGAAGGTCTACGCCCGGGATGCCTTCTTCAAGGACGGCTACAAGGAGGTGAAAGGCGTCGATGCCATCGAGAGCTATTTCGTCGCCACGACGAAGGCCGTTCACGAGTGCACCTTCGACATCACCGACGTGAGCGTCCACGAGGGGAACTATTACTTCCGGTGGGTTATGAAACTCACTCTCAAGCGCGACAAGAACAACCCGATCGAGCAGATCGGCATGTCGCACGTCCGCTTCGCGCCCGACGGGAAGGTGGTCTTCCACACCGATTACTGGGACACGAGTGTGGTCTTCGAGCGCGTGCCCGTGATGGGAACTATCATCCGGTGGGTCAAAGAGCGGTTTTAGTTTTTTCTATTTTTTCCCTTTTTTCGTCGGCTCTTCGGTTGGGGGCGAGAAGATGTCGAAAACCGATTTGTAGGCCGGGAGGTCGGACATGGCCATTTTGGCCGTCCCGGTAAGATTCATCCCGACATCCAGCCACTTGCTGAACTGGCTGTCCACGGACGTTTTGTAGGAGAGATAGTTCCGGATGATCTGCTGCAGGTACTTTTCGAAAAACTCGTTGAGAACGGTGTCCCCGTATTGTATGATGAGATGAAGGAGAGGCACGGGTAAAAGGATGTTCTTGCTCTTCGCCTCCTCGAGGACGACCTGTGTCAGGATGTACGCGGTCACGTCCTCCTGTGTTTTCGCATCTTCCACCTTCACCTGACGACCTTCCCTGATCAGATCGGCGACCTGGCCGAGCGTGATGTAGGCGTTCTTTTCCGTGTCATAGAGACGCCTGTTTGCGTATTTCTTGAGAAGAATTCTTTCTGGCATGGCTTCACTCCCCCGGTCGAATGGCTGGGTCTGCTGACACAGCGCAATATTTTTGAAGAAAATATTTTTTGTTAATTTTTTGTATGGTCAATATTATCGTATATTACTCTAAAATATTAAATACTTAATTAATTACCAGTACAAGCACAGTGTAGCACATCTATATATTGCATTGCAACATTTTTCTTGACAACGGGGGAAAAAGCCTTATAATACCTCCCAGAGACACACCAAAAACATTCAATCAATAGGAGGTAAAGTAACATGGAACACACCAAGATTGCAAAGCAAACGATGGATTTTTACAAGACAACCTTTGACAACACCTACGGCACGCTGATGGCGCTCCAGGTGCAGACGCAGCAGTTAATCTCCACGCAGATGGAGCAGACGGCCGGTCTGCCTGCCGAAGGGAAACAGATCGTTAACGAGTGGATGAAATCCTACCGAAGGGGCTGCGAGGATTTCAAGAAGGTCGTGGATGACGGGTTCGCAAAGTTTGAGTCCTATTTCGGCGCGGCCGAGAAGAATGCCTAGGCGAATCTTTTAAAACCCTTTCGAGGGGATTTTTGCCAGAAGGAGGTGAAAGGGTATGCTTCAGAAGGAGATACTCACACAGATGATTACGTTCAACAAGACAGCCTTCGATAACGCCTTCAACGTCATGCTGGCGCTCCAGGTGCAGATGGAAAAAACCTTCAGGATGTACATGGAGCAGGTACCGGGATTCCCCGTGGAGGGCAGAAAGGTGCTCGAGGAGTGGATCACCGTCTATAAAAAAGGCTGTGCGGATTTCAAGAAAAACGTTGACGAAAGCTTCAAAAAAGTAGAAACATTCATTCAATAGACAACGGTCTTCACAGGGTTGCGCTCCGCGGTAGGCGTTTCGTAATTCGATCCACCTCCAGCGAGAGCCACCTGTGAAAGACTGTTTTTCGGCAAATCAGCTAAATACCCGCGAAAGTACCGAAAACCACACGGAAGGTGCGTGACTGAAAAAGTCCGCGCTCCTTCATTATTCCCCTCAACGAGAAAACTTTATTGTAAGGAGTTCGCCATGATCGGAAAGACCATCAGCGAAATCAAAGTCGGAGATGCGGCCGAGTTCACGAAGACGATATCCGAGGCGGATGTCTATCTGTACGCCGGCGTCACCGGTGATCTCAACCCCGCCCATGTCAACGAGGATTACGCGAAAAAGACCTTCTTCAAGACGAGGATCGCTCACGGCATGCTGACAGCGGGTTTCATCTCCGCTATTTTCGGAACCCAGCTCCCGGGTCCGGGGACCATCTACATCCGGCAGGAGCTGAGTTTCATGGCGCCGGTCTTCTTTGGCGACACGATCACCGCACGCGCGGAAGTGGTCGAGGTGAACACGGAAAAGAACCGGCTTCGAATCAAGACGACCTGCCGAAATCAGGAGGGAATAATCGTCCTGGACGGCGAGGCCCTCGTGAGCCCCCCGAAAGCGGCAAAAGCGTAATTTAAAATCACTGGGATCCGGCAACGTTTCCAGGCGGTGAGGCGGGGAGATAGATGTGAACCGTTGTCCCCTTCTGGACTTCCGATTCTATTGTGATCAAGCCGTTGTGATTCTTGATGATGGAGTAACACACCGCAAGGCCGAGGCCCAGCCCCTTGTGGGTCCTGACTTTTTTGGTCGTGAAATAGGGGTCAAAGATTTTCGAGAGATTCTCCTTCGGGATGCCGACCCCGTGATCCTGGATAGAAATCCTGATGTAATGCCCCATCCTTAACAGAATCTCGTCATCCTTGCCTACCGTGATGTTTTCCGCCCGAACATCTATGGCGCCCTCATCGGTCATGGCCTCCCGGGCATTTTGAATGACGTTTCGAAAGACCTGCCGGATCTGTCCCTCGTCAATATCGGCGGGCCAGAGATCATCGGGGATGAAGGAATTGCACCGCACGGCCGAATCCCCCAGGGAGATGGTCGCCGAGTCCAGGATAATGGGCGCCAGGGCGGAGACCTTCCGGACCGGGAAGCCTCCCTTCGCGAAGGTGATGAGTTGATGCATGAGCTCCTTGGCCTGCAGACCCGCCTTTTCCGCGATGGCCAGACCTTCTTCCAGGATCTTGTCCTCTTCATCGATCGAAATCTTTGCGAGAAAGATGTTTCGGAGCATGGCGGAAAGCAGCAGATCGAAGTCCTGGGCAATGCCGCTCGCCAGGGTTCCCAGGGATTCGAGCCTCCGGATCTTGTTCAATTCCTCCTCGGCCTTCATCCGTTCGGTGATATCCTCCAGGGTCTCCAGGGCCCCGACGCGATTTCCAGACGCGTCCCTGATGGTTGCGGCCGTGAATCGAAGCCATTTTCCATCTTCACCCAGGTCGGGGAAGAAGTCCGTGGCCTCAAAGGCCTCGTCGAGAAGGTTCGACTTTGTATATTTATCGGTGTACCACTTTGGAATCCGGCCGATTTCACTATCGACGAGAAGATCGGCCATGCAGGGTCTTTCCTTTTTGTAGAAGGCCCGCCAGTGCTGGGTCGTGCCCAGAACCTCGCCGGCCGGAATCTTGCTCAGCTCCACCAGGGCATGATTCCAGAAGATGACCCGGTGGTCTTTGCCGATGACAAAGGCCGGGATGGGTGAGTTTTGAAGTATGCTGTAGAGCCGCTGTTCGCTCTCCTTGAGTTCCTCCTCGGCCCGCCTTTTTTCCGTGATGTCCTCCAGGGTCTCCAGGACCCCGACGAGGTTCTTCGAGGAATCCCGGATGATCGCCGCGGTGAATCGCAGCCATTTCCCGTTCTCGCCCAGGTCGGGAAAGAAGTCCGTGGCCTCGAAGGCCTCCTCGATCAGCTTCGACTTGCTGTATTTTCCCGCATACCACTTCGGGATCTTGTCAACCTTTCCGTCGATGAGCAGATCGGCCATGCAGGGCCTTTTTTCCTTGTAGAAGGCCCGCCAGTGTTCCCGCATGCCGATGACCTTTGTGGCGGCAATCCCGCTCAACTCCTCCAGGGCCCGGTTCCAGTAAATAACGCGCCGGTCTTTTCCGATAACGAACATGGGTATGGGCGATTGACGGACGGTCCTGTAGAGCCTATCCTCACTTTCCCTGAGACGCTCCTCGACCTCCCTGGGCCTGGCTTCCGATTGTTCCAGCCTGCTGACACGACGGCGAAGCGCCTTGAGCTCCCCAATAAGTTCCTTCTTTGTTTTCCCCTCGTCTTTCATAGCTACAAAAATTACACCATCTGTTCGGGCTTTTCAATTTGAAATCTTAAAATCAGCGTTTCTGGAAAACCTCCGGGTTGACGAGGTGAGGCGGGACCCTGCCGGTTACCCCCGCAACCAGGTTTTCCGCTGCCATGACGGACATTTTTGTACGCGTCGCGACACTGGCACTCCCGGTATGGGGGACGACGAGGCAGTTCGGAAGCGCGAGGAGGGGGTGATCCTTCGGCAGGGGTTCCGGATCCGTCACATCGAGCCCCGCGTAGGCGATCCGGCCTATGCGCAGCGCCTCGTAAAGGGCCTGTGTGTCCACAACGGGCCCACGGGTGGTATTGACGAGAATCGCTGTTTTCTTCATTTTTCCAAAGGCTTCCGCGCTGATCAGGTGGCGCGTCTGAGGTGTCAGCGGGGTGTGAAGGGTTATGAAGTCTGATTCGGCGAGAAGCTCGTCGAGGCTTTCGCACATTCTGGCATCCGCGGGAGCCCCCAATTCGGGCCGCATTTTGTGATCGTAAAAAAGGACCCTCATGCCGAAGCCCTTGGCGCGCCTGGCCACGGCCGTCCCGATGCGCCCCATCCCGATGATCCCCAGGGTGGCGCCGTGAACGTCAATGCCGAGAAGCTCCATCGGCTTGAAGGTGTCCCATTTGCCGGCACGGACGAAATCGTAACCCTCGCTGATTCGCCGGGCCGTCGCCATGAGCAGGGCAAAGGCGAGATCCGCCGTCGTCTCCGTGAGGATCCCGGGGGTGTTCCCAACGAGGATGCCCCGGCGGGTCGCCTCCGGGACGTCGACATTGTCGTAACCCACGGCGTAATTGCTGATGATCTTGAACTGCGGTCCCGCTGCCTCCATGAGCTCCCCGTCCATTCGATCCGTAAGGAGGCTAAGGACACCGGCTACCCCCCTGACTTTTTTGAGCAGTTCCCCGCGGGGCGGCGGGTATTCATCGGGCCAGATGTCGGCATCGCAGCCGGCCCGGATGATTTCTATGCCCTCTTCGGGGATACGCCTCGCAACGAAGACCCTTGGTTTGGACATGGCAGACTCCTCACGGACGGGTATTCCGGAATACTTTTGACAGGCGACTCAGACGGTAAGGATTTTCAGAAGCCAGCGGTAAACGGGCCCGAAATCCTTCCCGACCCCTTTCATTTTCGGGATGGCAAAAATGAACCCTTTCTTCTCATGGGGGATCAGGGCAATGTGCCTCAGGATGCCGGGATCGGGGAGATCCTTCATCAGGTTCGAAAGATGGTCGCGGATCTTCAGGTTTTCATAGTAGATGATGAAGTCAAGCTCTCCCCATCGGGTCTCTTCCCTGTTGAGCATGTCGGCGTTGACGATCTTCGGTCCGCGGAAGGCGGCATATTTTTTTTCGATCAGGTGCCCCTCTCCCGAGGGCGTCCTCGTAAGGTAGATCGTCACGAAAAGCCGGTCGTGTCTCATGATGAGCTTCGAGATGGGCATGTAGAGGAGAGACTGCCTCGGGAGCATAGTGATCGTTGCGTCCACCTGCGAGACGGGCCCCTTCTTCTTGACGAAGAGGTTGGCGTGGTAGCCGATGGTCCCGCCGATATTCGTGAACTTCTGATCATCGGGCTTCACGATCTCGACGAGATCGTTGAAGGCCGAGAGAAAGATATTCTTGTTCCGGCGCCTCCCCCAGTAGTACCCGAGTGAAAGAAAAAGACTGAAGGCGATGAAAAGGTAGAACAGGGGCTGCGTGAGGAGATAGTCATGTTCGAACATAAACGGCACCCTTCTCAGAGAACGGAGACAAGATCCTCGGGGATGTCATAGAGGCATCGACCGAGCTGGCAGGCGATGTTGGCCGCCAGGGCCACCCTCTTGACGGGGATGTCCTGCCCAAAGTACCGGACCAGCGATTTCTCCACCTGCCCGGCCGTATCGAGATTGTCATCCGTGACCTTGTTGTCGATAAGTAGATGAAGGGGCAGGCCCAGGTCACGAAGCCCTTCGATGAGCCGCTCGGATTCCCGCAGGGCGAGGAGATCGGGGTTGAAGACGAGGATCACGGAACAGTCCTCGCCCTGGAGGACCCGGTTCAGGGACTGGTAGTTTTCGTCGAGGGCCTTGAGGCGGTTCAGGACGTCGTCGTCGCCCTCGTCGTATTTGAGCTTGATCTCCGGGTTATTTCCCCCTTCCTTCGGCGCACCCCTTATTTTCTGGATCGTGTAGCGCTTCTCGAGGATCTGCCGACGGATCTGCATGAGACGTTCGATCCAGGTGGTCGTCACGCGGGGGAGGGCGAGGAATCTGAGCGTGAGCCCCGTGGGGGGTGTGTCGAAGATGAGGTAATCGAAATCGGTCTCATTCCGAACCGTCTCCTCAATGCAGGTGAGAAGGGCGTACTCCTCGATACCGGGGGAATATTTCAGGACGTTGAAGTAATTGTCGAGGTTGAGGGCGTGGAGGTAGCTGTAGGTGCGGGTGAGCACACCGACCTCGCGCTCCAGGTATTCGCGGGAGCGCTTCTGGAGGTCCACCTCGGAGAGAAAGAGATTGCGGGCGAATTTTGCCTTTTTGTCCTTGAGGGTCACGCCGAAGATGTCGCCCAGGTTGTGGGCCGGGTCGAGGGACGTGATGAGAACGCTATTATTTTTCGATAGCTGGAAGGCCGTGGCGGCGGCCATGGTCGATTTGCCGACACCGCCTTTTCCCGTGTAGAAAAGCACTTTCATCAGTCGATCCCCAGGATGCCGCAGAGCTCCGCCAGCATGTCCCCGCTTGTATCGGCGCGGTAGTGCAGGACGCGCATCTCCCTTTCCATGTAGGGCAGAAGCTCGACGGCCAGAAAGGTCGGCGGAGCGGGAAAGCCCACGAAGGCGCCCAGCAGAAGCAGGCTGAAGATGTTCTCCAGCTCCTGGACTTCCTTGCAGGTAAGCGCGATGACGCTCTCCCTTCGGCCCGCGCTGAAGTCCTCGAGGATCTGCTTGAAGGCCCTGTAAAAGGACTTTTTCTTTTCTTCTTCGCCCATTTTTCTCACCGGGACACTGTCCGCGGTCCTACCTAATACAGAGGAGACCTTTGAAAGGCGATTTCGAAAGCCGCTTCCAAAGGTCTCCCCGTTTACACTGTCAAGGAATCAGTCTTGTTACTCCGTTTTTCGCAGTCTGAGGAAGTCCCAGATGAAAATGGTGTTCAGAATGAGCATGACCCCCATGATGATCTGGACCGTCCAGCCCTGTCCCGGGCTCTTGGCGATGTTAGCGGGCATGACCACAATCATGAACCATATAATGGCCGCGGTCACGGTGACCCAGAGCAGTAAGGCCGGGATCGTCGCCATGATGGCGAACTTTGACTTGAGCCTCTTGGCCACGTAGGCCGCGCCCGTCATCAGGGCAAGCGATGCGACCAACTGGTTGGCCGCGCCGAAGGCGGGCCAGACGATGGTGAAGTTCTTGCTCCAGGCGAGGTAAATGCCCAGACCCGCCGGAATAAGAGAGGCCGTCCAGCGGAATGTGATGGCCTTGTAGAGGCCTTCGGCCGATGTCCTGAAGGGAGTGCACATCTCGACGAGGCAGTAGCGGGCAATGCGGTTCGTGGTGTCGAGGGTCGTAAGGGCGAAGGCCGAGAGCCACAGCCCCGCGATGACCTTCACGAGGAGTACGGGGATGAAGGCGAGGAAGCTTGCCCCCACCATGTCGGCGTAAGACTGGACGACCATGTTGGCGGGCACGAGCTTGAAGGCCGCTGTTGCTTTCGTGTACATGTCGCCCCAGTTCCCGGCCGTGAGGGCCAGGGGCTGGTTGGCCGCGGCCGCGGCGTTCTGGAGGGCCGTGAAGCCGAAACCGCCGATGGCGCATATGATCAGGGTCGAGAGGAACCCCTCCGTGAACATGGCGCCGTAACCGATGAAGAGGGCGTCTGATTCCTTCTCGAGCTGTTTCGAGGATGTCCCTGAGGCCACGAGGGAGTGGAAGCCCGAGAGCGACCCGCAGGCGATGATGAGCGGGATGGCCGGCCAGAAGGGTGTTGCCTTCCCGCCGACGAGGATGGGCGCGAAACTGGAGACCATTGGCGCCTCGAAACCCTTGAAGGTGAAGACGGCGGCCGCGAAACCGAGGGCGAGGCCGAAATAGAGCAGGAAGGAGTTCAGATAGTCGCGCGGCTGCAGCAAAATGTTCACGGGGATGGCGGCGGCGATGATAATGTAGGCAAAGAGGACCAGGAGCCAGATCTCGTGCTTTATGTAAAGGGGTGTCAGCGTGCCCGCATAAATTGCAGCAGCCAGGAGAACGACGCCGATGGCAGTGGCCGTGGCCAGGTTTATCTTCCACCTGTAGATCATCTGGCCGAGAAGGATGGCCACGATGGTCATGTAAACGGCTGCCGCGGCAATCTCACCGGTCTTCGCGAACATGCTCGAGACAACGTCAGCGAAGGCGGCCACGACGAGGATGAGCATGAAGAAGACGAGCCAGTAGAAGGCCGTCCCCGATCGCTTCGTAAAGAGGTCGGAGGCGACGAACTGGACGGACTTGCCGTCGTAGCGGACGGAGGCCATGAGGGCCAGGTAGTCATGGACGGCGCCGATGAAGACGTTTCCGAACCAGACCCAGAGAAGTCCGGGCAGCCAGCCCCAGCACATGGCCATGGCGGGTCCGATGATGGGGCCCGCGCCGGCGATGGAGGCGAAGTGGTGCCCGAAGAGGACGAACTTGTTGGCGGGCACGTAGTCAATCCCGTCGTAGAGGCGCTTCGACGGGGCGTCGACGGCATCGGATGCCCTGACCACATCGCGCTCGATCTTCTTGCCGTAGATGAAGTAGAGCCCCATGTAGATGATGAAGGCCAGGATGATAACGATGGTGGTAGTCATTGAACATCTCCTCCTTTCAGTGATATGTATGTAATGTGATATAAAAGGTTTA
>CAZJPV010000006.1:0-75950 GCA_964547985.1 uncultured Syntrophaceae bacterium
ATCATGCCCCCGTAGCTCAGGAGGATAGAGCACCGGATTCCTAATCCGGGTGCCGTGTGTTCGAATCACACCGGGGGCGCCATGAAAGACGAAGGGCCCATGGAGTCACTTGGGCCTTTTTGATTTTTTAAAGGGGTTCTACCAGGAATGGTAGAACCATGGAGGAGGATGCATCGCGGCTGCTAAGGAAGGTAATTGTAGATCAGGTAGATTTCGTAGATCACGATGCCGGCATAGAGCCCGGTAGTGGCCGCAACGAGATACTTGACGCCCTTGACTTTGCTCAGCAGGCACAGGGTGACGACGGCGATGGAGACGATGATGAATTTCCAGACCCAGAAATTATCACCGTAGGTTTCTATGGCCGCGCGGACGACGGGGTTCATTTCCCACCCGCCGCCATCCAGGATGATGCTGGTGAACATCGCATCCAGGATATTGAGCACGACGATCAGAACAAGCAGGATGAACAGTCTCGGGCTGTAACGGTCGACGAACCCCCCCCTGATCTGGTCCTCCATGCGGCGGAAGTGCCTTCTCTGACCCGCGACCGTGTGGCGGCTCAACCCCGGTGTCGGTTTCTGACGGCGATCCTGAGTTTTTCGTCTGTCCTTGAAGGTAAAGGCCATGAGAATCCTCAAACGGGCGTATTAAACAGCAAAAACCGCGCCCTGTGCAATAAGGAAAAAGTATGATTTTTAGAGGTTCTCTCAAGGCGTCATCGGCACAGGAATCGGCCAAAAGGGGGGATCCGCGGGTCTGACAGGAGTAAATTCACTAAATATTTCGCTAGCTTATTATGCGGGGTCTTCTTTTCATCCCGGCTCCGCCCCCGTTGCCTTGACGGCACGAATCAACGGGCGATATAATAATAAAAATTTTTCAGAAGGGAAACGGAAAGGCCTCGGGCCGGGTCATTTTCAGCCGGTTTGCCTTAATCATCGATTGGCGCATATGAATGTATCCGGAGCGATTCGATTCAACTCGTTCCGCCCGTTTTGCTTTCCGCATCTTTTTATCGGGTCCGAGAAGTCACGGTTTAATTCCGCCAATGCCCACAACGGATAAAATCATCCGGCTCACCGGTGTCCGTCAGAATAACCTCAAGGGTTTCGATCTGGAGATTTCCCTCGGAAGCCTCACCGTCATCACGGGTCTGAGCGGCGCTGGGAAGTCGTCCCTCGCTTTCGAGACCCTTTATGCCGAAGGGCAACGTCGCTACGTTGAGACCTTTTCCACTTACGCCCGCCAGTTTATGGATCGCATTGATCGCCCCCGGGTGGAGTCCATCGAAAGCATCCCTCCCGCCTTGGCCATCGAGCAGGGAGATCCCGTGAGGACCTCGCGCTCGACCGTCGGGACCATGACGGAGGTCACCGATTACGTCAAACTCCTCTACGAACGCGTCGCCGGACTTTTCTGCAGGGGATGTGAACGGCCCGTCAGGAAAGACACGCCCCAGAGTATTTTCAGCCAGATCTCGGGTCTCGAGGAGAGGACCCCCGTCGTCATGACCTTTCCCTTCGAGGGCAGGGGAAGTGGAGAGGAGAAGCGTGAAACGCTGCAGCAGGCGGGTTTCTACCGTCTTTGGAAAGGGGGGCAACTCGTCCCCGTCGAAGAGGCGCCCGATGACAGACGCTGGAACGTCGTCGTAGACCGTTTTCATTTCAAGACGAAAGAGAGAAAGCGCGTCATCGACTCCCTCGAGATGGCCCTGAAGGCCGGCAGGGGATTTGTGGACCTCCATCTCCCCGGCGATGAGGTCCTGCAATTCAGTTCGGCCCTGCATTGCCCCTACTGCGATATTCCGTACCGAAGCCCCTCGGCCAATTTTTTTTCCTTCAACTCCCCCGCCGGCGCCTGTCCCACCTGCCGTGGTTTCGGCCGGATCGTCGACGTGGACCTTGATCTCGTCGTACCCGATCCCGGAAAATCTATCCGGGCAGGGGCCGTAAAGCCCTGGTCGGGTATCGCCAGAACGGAATTCGAAGATCTCCTGGATTTCTGCGGCAGAAGACGCATCCCGACAAATGTCCCTTTCCGGATTCTCACGGAAAAGCAGAAGGCCTTGATCGTTGGAGGGGACGATACCTTCTATGGCATCAGGGGGTTCTTTGAATGGCTGGAAACGAAGCGTTACAAGCTTCACGTCCGGGTTTTTCTTTCCCGATACCGGGGTTATTTGACCTGCTCCGCCTGTCAGGGGACCCGTTTTCAGGAGGAGGTTCTCCTGTGGCGCATTCAGGGGAAAAATATCGCAGAACTCTATGCCCTGAACATTGAGGCGGCCCATGGGTTTTTCACGAAGATGGATTGTCAGGACGAGGCGGCGGCCGTCCTCCTGGAGGAAATCAGGCGGAGACTCAAGTACCTGATGGAGGTCGGGCTTGGCTACCTCACGCTGGACCGCCAATCCCGTACACTTTCCGGCGGGGAAGTCGAGAGGGTGAGCCTGACCAAGGCCCTCGGTTCATCGCTCGTTAACACGCTTTACATACTCGATGAGCCCACGGTCGGGCTGCATCCCCGGGACAGCGGTCGTCTTCTCGGGATCCTGCGCTCGCTGAGGGACCTGGGCAATACCGTCGTCGTCGTCGAGCACGACCCGGAGATCATCCGGGGGGCTGATCATATCGTGGACCTCGGCCCCGGGGCAGGGGAGAAGGGCGGGCGGCTGCTCTACAGCGGTCCCTTGAAGGGCATCGAGCAGGCCGTAGACTCGCTGACAGGCGGATACCTGAAGGGTGAATTCAGGATCCCGATCCCGGGGCGGAGGAGAAAAGCGAAGGGTTTCATCGTCGTCAAGGGGGCCAGGGAGAATAACCTGCAGGATATCGACGTCAGGATCCCCCTCGGGGTCATGGTGGCCATCACGGGTGTGTCCGGGTCGGGAAAGAGCACCCTCGGGATCGACACCCTTTACCGCGGCCTCAAACGATTGAAGGGCGGAGCCGAGGAAAAACCGGGTGGGTTCGACGCCATCGAAGGGGTGGAGAATATCCGCGATGTCATCCTGGTGGACCAGCGTCCCATCGGAAAAACCCCCCGGGCAACACCACTGACTTATCTGAAGGCCTATGATCCCATCAGGGCTCTCTTTGCTGCACAGCCGGCTGCGCAGGCCCGGGGATACACGGCCTCAACCTTTTCCTTCAACACCCCGGGTGGAAGATGTGAAGAGTGCCGCGGCGAGGGGTTCGAAAAGGTGGAGATGCAGTTTCTCTCCGACATCTTTCTGCCCTGCCCGCGCTGCGATGGAAAGCGTTTCAATGAGGAAGTTCTCGAGGTTCATTACGGGGGAAAGAACATTCATGAGGTCCTCTCAATGACGACCGATGAAGCCTTTGACGCCTTCAACGGCCATCCGAGGATTGTCAGGGCCTTGAAACCCCTGAGGGATGTCGGTCTCGGCTACCTGCGACTCGGACAACCCATCAACACACTCTCCGGCGGCGAGGCACAGCGTCTCAAGCTTGCCCGGCACGTAGGCCTTGCCAGAGTCAGGAATGCCCTGTTCATCTTCGATGAGCCCACCGTCGGGCTTCATCCCGTAGACATATCGAAGCTCCTCGAGGCCTTTGAAAGGCTTCTCGAGGAAGGAAACAGCATCGTGGTCATCGAGCACAACCCCGAGGTGGTGAAGTGCGCGGACCACGTGATCGAGCTCGGGCCGGAAGGTGGGAGCGGCGGGGGATTCGTCGTGGCAAGCGGTACCCCCGAGGAAATCGCACACTCGAGCAATTCGGCAACCGGATCCTTCCTGAGGCCTTACATGGAAAAGTCTCCGCCGGTGTTACCCGTCCGGGAGCCCCCTGCGGCGTTCGGGACTGCCGCGGCCGGCAGGGCCATGCTCGTCCGCGGGGCGCGGGAGCATAATCTCAGGAATTTAAGCCTCGAGATCCCGAGGGACAGGATCGTGGTCGTCACGGGCGTGAGCGGTTCGGGCAAGTCAACCCTAGCCTTCGATATCCTCTTTGCCGAGGGGCAGCGTCGGTTCCTGGAGTGCCTGCCGAATTACATCCGTCAGTATCTCAAGATCATGGACCGGCCGGAGGTCGACGACGTCGCGGGCATCCCGCCCACGGTGGCGATCGAGCAGAGGACAAGCCGGGGCAGCCCCCGCTCGACCGTGGCCACCTTGACGGAGATTTATCATTACCTTCGCCTTCTCTACAGCAAGGTGGGTATTCAGCACTGTCCCGGCTGCGGAAGTCCCATCGTGGCGAACCCCCGGGAAGAGATCATCGGCGGGATCGGCAGACGCTGCAGGGGGGAGAATGCGACGATCCTCGCCCCGCTCATCCTGGGCAGAAAGGGCATTCACCGGGGACTCCTGGTGAAGATGAGAAAGATCGGTTTCCGGCAGGCGCTCATCGACGGCGCTCTCCATTCCCTGGAACCGGTTCCGAAGCTCGATCGCTTCCGCGAGCACGACATTGACGTAGTGGTCGGGGAAGTGAAAGGTGACGGTGGCCATGATTCCCGGCTGGCAGGGATTGTCCGGCAGGCCCTCGAGCTCGGACGGGGAACATTGAGGCTCATGGACAGAAGGGGCCGCCTGCAAACCTACAGTGAGAAGAGATACTGTACCCGGTGTCAACGGGGATTCGACGCCCTGGATCCCAGGCTCTTTTCCTTCAACAGCAGGCAGGGGGCCTGCCCCCGCTGTGAGGGGATGGGAAGTGTCGGGGAGATGACCTGTTCCCTCTGTCAGGGGAAACGGCTTCGCGAGGAAGCCCTCGCCGTCAAGGTCAAGGGCTGGGGCATCGGGGATCTTATTTCGCTCTCCGTTAACGAGGCAGAGAAGATCCTGACTTCCTTCAACTTCGACGAAAAGGAGACCGTCATCGCCGGGGGGATCCTTGCGGAACTCCTGCCGAGGCTCAGGTTTCTCGGTCAGGTCGGACTCGATTACCTTGCCCTGGAAAGGGCGGGCGATACGCTTTCGGGCGGCGAGGCCCAGAGGATACGTCTCGCGGCGCAGCTGGGTTCCAACCTCACGGGGGTTTGCTACATTCTCGACGAGCCCACCATCGGGCTCCACCCGCGGGATAACGAGATGCTCCTTTCCACCCTGAAGGAGCTCAAAGATCGCGGAAATTCCATCGTCATCGTGGAGCATGACGAGGAGACCATACGGGGGGGAGATTATATCATCGATCTCGGGCCGGGCGCGGGACCGGGCGGCGGCCGGGTCGTTGCCGCGGGGACCCTCGATCAGCTCAGGGCCTCTCCGGAATCGGTTACCGGTGCGTGGTTGAACGGGAACCGCGATCGGGCCATCACCTCGAAACTCAGACGGGCGAGCAAATGGCTCCGTGTTAAGGATGCCACCAAGCACAACCTCAAGGGGATCGACGCGGCCATCCCGCTGGAGACCTTGACCTGTGTGACCGGTGTCAGCGGGTCGGGCAAATCCACGCTCGTCAAGGAGATCATCTATCATACCCTGGCATCACGGCTATCGAAGAAAAACGGGCAGCCCCATGGCTGCAGGGAGATCACCGGCTGGGAGCACCTTGCGAGGGTTGTGGAGATCGATCACTCGCCCATCGGCCGCACGCCGCGCTCCACGCCAGCAACCTATGTGGGCCTCTTCGATGATATCCGTCGCCTCTTTTCCATGGTGCCCGATGCCCGCACGCGGGGGTTCGGCCCGGGCCGTTTTTCTTTCAACGTTTCGGGCGGCCGGTGCGAGGCCTGTGGCGGACAGGGAAGGATCAGGGTGGAGATGGCCTTTCTGCCCGATGTTTACGTTGCCTGCGAGGTGTGCGGTGGAAGGCGTTTCAATGAGGAAACCCTGGCCGTGTACTACCGGAGCAAAAACATACACGATGTCCTCGGGATGAGCTTCCGTGAGGGCCTCGAGTTTTTTGAGGCCATACCGGGTATCCGCAGTAGCCTGGAACTCCTCGTCGCCATCGGTCTCGATTATCTCACCTTCGGCCAGTCGAGCCCCACCCTGTCCGGCGGGGAAGCCCAGCGGATCAAGCTGGCCCGGGAGCTTGCGGCAGCAACGAACGGCGCACGAAAGAACCTCTACATCCTCGATGAGCCAACGACGGGTCTTCACCTGGCGGACATCGATAAAATTCTCATGATCCTCCAGCGGCTTGTCGATCAGGGGAGCACGGTGATCGTCATCGAACACAACCTGGAGGTCATCAAGGCCGCCGATCACGTCATTGACCTCGGGCCGGAAGGGGGCGAGGCGGGTGGAAGAATTGTTGTCGCGGGGAACCCCTTCGAAATTTTACGGCACCCATCGTCCCATACGGCGAAGTTTCTGAATCGATACCTGAAGGGCTGAATTCAGATAACCTTTTTCAGGGCCGCAATGGCCACTTCGATCTGATCATTCGTCGGTTCCCGGGTGGTTATTTTCTGAAGCATTAGACCCGGCCAGCTCAAAAAGGCCGCCCACGACCGCTCACGGTATTTTCCGGTGAACCGGATGATCTCGTAGGAAATTCCGGCAACGACGGGAAGCAGCATCAGTTTGTAAATGACACGCTGAAGGAAGTCGGGTCTGCCCAAAAGGGAGAAGACCAGGATGGAGATCACGATCACGACCATCATGAAGCTCGTGCCGCATCGCGGGTGACGGGTTGAGAAGGCCTTGATGTTTTCCAATGTCAGGTCCTGTCCGTTTTCCCAGGCGAAGACTGTCTTGTGCTCGGCCCCGTGGTACATGAAGACCCGCCGCATGTCCGGCATGAGGAGGGTGGAGGCCAGGAAACCGAGAAAAATGGAAAGACGGATGCAGCCCTCGATGATGTTCAGGAGGATCGTGCTTCCGATGTAAGCTCGGAGAAGGGCAAAGAGATAGGCGGGGATGACGATGAAAAGAAAGATGGCAAGGGCGATGCCCGTCAAAAGCGAAACCACCGTATGCCATTTCGGCGGTTTTTTCTCTTCATATTTCATGGCCACATCGGCCGAGTAGAGAAGGGTCTTGATGCCGATGACCATCATCTCGAAGAGGCTGACAAAACCCCGGATGAACCTCAAGCCGAGGAATTTATAACGTCGGGTGAAGGATACATAAATCTGTTCCCGTGTTTCGATGTCCTTGTCAGGCGTTCTCACCGCGACGGCGATTTTATCACCGTGCCTCATCATGACGCCCTCGATGACAGCCTGTCCGCCGACAATGTCTTCCGGGTGAGGTTTGCTGGCCATGGAGCCCTTCTGATCCCTTCGACGACCTTTCGATTTGGAGTGAAGCCGGTCCATACACCTTTTCTGCCGACCTCTGCAATACTTAATTTTTATCCGGACACGGGTGTCGGCGAAGTTCAGTTCTTCTACGAGAAATGCTCCTCGATTTTCCGCATCCGCTCGGCCTGCTCGTGGTAAAGGGTGTGGGCTTCATCGAGGCTCACTTTCTCAAACCGGACTCGATTTCTCGACATGGCCTGGGCAACCCCGGGGATGTCGTGTGTGACGACGGTGGCAATTTTCATGTAGCCTCCCGTCGTCTGCTCCACGAGGACGATGATGGGCTGCCCGTCGGCGGGAACCTGGACGTTTCCCGGCATGATCGGCTCGGTGACGATGCTTTCGGGACGCCCTTCGTCGGGGCGGACCGGTGGCCCCTTCAGCCGGTAGCCCATCCGATCGGTTTCAACGCTCACCTCGTAGATCGAGCCAAAGAACGTCTCCATTTCCTTTGAAAAGTAATCGTCCTGCGGTCCAGGAATGGCCCGCAGGGTGATATCCGGGCGGTAGTCAGGGATCCAATGCCCGGGCAGACTCCGCGGCGTCGAAAGGAGTACTCCCTCGCCCCGCGATATCACGTCTTCTTTCTTCAGAATCCGCCCCTCCAGACCGCCGAGCTTCGCCCGTACCAGAGTCGAACGGCTCCCCATAACGGGGGGCACGTCAATGCCGCCGGTGACGGCGAGATAGGCGCGGCACCCCCTTCTTGCTTTCGGGATCCTCAACACGTCGCCCTGCCGGACCCGCAGGGCCTGCCAGTTGGCCACGGCTGAACCGTTCAGCGTCATCCCCATGTCGGCGCCGGTCAAGGCGATGTCGGCTTCGGCGAGGACGTCCAGGACAGGGCCCACCATGGTGATTTCCAGGACGGCGAAGCCCCCGGGATTTCCAACGAGGAGGTTGGCGATCCGGTAAGCGAATGAATCCAGCGCGCCCGAAGGCGGCACGCCTCGGTCCAGGTAGCCGAAGCGGCCGGCATCCTGCACGGTCGTATAGAGACCGGGGGTCCGGACAAGAAAGAGATCGCTCATTGCCACTCCTTTTCGCGGATCTGTCGAAAGGTCGCCTCCGGAATAGCGACGAAACGGACACGGTCCCCCGCCTGGTAGAGGAAGGGCTCCGCGCGCCAGGGGGCAAAGAGACGCAGCGGCGTCCGGCCGATGATCTGCCAGCCTCCGGGACTGTCCTGGGGATACATTCCCGTCTGGCTTTCAGCGATGCCCACAGAACCTGCCGGCAGATTCGTCCGCGGGGTTTTGCGAC
This sequence comes from uncultured Syntrophaceae bacterium, assembly GCA_964547985.1. Classification (GTDB taxonomy): domain Bacteria; phylum Desulfobacterota; class Syntrophia; order Syntrophales; family UBA2192; genus JAPLJU01. The sequence continues at coordinate 8,485 of CAZJPV010000006.1, forward strand.
GGGGTGTGTGAAGGCGGCGATCGAGTCCTCCGAGATAACAGAAGCCGGGCGCGAACCCGATCATGTAGATGTGATAGTTGACGGAAGTGTGGATAGCGATGACCTCGCCGATCGTCAGGCGATTTTGGTCGGCCACGATCTCCAGATCCGGACCGAACTCCCCGCCGTAGCACACGGGAATCTCGACGATCCGGGGTTTCGCGATTTCGGCCTGCCTGAAATCCGCTTCCAGGGCTTCGACGGTCTTCGCGAGCTGATCCGTCGACGTTGCCAGGGGATTATAGAGGAGGGAAAGGGATCGGTAGGCTGGGATCACGGCCTCCACGCCCGCCGGGAGGGATCTCTTGAGAAGCGCTGCCATGGCCCGCACCTTCTCGTTCACGGCGCGATCGATGCCTGCGCCGTACTCGACGATGATGGCACTGTCGCCGCAAATGCGGATGCGCGGCTTGTCATAAAGGGTGGACATAGATATTTAGGCTTAAGGCTAAAGGCTTAAGGCCAAGGGCAAAGGGTTAAGGGCGAAGGGTAGAGGGTAAAGGGTAAAGCGTAAAGCGCACCTCCTGTTTTTCCGTAAGCCTTGTGCCTTACGCCATAAACCATTCTTTCCTTATACCGTGAAACGGATTCCCTGGGCCATGCCCTGTGCCCTGGACCCGATACCCTGTTTATCAGATGAAGGTGCCCATCGGGGTTACGATCATGCGGTTCGTTTCCAGCATCACCCGGATCTCGCGCACGTGCTCCACGGCCGACGGGTTGTCGCCGTGGACGCAGATCGTGTGGATCTCCATCTCGAGGACGCTACCGTCGGTGGCGATGATCTTGCCCTCCTTTGCCATGCGAAGGGCCCGCTCGGTGGCGAGTTTTGGGTCCTCGATGACGGCACCCGGCATCTCCCTCGACGCGAGTCTGCCGTCGCGCGTGTAGGCCCGGTCGGGGAAGGCTTCGAAAGCGACCCTGATGCCGGCTTCCTTTGCAATTCTTTTGACAAGGGGCGCCTGGGCGCCGCCGAGGGTTAGATATATGAGGGATCGGTCGACACCGGCAATCGCCCCGGCGATGGTGCGGATGAGCACTTCATTCCCCACGCTCATGTTGTAGAGGCTCCCGTGAGGTTTGACGTGCTGGAGCGGCACCCCCAGGGCGGAGCAGAAGGCCTTCATCGCCCCGACCTGGTAGATGACGTAGTCACGGATTTCCTCGGGCGTGCATTCCATGTTCCTTCTGCCGAAGCCCATGAGGTCCGGGTAACCCGGGTGGGCGCCTACGCCCACGCCGTTTTCTTTCGCGAGCTTCACCGTCTCATGCATCACCCTGGGGTCGCCGGCGTGGAAGCCGCAGGCGATGTTCGCCGAGGTAACATGTTTAATCACTTCGCCGTCCATGCCGAGCGTGTAAGTGCCGAAGCTTTCTCCCATGTCGCAGTTGAGGTCGATTTTCTTCATGACAGTCAACCCTTTGCTGAATTTAAGATGGCCCAGGCCACTTTACTTCATCTTTGACGGCAGGTACAACGCGATTTCCGGAAACACCGTGAGGAGCATGGTGGCCAGCAACATGATAAAGAAGAAGGGGAACGCGGCTTTTGCGATTTTGAACAGGTCATCATTGGAAAGTCCGCTGATGACGAAGAGGTTGAAGCCTACCGGCGGCGTCACCTGGGCCAGCTCGATCATGACAACGAGGTAGATGCCGAACCACACGGGATCGAACTTCGCCGCCTCGATGAGGGGAAGCACAAGCGGTGCCGTCATGACGATCATGGAGAATCCGTCGACGAGGCAGCCCAGGAACAGGTAGAGAATCGTCAGCCAGAAAATGAGCATGTAGGGCGAAAGCTGCATCGACACCACGAACTCCGTGAGCGCCCGGGTGATCCCGAGGAATCCCATGACATTTGAGAGATAGGAGGCGCCCATCACGATGAGCATGATCATGCAGCTCGTCTTCACGGAGTTGACGAGGCTCACCTCGAAGACTTCCCAGGAGAGGCTGCGGGTCAGGGCCGCGAAGAACAGGGCCCCAACGACGCCGAGGGCCCCCGCTTCAGTGGGAGTCGCCCACCCGAGGTAGATGCTGCCCAGGACGAAGAAGATCAGGATGATGACCGGGGCGATTGCCGGGATGGCCCGGATTCGATCGGTCCAGGTGAAGTGGTCTTCTGCCCTTGGGGCGAGCGCCGGCGTGACGAGACAGCGGATCAGGATGTAGGCGCAGAACATGAAGGCAATCATGAAGCCGGGGATGAAGCCCGCAATGAAGAGTTTCCCGATGCTCACATCGCCGATGATCCCGTAGACGAGCATCATCATGCTCGGGGGGATCATGAAACCCAGGGTGCCCGTGCCGGCCAGCGACCCGATCGAAAGGTCGTGGTCATAACCCCGCCTCTCGAGTTCCGGGACGGTGATCTTCCCGACGGTGGCCGTCGTGGCTGCCGAGGAGCCGCTTACGGCGGCAAAAAAGGTGCAGGCCATGACGTTCACATGGATGAGCCGCCCGGGGATGGCGTCCATCCAGGGGGCGAGTCCCCGGAAGAGATCTGACGATATGCGACTCCGGAAGAGGATCTCACCCATCCAGATGAAAAACGGCAGGGCCATCATGGCCGAGCCGCTCGTGTTGTTCCAGGCGACGTTCGAGAGGATCGACCCGAAGGATACGTCACTGAAGAAAAAGAATCCTCCCATCCCGACGAGGAAGAGGGATATCCCGACCCAGACCGACCCGCCCAGGAAGAGGATGAGCAGTCCGACAATGGTTGCGGATACGGGCCCGAGGTCGATTTGCATGGAACGTTCACTCCCTGCTCAAAAACCAATTATCGGCCGAGATCGTCTGTTTCCTCGAGGATGCGAAGCCCCTCCGTATCCTGCCGGAGGATGTAGAGGGCCTTCAGAAACTCTGCGATGAACTGAAGCGTCATGAAGAGCGCCCCCAGTGGCATGAAGAACTGAGGGATCGCCAGGTAGGTTTCCGATATCTGCATCGACCGGGATTCGCTGACGACGGAATCCCAGAAGAACTCCCAGGTAAAGTAGGTCAGTGCCGCGCAAAAAACAAAACCGACGACGAAGGCGACCATGTTGAAAATGACATGAGACCGGCCCTTGAGGAGGTGGGGCAGGAACATCATGCGGATGTGCCCGCGCTCCCGAAGCGTGTAGGCGAGACCGATGAAGGTCAGCATGGCCATGAGGTAGCCCGTGTATTCATCCGTGACGTAGAACGTTCCGTGAAAGAAACTCCGGATCACGATCTCGCCCACGGAGATGACGAGCGCCATGACCATCAAGATGCCCGCCGCCCAGCCGCCGATGCCCGACAGCCTGTCTATGGTGTTGATGAGTGTTTTCATGGGTCTGCCAGGGCCCGCCGGAGGCGGGCCCACGGGTCGGTCGGACCCTTCCCGCTCAAAATATGAGAGGGACCCCGGATAAAACGCCCGGGGTCCCCTTCAGTGACACGATGGCGAAGATAGATCTAACGCTTCACTTTCTTCATGAACTCACTGTAGATCTTCTTTCCGTCCGGCGGGGCGGTCTTCAGCCACTCGGCCCGGATGCCCTGGGTGATCTTCTCCATGTCGGCGATGAATTGCTTGGAGGGTTTCACCGTCTCGATGCCGTTCTTGTTGCTGATGGCCTCCATGTCGCCGTCCCATTTCCTGACGCCTTTCCAGGCGGCCTCTTCCTGCTCCTTGCCGAGTTTCACGAGGAGGTCCTGCTGGGCCTTGGGGAGTTTCTTGAAGGCGTTCATGTTGACCGTCACCATGTCGGTGGCGATGGTGATCTGAAGTGGCTCGAAGTACTTCAGCACTTCCCAGAACTTGCCGTCCACCGCCGTGGGCGTCGAGGTCATGACGGAGTCGATGATACCCGTCTGCAGCGACGTGTAGACCTCGCTGAAGGGGAGGGCGAGGGGCGTCGCGCCGGCGGCCTCCATCACGAGCGCGCCGTTTTTGTCATAGGTACGGGTCTTGAGGCCCTTCAGGTCCTCGAGGGATGTGATCTTCTTTTTCGTCCAGAGCCCCGCGCCGGGCCAGGGGGCGATGTAGAGGATCTTCTGGTTCCACTTGGTTGCCGCCTTGTCGTAGTAGGGCCGCGCGATGTTGGTGAGGAGCCTCAGTTCGTCGAAATCCCGGACCAAAAAGGGGAGCGTCGAGATCTGGAAGATCTTCTCGTCGCCGGCCACGCCGCTGATGAGCATGTCGGACAGGGGGACGAGACCGTCACGGACGACCTTCAGGAGTTCGGGGCCTTTGTATCCCAGGGCGCCGCCTGTGCTAACGACGAGTTCCAGCTCACCCTTGGAGGCCGCCTTCACCTTTTCAGCGTATTCTGTGAGCCACACGCTGTGCATGTTTTTCGGGGGCCACACCGAGTTGGCGTTCCAGGTTGTCTTGGCGATGCAAGTCCCCGCGACGAAGCTGACGAGGACAGCAGCCAGCATTAACGCAGTCAGTAATTTTTTCATGCCTCTCTTCCTCCTTTTGGATGGGGTTCTGTATTTGACAAAAACGGGCCGATTATAGTGCCTATGACTTCTCAAATCAAGTGACAAAAAGTGCAAAGGTGAAAATTTTTCCCTTATTTTTTCATGCCTCTGGATGGTCTGTCGCCGCGGCACCGGGAACGCCAACGCCAGTCGTGGTCGGGGCGGGGGAGGGCGCAGGTCGGCACGCCGATGGCGGCGGACGTATCTTGAGGTGCCTTGGGGCTAACGAAAAGGACCTGCGTCCTCCGTGCAGGGGAAAGCTTCAGGAAGCCGGGAAACGCTCGCAATAAGCCATGAAATGAAAACCCCCTCCGGTCCCTATAGCTGGAAGGGGTTTTCCCATTCGGTTTTAACAGCGCAATCCGCGACGTTGCGCACCGGCCATGATTTCCGGAATCGTTCGGGACCCCGCCGCAAGGGGAGAGAACGTTGGGCGTTTTACAGACCGGGACGATGCATGGTGCCGATGGCAGTTGCGTCGGCAACGGTCGTTCCGGCCTTCCCCGTGGAAGTCATATAGAAAGTCGGGGAAGTATATGTGTAGTTCAGGGTAAAGTCGCCGGCATCTGTGAAAACCGAAGCTAGGATTTCGGCACCTGTCGGCCATGTCGTGTCCTGGAGAAGACGCTGGGCGGCGTACTGGGCTATTCTGGACTTGCCCTCAGCGAGCGCCGTCTGGCCCGCTTTCTTTTTTGCTTCCTCCTGCATGCTGAAGTACTTCGGGATGGCCACGGCGGCCAGGATCCCGAGGATCAGGAGGACCATGATGATCTCGATCAGGGTGAAGCCCTTGTGATTCTTACGTATGAAATGGCTTAACATAACGAACCCCCCCTTTTGTCTTTCGGAATAAAGATAAACTGCCGTCCAGAGAATTACCTAATAGAGAATCGCCGTTATGTCAATAAGCGCCTGGCGTTATTTTTACATACGAAGAAAGTATTAGAAGGATAATTCCCTCTAAGAGAAACGGGCGATGGCAAAAACATCCAATCATTTCTGAGCCTTGAAACTTTTTTGAGTCCCGCAGCCTTTCCTTGTCCTGCCTTTTTGTCCTGTCGTTCCGGCCATGAGGATCCCGCCCCAAAGGAAAATCGGTCTGGAAATGAACCGGCGGTGAGCGGACCCTGAATGATGGGACCGGTAAAAGTGGCCGTCAGGCATTTATTCGGGGACGAACTTCACACGCTTTCCATCGATCTCGAGGGTCGTCTTGGAGTAGGTATACTTGTGGATGATCTTGTCGTCCTTGAAGTGCATCACGTCGACACCTCGTCGGTGCTCCGGCTTGCCTTGGTATCCCTTTTCGATGGATGGCCAGTCCAGAAACCACTGGAAGAGGACCTTCTGCGCTTCTTCGTCGACGAAGAGGTCCTCCGTGTTGAAACGGAAACCCCCGTGGTTCCTGAACCATGGCTCCCAGGCGTTTTTGAGGGCCCCGGCGCCCCTGATCTTTGCCCCCGTCCAGTTTTCGAAGACGATGTCGTCGTGGAAGAGCGCGGCGACTCTATCGATATCGTGCTCGTTCCACGCCTCGTTCCATTGGGTCAGCACATCAACGATCTGCCTCTTTGTAAGCATCCCCACTACCCCCGTCTCACGCGATTTTGCCTTTAAATTAGCACATTTTCGCCCGGGAATAAAATGATATAACCGCCCGCATTTTAGCATTTGAAATATTTGGGGGAAAATGCTAATTTACAAAAGCTCAAGCACGTCAGCGGCATTTTGACCAATCGTCGCCTGTAAAATCTTTAGTTCAAAATTATTCAAGGAACGTAACCCTGTGACGAGACAGATGTAATCCGCGTATTGATGAGGAAACGCTGTATTGGATCAGGGTCAGGTTGACAGTCTCCGCCGGAACGTGGAGGGCGAAGGGATTCAAAGTTCGACACGGGTCTTCATTGGGACAGCGGAAGTTAAAGAGGCTCTGAGCGGGCCTGTCAGGGCCGGCAGCGAAGAGGAAAAGGATGGCCGGCAGTGTGTCGGCATCAAATGTGTGGATAGTCAAGCTTAAAGGAGGTGTGTTTATGGTCAAAAAATGTTTGAAGGTAACCCTATTGATTATTGCGGTAGTGGCACTTATCGGCTGCGCGACGAAGAAGGCTTACATGCCTGTTGACGTGTCGTCGAATGCGAAGGCGGCAGGTCTCGTGCAATGTACGGACAATGCTGCCTTTCTTTTTGACCGATCGGATTCGATGAATCCCTGGTACGACAGGGACTCCAGGCTGGCCATCGCCAAGCAGGTTACGAGCGATATGGCCAAGACGATACCCGCGGGTGTAAAGCTGAGCCCGTCCCTTCGGCTCTTCGGTGCCGAGAAGATGGGGTCGGACGAATCCACCTGGGTGGTCACTGGCGCGGATTTCCAGAAGGCCATGGACAAGATCGGCAACCGTGGATTGGGGAGGACCCCCATGGGCCGTGCACTGGCGGCAGCCGGTGGTGATGTGAAGGGGTTGAGCGGCAAGACGGCGATCATTCTTGTGAGTGATTTCGAACAGGTCGAAGGGATAGACGATCTCCGTCCGAAGTCGATCCTGGAAAACGTTGCCAAGATCAAGGCGGACTATGGTGGCAGGGTGTGCATCTATCCCGTCCAGGTCGGGAAGGATGTTGAGGGCAAGAAGCTCGCGGAGCGGATTGTTGCGGACGGCGGGTGTGGTTTTGTTGAGAATGCCGACAACCTGCAGACGCCGGCTCAAATGGGGGCCTACGTGCAGAAGGTTTTCTTCTGTCCCCCCGCGGCAGGGGCTGCGCCAGCGGCAGTGGTACCACCGCCTCCGCCTGTGGTTCCGGGAGTCGACAGGCTCGATGCTGTCTACTTTGCTTACGACAAGTACGATCTGAATCCCGCGGCGCGCGAGACGCTGAAGAAGAATGCCGATTGGCTCTCGAAAAACAAGGACACGAAGGTTGTTGTCGAGGGGAACTGCGACGAGCGCGGGACCAACGAGTACAACATGGCCCTCGGCCAGAGAAGGGCGGATGCCGCGGCCAAGTATCTCAAGAGCCTGGGAGTCGGCGCAGGGCGGATCTCGACGATCAGCTACGGCGAGGACAAGCCGGTTTGCAAAGAGTCGAACGAGGCCTGCTGGTCCAAGAACAGAAGGGGCGATTTCATCATCAAGTGAGAGTTCCTGACCAGCTTACATTAACCGGAAAGCCTCACGGTTCAGGCCGTGGGGCTTTCCTTCTTAATAATTTCCTTAAGGGGGTTTCTCCCCGCGGCATTCCAAGGCATGCCGCAGCGTGTCGAGGATGGTGATCTGCAGGGATGATGATTCGAATGCTTGAACGGAATACCGGACACTTCAGATTCGCGAGGGATGCATGAAAAAGACAGGGATTATTTTATTGATCCTCGTCGTATTTGTTTTCGCCGGTTGCGTGATGCTCAAGTACCCTGAGCCAGGCGAACCCCTGGGCAAACTGGGTGACAGGGCCCTTGTCTACGGCAAGATCAAGGTCAAGGAAAGGGGCAAAGAGTTCAAGCCCTGGAGTTCCAATCTTCTCGATGTCCTTGCCACCTTCGGCAAGCCCAATGTCGATCTTTCCATCTTCTGGGTCGAAGCCGGTGCGCGGGGCTTTTCCGTGACCATCGAGGGTGACGGTCATTTCTACTGGATCGTTCCGAGAGGGACCTATCTCATCTACCATACCTACGTGGATCCCCTCCCAAACAACGAAGCCTTTGCGGCCTTCCAGGTACCCGCGAGGGGGGATGCCGTTTACGCCGGGACGCTGATCGTGCACGTCGAATCGGAGTACGAGTCATCGAGTGAAGAAATCGGATTCCATGTCATAGAAGTGGAGATCGAGGATGCATTCGAGGAGGAGTTAAAGATCCTTCGCAAGAGGCATCCCGGTCTTTCACTGGAGGTCACAAAGATCCTGGCAAGATATGATCCCTTCTTCATCAACCTTTTTAAAGACTACGACCGTTATCAATGCGAGAAGGTCTTGAACCGAAACGGTCTGTCTTTGCTCACCTACGGGTCTCGCTGAGCGCTTGCGGGAAATTTCCCCATCCATGTTCTGGCGGGCTCTTCGACCCCCCGGATGAAATCCGCCTTCCCCTGTTATTCCGTTTTACAACACTTGACACGGATCCCGCTTTTCTATATGTCCATGATGTTCTGAAATATTTTTGGTTTATTTAAACCGGCAGTGATGGAGAAAAGCCCCATGGAACGTGAACAGCGCGATGGCCGCAAGGTTGTTTTGATTGACGGATGCCGGATCCCCTTCCTGCGATCCGGTTCGGGCTACAGAGACCTGACGTCCTATGATCTGGGCAGGCTGGCGTTGAAGGCCCTTCTGGACAGGACGCAGATCGAACCGGGCAGGGTCGACCGCGTCATCATGGGCACGGTGATCGCCCGTCTTGCCACCAGCAACGTGGCCCGTGAATCCGCCCTGGCCGCCGGCTTCCCCTCCCATGTCCCAGCTTATACAGTGACCCTCGCCTGCATTTCCGCGAACGTGGCCATCACCAGCGGTACCGACCTCATCCGTACGGGTCAGGCCGATATCGTCATCGCGGGCGGTACGGAAAGCATGTCCGACATCCCCATCTGCTACCGGAAACCCGTCCGCCGGAAGCTGCTCGAAGCCCAGAGATACAAAGGGCCCATGGATTTTCTCGAGTTCCCCAAGGGGATCGGCCTGAAGGATCTTCTTCCGGAGATCCCGTCCATTGCCGAGTTTTCCACGGGGAGGACGATGGGCGAAGATTGCGACAGATTGGCGGCGCGCCTCGGGATCAGCCGGGAGGCACAGGACGAATATGCCCTGCAGTCCCACCTGGCAGCGAGCAGGGCAACGATGGAAGGAATTCTCGCGGGCGAGATCGAGCCGGTACGGGTCCCGCCTGATTTTCAGCCCATCGCCGTGGACAACGGTTTCCGGGCCGATACGTCCCTTGAAAAATTAAAGAGCCTCAAGCCCGCCTTCGTGAAGAAATACGGGACGGTGACGGCGGGGAATTCATCTTTCCTGACAGATGGGGCCGCCGCGACACTTCTCATGGCGGAGGATGCTGCACGGTCACTCGGATATAAACCGAAGGCCCGGATCCGCGCCTACGCCTACTCGGCTCAGGACCCGGGAGAAGAGCTTCTGCTCGGTCCCGCCTATGCGGCCCCGAAGGCACTGGACGCAGCCGGCCTCGGGCTTTCCGATATCGATGTCTTCGAGTTCCACGAGGCCTTTGCGGGGCAGATCCTGGCCAATATACAGTGCCTTGCTTCGGAGTCCTTTGCGCGGGAAAAGCTGGGTCGCGCGGGACGGATGGGAGACATTCCCATGGAAAAGTTCAATACCCTGGGCGGATCCCTGTCGCTGGGCCACCCCTTCGGTGCCACCGGTGCACGACTGGTCACCACGGCGGCTAACCGGCTGATCCGGGAGAACGGGACCTTCGCCCTTGTGGCCGCCTGCGCGGCTGGAGCGATGGGGAATGCGATCATCCTGGAGCGATGGAGGGATCATTGATGCCTGCTGCATTCGAGGTCATCGTTCCCATATCTTGACGATCACGGGAGGATTTCTTCTATGACATACGCTCAAGTTGAACAGCAGGACGGTGTGGCCGTCATCTGGCTCGATCAGCCCGGAGAGAAGGTGAACAAGATCTCACTGGATCTGCTGGATGGGTTCTCGGAAATTCTCCACCGGATCGAATCTGACCCTGCCGTGAAAGGCGTTGTCCTGATCAGCCGCAAGGAGGATAACTTCATTGCCGGCGCGGACCTGGATCAATTCCGGCAGGCGAGAGATCCGGATCCGGTGGAAGCGCTCAGCCGCGACGGCCACGCGATCTTGAACCGGATGGCCGCTTTCCCCAAACCGATTGTTGCGGCGATTCACGGGGCCACTTTCGGGGGCGGCCTCGAAGTAGTCCTCGCCTGTCATTACCGGATCGCCACCGACGACCCGCGGACGGTGATGGCCCTGCCCGAGGTCAGGCTGGGGCTTCTGCCCGCCGGAGGCGGGACCCAGCGCCTTCCCCGCCTTGTGGGCCTGCAGAACGCCCTGGATATGATGCTGACGGGAAAAAACATCTATCCCCGCCAGGCAAAGAAAATGGGGCTCGTGGATGATGTCGTCAATCCTTATGCGCTCTTGCATGCCGCGAGGACAGCGGCCCTGGGGCTAGCCGAAGAACCCCTCGATCGCAAGAAGAAGCGGACCCTGCTGGCAGGACTCCTGGAGAGTACGCCTTTTAGCCGAAGGCTTGTTTACAAAAAGGCGAGGCAGAGGGTCCAGAAGACGACCCGGGGCAATTACCCGGCGCCTTTCAGGATCATCGACTGCGTCGAGGCCGGACTCGAAAGAGGCCTCGCAGAGGGGGAGAAGATGGAGGAGAAGACCTTCGGGGATCTTGCCATGACGCCTCAGTCACGGGAGCTGATCCAGATCTTCTTCGGGATGACCGCCCTCAAGAAAAACCCTCTCCAGGAACAGGTTCGTCCGGTCCGGAAGATCGGGATCCTCGGCGCCGGTCTCATGGGGTCGGGTATCGCAAGTGTGAGCGCCGCAAACGACATGGATGTCCTTCTTAGGGATGTGAACCACGAAGCCCTCGGTCGCGGTGAGAAAGCCCTCTGGCAGGAACTGGATGAAAAGGTCCGGAGGCGAATCCTCACCCCTTTCCAGAGGGACCGGGTCTTCAGCCGGGTCTCCGGCCAGGAAGGATACCGGGGCTTTGAAAAAGCCGACCTGATCATCGAGGCGGTCTTCGAGGATCTGGACCTCAAGAAGAAGATCCTCCGGGAGGTGGAAGCGGTTGTCAAAGAGGATGCGATCTTCGCGAGCAACACCTCCTCCCTTCCCATCACGAGTATTGCGGAAGCCTCTGCCCGTCCGGATCGGGTGATCGGGATGCATTACTTCTCCCCCGTCCCCAAGATGCCGCTTCTGGAGATCATTGTAACGGCGAAGACCGCGCCCTGGGTGACGGCAACGGCCGTCGACACGGGCATCCGCCAGGGGAAGACAGTGATCGTGGTGAACGACGGGCCGGGCTTCTACACCACCCGGATCCTCGCCCCGCTTCTCAACGAGACCCTCGTGCTTTTGAATGAGGGGGCCGATATCGAGGACATCGACGGGGCGATGCGCCAGTTCGGTTATCCCGTGGGCCCCATCACCCTCCTTGATGAGGTGGGGATCGATGTGGGGACCCATGTTTCGCGAGTCCTCGGTCCGCTCTTTGCCGGGCGCGGCATTCAGCCGGATGAATCCATGGAGGTTCTCTTCAAGGCCGGGTACAAGGGACGCAAGAATAACAGGGGGTTTTACCGCTATGACCCCTCCGGCGGGGGGAGGAAAAAAGACGTCAATGAAGGGGTGTACGCTTTCTTCGGCGGTCCGAAACGGGTGAGTATCGGTGAGGCGGAGATACAGAAAAGGTTATCCCTCGTCATGACGAATGAGGCCGCCCACTGTCTCCAGGAAGGTATCCTGAACTCGCCGCGCGACGGCGACATCGGGGCCGTCTTTGGCCTCGGGTTCCCGCCTTTTCTGGGAGGACCTTTCCGCTACATCGATCGGCTCGGTCCCCGGAAGGTGCTTGCCATGATGGAGGATCTCGAGAACATCCATGGCAACCGTTTCAAGCCCGCGGGGATCCTCCACGACATGGCCGGGGAGAACAAACGCTTCTATGAGGGCTGAGGCACGATTCATTGAACCGGGCTTTTTGACCGATTGAGGGGGTCGTCATGGCGCCGAAAAACTTCATCCAGGTCCTGCTCCATAATTTTTCCGGATATGCCGATGCCACGGCCATGATGTTCAAAAGGCAGGGGCACTATGTGACGATCTCGTACCGTGATCTCGAAGCAATTGCGCTTCGCGTTGCCTCGAACCTGACCCGGGCCGGCCTCCAGCCCCGGGACCGCATGGCCATCCTGTCTCAGAACCGTCCCGAGTGGGCCTACGCCGACCTGGGGTCTCTCCTTGCCGGCGCCATCACCTCGGCCATTTATGCCACATCGCTGCCCGAGGAGGCGGCTTTTATCGTTCAGGATCTGGAGGCGTCTATCCTTTTTGTCGAGGATGCCTCCCAGCTCGAAAAGATCCTCGGGATCCGGGACAGGATCCCCACGGTCGAAAAGGTCTTCGTTTTTGAAGAGACCTTCGAAAATCCCGACCCCTCCTGGATCCGGCCCTTCTCCTCGCTTTTGCGGGGCGACGAACCGATACCGGAGCTCCGGGTGAAGGTGGCCGGAGTGGTCGATGCCATCGAGGGCGGTGACATCATGTGTATCATCTACACGAGCGGCACGACGGGGAACCCCAAAGGCGTCGTCCTCAACCACAACAACTACCTTCAGACCGCCAGCATCCTCGTCGAGGGGATGGGTATGGATGTCATCAGCCGGCTGCACCGCAACATCAGCTTTCTTCCCCTGGCTCATGCCTTCGAACGATTCGCCGGGTACTATTTGCTGCTCTATCTGGGCCTCTGCATCGGCTATGCGGAGAGTCTCGAGACCCTCGCGCAGAATCTCCGGGAAATCCGGCCGCAGTTTATGGTCGCTGTTCCAAGGGTTTTCGAGAAGATCCATGCCCGCATGACCCAGAATGTCCGAACGTCCTCGCTTCCGAAAAAGATAATCTTTCACTGGGCCATGAAGGTCGGGAAGGAGGCAAGCCGCTATCAATCGGCCCACCGGCCGCTTCCTGCCGGGCTCCGCCTCCGCCATAAACTGGCCGAGGTCCTTGTTTTCAAGAAGGTCAAGGAGGCTTTCGGCGGTGATCTCGAATTCTGCGTCTCCGGAGGGGCGCCCCTGAATAAAGAGATCGCGGAATTTTTCCATGCCATGGACATTCTCATCCTGGAGGGCTGGGGCGCCACCGAAGCCACCACACCCTCCACGATCAACAACCCCCGGGAATACCGCTTCGGAACCGTGGGTAAGCCCCTTCCGCGGGTCCAGGTGCGGGTGGCCGACGACGGGGAACTGGAAGTGAAAGGGCCGAACGTCTTCAGGGAATACTGGAAAAACCCCGGGGATACGAAGGCCACCTTCACCCCCGACGGCTACTACCGGACGGGCGACATCGGTGTCATCGACAACGAGGGCTGGGTGACCATTACCGACCGCAAGAAACAGCTTATCATTACCTCGAGCGGGAAGAACATCGCGCCGGCGCCCATTGAGCATCTCCTTCTCGGCGGCCGGCACATCGAATCGGCCTATGTTCACGGGGACCGGCGGCACTACCTGACGGCGCTCCTCGTGCTGGATCAAAACGCCGTTGCCGCAACGGCAAAGCATCTCGGGGTTCCGGACCTGCCCTGGGAGGAGATGATCCGGCATCCCGTGGTCCTCGATAAAGTGCAGAAAGAGGTGGACCGGGCCAACGAACAGCTCCCCCGGTACATGCAGGTCAAGTATTTCCGGATTCTCTCCAAACCTTTTGCGATCGAAAGCGGCGAGCTGACGCCGACGATGAAGCTGAAACGAGGCGTTATAGCCGCCAGGTATAAAGATGTGCTGGATGGGATATACGATGAAGAGGCAAAAGGCTAAAGGCGAAGGGCGAAGGGCGAATGGCAATAAGCAATAGGCCTGACGCCTAACGCCTTCATTGGAGGTTTCATGAAATCGCTTTACTTTAATTCAGAACACGAGACATTCAGAACCACCGTGCGGCAGTTCGTCGAAAAGGAAGTTGCACCGCACGCCGATATCTGGGAGAGGGAGCAGCGCATTCCCAGGTCCATCTGGAAACGGATGGGGGAACTCGGCTTTCTCGGCATCAACCACCCCGAGGCCTATGGCGGGACCGCGGCGGATTTTTTCTATTCCGTCGTGTTCCTCGAGGAGCTCAACCGATCCACCATGGGCGGTTTTTCGGCGGCGGTCAGTGTTCATGAGTTCATGGCGACGGAGTATATCGCCCGGTTCGGCAGTGAAGAACTGAAACGGAAGTTTCTCGCCCCCTCCATCGCGGGGGAAAAAATCGGGGCCCTGGCCATCACGGAGCCGAACACAGGATCAGACGTGGCGGCCATACGGACACGGGCTGTCCGGCTCGGCGATCACTATGTCCTGAACGGGTCAAAAACCTTCATCACCAACGGGGTTTTTGGCGATTTTGTCCTCGTCGCGGCGAAAACGGATCCAGAGGCCGGGGTGGGTGGTATCAGTCTCATCCTGGTCGAGCGCGACACACCGGGCTTCACGGCTCGACAGCTTCATAAGATCGGCTGGCATTGCTCCGATACAGGGGAGCTTTCTTTCGAGGATGTTCGCGTTCCGGCATCCCACCTCATCGGCGGGGAGAACAGGGGTTTTTATTACATCATGGAGTGCTTCCAGCTCGAACGCCTGGTGAGCGCTGTTCTTTATGTGAGCGGTGCCGGGCTCTGCCTGGAGGCCACTCTGAGATACATCACGGAGCGGCAGGCCTTTAACCGGCCCCTGTCGAAATTTCAAGTCATTCGTCACACTTTGGCCGATCTCAAGGCCGAGCTGGAGGCCGTGCGTCAGCTGACGTATTACACCTGCTGGCTCCACAGCCGGAGGGAGCAGGCCGTTGAGTATTGCTCCATGGCAAAGCTCCTCTCCACGGAACTCATGAAGAAAATGGCCGATACCTGCCTCCAGTTCCACGGCGGCTACGGTTACATGGACGAGTATCTCATGTCCCGCATCTATCGGGACGCTCGTGTGGGTACGATCGTGGGCGGCACATCGGAAATCATGCGCGAGATCATCGCGCGTCTGATGATCGACCAGGTCCGTTACGGGGCCGTTCTGGAGAAGGCAGCCTCCCCACCCGCGGGGGAAAAGCCCATTCAGCGGCGGGAAGAGCCCGAGAGGCCGGAACCGGTCAGGGTGATACCGACCACAGCCGCTGAGATTCTGAAAAGCCTGCCGGAGCGTTTCCTCGGCGAGAAGGCCGGCAGCTGGGACACCGTTTTTCATTTCGATCTTTCGGGTCCCGAGGGCGGACAGTTCACCGTCACGATCAAGGGGGGATCCTGCACCGTGGAGGCCGGTTTGAAGGGAAATCCGGAGTGCGTCGTCAGGACGTCGGACAAGCTCTACCGGGATATTGAGCTGGGGAAGGCGAATGCGGAAGTTGCCTTCATGACGGGAAAGATCAAAGTCAGCGACCTGGTCGAGATGATGAAATTCATCAAAGCCTTCAGAAGGCTCCCGAAGGCGTGACCGGAGGCGTCTTTCTGATTCCCGAATAATAAACCCCGCTTGTCCCATCGGGCCTGTTTTCAGCGCAGGCCGTTGCTGCCAGCCCTCGATCCGTCTGTCGCGGAAATGAGTTCGAAGACGAAGCTGCCGACGGCCACCTTGGTCTGGATTTTCACGGGTAGTTTTTTTTCGTCCGCCGTATACCAGATTTTCATGTCGGGCTCTCTCTCTTTTCCGAAGACTTTGTCCAATCGCTCCATCTCGGGTATGACCAGGTAAGTATCGTAGGACTTACCATCAATCAACAGCTTCTCCCGCCTGTCCACCCTCGCTTTCGTCGCAATCAATTTTTTGCCGTCGGTGACAGGAATCTCCAGGACATCTCCCTCTTTCAGCTTGTGCAGGCGTACGACGAAAAAGAGTGAAAGCGGGTCGAAGGTGCCGGCCTTGATGGAAACGGGTTTCTCGGCCTGACCAAAACTCGTGTAGGTTGCCGTCATATTTGCCCAGTCGAATGTGACCACGACGTCCCGGGGGTGTTCCCCTGTGCTTTTTTTGGAGTAATAGAGCGTCCGGGACATGTGGATATCAGGATAAGAGTCCTGCCGCTCGCGGATCTTGTAGATGAGATCAAGGGCGGCGTTTGTTCTTGTTCCCATCATGAAGTGGTATGTCCGGACGCCGTTGTAGATCTTGCAGGGCAGGACTTCGATGACGGCCTCACCGGCCGTAATCATGCCCCAGGAGGCCCGGTAAATGCATTTTTCCCCCGGCCGGAAAGGCACCTCCTGCGTTGCAGCCGTCGTACTGTAGGGGCTGAGGGATAGAGCGATGGCCGTGAGAAGAAGTGTTGCGAAAATTTTTGGAGAGCGGCTCGAGCCGGAAAGACAGGACAATCCGTTAGTGGGCCGGCGCCACTGGTTTCTACGCATGGAATCCATGCCCTTCACTTTCATCCCGGGAAGCATCCGGTCAATGATGGATTATGGCGGTGCGCCCCGTGAGGTCGAGCAATTTTTTTGACACAATTTCGATACGGGGTTTATCGCATTAACTATCTAATATTTATCATTAATTTTGGTTTAAGATGTAAACTTCAAAGGTCTGAAAGTCAAGTAAAAAGCGTAATGCCGTCTTTCGTCAATTTTTTAACATCGCACGTCATGTGTAACTCGTTGGTCGGATCCTGCCACGGGATGTAGGGGAAAAGTGCCCTGAATTGTTCTATTTACCCTCGCTCCCATGACCTCCGGATTTAGCCTCATCTTTTTTTATTAAGCGTAATTAGATGGCATATTTAGTGCTTAATAAGCCAACAAGATCAGATCATCTCTATCATGGACTGCGCACCGATCAGAAACGCCCCCGATGGGCATACAGCGGGGGATGGATAAAGCGATATTCGAGGAGGAATTCGGGGCAGGCCATGTTTAAAGGGGGGCAACTTCGATGGGGGTGAGCGAGCAAACCAAGATTCATGAAGTCGCTGGTTTAAACGACCCAGTCAAATCCATGTTACCCAGGTTTAAGAAGGCCTGGCAATACCTGGTGAAGGTCTGGCTCAACGTGGTCACCGGCGGGCTGGACGAAAACCCGGACATTGAAGTCGCCCGCAGGATCATCGTCGTCAACTTTTTCGCCATCACCGGTGTCCTCGCGCTGATCACCCTGGGAACCCTCGCCCGTATTCAGCAGAACTTCCTTCTTTCATGGCTGGATTACATTGCCGCTGCCGCCCTTTTCCTGACGGTTCTCTACTTCCGCATAACAAAAAATTTCAAGGCCACCTCGTATTTCGGGATTGGCCTGATCATGCTCCTCTTCTATTACCTGCTCTTCACCGGGGGGGTGAATAAGTCAGCCCATGTCTGGTATTTCACTTTTCCCCTGATTGCCACCTTCATCCTCGGCGCGACGGAGGGGTTGATCGCGACGATCATCCTTTTTATTCCGGCCCTCATGTTTTTCGGCATCAAGGACCCCCCGAGCATGTTCGCGACGTATTCCATGGATTTCAAACTGCGGTTTATCCCGTCCTTTCTCGTGATTGCCGTTTTTGCGTATCTCTTCGAAAGCACGAGGGAAAGAGCTCAACAGAAACTGGAGAGGGTCAATGCCGAGTTGAAGAGCACGGTCTCCGTGTTGAAAGAGACCGACGACAAGCTGCGAAAGGCCGGCGAGGAACTGGAGAGGCGCGTCATCGAACGGACGGAGCAGCTCTACATGGCCATCATGCAGCTGGAAACTGAAATGGCGGAGCGCAAACGGTCCGAGGAAGCCCTGAGAGAAAGCGAAGGGAAGCTGAACGCCATCCTTTATTCCATCAGCGACTACATGGTCATGGTGGATCGGGATTTGAAGATTATCTGGAGCAACGAGAAGGCGAAGGAAGCATTCAACATCGGCTGCGACGGGGGGAAATGTTACGAGGTTTTGTGCGGCAGGGACCGGCCCTGCGGGACAGAACCCTGTTATGCGGTCAAGACGTTCCAGGACGGAGACATCCACGAGGACGAGGCCATCCTGATCAACCGGATGGGTCAGGTTCTCGATTGCCACTGCGTTGCGAACGTGGCCTTGAGGGATGGCGAGGACAGGCCTTTAGCCGTCTTGAAGGTTCTGCGGGACATCACGGAAAAGAAGCAAACGGAGCGCGAAAAGAAGGCCCTGGAGGAGAGGCTCAGACGTTCGGAGAAGATGGAGGCGATCGGGACCCTCGCCGGGGGTGTGGCCCATGATCTCAATAACATCCTGGGCGCCATCGTCGGTTATCCCGAATTGCTCCTGATGGAATTACCGGAAGTGAGCCCCCTGAGAAAAGGCATTTCGGCCATCCAGAAGTCGGGCGAGAAAGCCGCGGCCATTGTCCAGGATATGTTGACCCTCGCGAGAAGGGGTGTGGCGGTGATGGAGCCGGTCAGCTTCAACGACATCATCCGGGACTACCTGCGGAGCCCCGAACTTGAAAAATTGAGGTCCTTCCATCCCAACATCAAGATTGAAGGTCACCTCGACGAAGAGCTCCTCCCCATGGTCGGCTCGCCGGTGCATCTATCCAAGATCGTGATGAATCTTGTTTCGAATGCCGCCGAGGCCATGCCGCGGGGAGGAATGATCAAAATTGAAACTACGAACCAATATGTGGACACCTCCATTCAGGGGTATGACCAGGTTTCCGAAGGTGAATACATCGTCATCAAAATCACCGACACGGGTATCGGCATCGCACCGAAGGACATCAGCAAGATATTTGAACCCTTCTACACGAAGAAGGTGATGGGAAGGAGCGGCACGGGCCTGGGCATGGCCGTCGTCTGGGGAACCGTGAAAGACCACAGCGGCTACATCGACATCCAGAGTGAAGAAGGCAGGGGCACCACCATCACCATCTACTTCCCCGTCAACCGGCAGGCGGCGAGCAAGGAGGAGAGAAAGATTTATATCGAAAATTTCATGGCCCAGGGGGAGACCGTGCTGGTTGTCGATGACGTGGCAGAACAGAGGGAAATTGCATCCGTCATGTTGAAGAAGCTGGGCTACAACATCAGCGCCATGTCCAGCGGGGAGGAAGCCGTAGAATACCTGAGAGACAACTCCGCGAATCTTGTGATCCTGGACATGATCATGGATCCCGGCATCGACGGCCTCGAGGCGTATAGACAAATTACCGAGCGACACCCGGACCAGAAGGCGATTATCGTCAGCGGATTTGCTGAAACAGAACGGGTCAAGGAGGCCCAGCGATTGGGCGCGGGGCAGTATATCAAGAAGCCTTACACGTTGGAGAAGATTGCCGTTGCCGTGAGGACGGAACTGGATAATGGAGCACACCAGCCCGTCAAAGCTGCTTGAAATCTTGCACCTCTAAAGGACCGGAAGTGCCTTTGATCGAAAGTTCGCTAATACACTGAGGGAGAAGTCTCTATGGGGAAAAGGGAAATTCTGACGAAAGCTGAAATCCACCACTTCGGCGTCGAGATTGTCCACAGCCAGATGCAGCGTGACGGGTTCGAAATTCTGGGCGTAAACCCTTCGATGACGGTGACCCCGCAGATCGTCGCCCGGGAAAAAGGCCAGTTGTGCTTCGTCATCGTCCGGACGGATTTTTACCCGAACCGGGGGAGCCTGGCCAGTGAACAGGAATTCTTTTACAACCTGGAACACGCCGAGAAAAACAACGCCCTGTGTTATTTCGCCGGTGTCAGGCTCTGCAATGCGGCCGCGGCGGATACGGGTGATGAAGAGGGGATGAGCCTTCCGGTCAAGGGTGCTGATTTTTACGTGGAATATGAAGGCCTGAAGATCATGACAACGCTGGACCGGATGCAGGTAAGGGATGGTCAGGGTGTGATACCCGCGAACGAGGCGGAAGTCAAACCGACACCGAAGAGTAACATCTCAGATGCGATCAGGAGTGCTGCCTCTCAGAAATGATCGAGGAAAGATGTTAACTACATTCTTCAACCAGGATCGCAAAAAACCCAAGCTCTTTTGATTTCCGGTTGAATTCCTCCTGCTGAAGGTCGGCGTGGCCTGTTTCGGCGACGACCATGGATTCCTGGACGCATCCCGGGATCCAGTAGTCCCTGTACCCGGGCAGTGGAGGCTTGAAGGTTACCCCGGGACGACCGACTGCAACCTTGTAAAATTTGTTTCCATTCGGCGGAACGGTGATCCGGGGATGCGCGTCATCCACGAGGATCGCCGATTTTTTCAGGTTCTCGTAATAAGGGACCGCATCGTTGCCCCTGGGCGTCTGAACCACAACCAGGTCTGCCGTTCTCAGCATGTCAAAATCGATATTGTCGATGATCACCCGTCCATCTATCTTGTGTATTTTTATCCCCCTCGCGTTATAACCCAGGCCGCAGAGGTTCTGGATGATCGCCTCCCCTATTTCACCGACCCCGAGTATGGCGACGGTTGTCAGTTCCCTCTGGAGTTGGTGTTTCTCGGAGATCTTCTCGACGGTCTCCACGACAGCGAAAACCCTGCCCCTCAGGCCGTATACAAAAGGCTCCTGGTAGGTGTAGTGGGATTTGAAGTATCGCGGTCCCTGGCCCGCGATCGCGATGGTTTTCGCCCCCGTGACCTTTCGGGCGAATTCCAGGCGTCTCATGATTTTCCCCACGAGCTTTTTGTCGGCCTTGATCTGCTCAATCGTGTTCGGCAATGCGAGGACCAGTCCGCGGCCGTATCCGTTCCCGCTGGTGATGACGCCGGCGATGAAGGGTTTTCCCGAGATGTATTTGGTGAGCACTTTCCTGCAGCCGGGAAGAGCGTATCCCTCCAGGTCCTGGACGGAGCCTGGATATATCGTGAAGAGGGTGTTGATTTTAAACGTCCGGCTGACCGCGAGGAAGATGAAGATGGGCCATCGCAGCATCATGGACAGGAAAGCAAGGAACTGCCTTTTGAGGTTTCTCTGGTAGATGGAGACCACCCCCCTTAAGAAACGCTTGACCTCAGATTGGCAGGAAAAGGAGGGGCAAAGGGTATGAACAAAGAAGTCAATGCGTGAAGGACACGCTATTCGAGCCCACCCTCCTCCAAGGTCTTTATTTCTTTCAGAATTATATCTGATTTGTCAAGACTTTTTTATGGGGGGTCATTTTTTAGTTTCAATGGTTGCATCTGTGAGGGGGGTGAAAAAGGATCACCGGGAGAACTTCCACCGCTTTGTGTAAAAAAACCGCGCCATAGGGCGCGGTTTTTTTGCTGGCTATGCTTTCTCTGCTAAAGCCCTGTAAGCCTTGCCTAGAGCCGCTTTCCGTATTTCTTCAGGTGCGCCTCCCGGGCCTGTTTCATCCAGTTTTCCCGCCTGATGCGATCCTTGAAAGCGGTGAGCTTTGCTGAAACCCTGTCGATATCGGCCTTGGACCATTTCGCGATCTGTCGGTACGTCCGGACCCCGAGCCCGTTCAGCGTCCTCTCGATAACCGGCCCAATCCCGCTGATCGTCTTCAGGTCGTCCCTGGCTTCGGTTTTTTTCGCCGGCTTCCTGGGCGCTGCGGGTTTTGACGCCCTTTGGGTCCGGGCCTTCGTTGGACGTCTGAGCTTTTCGATCTCCCTTTTGAGTTTCGTGATCTCCGCTTCCTTCGCGCTCATGGTCGAACGAAGACGGACCTCAAGCGTCTTGAGCACCTGGTCCTTTTCGATGATCCGGTTCTCGAGAGGCGCGAGCTCAACGACCCGTTGTTTCAACTCCGTGATCAAAGCCTCTTTCTCCCGGGTCGCCGCCACGTGACTTTTTTCCTGTTCCTGTACCCGCCTGCTTCGATTCTCCAGCTGGAGGAGGGCGGGTTCCAGATCGCCGACACGGTTTTTCAGGGCGGTTATTTCCACATCCTTTTCAGTAACGGCTTTCTGCAGGCGGTTGTCCATCTCACCGAGGCGTTTTTTAAACGTTTCGATCTGCTCCTCTTTTTCACGGGTGGCAGCCTTGAGGCTCATGTCGAGTTTCCTGAGCATGTTGTCTTTGTCTTCGAGCTGTTCCAGCAGGGGTTGGAGCTCGGTGATACGTCTCTCCAGGATCTTGATCTGCCCGTCTTTTTCACGGACGGCGGACTCGAGGAGGGCGTCCATCTCTTTGATCCTCCTGTCTTTTTCCCCGATCTGTCCTGCCTGGAGCTCGAGTTCAGAGACGCGTTTTCTGAGGGTCTGGACCTCCATCTCCTTCTCGCGTGCGGAAGCCGTGTGCAGGGCATCCATCTCCCTCAGCCGGTTGTCTTTATCCTCGAGTTGGGTCGTGAGCATCTCGAGTTCGCCGACGCGTTTCTTGAATGTTTCAATCGTGCTCTGCTTGTCTCGCACCGCAGACTGCAGGAGGGCGTCCATCTCTTTGATCCTCTTGTCCTTCTCCTCGAGCTGCAGCTTTGTAAGCTCGAATTCGGCGATCTTTTTCTTGAGACCCGCAACCTCCGACTCCTTTTCGCCGACCTCTCGCTGGAAGCGTTCTTCCAGTTCGTGAAGCTTTTTTTCCTTTTCCTGCAGGCGGGCCGGGAAGGATTCGAGGTCGGTGATACGGGTACCGAGCCGGGCGATCTCGCCATTGCGATCCTTCAACTGTCCGGGGAGAGGCTCCAGCTCCAGGAGTCGCCCCCGAAGCGCCTCAAGTTCCCTTCCGGCTTCGGAGAGTTTTTTACCTGTAGCGCCCAGTTCCGCCTCCAGTCTGGCCATCGTGCTTGTTTTTGCGACCATCTCGGACTGGACGGCCTGGATCTTTCTGTCCCCCTCCGCAATCTGCGCTTTGACATCCCCAAGGGAAGACTGAAGGCTCGAGCGCTCGAGTTCAAGGGCGCTTACCTTTTCGCTCCATCGGGACTCGGTCTCGGCCAGTTCTTTCGACCAGTGCACGTTCCGGAGAAGCCAGGCTGCGACGAAGCCGATCGCTGCGGCCAGAAACAGGCAAAAGAACATTTGCGTGATGATGGTCGTCATACCTCATTCTCCTTTCTTGACGTGGAACTCGGTTCGACGGTTAATCTGACGGCCCTCGCGCGTTGCGTTGTCCGCGACGGGGCGGGTTTCACCGTAGCTGATGGTCGTCAGGCGTTCGGCCCTGACGCCTTTCTCGATGAGATATCTTCGCGCGGCATCGGCGCGTCGTTTGCCGAGGGAGAGATTATAATCCGCAGGACCCATCGAACAGGTGTGACCGGAAATTTCAACGGGAACGCCCGGTATGCCGTTGATGATGACGGCGACCTCATCGAGGATTTTTATGCCCTGCGGCGTCATCACCGCGGCGTTAAAGTTGAACCTCGAGATCTTGCCTGTGAGCTTTTGATCGAGCGCTTCAACGGTACCTGCGGGCGCCTTGACAGGGGCGGCAGGTGCTGCGGGGGCGGGTGCGGCAGCCACGACAGCCCCTTTTCCTACGATAAGCCCGTCCTGGACCTTGAGGCCCCGGGAGGCCCCGGCAACATGGCGCAGGACCTTATTTTTCACCTTCTGGCTTGTGACGTTGCCGCTGACTCTGACGGCGTCTTTGTCAATCTCGATCCTTGCGTTTTGGACATCGCGGGCGGCGGACGTGATGAGCGAGGGAGCCGCCTTCATCCAGGGTTCCCGGGCGACGGAGCTGTCAAGCCTGACCCTGTCAACCACATTGGCCCTGCCATATACCCTGACGGCCTGGCCGGTGATTCTGGATTTTGTGTCATCGTCGGGCAGGATTCCGGTCAGGGTTGCCGTTCCTCCCTCGACGTTGAGGGTTAGAGAGGGTTTTTCAGGCGTCTTCGCCGCTTGCTGTGGCGGACCCAGAAGTGCAAGCCTCACGGGCTCGGCCCAGTAGGATATTCACAATAGACAGAGAGTGGCAAAGGCGATGAGTCCGGCGGAGATGATACCCGATCTTTTCATGGAACTCCCTCCTTTCGGGGGCTGCGGGTCAATTGATGAAAAGAAGGATAAACTAAGGACCTGCCGATTTATGTATACTCTTTTTTATCTCAATAAGTTAAGGGGGTCAAGTGTCGAAATGTATGTTTTGTGAAAAAAGCCGGGGAAACTGTCCTGGAAAGGCCCTTGCGGGATGTCATTTTTAATCAGGACTTGCATTCTTGCCCATTCCGTCGTAATGCTAATCCTCAAAACATCTG
Source organism: uncultured Syntrophaceae bacterium (assembly GCA_964547985.1). Lineage (GTDB taxonomy): Bacteria > Desulfobacterota > Syntrophia > Syntrophales > UBA2192 > JAPLJU01. The sequence goes on from CAZJPV010000006.1 coordinate 32,765, forward strand.
CGCTTGTAAAAAGAATTTTCTGAGAGAAAAGTGACCGCAGTCCTCGTCCCGGCCGCAGTCACCATCGGCATTCTGAGACGGTCATTTTATCTTTATGGGTGACGGCCTCGGGGTCCTGGGGGGGCAAAGAGGTATTTCAAGAACACCTCGAGCTACGCCCGCGGCGAAACATATTTCAGACGGCTTTCTCAATCCGGCCCTGTTTTGTGCGGTTTCAGGAACCTTATCAAAAAAACGGGTCGTGTGACGAACGGGGAGGGTTGACGCCCCGGTTTTATGGCAGGAGGGGACATCTTGCGCAGGCTGCCCGAGGATCAGTTTGTCCAGGCGGGGCGTTTCAAAGTCCGCTACCTGACGGCCGGGGCGGTGGAGTCGCCCGTGATACTTCTTCACGGCCTCGGCGCATCCAGTGAGATATGGATGCACAACATCGAGTCTCTGGCTCTGCGGTACCGGGTCTATGTTCCCGATCTCATCGGCTTCGGCAAGTCCGAAAGGCCGGCGACCCCCCTCACGCCTTACGGCTACACCCAATTCATTTACGATTTCATGAATGCCCTTGGCATCGGGAAAGCTAGCTTTGTCGGTTCGTCTTTCGGGGGAGGAATTGCGCTTCTCGCAGCCATCATGTTTCCTGAAAAAGTCGAAAAGCTCGTCGTCGTCGGAAGTGCGGGTTTCGGCCGGGAAATCATCTGGACGCTCAGGGCCATGTCTCTACCCGTCATCGGGGAAATCCTTTCATACCCGAGCCGGCCGGGTGTCAGGACCTTCTTCAGGCAGGCCGTTCACAATCCCGCCGTGATCACCTCGAGTTTCGTGGATCTTTACTATACCTTCTTCACGAGTCCCGGTTTTCGGCAATACCTCCTGAAGCTCGTCCGCATGATGGTTGACATTCACGGTGCGAAAGCCGAAGTTGTGGGACCCGTCATCTGGAATCTCCGCGATATCCATCAACCCACACTCATACTGTGGGGGGACCGGGATCGTGTTGTTCCTGTCCAACAGGCCTATTATGGCAAGAAGAGGATCAGGGGGTCCGAGCTGCACATTTTCAAGGACTGCGGACACATCCCCTACTATGAAAAGCCGGAGGAGTTTAACAAACTCACGCGCGAGTTCCTTTCAAATTCATCATGATTTCTTTGCCCATAGATAACCGGGTGGTGTGAGGCATGAGTGACCAGCCTGGCAGAAACGGGAAGATCGCCTTCGTGGTCAATCCCGAATCACGAGGGGGGGCAACCCGAAAGAGATGGCCCCGGATACAGGAAATGGCGCAGGAGCGCCTCGGTCCCATCGAGAGTTACCTCACGACAGCACCGGGCGATGCCACGGGAATAACCAGGCGGTGCCTCGGGGAAGGCACAAACCTTATGGTCTGCGTAGGGGGAGACGGGACCCTCAATGAGGTTGTCAATGGTTTCATGCAGAAGGACGGGCCCGTGCGGCAGCGGGCGCTGCTGGGTTACATCCCCGTTGGCACGGGCTGTGACTTCGCACGATCCGTCTCTATTCCGCGTGATTCCGCCGGGGCCCTCGATGTCATCACCAGGGGGAAGACTCGCCTTATTGATCTCGGGCGTCTCACCTACACCGATAGCCGGGGTCAACGGGTGGTGCGCTACTTTGACAATGCCGTGAGCATCGGCATCGGCGGTGCTGTTGTTGCCCGCGTGCGGGATTATGCCCGGTTTTTCGGACCCTACACCGCCTATTTTTTCTCTCTCCTTTCATGCATCTTTCTGGAGGGGAAAAAACAGGTCCGGTTGAGAGTCGATGACGGTGCCGAAGCGATCTTCAGGGCATGGCATATCGTTACAGCCAATGGCCAGTTTCAGGGGCATGCCCTCCAGGTCGCGCCGAATGCCTCAATCGATGACGGGCTTTTAGATGTACTGGTCTTCGGGGATATCCGCCTTATCGACGTCTTCCGGCATTTGCCGAAACTCTACAGCGGGAAAACCGAATCCATCAAAGAGATGATACGCACGCGGGGCAGGAAGATCAGCGCAAGCTCGGAGGAGCCTGTCCTCGTAGAGGCCGACGGGGAACTCATTTGCAGACTTCCCGTCGAAATCGATATCGTTCCGGGGGCCCTGCGGATGCTCACCGGGCTCTAAAGGGTGAAAGGCTGCACGAGGCATGCTCCCCGGTATCCGATGGATCATCAGGGTCGAGGCGGGCGAAGCGAACATCAGAACATCAGCAGGAGAAAGGAGGAATCGATATGGCGAAGTATTTCATGTTCGGCAAGTACTCATCCGAGGCGGTGAAGGGGATCAGCGCCAAGCGGACGGACAAAGTGGTCGACATCATCAAAAAATTCGGCGGGAAGGTCGAAGGGATGTATGCCCTCATCGGCGAGAAGGATCTCGTCTTCATTGTGGACCTGCCGGGTAATGATGAGTTGATCCAGGTCTCCGTCGCCCTGAACAAACTGACGGGGATCGGTTTCACCTCGGCGCCCGCCATCACCGTAGATCAGTTTGACCGGCTGATGAAGAAGGTGTGAATCGACGAAAAGATAACGGGGGAGGGGTTGTCTGATGGGTCTGACAACCCCCTTCTTCGTCCATGGATATCCCGGGTGGTTCATCTCCTCTTTCGTAAAGACATGAACTCGCTCCTTCAATTTGTGATAGAATAAAACTCGATAACTGCTTTTTCCGCGTGGAGTCGACCAGGCGCACGGAGGGCCTCTCAGAATGGGAAAAAGCCGGCGCCGGATGAGGAGGAAGGCAATGGAACTGGAAGCTGCCGTGAGAGGAAGGCGAAGTATCCGGAAGTTCAGGGCGGATAAAATCCTGAAGAATGTCATCGAGGAAATCCTGGAGGCGGCGCGCTGGGCCCCGTCCTGGGGCAACACGCAGGCCTGGGAATTTTACGTGATGACCGGGAAGCCGCTCGAGGTGTTCCGGAAACACAACTTCGAGAAGCTGGTTGCGGGCGAGCCGTTCAGACTGGATGTCCCCATGCCCGAGATCTGGCCGGAACACATGAAAAAGAGATACGGGGAACTCGGCAGGATTATCCTGGCAACCCTGGGCGTCAAGCGTGAGGACAAGGAGGGGCGTAACCGGTTCTACAGCGAGATGGCCCTTCTCTTCGGGGCCCCGTGTCTTGTCGTCGCCTGTGTTCCCAAGGACACACGGGTCGAGTACGCCATGCTCGACGTCGGCCTCATCACGCAAACGATATGCCTCGTTGCCCATGGGAAAGGGGTAGGCACATGCATCATGGCTTCTGCCGTCGGCTACCCGGATATCCTGCGCAAGATTGCACTCATCCCGGAAAACCGAAGGGTCATCGTATCCATTGCCATGGGCTACCCCGAGAACGACGATCCCATCAACCACTTCGAAAGACCACGGGCGGGGCTCTCCGAATTCGTGCGGTGGATCGAATAAAAGGACCGCGGGAAATTATGACGGATAAGAAAAAGAAAGAAACCCGGCAACCATTAGAAGAAATGACACCTGAGGTTCAGGCCCTGATCGATCTGGGTCGTAAGCAGGGGTATGTGACCTACGATGATATCCTCGTAAAGTTTCCCGACGCCGAGCAAATTCTGGATCAGGTGGACGAGCTCTACGAAGTTCTCTCCGCCCAGGGCATTGAGATCGTCGAGGCACCCTTGGACGTCGCGCCGGGAGAGGCGGCCCCGGAGGTGGAGACTCCCGCTCCGGCCGTGGAGGTTTCCGTCGATGATCCCGTCCGCAGGTACCTGAATCAGATCGGCGAAATGCCGATCCTCACGCGGGAGCAGGAGGTGGAACTCGCCCAAAAAATAGAGCGGGCAGACGAACAGGCGAAGAAGAAGATGGTCGAAGCGAACCTGAGGCTCGTTGTCTCTGTGGCCCGCAGGTATCAGGGCAGAGGCATGCCGCTTCCGGACCTGATCCAGGCCGGGAATCTCGGCCTGATAAGGGCTGTCGAGCATTTCGACTGGCGAAGGGGCTACAAGTTCAGCACCTACGCGACCTGGTGGATCCGGCAGGCGATCCTGCGGGCACTCGATGACACCGCCCGGACGATCCGTCTGCCCGTTCACATGAAGGAGGCCCTCAGCAAACTGGTGCGGGCCTCGAGGAAGCTCCGCCAGGAACTGGGCCGGGAGCCAACGACGGAGGAAGTGGCGTCGGAGATGAATCTGCCCGTGGAGCGGGTTCGGGAGATGCATGACATCACACGCAGACCCATTTCGCTGGACATCCCCGTCGGCGCTGAAGGCGAGACCCGGCTGGGCGATTTCATCGAAGACCAGAGGGGCCCGGAGCCCGTGGAGACCATCTCGGCCGAAGACCTGAGGGCACAGCTTCAGGACATCCTGGAGACGCTCTCGCCGCGGGAGCGGGAAGTCTTGACCCTTCGATTCGGTTTGGAGGACGGCCGGCCCCATACGCTCGAGGAAGTCGGGCAGAAGTTCGGGGTGACACGGGAGCGCATTCGCCAGATAGAGTCCAAGGCGTTGAGGAAGCTTCGCCATCCCATTCGCAAAAAACTCCTGGAAGACTTTCTGGATTAGTCCCTTCCCCCGAGTGGTGTCATTTCTCACCTGTCGTTACGGAGACAGGCCCGGAAGCTCCCCATGAAGAATCAGAATCTGGCCAAAATGTTCTACGAGATTGCCGAGTACCTCGAGATGGACGGGGTGCCCTTCGAACCTTACGCGTACCAGAAGGCGGCCACGACCCTCGAGGCCATGAAGGAGGACGTTGAGGACCTTTATCAAAAGGGCGGTGTCAAGGCGCTGAAGGCGCTACCCGGGGTCGGTGAGGCGATCGCTAAGAAAATAGAAGAATATTTGACGACGGGCAAGCTCAGGTACTACGAGGAATTTAAAGAGAAGATACCCATCGATCTCGACGAGATCATCCGGGTGGAAGGCATGGGGCCCAGGCGGGCCAAGGTCCTCTTCGAGAAACTGGGTGTCAAGAACCTGAAGGAGCTGGAAGAGGTTGCAAGGGGCGGCAAGATCGCGCCCCTTTCCGGGTTCGGGGAAAAGACGGAAAAAAATATCCTCGAGGCCATCGAGTTTCTGAAGCGGAGCAAGGGGAGATGGCTTCTTGGCGATCTCCTGCCGGTTGCCGAGGTGGTCCTGGAGAAACTTCGCAAGGTTAAAGGGGTCGAACGCGCCGATATGGCGGGGTCGCTGAGGCGCATGAAGGAAACGGTCGGCGATGTGGATTTTCTCGTCATCTCCAGGGAGCCGGAAAGGGTGATGGATGTGTTCGTGTCCATGCCCGGTGTGGAAAAAATCTGGGGAAAGGGGAAGACCAAGTCCTCCGTGCGGATGGAAGCAGGATTCGATATGGACGTCCGTGTCATCGCGCCGGAGAGCTACGGCGCGGCCCTGCAGTATTTCACGGGTTCCAAGGAGCACAACATCACCTTGAGGAAGATCGCTATCGACAGAGGGTTCAAGCTCAGTGAATATGGTCTCTTCAAGGGATCGAAGAACATTGCCGCGAAGACGGAGGAGGAGATCTACCGGCGGCTGGGTCTTCAATGGATCCCGCCGGAGATGCGGGAAGACCGCGGGGAGATCGGACTGGCCGAAGAGGGGAAACTGCCCGATCTGGTCTCGCAGGAGGACATCCGGGGAGACCTGCACGTCCACAGTGACTGGGACGGAGGGAGCAACTCCATAGAGAAAATCGCTGAGACGGCGCGGGAGATGGGCTATCAATATGTCGGGATTTCCGATCATACAAAGTTCCTGAAGATCGAGCGCGGCCTCGACGAGAAAAAAATCCGCGAGCGAAACAGGGAAATCGAACGTCTGAACGAAAAGCGACAGAAAACCGGCCTGCGGTTTCGGATCCTCAAGGGGTGTGAGGCCAACATCATGAATGACGGCTCGATCGACATCGAAGACGAGGTCCTGGCAGAACTCGATTTTGTTATTGCGGGCATCCACTCTCAGTTCAAGATGACGCGGACCGAGATGACAGAGCGGATTATCCGGGCGCTCAAGAATCCCCATGTGGATATTTTATCCCATCCCACGGGCCGGATCCTCAAGCGTCGTGACGAGTACGAAACGGACTTTGATCGTCTCCTGAAGGTCGCCCGGGAGACGGGGAAGGTTCTGGAAATCAATGCCTACCCGGAGAGGCTGGATTTGAACGATGTAAACATCATGAAGGCTGTCAGGGCCGGTGTCCGAATGGTTGTCAACACGGACGCCCACCACGTCGATCAGCTTGTCATGATGAGGTACGGCGTGGCCCAGGTCAGGCGGGGCTGGGCGGAGAAAAAGGACATCATCAACACCTGGCCGGTGGAGGGGCTTTTAAAGGGCATGAAATAGGTGAATGCCGGTTGAGGCGGTCCCGCCACAGGACACATGAACTCCATGGAGATAGTTGACAAAGGAGATGACGATCTCAGGCAGGAAGCACTTCTAAAGAATTTTTGCGGAGGGGACTCGTTATGAAAAATATCCTCATCCCAGCGTTTCTCGCTGCGGGCTTGTTTCTGACCCCGCAGGCACAGGCTGTATCCTTTCATGACATACTGAAGGGTGTCCAGATCCCGGCCGGATCATCCCGGGATGACGGCACCACCGTATCGGGCCTCAAGGAAGCGCTTTCCGTGGGGACAGACAGGGCTGTGAAGTCTGTTTCAAAGATGGATGGTTATTTCAAGGATCAGGCCATCAAGATTCTCATGCCCGAAAAAATACAGAAGGCGGCGGACGTCCTGAAGATGGCGGGCTACTCGAGGGAAGTGGACGACTTCGTCCTCAGTATGAACAGGGCGGCAGAGAAGGCGGCGCCCGAGGCCGCGGCCATTTTTGTCGACGCCATCAAGCAGATGTCCTTTGAGGATGCCGGGAAGATTCTGAACGGAGAGAATACCGCCGCGACGGAATATTTCAAGACCAAGACGTCCCCCCGGCTTTTGGAGAGATTCAAACCCATCGTCTCCACGAGTATGAACGAGGTGGGTGTAACACGCTCCTACAAGGCCATGACGGAGAAGTACACATCCGCGGCCCCCTTCATGAAAATGGAATCCCTGGACCTGGACCGGTATGTAACGAACAAGGCTCTCGAGGGGCTTTTTTTCAAGCTGGGGCAGGAGGAAATGTCGATCCGGACGAACCCGGCCGCCCGGACGACGGAACTCCTCCGGAAGGTTTTCGGGCAGTCATCGGCTCTCTGAGGGAGGATCGGGGGAGTTGCCGGTAAGTCCATATAGGTTTTTCGGGACATGGAGAAGAATCTGTGAAGCCACCCATAAAATCGGTCTGTATCATCGGGGCCGGGGCCGTCGGGGCGGCCTATGCCGGCTTGCTGTTCGAAATGGATAAAAACAGCGTGGCCTTCATCGCGGCGGGCGAGCGGGGCGAGCGGCTGAGGAATCAAGGCGTCATCGTCAATGGCAGGCATTACCTCATTCCGGTTTTTCACCCGGAAGAGATTTCAAGTCCTGCCGATCTTGTCATTGTGGCTGTCAAGCATCATCACCTCGACCAGGCGATCGGGGAGATGAGAAAAGCGGTCGGCGACGAGACAACCATTATCTCTGTCATGAACGGTATCGACAGCGAAGAGAGGATCGGCTCCGTTTACGGAATGGAAAAGGTCCTCTATGCGATCAACGTGGGCATCGACGCCCTGCGGGAGGGAAACCGGGTGACTTACAGGAGTCAGGGCAGGCTGTTGCTCGGCGAGGCCGGAAATCCGTTCTGGACGGAGCGGGTGCGACGTGTGAAAGGATTTCTTGACAGGGCGGGAATCGTCTGCGAAGTGCCGGAAGACATGATCCGGACCCTCTGGTGGAAGTTCATGATCAATGTGGGAATCAACCAGGCGTCGGCTGTCCTCGGCGGTTCCTATGGCGTTTTTCAGACTGACCAACAGGCGAGGGAACTCATGGCATCGGCCATGCGAGAGGTCATCCAACTCGCTGCGGAGGCCGGGGTTCACCTGGCCGACGAGGATGTCAGTAAATGGCATGCCGTCCTCGATTCCCTCAATCCCTCGGGGAAAACCTCGATGCTCCAGGATGTCGAGGCGGGGCGAAAAACAGAGGTGGAGATGTTTGCCGGCAAGGTGATCGAACTGGGCAAGCGCTATGGTATACCCACGCCGGTAAACGAAGGACTCTTGGAGGAGATCCGGAGGCTCGAAGGATCCTCCTGACGGGGTCCGTAGAGGTCATTTTCTGTCAGGGATTTCATGGACGTGCCGGTCTCGACCTGGCGACGGTTCCACGGAATCCGCGCGGGACGGCCGGATCATTTCAGGATGATCTTGGGGTCCGTGATATTCGCGCCCGGGACGATGATCCGGGACTGTTCCTGGCGTTGCATTTCCTTGGCCTGCTCGACCAGGTTATCCACGAAAAGCTCCATGGTCTCGGGGAACTTCTCCAGGGCCTGCTGGAGGTTCCTGGCCTCAATGGGAAACTGGATGGGCAGAGGGCCATGCTGGGTGACAAGGGACGACTGGCCGATGAAGAGAATCTTGCGGTTTTTGTCGAACTCGCCGTTCGACTTGACAGGGATGAGCTGCCGGATGGCACCGACTCTCATATCCGTGAAGATTTCTTCCCTGTATAAATCCTGAATGCTGATCCTGACCTTTGGCCTGTCGGTTCCGCCGGGGCCCATGGCCTGGTGGGTTTCTTTCGTTTGGTCTTCCATGGCCTGTCTCCTTCTTCGGGTGTGCGGGGCAGATACCATATTTCAGGATATAAATACAGCCTTATCTGATTTATCAACGACCGGGTGTAGACCCGGATACTCCCCTGCCGGGCTTGTTTTTGTACCGGGGGTTTCCCTCCGGGGGCGCATCCCGATGGTCGTTTACAGTGAGAGATATTCCCTGAACCGGACGGACGTGTGATGAAGATCTTGCGGATCAACCCGGTACGCTGGGACGATTGGTGGAATACTTATTTTGATGAGGCTTTTCCGCTGATTGAGGATCTGATGACCCTGCAGATTTTCGGGACCATGCTGGCGGGCGCTTTCGGATGGCCGAGGCCTTATGTCTCGGAGGTCGTCCTATCGGAGGACGAATTGCAGAGGCTTCTGGAGTGGTGTGCCGGTGCCCTTCCGAACTGGAGCCGTGGAGGCGTCATACCCGTCGAATATGGCCTTGAGGAATATTTCGAGAAGAGAAACCTTTATATGGATGCTCGCAGGCGGTTATTCTACTGTGATGCCTGCGGCCGGCTATGGCTCCTCGAGGGAAAAATCGAATGGGTGGGTTACGCGCCATGTCGTTCCTACTGGCGTCCTCATACGGAAGCCCTCACAAAAGTGCCTGAGTCGAGGGTCGGTGACAAGGTCAGGCACCTCATGAAAGACCTGGATGAAGGGGGTTGATAGCTGTTCGCCTGTCAATTCTCCAGGAAGCAGGCGACATTTTAACATCTCTCGATCCGGCGCAATGGGATCGGCTCCTGAGGGATGCGGATCGCGATGTCAGGCGGCAGTCTCGCCGTCTTTTCTATCAGGGCTTTTTTGCCGACCTGAAACCTTTTGAAGCACTTTATTTTTCGGACATATTTTCCGGCCTAGGGGTGCTTTTTTTATTGAAGTCATTCGGGTCGAAAAAGACCAGGAATGGGATCAGGGCAATCAGCCCGGAGATAATAAACACCTGGAAGGGGGACGCGTTTGTCAGAATCTCTATCATCGGACTTCTTCCTTTCATGGTAAGTATCATGCCGAACAGCCCCTCCCTTTAGAAGTCCTATCCGTCAAAAAGGATGCCAGGGTTCCCTTTGCGTCTCAAAAATTGAGTCGGAGGAAGTTTTGTTGATTCCCGTCGCTGAGGGAGGGATGAAAGAAAGGGCGTCGGGGTATCGGTTAAGCCTGTTTCCGAAATAATTTTGCGTTTTTGAGTACCGGTGAGACGATCGGTTCGCGGGTGCGGGAATGCAGGATGGCCTTTCGATAAGGGGCCCTGTCCCGGCATCAGCAATGAAAGGCTATGGTCAACTTTTCACATCGGCCTTTGCCGGGACGGGAATGATCTCACGAGAAACATGCAACGACAGGTGAACTACCCCTTCGGGACCTCCCCGTACTCGAACTCGCCGCAGTCGATAACGGTATCGCCTTTTTTGGCGTTTCGTGTCCTCCAGAGGGCTTGTCCCCCCGCCTTTTTCCAGATGAGCGTCTGGATGGGCTCTCCAGGATAGAGGGTTCTCGTAAAGCGGCAGGCGATTCGCCTGACCATCTCGGGCTTGCCGGGGGCAAGGCTTGCCATGAGGGCCCGGCATGCGAAGCCCAGGGTGCACATCCCGTGGATAATGGGCTTTTCGAACCCGGCCTTCCGGGCAAACACCGGATCGGCGTGCAGCGGGTGATAGTCCCCGGAGAGGCGATAAAGAAGGGGCTGGTTGGGCGAGGGCAGGGCATCAACGGTAAAATCGGGTGGCCTCTCCGGAAAGGACATAACCTTCCGGGGCGCATCCTCGCCGCCGAACCCCCCGTCGTAGCGACCGAAGAGGGAAAAAATCGCGGTGAAGAGCTTTTTCCCATCCTCCGCGAAGGTGTCGGCCTCGCCGATGACAATGGCCCCCTTTTCCTTTTTATCGTAAAAGCGGGTAATCTTTCCTTCCGCCCTGAAAGTTCCCGAAGACGGGATCGGCCGGTGGCAGATGAGTTCCTGCTCGCCGTGGAGGAGTCCCACATCGTCAATATTGGCTGCCTTCGAGATATCGAAGAAGAAATCGAATATGGTCGCGATACCGAATGTGGGGATGACCTTCAGGTTTTTTTCGTGGACGAGGTGAAACTCATCGAAACCCGCCCCCACGCCGAGGGCATAAATGATGACATCCCTCCAGGTGTATTTTTTCACAACCGGTCCGATTTTCTTCTCCAGCGCGTTGAGGTTGAGGGCCATGTGTCGTTCTCCTTTTTGGGTTTATAGATTGCCTAGGGTGCGGGCAGGGCAAGTGCCGGGTCAAACCAATTGAGAATGCTGTCGTTTTTCTCCCGCGGATAGGCGTGGTAGAGGTCGGGGACGATCTCCTGGGTGATATCGGCGCCCGCCTCCCTGAGCATTTTACAGCCTGTTTTTGCATACCACAGGGGGAACATCCAGTCGCGCGCCCCGTGGACCCACAAGATGCGCCGGCCCCGGACGTGCCGGAGGTTGAAAGGAGGCAGGATACCCGCCGCGAGGGCGAAGGCCGAGAAAGGGGATTCTTCGTCGAGGGCACGCTTGAGCAGGTACGTGGCCCCATCTGAAAGGCCCGTCAGCAGGATTCTTTTTCTGTCCACGTTCCAGCGGTCTGTGATTTTTCGGAGGACATCCTTGAGGAATTCGTCGTCGACGTCGGGTCCGGTAATGGACCAGGTGCTTCCGCGCGACGTCGGGGCGACAAGCAGAAAGCGGCGACTCCTGGCCTCACGGAGCCACGTCCAGATGAAGTCACGGCCGTGACCGAATCCACCGTGCAGGGCCATGACAAGGGGCCGTGGATCCGAGTCCTTGTAGGATTCAGGGACGAAGAGCGAGAAGGCGCCCCGGGCGTAGGGGTGCTCGTCGGCACCGACGTGCTGAAGACCGACCGGACCGGCCTGGACCTCAGACCGGATGAGGACATCGTCCTTCACGCGAAGAGGTTTTTCGAGGAAGAAGCGGTTCATGACCGGAAGGCTGACGGAGAGCGGGTAGAGTATCTCCATGGCACGGTTCACCCGCCGGCCGGCCTTCCTGAAATTAGCGAGGAATGCTTCGAGATACTCGTCTTCTATGGAAAGGCGAAGTGAATCCAGGCAGAGTCCCGAGGCTTCTAGGAGATCATTCCTCATGCGATTTGCCTCCAGCGGGCAAGGCATGGAATGAAAACGGGCCGTCGACCTTTCCAGTCGTTCCGCAAGAGGACCGAATCTTTCACGAAGGATGGGAACCATCCCCGGGAAAAAAAGGCGCTGGCTCTCCTCGAAGGCTTCCAGGGTGGCTATAAGATCGGCACAGAGTGCCTCGAGGGCCGGCTCGAAATCCGCGGTCGCTCCAAACGGGTTTAGCTGTCCTGATGGACCCCCACCTTGCAGCAAGTCCATGGGCATCATCCCTCTGACGGCTGTTTTGCGATGAGAAAAATAATGTCGATCCTTTTCTATTGCCCTTTTTGCATGCTGACAATTCCGTCGCATCGATCTTGTAAACCATTTTTCGGATCGTTGCAAGATGGAGCATCACCTGCCTCCTTTTTGAAAGGAAGAAAGACCGGGCAGGAAGCTCTGATTTCCGTTGCGTTATCACACCGGCCGGAGTATAGGAGTCGCCAGCAGATCATTTCAGGAGGGAACCCATGCGAGACGTCTTCCGATTAACCTGCCTCATCGTTGCGGTAGTTTTAATCACGGGTTGTGCCGGGCTCTTTTTGAGCGCCGAGCGGCCGCGGGTTAATATATCGAACATTCAACCCAAGGATGTAAAGCTCCTGGAGCAGGTCTTTACCATGGATCTCCGGATTCAGAATCCCAGTGAGTCGGCCATCGACGTCAAGGGGCTGGCCTTTAATCTTGAGATCAACAACATACCATTCGCCACGGGCGTTTCCGACAAACAGATGACCATTCAACCCTTTACATCGCAGGTCATCCAGGTGGAGGCCGTGACAACCCTGGCAAACCTTCTCCGTCAGGTTTCACAGGTTCAGAAAAGTGTGGATGCATCGAAGCTGAAGTACCGCCTCAAAGGTACGATCCACACGGGGTCCGCCTTCGCAAGGATTCCCTTCGATGAGTCAGGGGAAATTGCGGGGCCCCAGCAGTAAACCGCAATCGGATAGGGCCGTGGAGATGAAGGAAACAAGAGACAGGACTTCCTCACGGTCTTTTCATGGTCCTGTGCGGTCCCGGAGAGCGAATTCTGAATTTCAAAAGGAGGTCGTTTTCATGCAGTTCCTGGTCATCGCCTATGACGGCACGGACGAAAAAGCGCTTGACCGCCGGATGGCGGCACGGCAGGCCCACCTCGCGGGCATCGAGAAAATGAAAGCAGAGGGAAAGGCTCTTTACGGAGTAGCCATTCTCGGTGCGGGAGACAAAATGGCCGGATCGGTGTTGGTGGTCGACTTTCCTTCGAGGGCGGATCTGGACGCCTGGTTGAAGGCGGAACCTTACGTGACCGGGAATGTCTGGCAGAAAATCGAGGTGCTTCCGGCACGCGTCCCGCCTCTTTTTGCCTAGTCGAAACGAGGATATCAACACAGGATTTATTCGCCCGCGTCCCCCCGGGCTTCAGGCTTCGAAGCGAACGCGGACAACGCGGTTTCCGAGGAGATTGAAGAACAGCGGGGCCATAAACGCCAGGTAGCCCCAGCGCTTCCTGCAGTAATCAAGGACGTTCCACTCGCAGCATAATTTGATACCGAAGTTCCAGGTCTCGATTTCGCTGCAGTCATGCAATGTCCATTTGAACTCCAGCTTCCCATCCCCGACTTTCGAGACGCATTGATCATATCGGCCCATCCCGACGGCGAGTGGGGTCAGGATTTCAAAGACCATCTCTGCACCCGGGAAGCGCTGCGCGAGCTTCTCGAAGACCGCCCGGACCTCCCATTCATCGAGATACATCAGCAGGCCCTCGGCGATGATCAGGGGGACGCCCCCGTCGAGGCGTACTTCTCCGGTCCACGCAAAATCGGTGATGGATCGGCTGATGCAAAGATGCCGCGCCGTCTCGGTGAAAAAATGCCGCCTGACCTCGATCACTTCCGGCAGGTCCACTTCGTACCATCGGATTTTCCCGTTATCAACTCTTTCGAAACGGGTGTCGAGACCCGCACCCAGGTTGATGAAGACGGCATCCGGCTGCTGGGCGACGCGCTCCAGGACCGCCTCGTCGAAGAGCTTCGTGCGAACGGCAATCCCCGTCTGCGTCATCCACGCCCTGTCGAACCTCGAAAAATCATAGTCCAGGGTGTCGCAGATCTCCACGGCCTTGGGATCGCGGATGATTGGTTCGGCACGCCTTGTTTCGAAAGCCCTCGCCCAGAGCGGGATGAGCAGCGTTTCGGAGACGCCCTCCAGGCTTATGGGTATCCTGGGTTGACGCATGTTCATCGATCCCCCTGTATGTTTCGACGCGACCGAACGAGAGCGACCCCGAGGTGTGAAATGGAGCCTGAAGGCGAGATGCAATTTGATCGAGTTCCGGAAAAAAGATGCTGTGGGTGGAGTAATGTGTTTTTATATTAGCACATTTTTTTTGAAAGAAAAAGGCAATATCAGGTCCTCTTCAAGATCGAGACTATTTTCACCCGAACAACTCCGCGCGGTATTATGAAACGATCATTCAACCCATCTTCCCCCCGTAGGGGTTGATCCAGATATCTTCGATGCAGGGCTCACAGAAGACCTTCGCATGGGCGGAGCCGCAGCCCTCGGGCCAGAGGGTGAAAAAACGGCAGTCCGGGCACAGGGCCTTCACACAGCCGTCACAATAAATAATGGAGGGGTTTTTCCTGCAGATCTCACATGTCTGCGTTCCATCGGAGATACGCATCTATAAAACCTCCTCGGGCGTTATGCCTCGTTGAACACTTCCCATGCCTTTTATGATAACGATCGAATGCACTCTACGGAAATTTCTACCGAAAGTCCACCCTCAACACGCCTCCATCACCCTTGAATGGATTGACAAATGCGCTGATGGATCGCTAGATTAACCCTTGACTTCACTCCGGAGGGTGGCGATAATTTTTACATTCGAACCCAAGCGCAGAGGAAGATTCAAATGACGGCCCGTCAGGTTCTCAACAGAAGGAAGCGCTCGATGTCCATCCTCCTCTTTGTCGGTTTTATGTTCCTCGTTCTGGGGATCGGCATCACGGCGATATTCCCCCTTTTTTCCGTGGCCGCTTTCTGGGGGTTCGGCATTTTCTTCGTGACGCTCCTTTACACCTATTTCGGTATCCGGTGTCCCAAGTGCCGGCGGTCGTGGGGAAACCTGGCGATGTCCGGCGGGACGCCTTTTTCCATTCCCGACAAACTGAAATCATGCCCCAAGTGCGGCCTGGATTTGGATTCACCGTCGGAGAGTTTCTACGATTAGGATCCTCGTGAGGGTGTTTTGGGTAGGGAAGCAAAAATTGTCATGAAAGATGTCTATCGAAAGGTCGCGTTCCTGGCGAGCGTTTTCATACTCTTTTTCTTTGTCCTTTTTGTGATCAACCAGACGGCACAGGTCGTGGACCTCGCTTCAAGGGTAAGCCCCCTCGCCGGGGCGGTCGTTTTCTGGTTTCTCATCGGGCTTTATGCGGCTGTCATTCTCATGACCGCCGTCGTGTTCCTCCGCCTTCCGAAGCCTCTGATTCCCCCGGAAAGCGAAGAGGCCCCGGAGTTCCCGGCATACCTGAAGGCTTTGAGGAAGCGTCTTTCATCCCACCCGCTTCTGAAAGGTGAAGACCTCTCCAGCCGCGAGCAGATCGAGCAGGCCCTGGCCGTCCTGTCGCGAAGCTGCGACGAGATCATACAGAAGAGCGCCGCGACCGTTTTTGTCAGCACCGCTATTTCCCAGAGCGGCCGCCTGGATGCCGTATTCGTCCTCAGCACACAGTGGCGGATGGTCTGGCAGATCGCGAAGGTCTATTACCAGCGGCCGACCCTCCGGGATCTCGGTTATCTTTACTCCAACGTGGCCGCCACTGTTTTCATGGCGAGCGAACTGGACGACATCGATGTGACCGAGCAGGTGCAGCCGGTGATCTCTTCGACCCTGAGCGCGGTGAGCCTGACGATCCCGGGCATGCAGGCCCTGACCTCGATCCTGGTGAACTCGGTTCTCACCGGGGCGGCCAACGCCTTTCTCACCCTCCGGGTGGGCATCATCGCAAAGCGATACTGCGGCTCCCTGGTCCTGTCGGAGCGCAGGTCGATCCGCCGATCGGCCGCAGTAGAGGCGGCCAAACTGCTCGGCTCCATCGTGAAGCAGGGTACCGGTCGTGTCTCCAAAGCCCTCTGGGAAGCCTCCAAGGACAAGGCCGGGGGAGCCGTCTCCGGTGTTGCCGGGTTTGCGAGGGGGGTCAAAGATTCCCTGCTTTCAAAGCTGGGTGTCACGAAAATAACGGAGTGAGGTCATTCGCTTGCTTCCAAGTTTGGCATATGGGGAATAGCGGTCGTTATTTTTGTTGACAGAAGGAGCCGTCAGCGAGAGTAACTCGCGAGACCGAAATCGCTATTGAGAACGTATCAATATCACTGCATATATCAGGAGAAGCGAATGAAGGCTTTGGTCACCTATTTCACGCAGACCGGAAACACCGAAAAAGTCGCACGTGCCATTTTCAACGCCGTTGATGTCGAGAAGGAAATTCTCCCGCTCGACGAGGTCAAGAATGTCCACGGGCATGACATCGTCTTCATCGGGTTTCCCGTCATAAGGAATGCTGTACCCCTCAAGGTCCAGCCCTTCATCAAAGGGCTCCCCTCAGGGCAGAAAATAGCCTTCTTTTCCACCCATGGATCTTTGAAGGGCGGACTGCTCTCGAGACAGGCCTTCGAGGATGCCATTGGCCTTGCCACCGGTAAAAAAGTTCTCGGGCATTTCGGGTGCCGGGGCAGGGTAAGCTCCGAGGTCATAGATGCCCTGCTCAAACAGCCTCAGACCAGAGCCTGGGCGGAGGTGGCCCTGACGGCCGACGGGCATCCCGACGCCGCGGATTTGAAAGATGCCGCGGAATTCGCGGAAGCGATGATCGCGAAGGCAAGAGGATAGAAACGCAGGGCAGTGCCCTTGCATTCTCCCGGCATTCGCATAATAACCGTCACAAACCTGCCTTTTCCTGCTTGATCTCCATCTGCCGAGCAATCCTTTCGGTTTTCGCCACCGGAGTCAGTATCCTTTATGCATTCTGTCTAACGCTCTGATATTGTTAATATTTTGTCTGTTTTCACGGGAAGCAACTGGAGCCATTTCCCAAAGACATTTTGGCATGGTTCGTGAAAATAAGAAAAATGCCGGTTTCCATTGCCGGGACCCAATGCCCAGGACGGCGTCGTCCAGAAATGAATAAGATATAAGTAGTTGATATAATTGTACAATGTCTGAAGGGGATTCCAGTAAGACCCGCCAAAGACATGTCACGAGGAGGACAGGATGTTCAGAAAAAAAGACAGGAAATCGAAAGAGTCGGCATCCGATGAGACGTACGGACAGACGGAGCAGAATTATGGCAGGGGCCAGAGAGGGAGTGTAAGCCGGAAGGGGTTGATCTTCGTTGCCCTCCTGCTTGTGGCCGCCTTTGCCGCGGTGCCGGCGACAACCAAGGTTGACACCGTGCTGCCCGAGATCTTCAAGTCATCGGACGACAGGATCCACAAACTCGAGATGGAGATGGTCAAGATAAAGTCGCTTCAGGAGCGAATCACGTATCTCGAGGTCGTCGTTGCCAAGAAATTCGGACAGCTGCAGGGACAGGACGGCAAGCCGCTCAAGGACGAGGTCAGCGACCTCAACGGCAGATTGGATGAACTGGAAAAGAAGGTAACCTCGACCGGTTCCTCCAAGAAGAAGTCTCGCTGAACCCGAGACGTCGCCGAAGAGAAGAACACAAGACGTGCGGGGCCTGAAGCCGCATGGATTACGCTCAGGCCCACTTTGTTTTGAAGCGACGGTGACTCGTGGCAGAAATCTCCGCGGCCTTCCAAGAGGATGGAAAAGGCCTCCTCGCAATCCCCGGCTATATGAGTTCATTTCCATATCCGTCTCATCGAAAAGTCCTTTCTTCAGGGGCCAGCCCCGGACCCAGTGCACTAAATCAAACCACATATCCCCGAGGAGTATGATCGGCTTGCCCGACTTCAGAAATGGAGCGGGATTTCACCTGCCCGGCTGCTTCGTTTTCCCCACCGGCGCAAGGTAGACGGCGAACTCATCCTTTCCGTCAATCCTGAGGAGCCTGTCCAAGGCCTCCTGATCGTAGGCGGCGATGGCACATGTCCCCGCCCCGATGGCTTCACAGGCCAGATAAAGGTTCTGACAGACGTGGCCGGCATCGATGGCGATGACCTTGTGGGCCGCGAGGTCATATCGCCACTCCATTCGGTAGGGAATGGCTGTCCAGATGAAGGTCACGGCTGCCTGGCCGGGGCAGGGCTGGCCGAAAGTGGCCGCAACCATCTTCTGGGCCAGACGATCTTCCGTGAACTCGAAGAGCAACTGGTGTTCCAGGGGCAGGTATCGGTAGATACCGGGCTCCAGCCCTTCCACGCCTAGGACGCAGAGGTAGGTTTCCAGGGCATGCCGGCACCCGGCCGAGGGCACGGTCCGGTAGGCATGACCGGCGTCGATCCGCTGTCGTATCCCCTGCGTGGCCCAGAGCAAAAAGGAAAGCTCTTCGAGCGTGAGGGACTCGCGGCGGTAGGCCCGCCGGCTTTTGCGGTTCCCGATGGCCACGACGAGATCGCAGGCCGGGATCGTTGTCCACTTCCCCTGTTTCATGAGGTTCACCCGCCGGGCATCGGCGCTGAAGGGTTTTTGGATGGGTGGCGGCTCAACACCCCTGCTCTGATCCGTTCGGGCGAAGTTGATCGTCTTTCGAATGCTGTCCTTCAGGAAATAGCGGTATGACTCAAGGCGTTCTTGGCTCACGATAAGGGCTCCTCTCGCATTCAGATGCTGTCGGCCGGTTCATGGCTATAGGGATGGAAGCTTCCCGTCCATGCCGGAGATGATTCCCAAATTCCCTGTTGATCCTTTTGTGAACATCACATATAGTCGCGAAAATTTTTGGAAGTCTCTCCCGGTGGCCGGTATTTTTCAATGCCCTTCGGACTGAAAGATCTCATTCTCATGCTTGTGGTCTATGCCTCCATGGTGGCGGGAATCCTCTGTCCCGGCTTCTGTGTGTCCTTTCAGCCCCTGCCCGTGTACTTCCTCATGGCCCTCTTTTTCTTAAGCTTCCTCTCGATTGAACTCGATGATGTGTGGCGCACCTTCCGGGAGTCCAGCGGGATCGTCGCGGCCTTCGTCGTTCTGAAAATCATCGTCATGCCCGTGACCATCTATTATTTCTTCAGGTTCACTGCGCCGACTTACGCCGTGGCGGCTCTCCTCCTGGGCGGGATCTCCACGGGGGTGGTGGCCCCCTTTGTCTCCAACCTCGTGCGGGGAAACAGCCCGCTCGTGCTGGTCGTCGTGGTCATTACATCCGTCCTTATTCCCTTCACGCTTCCCGCCCTCATCAAGCTTCTGCTTTCAAGGGAGGTGGAGATCTCTCTTGCGGCCATGGTCCGGATGCTTGCCCTTGTGATCTTTGTACCCATAGCGGCCGTGCAGACTCTGAGGCGCCTGGCCCCCGCATTCCTGAAGGGCGTGATGCGCATACAGTTTCCGCTTTCCCTTTTTCTTTTTGCCGCCATCAACCTCGGGATATTTTCCCGGTACTCCGATTTCATGCGGCAGGAGCCCTTCACCATCGTCATGGCGACGGTTGTCGCCATAATGCTTTCGGTGATTTTCTGTCTGACGGGGATCCTTTTTTTTCTAGGGAGACCCGTGGAAGATCAACTGGCCGGGGCGGTGATGCTTGGAAACATGAACAATGTCCTGGTCCTCGTTTTTGCCTCTCAGTTTTTCAGTCCCATTGAGCCGATCGTGGCGGCGATGTACCTTATCCCCTTCTTCGGCCTCGTGATCCCCCTCCGATATTATGATCGGAGGCGCGGGGCCGAGGCGGCGTCACCCCCCTGAAAGGGCAAAGGCCGGCACCGCAGGCAGTTCCCCGTCATCCGTTCAGATTCTTTTTTATCCTGAAAATCAACCGCTGATGCCCGGCCAGCTGGAGAGAGGCTCGGTCGAACGGACGATGTGTATCCCGGCCCCGGCGAATCGGCGGAATGCGGCATCGGCCTGCTCCGTGTAGTCAATGACGCCCGGGACGACGACGGGGGAGGTGCAGTCTTCGAGGAGATAGACCTTCTTTGCGAGGCTTCTGTCCCTGTCCAGGATGTTGCCCAGCAGGTCGTCGATCGTCCAGGCCACGCAATGGCTTTTAGCCTGGCCGGCGATGATGACGATGTCGAACTGAAGGAGCTTCTCAATGAAGGCGGTGTTTCTCCGTGCGATCTCTTCCCCCGCCGCATCATGGAGCACTTCCGGGCTCAGGACGGAGTAATTCTCCGTGAAGGGGTTGTCTCCCTTGATCTGGAAATCGGCCTGGCTGTATCGGGCAATGGTGTGGAAAAAGATCGCTTCCTCAAGGGATGAAACGAGGGCGTAACCGATGCCCCCGAGCATGGCGTGATAGGGCCATATGGTCAGTTCGTACTTGCCGCCTGCTTTCAACTGGCTGGCGTAATGAAGGAGAAACTGCCGGCCGTCGTTTTCGCTGATCCGCAGGCTGTAACCGACAGCGGGGTTGAACTTCCAGACGCCCTTTCGGATATCCTCCTCGGATATGAGCGTGAAAGGGGCCGGGTGCTCCCCCCTGTCGTTGATGAGAAAAATGCTGTGGAAGATCTGCACGGCCTGGTGTGTGTCCATGGTAGGGCAGATTTCGGCGATCACCCCGAGATTGCGGTATATGAACTCGCAGAGCCGGCGGTTGTCGTCAATGGCCCCCGTTCCTGAACGCCCCCCCACATACAGCTCAAAGTCGGGGATGCAGAAGGTATTCTGCACATCCACGGGGAGGAGGCAGATCCTGTATTGGTCTTCGATCGAGGGCCTGATGGCGTGCTCCCGCGCCCACCTTTCAGCGTCGAAAGCCCGCTCCTGGTAGGGGACCCTCCAGAGTTCAGCCACCTTTTCGGGTCTGTAATGGGGCGGAATCGGCCATTCTCTGAACGGCATGGTTTTCAGCCTTTCGGATCTCATATTCGGGATCCTGCGTGTGTCAAGAGACGCAAAAGATCAAAGCATCTTTTCTGCAAAAAATCAACTGCGAGAAGGGAAACAAGAAAAACCGGGCAGGTATTGCCTCTGTCCGGAGAGTTGGACAGATAAATACCCTTTGCTTTCAACGTCGTAGAACATTATTCCCGTTTCTTCCCCGAAGATTTAGTCATCCCGGACTTCTCCCTCGGGAGATTTAAAAAACCCCTCAATATTCTTCCAAAATTTCCGAATTATACAGGTGATGGACCCGCGTTTCCTCGCGAGGGGATGAGGCTGTCCGTCTTTTCAGACAAAGCGCAAAGGAGATGCACGATGGATCTCTTGACACAGATTTCAATCCTTGTGACGCTCGTCACGATCGCGGTGACGAATCTGTATTACTCGAAGTTCGGCCCTCGGGGACGAATGATCCTCAGGGCGGTTCTTCCCCTGATGACTTTCATCGTTACCATTCAAGCCCTCAATGCCTACCACCGCCCGACTTCCACCGTGAGTGGGAAGCAGCCGGCCATCGTTAAAAAAAGTGTCGAGGCTCCCCGATCAATTGAAGCGGCGTCGCAGGGAAAATCCGCCCTGGAAGCGGCCCCTGCCTCCGTCGGGAACGTCACCGGGGGCGCACAGGACGTTTCGTCCATCTACAAGCAAATCGGTCCATCCGTGGTCGTCATCCAGAGATACGATGAGAAAAAACAGAAAACGGGGATCGGCACCGGTTTCTTCGTGAGCAGCGGCGGCAATGTAGTGACCAATCATCATGTCCTCAGGGGGGCCGTTTCTGCTGATATCAGAGTGCCCTCGGGGAAGGTCTATCCGATCCGGGAGGTCCTGGCAGAAGATCCGGAAAATGACCTCATCATGGTTTCGGTCCAGATCCCGCCCTATGAGGTACAGCCTCTTTCCGTTCGAACGTCCCTTCCCGACATCGGGGAACGGGTCGTGGTGATCGGAAGCCCCATGGGTCTTGACCAGACGGTCTCGGACGGAATCGTTTCCGCGGTCCGTGAGATACAAGGATCGAAAAAAATCATCCAGATCACGGCACCCATATCGCCCGGCTCAAGCGGGAGCCCGGTCGTCAGCATGAAGGGGGATGTGGTCGCAGTGGCCTGTGCCCTCCTGGCCAACGGGCAGAATCTGAACTTTGGCATCCCATCGGAACGCGTTTCGAGTCTCTCGCCGGCGAATGGATATCCCCTCACGCGGATGTCCAGGGCCGCTTCTCCCTTTACAGGAAACTACGATGAGGAGATGAGAAGAAGAGTCGAAGAGGCGAGGAAAAAAGCGGAGGAAGAGCGCGTCAAGGCCGTTGAGGAAAAACGCCGGGCAAGGGAGCAGATGATCAACGAGGCGAATGATCACATCAGACAGGCCAGCCATCACATGAGTTTCAGCCGATATCTCGATGCCTTTTATTCTTATGAAAAAGCTCTCCAGCTCTGCCGCCAGCTCGATGATGTGAGAGGCATGGCCTTCTGCGTCGAGAGCATGGGTATTGCCATGGAGAAGTATGGACGCCATGACATTGCCCAGGATTACTACCGGCAGGCGGCAGCCCTCCGCTCGCAGAGGATTGGGACAGCATCCCAGTAAACCTCCCGAATACGCCATGAAGAACATGCTTCTGGAGAAAGTGGACTACAAGTTCGACCGGACTTATTTCGGTACGTGGCGTCGTTATGTCTACGAGACGGGTGCGCGATTCGCCGAGTTCAGGTCTCATGACGGGCTGCTGGGCCTCCCCTTCATTCATTACACCGCGGGGATCTGTCCGGAGACGGGGAAGCGCGCTGTCGCGAAGGGCATCATCGCCGTGGGAAGAAAGGCGGTCGGTGTTATTGCCATCGGTCAGGCTGCGGCAGGGCTTCTGGCCCTGGGCCAGCTTGCGGTCGGTGCCGTTGCACTCGGGCAGGCCGCGTTCGGGGTCGCTGCGATCGGACAGCTCGCCATCGCAATGCTCTTCGGACTGGGGCAGGTGACGACGGGCTATGTTGCCATCGGGCAGTTCGCCCTGGGTTATTACGCGCTCGCCCAGTTCGGGTTTGGCGAACATGTCTGGAGCCCCCAGGCTGCCGACCCTGAGGCCGTTGAATTTTTCAAAAATTTCCTCGGCAGGCTGAAAAGTTTAATCGGGCTGTAGAGACGCGCTTGAAGTGGATGGGCGGCCTTGCTTAGGAAAAAGGCCGTTCAGCGAAACGGTTACCATTCGTCCTCGCCACAACGGGACCTTCAGGGGCGAGAAAAAAATAGCAGGGTTGCAAAACCCTGCTATTTTTTTCTGAGCGTCGCGGAGATGCTCCGCGCGTGGCGATAGCCGCTTTCCTATTTCTTCATGGATTTCTGGAAAATGGCCTCGGTTTTCTTTGCATTGTCCTCCGCCATTTTCGCAGCTGCCTCGGCTCTAACCGCTGCGTTATCCGCCTTTGTGGCTGCCTGGGATATTCTCTCGGCATCCCTCGCACTGTCCATCCTCGCGGACTGTGCGGCGGCTCTTGCGGCCTGTGCTTCCTGCAGCGCCTGATCCGCCTTCTGACTGACCGCGTTGACCTGTGCCTGCAGTTTCTCCAGGTCGCCCGTTGTAGCGCACCCCGAGAACATGAATACCAGGCCCAGCAAAATTGCCATCATGACCAGACCTACGTGTTTTCTCTTCATCGCATGATCACCTCCTTCAAGTCATTTTTAGTATTGTACCAGAGAATTTAAAAATCTCAAGCTATCGTTTGTCATCTTTCTTCGGGAGGGTGCCCACAGCAACGGGGAGACCGTCCTTATTTTCCAGGGCCTTTTTAACTTTCGGAATGGATACGTAATCCCGGAGGCCTCTTTGGTCGAGGAGCATCATCGTGTGCTCCTCCATGTCATCAATTTTACCGTAGAGGTCCGGGTGAACCTCAATGTAGATCTGCTCCCTCCAAAAACCGAACTTGACCGGTTCGTAGATGATCTCCACATAAGTCCCGATGGGCACCTCTTTATACAACCGGCTGATGTGTTCGGGGTAGAGGCGGATGCAGCCGCCGCTGACGGAGCGTCCGATGCTCCAGGCGTTGTTCGTCCCGTGAATGCCGTATTTGCGGTTCGAAAGACCGATCCAGTATTTTCCCAGCGGGTTGTCCGGGCCCGGGGGCATGATTTCGTATCCGTATTTTTCCCGGCGATCCGGGGGTACTTTCCACTCCGGATCCACGTCGCGTCTGGCAACACGATAGGTACCGAGCGGGGTCTCGGTTTCCAGATCCCCGATACCCACGGGGTATGTTCTGATCGTCTTGGTTTTTGGATAGAAGCGATAGAGCCTCAGCTCAGGTATGTTCACGACGATTCCCTGGTGTTTTGTGGGCGGCAGAACCCAGAGCGTCGGGATGGTCAACCTTGTACCCGCTTTTGGGATCCAAGGATCGATCCCGGGATAGAGGATCTCAATCTCATGGAACCCCAGGCCGTGAACCCTTGCCACATCGAGAAGGGTCTCTTTGGGTTTTATCGTGTGTTGCTTAAACGCACCGATGACGGTTTTCGCCTCTGACCTGTCCGCTTTCGTTGCGGCTAGGCGGTATTGATAGCTCCTGGCTGCGGCGCTCCCCGCAGTCACAGACACCACCAGGAAGACCAGCCCAAAAATAAGGATTTTTTTTGACGGGTTCAGATTGATATCGAGGCCCTCTCTTTCATGGCATCCATACGGGGGACGGGATTACTCAAGACCTTTAAAACAAAACGCCTGTTTTCGCTAATAAAAAAAACAATTTTTTGTCAAATTGAAAAATGGTAATAAGAATAAAATAGATCGCCAAGACCTTCGCAGGGGTGCGTGTTTATGACTATCAGAGGCGGGTTATGGACCGGTCGCGTTTGGGTCTGGGTTGTCCTGTGCCTCGCGGCGGGCTGTGTGCATTTCGGGGAGCGGCCATCGTCCAGAGATGTAATCACCCAGGCGCCTCCATCAAGAGAGGCCCTGGCCAATGCCGAGTATCTGTCCGAATTTGCATCCGGCGGAAAGGCACGGCTGAAAGACGGCAGCTACCGGGAGAAAGCATCACTTGAATCGGCAATCGATATTGTGATTACACTTTCCGATCAATATGCCTGCGGCGACCTCGACGCGGACGGGTCGGAAGATGCGGCCGTCATACTGATCGTTCAATCCGGCGGCAGCGGCACCTTTTATTATCTCTGCGCTGTTCTCAATGAGGATGGAGTCCCCGTGAATGTGGCCACCCTTTTTCTCGGCGATCGGATACAGGTCAGAGATATTGCCATCCGGTCCGGTCAGATTGAAATCGACATGCTGGTCCAGGGGCCGGGGGATCCCATGGTCAAGCCGAGCAGAGAGGTCCATCGCACGTACTATCTTACTGGCAAGGGGTTGATACGACAAAGGCAATAAAGACGGGGTTACCGCCCGTGCCTGCAGAAAAAATTCCACAGGAAATTGTTGCAAAAGTTGCAAGAATAAGATACCAATTTCAGCAGTTTGAGACACGGGGGAAGGTAATTTGAAAATCTGTCCGCGATGTCTCGCAGATTTTGACGAAAAAGAGGAACTGGAACAGAGCCCCGTTAGAGACCTTGGAGACATGGTTTTTGAAAGCACCACCAGGATGAATCCGGAGGATCTTTGTGCGGACTGTCGTGAAGAGATGGGATTTGTAAGTCTCTTCGGGTTTGGACGTTGAGTGGATCATCATCTTTGGGGGGAACATGGTAGAGGCGTTACTTATCATCATGGTTGTCGTCCTCGTGGCGATTCTGGTCCTGGTCGTTATCCTCCTCAAGCGCGCGCCCACCGATTCCTTATCTTTCATCCAGGCCTATTTTTCCATTTTCGAAAAAAATCAGGAGAACATGGAACACTCCATCCGGGAAGAGAGTTCGAAGAACCGCCAGGAAGCCGCTTTTCTTGCCAAACAGAACCGAGAGGAAATGAGCGGGACCTTCAAACTCTTCAGCGACTCACTCCTTGGACGAATGACGGAGATTTCGTCGCTGCAGAAGAATCAACTCGATGTTTTTTCGGGCCAGCTTGTCTCCCTGACCCAGTCGAACGAGACACAAATGAGTCGAACGAGGGAGACCGTGGAGTCTCGCCTCCAGGTGCTGCAGGATGACAATAGCGCCAAGCTGGAACAGATGCGGGTCATCGTGGATGAAAAACTTCATGCAACCCTCGAGAGAAGGCTTGGCGACTCCTTTAAGCTCGTGAGCGAGAGGCTGGAAATGGTCCACAGGGGGCTTGGAGAGATGCAGTCTCTTGCGAGCAGTGTGGGAGATCTCAAAAAGGTCCTGACGAACATCAAGGCGAGGGGTATGTGGGGTGAGGTTCAGCTCGGTGCCCTCCTCGAGCAGATTCTCACCCGGGAGCAGTACGAGCAAAACGTGGCGACCAAGAAGGGGAGCAATGATCGGGTCGAATATGCCATCAAGCTTCCCGGCCGGGACGACAAAGATGAAGCGATCTGGCTTCCGATCGACGCCAAGTTCCCCCAGGAAGATTATCAGAGGCTCATCGAAGCCCAGGAACAGGCCAACGCGGAGCTCGCTGAGGAAGCTGCCCGGCAGCTGGAAAACCGCATCAAGCTCGAGGCCAAAACCATCAGGGAAAAATACATCGACCCCCCTCATACAACCGATTTCGCCATTCTTTTTCTTCCCGTTGAAGGTCTCTACGCGGAGGTCGTGAGGAAGCCGGGACTCTGTGAATTCATGCAGAGGGAATTCCGGGTTGTCGTGGCGGGCCCGACAACGCTTGCGGCCCTTCTGAACAGTCTTCAGATGGGTTTCAGGACCCTTGCCATCGAACGGCGCTCCAGCGAAGTCTGGGCACTCCTGGGTGCGGTGAAGACAGAGTTCGGGCGGTTTGGCGATTTGCTCGACAGGACCCAAAAGAAATTACAGGAGGCGAGCAGCACCATCGAGAACGCGGCAAAGAAATCAAGGACGATCGAGAAGAAGCTCCGCGATGTGCAGGCGCTGCCATCGGGTGAGGCCGTCACGCTCGTGGACGAAGGAGAAGAAGAGGGGACCTAGCGAAACCATGCGTTCGGAGCGGATGCAATCGTCATTCTCATAAAGCCTGTGAGTCCGGCTCACGGGCCTTTTTTTCATTTTTTGAATGGCTGATGGCTTTCGCCGTGCCTGCGGGCAGGAAGAGTGGTGTTGCAATCACGGCGCTCTCAGTGGTATGTATCCGTTGGCGATTGCCGGTACCGCCTGCTGGAATGTTTGGGCCGCCCGCCTTGAATCGGGGGCGGGGTGGTTCATCGGGGTCCGGACTGACTGGAAAGGAGGAGGGGTATGTTTCGTACGAAAATATTGACCTTCACGGTTTGTCTATTCATGATCGTGGCCGTAAACGCGGGCGCTGCGGAGGAAAGGGCCCATCTCCTGAAGGACAACGCCTTCTCCGTCAAGGCGGGTTATCACCTGTATCCGGGCAGCGATTTCATGGATTTCTGGGACATCAGCCAGGGTGATTTTAATGGTCTCATCGGGGAAGTCGCCTACGAAAGGCGGCTGTATAAATACCTGTGGCTTGATATTGCCGTGGGTTACTTCCAGTCCGGCGAGGAAAGCCAGGGAAGCCTTCTCGCCGGTGACAGTCTCGACCTGACGATCATCAATGCCTACCTGTCTCCGACCCTGAAACTTGTATTCCCCGTTGCGGACGCCTTGACCGTTTACGCAGGGGCCGGTCCTGATTATTACTACACCGAGAGCAGGCTCAAATACCAAACAGGGGGATTTACCTATGACAGGGACGAGACATTCAACAGCTTCGGCGCGCACGGGCTGGCGGGGATCGAGCTCTACATCATGAAGAAGCCCACGGATTTTGGTTTCTGGGATGCGCCGGTGGGAATTTTCTTTGAATACAAATACACGTGGTTGCCGGTAAAAGATTTCGACAGCGAGCTGATCAGGAATTTTAATGCTGCCCATGGGACGTCCTATGAAAGTCACGATGCCGATGTCGGTGGTCACGCGTTTTTCGGCGGCTTCCGGTGGCATTTTTAGCCGGGGAGGATTCTTTCAAGCCTTCGGATCATAGGAGACTTGGGGGAGAAGGGAAGTTGTTGTGTTTATGAACAAGCTGGAAAGGCTGATGCACATAAAACACGCCGCCCTCTACATCGAACCCGAACTCATCGGGCCGGACTTCGAGCGCGTCAAGGCGGCAGAGGAAGAATGGATGCGGCTCGTGGACGAGCTCTACGAGGATAACGGCCGGCTCATTACCCCGCGGCAATACCAGGCGGCCAGGACGCAATTCGAGTACTTTCTCGTCCTCCTGGAAATGACGATAGACCATTACCGGCGGGAGACCGGGGCGGAGAATAAAAAATAAAGAACCTGGATCCCTTGCAGTCATTATTTCTCCCCTTTCCGGAACTTGTGTTTTATTCGAAATTCGGGTTTATTTGACGCCCCCTGGTTCATGGTTTCTCCAAAAGGTTGAAAAACAAGAACAAAATATAAGCCTTTGAAATTATTAACAATAATTTGCCTACATCGAGAGCAAAGAGGTCAAGATGAAGCCATTAAGCCAACTTACAAACGCTGTCCACAAAGCTGTCCACAGAATTACTCACAGTGCTGTGGATTGCGATGTACAGATTATTGACTGCCCTTTGGGGCGGGTGCCTGCGTCTTCACCAGGCAGGTGATCAATGAGAAGGAGGATGCATCCTATGTTCAAAGATTTTGTGGCTGCGGCCCTTTTCATGAGCCTTGCCCTTGTTTTATCAGGGTGCATGGTCGAGAAAAGTGTCTACCAGAAAAAGGTCGATGAAGCGGACAGTCTCAGTAAGGAGGTCGTTGCACTTCAGCAGCATAACAAGACCCTGGCGGAGGAAAATGAGCAACTCAAGCAGCAGGTTCAGAAATTGAGCACCAAGACGCAGGAACCGGGCGGAACCGTCGAATCGGAAGCCATGGCTGTCCCGTCTGAGAAAGAGGCACCGAAGGTGGAGGAAGAAAAGATCATGGCGCCTCCGAAAGAGAAGGTCGCCGAAACCCACCAGGTGGCGCCTGCCCAGACGGTACCCGAAAAGAAGGATACAGGCCTCAAATCGATCCGTCTCAAAGTGCTGAGCGGGAACGGCAAGATGTCCTCGGCCAAGAAGATGACCCAGAAACTGACGAAACTGGGCTATAAGGTGGAGGTCGTCGGTATGGCAACGACGCCGGACTACGTGACGGATACTGTTTATTATAAATCCGGTTTCGAGAAGAAAGCAGCCGACGTGGCGAGGAAGCTCGGGGGCAGAACCATCACAAAGCCGATCTCCTGGTCGTCCGTCTTTGACATCATTGTGGTGGCCGTCAGGTGAAATAACGCTGGAAATCGCATCAGGCATTAAAGGCCTGGATTCGTAGGAAGATCCAGGCCTTTCTTTCTTCAAAAATCATTAAAACATACAGGGGTTTGCGGTTGGATTACTTTACGCGCGTCCATACGTTTGTTTTACCAATCCATGAGACACGCCAAAAACCTCTGACATCGAGGATATCAGGTGACTTCAAGGTCATCTTGCAACTCCATGTTTTTCCATCTCTTGGATCGTAGATAGAACCTCCCTCCCAAAGATTGTCCCCGGTGTACTTAAATCCCCAAAGCATCACCAATCCCAGAGTGGGTCTGCTTTTCAGGGCGGGATCCGGATTTTCGCGATCCACTTTTGTCTTTCCCGCCATCCCTTTCTTGTCATCGGGCGGATAGACGGGCTCTTTAAGCCAGACGATTTTTCCTTCGTATAAATTTCCGGATTTGTAGATTTCGATCTGTGACTCCTTTTCCTGGTTCCACCATTTGCCCAGGATGTCATCAGGACCCGCGGCATCAGCCTGCGGGATCAGAAGAAAGACTGCAAGGAGCGCCGCAATCATCCAAATTTTTTTCATCTTTCATCCCCCTTCTTATTGGTTTAACGCGAGAGAAAAAGTTTTCTTCCATATCTACATATAGGATAGGCGCATTTTTTTCCACATGCTTTTTTGAAAAAAGAGGCCGCCGGGTCAATAATCTGAAAATGTTGAATAATATCGGTATATTGTAAAAAAAGATATGAGGATCAGCGGGAGGGAGGAAAGAATCCGCAGTAGTTAAATGCGTTTCAATCGTTACAGAAATTGCTGATATGATATTACTGATCTCTTAATCAA
This sequence comes from uncultured Syntrophaceae bacterium, assembly GCA_964547985.1. Lineage (GTDB taxonomy): Bacteria > Desulfobacterota > Syntrophia > Syntrophales > UBA2192 > JAPLJU01. The sequence goes on from CAZJPV010000006.1 coordinate 62,755, forward strand.
AAGACGAACGGTTCCACATCTTCGAGCCATTTCATGCATTTCCTGACGAGTTGGAGGAACTTTTCGAGGGGCCAGGAAATGACGCTGATGGAGACGAGGGTGATCTTCTCCGCCGTCGTGTATCGGGGATGGACGGTGCTCGGCATGTCAGAAGTCCTTTCTGAACCTGTCACGCAGCCGCTGATAAGGGCCGTCGGGAGGGAATTTTTCTCTTCTGTATATTCTATCGGTCGAGGGTCAACAAACCTGAAGGGGCCGATCGGCAGATAAAGGTTGGCATTCCTTTTGAATTCTGTATAATAGGGCGCCGTCGGGATTCCGGCAGGGCAGGGCGGTTGTTTTGGAAGATCGGGGTGAAGAGTTCCGTGGAAGGAAATCATCGAGGGGCAGGTTCCGGAACATGCCAAAATCAGGGAGAATCAGAACCGTTTTTTATATCTCGGACCGGACTGCTATCACGGCCGAGACACTGGGGCACAGCCTTCTTGCCCAGTTCGACGGCATGGATATCACCCAGATGACCTTTCCGTTCATCGATACGGAGGAAAAGGCAAAGGACGTGCTCAAGAATATCAACCAGATTTCGAAGAATGGCGCCCGGCCCATCGTATTCAGCACCCTGATCAAATCCGATCTTCGTAAAATCATCATGATGGCAGATGCCGTGGTCATCGATCTCTTCGACACCTTCATCAAGCCGCTGGAAGCCGAGTTTAAGACCCAGTCCTCCCAAACCATCGGTCACCACCCCCTGCTGATGAAAGACCTGGATGTGCGGATAGACGCGGTGAACTTTGCCATCAGCAACGATGACGGCATCTCGACGAAGGACTACGACAAGGCCGATGTGGTCCTGACCGGCGTGTCACGTGCCGGAAAGACACCGACTTGTCTTTACCTGGGCCTCCAGTTCGGTGTCTATGCCGCCAACTACCCCCTCACGGAGGACGACCTTCTCATCGAATACAAAAAGATACCGGGCGTCCTCGTCCCCTTCCGGGACAAACTCTTCGGGCTCACCATCAATCCCGAGCGCCTGCAGAAGATCCGCTCGGAAAGAAGGCCGAACAGCCGCTACTCCTCGCTCCACCAGTGCCAGCAGGAGGTGGCCATGGCCGAGTTCCTTTTTGTTTCGAAAAATATCCCCTTCATCAACATCACCACCATGTCGGTGGAGGAAATCGCGGCGACCATCATGCACAGGGTCAGGCTGAAGAGAAGGCTCTTCTGAAATCCTTCTGCCTGTCGTTCCTGCAGGGCAGCGTTTTCATCCGGAAGCTTCGCTCCAACTTCATTGACAGGGGAAAAAGTCTTGAAGAACAAAGACGGCCTTTGTTCAATGACCGGTGAGACCAAATCCTTTTCGAGGAGAGACAATGGACCTTACGGTGTTTGACAGGATGGACGAGTCCAAGTTGAGGTCCTATCTCGAGTTCCTGCTATGGAATTACCGAGCCGTTGACGGCTTCTGGTTCCTTTACGTCTCCGAACAGTTCAGTCAGGAGGCGGCTGAGCGCATCAATGAACGGGTCTGGGGCAAGGTCCCGGAGCTTGTCGCGAAGGATTTCATCAGGCGGTTCAAGATTGAGGAAAGGGGTCTGAAGGGATTCTTGAAGGCCCTGCGGCTCTTTCCGTGGTGCATCATCATCGGTTATGATATCGAAGAAAAGCCCGATGAGGTCATCCTTTCAGTCCCGAGCTGCGCACCCCAGGTCGCACGGGTCAAAAAGGGATTGCCCGAGTTCGAGTGCAAGACCATGCATCAGGGTGAATTCGACAGCTTCGCCCGTGTCATCGATGACCGTATCCGGGTGGAGTGCCTCTTCGCACCGCCGGACCCCCATCCACCGGGATGCTTCTGCAAGTGGCGCTTCACGCTTGAGGACCACCACACGGGGTGAGGAAACGCTCCGTGATGCGGCGGGTCATGAAATCCGACAGCAGCCTTGGTCAGGAAGCCGGTCAATACTGGAATCTCAGCCGTTACGACGAGCGGGTTCAGGACCAGTCCCACTGGTGCGGCTCGGCCCGATGGGACCGTAGAAGGTGGCTCGCCTACGGGGACTTCCACGGCGCCCTTGTCCGTCGGTTTCTTCGTGAATTTGCGTCCGATGATTATTCCGGCAATCTCGGTAAAAAGGCCGCCTTGGACTGGGGCTGCGGCGGTGGGGCGAACCTGAGGGTCCTCTGCGGCATCTTCGGTCGCGTCACCGGTGTCGATGTGGCCGGGGCGACGGTGGCCCAATGTGAGAAGCAACTCAGGCTCCTCGGTTTCGAAAATTTCGCAACGTTATGTTTACCCGCCGACCAGCCCGAGACGGTATTCGAGCGCCTGGGGCCGGCGTCATTTGATTTTGTTTCTGTTGCCGTCTTTCAGCATTTTCCCTCCAAGTCTTATACCCTCCGGATTCTCGGTGTCATGGAGAGACTGATGAAACCCTGTGCCTTCGGCCTGATACAGATGAGATACGATGACGACTCGGAAAAGCTCCGGCAGAAAAAGGATGATTACGCTCGGAACGTGATTTACATGACATCCTTCACGAGCGACGAGTGTACCGGTCAGTTGAATGCGTCCGGCTTTACGCTTTTTTCGTCGGATCGTGATCTGGACCGCCCCGAAGATCGCCATGAGTATTTTTTCTTTCGGAAATAACTCTTGAAAGCTCTCCACGAACCGCGCGGGAGGTCGGCGCGGAGCCTTCCAGAAATGACTCAAGATTTCATTGATTTCGCCGATAATATCTACGAGAAAGGAGCAATCGGCAAAAAAGCGGCATTCGGGTCAGTACAATTTCAGTTTATTGATATTATTGGGTTTTTAAGAAAGCCTGATCAAGGCAAACCACACCGAAAGGGTGGGACGCAAAGCCGCTGACCTAAGTCCGTCACGGCGGATAGGGTAGCAGGGTTGCCGGGCGAGCAAGAACCTCTGCATAAGGGTCTCCATTTGCGCGCCCTAGACACAGTGTGGAGGTAGTAACATGAGAGGAGTGGAGGATTATTCTACAGACTGGAGGTACACCTATCTGCGTAGCAGTTCGGGCCGACAGACGGCCAAGAAAGATATATCCATCGTCGCCGTCATAGGAGATCTCCTCTTTATTTCCGGTTTGATTTTTCTGGGATATGAGATCTTCTTTTGGGTCCGACATGGGGAGTGGCTGGGTTACCCCTGCACGCTCATTCTTGATGCCGTGCCTTCAGGGCTGCTCGCCTCACTCGAAAACTACCCTGTCCTGCAGAGCATCGTGTTTTCGGGTCTCAAAAGGCTCGATTTCTCTGTGGTCCTTGTGATCGCGGGTTATCTTCTGGGGCGAAAATTCGGAGACCTTCTATAACCTCCAGACACAAAAAAGGGCGGGGCCATGAAGGCCCCGTTTTTTTATGGATTTTCTTTCCTTTCATAACCCTTCGTCGTGTAGAAGGCCGCCTTGTCAAAGAAAACCACGATTCGTCTGTCCAGCTCGAGGGCCATGTAAATATCGAGCGTCTTCTGCCACATGCCCCTCGATAGCGCAAATTCCCAGATATCTTTTTTTAGGAGGCTTAGTGTGCTCAGGACCTCGCTGAGCTTGAAGCCCGCCCGGTTTCTTTCTCTGCCCAGTTCCATGTAGAAATTCCGGATGTCTTCGTCGCGGTAAAATCCGCCCAGCCATCGTCCGAACTGTGAAATGATGGTATAGGCCTTTTGAAAAAGATCCTGGCGGTTCACGGGGTGGTAACCTGCCGTGGAACGGTTTGTCGTTACGTCATCGAGCCAGATGCCGGCGATGCGCTCGGCGTTTTTTTCGATGACATCTATGAGCCGGTCGGACAGAAGGTTTTTCTTCTTTTTCCCGGTTCGGTCATCGGCCATGGCAAGACTGAAGGAGTCGAGGATAGCCCAGGCGTCAGATTTATTCCGGATGAACGCCTTGATGGCCTTCTTATTCGATGAAAAGGCCAGCTTCGGGATGCGATCCAGGGGGAAATATTTGACATCGTCCGCGTCACCGCCCCGGCTGAGTTTTCCGCCGGTTGCTTCCACCTCAAAGGTTGTAAAGAGAAGATCGCCGTAATAATAATTCGCGGCGGAGTCGAGATGAATAAGACTCACAATGGATCCCTGGACACCCGTTTCCTCCTCGAGCTCCCGTAACGCCGCGTCCTCGATGCTCTCACCGGCTTCTGCGAAACCGGTCGGCAGGCACCACATTCCTTTATAGGGTTTCTTGCCGCGCTTGACGAGAAGGACCTTCCGGTCTGACATCAGGATGACTGAGACAACCGGGAGCGGGTTTTCATAGAAGAAAACCCCGCAGGTATTACAGAAGTCCCGGGGCACACCCTCCTCTTGCATGGTGACGGTCTTGCTGCCACAGTAGGAGCAGAATCGTTTGGATTTACGTTTCATCTCTATCTCTGCCTCAGCGGTTTTTCAGCTATAAAGATGGTATCGTCCTTGGAAATCGTGAATTGATTTCGCGCCAGGAGGACCTTTTCGAGGTGCCCCCTTAAGAGGCGGGTAACCGTATCTGATGAATAACCGGTTCCGGACAGGAAAAAGGGACTTTTGAAATGAAAGTACTCGACAATGTATCGAAGATCGCCCGGTGAAAAAATGAGGTTGTTGGGGTAATCCGTGCCGCGGATGCCGCCAAACCATGGGGAGAGAAGCTGAGACCCGTTTTCAGATGAGAATCGACGGATAATCCCCTCGATGGGAAGAGCATTTTCGGAGAGCATATTTTTCTCTTTGAGTGCTTCTTTTGCTGCGTCGATGAGAGCACCCATGTTTTTACTGCTGTGCGTGATGGCTATGAAAAGACCTTCGCTTCTCAGCACCCTGGAGATATCCGGAATGATCTCGGGGAAAAAGTAAAGGGCATAGCTGCAGAGAATAAGATCAAATTGGCGGTCTTCGAGTTTTCGGATGCTGTGAACACCCTCGGCGGAAAAGGTACCGTGCAGGCCCGCGTCTTCGCAGGTTCTCAAGAAGAGGGGTCCGTAAGCCTCGATGATGTCGATGCCCCGGACGAAGGCTTCCGGATGGACTCTGTCCTTCAGGGCTTCCGTAAAAAATCCGAACCCGCAGCCGAGATCGAGGATCGCCTTGCAGGAGTTGAGATTGAGACCGTCGAGCGCCATCGCCCGGATGTCTTTTTTGTTCGTCGAAAATTTTCTGATGATGTCGGCCGTGAGCCTGTGGGCCTCGACATTCAGAAACACTTCGACGACGTTTGTCTTTTTCATGGCTCTTGCGGACAAAAGAGTGTCATCTTTGGGGTTGACAGAGGATGGGTATTTACAACCTTCCGCTATTTGTCACTGTAAAAAATGGCGTTGGGGTTGATGCTGGCGTCCTTGACACAGGACAGGCAGTAATAAGCGGGAATGACCGTTCCGCAACCTGACCCGATGAGGTCGAAAACGGCGCATTGTTCACAGAGGGGTGTTTCACAGCCTACGCATTTCACAAATTCAATGCGTTTACCGCAGGTTCCGCAAAGCTCCTTCTCGTCGGCCATGCCCGGATCTCCATATCCTTACCCCCCGTGTCGAAAGACGCTTCCGCATAAAACGAAACCGGCTGTTTGTCAACTCTTAAATTAAGGATTTCTGCAATTCTTCAATGAGATTAAGGTAAATACAAAAAGGTGAAAAGCCTCCTCAGTCATCAAAAGGCCTGTGCGGCTTTATTTGCCTGGCGGGTTCCGGCAACCTGTGGTATAAAAAATCCCGTCATTTTTCTGGTTTTACGTCATCTTTTATTTAGGCGAAAAAGGAGGGATGATCATGCTAGCACTGGAGGGTCTCAAAGTCCTGGATCTTTCGAACTATGTTCCGGGGGCACTCTGCACGATGATTCTCGGGGATTTCGGAGCCGATGTCATCAAGGTGGAGCCGGCAGAGCCCTTTCCCTACGAGGACATGGGGTATTCTTCTAAAGGAGAGGAAAAAAGAAAAAAGACAGCCTATTTCGCCCTGAACCGCAACAAAAAAAGCATCGGGATTAACCTGAGGTCCGAGGCGGGTCAGCAGATCTTCTACCGCATGGCCAAGGAGGCGGACGTCATCATCGAAGGCTATCGGCCGGGCGTCGTGAAGCGCCTCAAGATCGACTACGACACAGTCAGGGCCATCAATCCCCGTGTGATTTACTGCTCTCTGAGCGGCTACGGGCAGGATGGTCCCTACCGACTTTATCCCGGTCATGACATCAATTATATATCCCTCGCAGGCATACTCGGCCTCCTCGGGCCCAAGGAGGGACGGCCTTCAATCCCGCTTAACCTCATTGCCGACTTTGCCGGCGTTTCGCTATACGGCACCGTGGCCATTTTCCTCGCCCTGATGGTCAGGGATAAAACGGGGAAGGGGCAATACCTCGACCACACGTACATGGAGGGGGCCTTGCACCTTCTGATCTGGTTCACCCAGGAGTATTTCTACAGCGGCAAGGTACTGAAACGCGGCGAATCCTGGGCGAACGGCGGATACCCCTATTACGAAACGTACAAGACGAAGGACGGCAAATACATCAGCATCGGTTGCCTCGAGCCTCATTTCTGGGACAACCTCTGCAAGGCCCTGGGGCGGGAAGACCTCATGCCCTTCAAGTGGGGCATGGAGATGACGTTCTGTGCACCGGACCGGAAACTCCAGGAGATTCGTGAAGACCTTCAGAAAATCTTTCTCACGAAGACCCGTGACGAATGGTTCGATCTCCTGATCAAGCAGGATGTGCCCATCGGAAAAGTCTATTCCATCGACGAGGTCTTCGAGGATCCCCAGATCAAAGCGCGTCAGATGGTCATCGATGTTGAGGACCCGAAATTCGGCAAGATCAGGCAGGTGGGTATCCTTCCGAAACTCTCCGACATGCCAGGCACGGTGAGACGGCTGGCTCCCCTGCATGGTGAGCAGACCGACGAAATTTTAAAGGCACTCGGCTACAGCCCGGACGAGATTCAGAAGATGCGACAGGGGAGGGTCGTCGGTTGACCGCCGGGAGAAACCCGTCGATATCAATTCCTTTCGGTTATCCAGGCCTGGATTTCTGACGGGGTTTTCCATATCCGGCAAGGGTCGTTGTCCCTGCCGCACCTGAGGATAAACCCGCCAGTTTATTCATTCATACAGCAATGCTGCTTATCAAACACACCTTTCGGTTCATCCCGCTGTGATGCTGTGCGGGTAAATGTCGCATGATCCGGCCCGGCAGAACGCTCGTCAACCGGACCGAAATCTTTTTTCTTTGCCGTGGGATTTTCGTTGAGACCGGGCCAGAAATGGTAATGACCGGCTTAAACTCAAGGAGGTGAGGGGATGATGAAGATCACAAAAAACACTTTTATCGCTTCTTTCATCGCAGCGGCCCTGGGGCTTTTTATCCTGTCGGGGGATTTCGCGGCAGCGCAGGAAAAGCCCATGAAAGTCGCATTTATCTATGTGGGGCCTGTGGGCGATGCCGGGTGGAGCTTCGCTCATGATCAGGGCCGGATCTATCTCGAAAAGGCGCTTCCCTATGTCAGGACCAGTTTTGTGGAATCCGTGCCTGAGGGGGCGGATGCCGAGCGGGTGATGACCCAGTTTGCCCGGGATGGTTATCAGATCATCTTCGCAACCAGTTTCGGCTACATGGATGCGGTGGTCCGGGTCTCCCAGAAATTCCCGGCCGTCCACTTCGAGCACTGTTCAGGCTATAAGACGGGACCGAACCTTGCCACGTACTTCGGCCGGATGTACGAGCCACGATATCTCACGGGTATCATGGCGGGTATGATGACGAAATCCGGATGGATCGGATATGTTGCGGCCCACCCCATTCCAGAGGTTGTTCGGGGGATCAACGCCTTCGCGCGGGGCGTTCGTTCCGTGAATCCCGCCGCCCGGGTGAAAGTTGTCTGGACGAATACCTGGTACGATCCCGCCTCGGAAAAGGAAGCGGCAAAGGCCCTGCTCGATGCGGGTTGTGACATCATCGCCCAGCATCAGGACTCGCCGGCGCCCATGCAGGCCGCGGAGGAAAGGGGGAAATTCGCCATCAGTTACAACTCGCCCATGAGCAAATTCGCTCCGAAGGCCGTCCTCACCGGGCCCGTCTGGAACTGGGGTCCCTACTACGTGACACGAGTCAAGGCCGTCCGGGAGGGGACCTGGAAAACGGGGCAGTACTGGGGATCCCTGTCCGATGGCATTGTGGATCTGGCGCCGTTCTCAAAAGCGGTTCCGAAGAACATCGTCAATCTCGTCGAGGAGAAGAAGCGGGAGATCGTGTTGGGCAGACTCCACCCCTTCACAGGCCCCATCAAAGATCAAAAGGGGAAGTTGGTCGTTTCAGCCGGAAAGACGATGACGGATGCCGAGATGCTGTCCTTCAACTGGTTTGTCGAAGGGGTTCAAGGGACGCTCCCGCGTTAGCGGATCAGGGTCCATCTCAACAATGCGGACATTCTGAACCGGAGGTTACCGGATCGATGGATTCTCCGATTGTGGAGATGCGAGATATCTTGAAGCGCTTTCCCGGTGTCGTGGCCAACGACCGGGTCCACTTTGAGCTGTGTGCCGGGGAAGTCCACGCCCTTCTCGGTGAAAACGGCGCGGGCAAAAGCACGCTCATGAATATCCTCTCCGGTTTCTACAGGGCCGACGCGGGAGAGATCAGTGTCCGGGGAAAGCCCGTGAACATCCGGTCTCCCGGGAACGCCATCGCTCTGGGCATCGGCATGATTCACCAGCAGTTCAGGCTGATTCCCACCTTCACGGTAACCGAGAACATCGTGCTGGGCCTATCGAAACTGGCTTTCTCCTTGGATATACGGGCTATGGAGGCCGATGTCGGGCGGTTTTCCCGTTCCAGCGGTCTCACGATCGATCCCCGGGCCCTGATCTGGCAGCTATCCGTGGGGGAGTTGCAGCGCGTGGAGATCCTGAAAGTGCTCTACCGGGGGGTCGACATCCTGATTATGGATGAACCAACCGCCGTTCTCACGCCGCAGGAGGTTAAAGAGCTTTTTCACGTGACCCGCGCGATGGCTGAATCGGGTAAGACCGTTGTCTTCATTACCCACAGGCTGGAAGAGGTGATGGAGATTGCCGACCGGATTACGGTCCTGCGTGGGGGGAGAAATGTCGCCACCCTCCGGCGGTCCGAGACATCGATTCGCGAACTTGCCGTCATGATGGTCGGAAAGGCCCTCCCGCCCGATACGGCCTTTCCGCCCGCCGAGGCCGGTGATATCGTCCTCGAGCTGGAAAATATCGAGGCCGGCGGCGACAGGGGCCAGAAGGCCCTCGACGGTTTAAGCCTCTCCGTCCGGGCCGGTGAGATCGTCGGGATTGCCGGTGTGGCGGGAAACGGGCAGCGCGAGCTTGCGGAGGTCATTGCCAGGTTGCGGTCCGTTTCGCGGGGAACCATCCGGGTGTGCGGTAAAGATATCACGAACCGGGAGCCCCTTTGTGCCATTGAAGCCGGTGTGAGCTACATTCCAGAAGACCGTTTCGGGACGGGGCTTGCAGGGGAGCTGAGCGTTGAGGAGAATCTGATTCTCAAGGAATACCGCCATGCGCCCCTAGGAAGAGGTTTTCTGATCGACTGGAAAAAGGCCGCGGCTCGTGCACTGGAGCTCGTTGAGCAGTTCCATGTGAAAACGCCGTCACTCGGGGCGCCCGCGAACTCCCTCTCGGGTGGCAACGCGCAGAGACTTCTTCTCGCGCGGGAGACGGCCGCTAGACCGAAGCTCATCATAGCCGCCCAGCCGTCCCGGGGCCTGGACGTGAGGGCAACCGAGGCGGTGCGCACCATCCTCGATTCGCAGCGTAGAGTTGGTGCCGCCGTGCTTCTCATCTCGGGTGATCTCGATGAGATTATGAAACTTTCCGACAGGGTGGCCGTTATATTCGAGGGGAGGATCATGGGTATCCGCGGACGCGATCGACTCGATATGGAAGCGATTGGCCTCATGATGGGCGGTCTTGGAGAGTCCCATGATCAGGCTTGAAAAGCGTACATCCACCTCTATGGCCTATCAGGTCTTTTCCCCGGTCTTTTCCATTTTGTGCGCTTTTGCGTTCGGAGCCGTGTTCCTCCGGGTCAGCGGGTTTGACCCCGTGGACGTTTACGTCCGAATGCTCACCGGAGCCTTCGGTGATCTCTATGGATGGGCGGAAACACTGGTCAAGGCGATCCCCATCATGCTCTGCGCGCTCGGAGTATCTGTTGCCTTCCGGATGCTCCTCTGGAACATCGGGGCTGAAGGTCAACTCTACATGGGCGCCTTTGGAGCCTCGTGGGTTGCCCTGTCTCTTCCTGAAGCTCCCGCTGTCATCCTTTTGCCCCTCATGGTTGCCGCGGGCATGGCGGCGGGCGCCCTGTGGGCGCTCGTCGCGGCCATTCCCCGGGCCTTCCTTCGGGTCAATGAGATCATCACGACCCTGATGCTCAATTATGTGGCCATCTACTGGGTCGAATACCTCATCTACGGACCCTTCCGGGATCCGTCGGCGTACAACTTTCCATTGTCCGTTCCCTTTGCCGGAGCGGCCAGGCTGCCGGTCATTGGAGACACTCGAATTCACGCGGGCATCTTCTTTGCAATTCTTGCAGCGGCTTTGCTTGTCTTTGTCCTTGGAAAGACCCGGTGGGGCTACGAGATGAAGGTTCTCGGCGACAGCCCGGAGGTCGGCCGGTACGCCGGGATCAATGTGCGCCTGCACATCGTCGTGGCGCTTTGTATGAGCGGGGCGCTTGCAGGGCTTGCAGGTATGAGTGAGGTCTCCGCCATCGCGGGCAGACTCCAGCACGGGCTTTCGCCCGGTTACGGTTACACCGCGATCATCGTGGCCTGTCTCGCCAGGCTGAACCCCTGGGGAATCATCATCGTCTCGATCCTGTTCGGCGGGCTCCTCGTTGGCGGCTACTCGGCGCAGTTCATCGGCGTCCCGGCGGCCGCGGTCAATATGCTGCAGGGGGCCATGCTCTTCTTTGTCCTTGTCGCGGAGTTCCTCGGCAGGTACCGCTTGAGCCTTGGCGGGTCTGCGGTGGAGGAGGTCGGTTGAAATGGACGGTCTGATCTGGATCTCGCTTCTGTCTGCGGCCGTCAGTGCGGGCACACCCCTTCTCCTCGCTGCCCTGGGGGAACTCCTGTGCGAGCGGGTGGGGGTCCTCAATCTCGGGGTGGAAGGCATGATGCTCGTCGGGGCTGTCTCGGGTTTCCTCACTGCCGTGGCGACGGGAAGCGTGGCGGCAGGCGTTCTGGCGGCCATCCTCGCCGGAGGTATGCTTGCGGCAGTTCATGCCTTCATCTCCGTCACGCTCGGGGCAAACCAGATCATCAGCGGACTGGCGCTGACCCTCTTCGGGACCGGGGTCAGCAGTTATCTTGGTAAGCATGCCATCGGCGTCCCGCTTCCGGTGGCTGTTGAGGTTTTCCCAATTCCGGTGCTTTCCGCGATTCCTGTCCTGGGGGATATCCTTTTCCGGAAGGACCCGCTCGTCTACTTGAGCTACCTTCTCGTGCCGGCTCTCTGGTTCTGGATCTTCCGAACGCGTTACGGGCTCAACTTGAGGGCCGTCGGGGAGAGCCCCGATACAGCCGATACCCTGGGAATCAATGTCATCGCGACGCGCCACGCCTATGTCATTGCGGGTGGTATGCTTGCCGGCCTTGGCGGAGCCTATCTTTCCATGGTTTACACGCCCTGCTGGATCGAAAACATGACGGCGGGACGGGGCTGGATTGCCGTGGCTCTCGTCATATTTGCCGTTTGGAGCCCGCCCCGCGCTATGCTCGGTGCCTATCTCTTCGGCGGGATCGACGTACTGGGTTTCCGGATCCAGACCCTCGGCATCATGGTACCCTCTTTCTTCCTGAAGATGCTCCCGTATATCTTCACCATCGCGGTACTCGTGGTCTTCACGGCTTACACGTCACGGAGACATGCTCTCGGCCCGTCGGCGCTCGGCAAGCCCTATGAGAGGGAATGACCGGTACCGGCCAAAGGTGATGCCCCGGCCTTTCTTCGTTGACAAGGCACGTCGACTTTTCTATTCTTGACATGGATTGGAAAGACGGATTTCGCTCGTCGGGGACACCATGCAGTTCAAAGCCATAGAAATCGAAGACTACCGGATTCTGAAGCCTTTCTTTGAAAATCAGCCTTACCGGCACAGCAACTACTCCCTTTTCTCGATCGTCGTCTGGAGTGATCAGGCCTTCAGGACAAGCTATGCCCTCAAGGCAGGAAGCGTCCTTTTCCTGAACGAGTCGGTCCTGGACCCTGAGGATCGTCACCTTTTTCTTCCTGTCTCCCCCGTAAAGAAACCCCGGCCTGCCCAGCTTCATGCACTGGCCATGGAAGCCGGAATCCAGCAATACCGGTTTGTCCCGGATGAGTATATGCGGGATCACGACCGCGGGGAGTTGGAATCCCTTTTTACAGTCACCGAACAGCCCGAGTACGAGGACTATATCTATCTTGCCGAGGACCTGGCAAAGCTTCGGGGGAACCGTTTTGCCGGGAAGAGAAACCAGATTCACCAGTTCGCGAGAGAGCATGTCGAAACGGGCAGGGCGACGGTGGAGAAGATGACACCGGATCATCGCGGTGACTGTCTTCGGTTCCTTGAAAAATGGTGTGAGATCCGTGATTGCGACGCCGATGAGAACTACGACCTCGCCTGTGAGAGAAAGGCCGCCGTCACGGCCCTCAAGAACATCTATCGACTTGACATGGAGGGGATGGTCATTCGTGTGGACGGGGTGGTCAGCGCCTTCGCGATCGCCTCTAAACTCAGGGATGATATCGGTGTGCTCAACTTCGAGAAGGCCTTTCCGGACATCAAGGGGTTGTATCAGTTTCTGGACCGGGAATGCGCGAGAAACCTTCTCTCGGTATACCGTTACATCAACAAGGAAAGCGACATGGGTGTATCAAACCTGGCCCAGATGAAAAAGTCCTACCATCCCGTCATGAAGGAGAAGTGCTACCGGCTTCAGTTACGCTGAGGCAATAGGGTATCGGGTTTAGGGTGACGGGTTCCGGTCACGGGCCGCAGGCCCGCTTAAATTTTGAATTTTGAGTTTTGAATTATGAATTAATTCGTCTTTCTAACGACGGGCCATTCATCAGTATCTTTTATGCTCACAACACACAACTCACAACTTTTTTTGATGGCCAATCACAACTCAGTCAATACTTATCAATGATTC
>CAZJPV010000007.1:0-46113 GCA_964547985.1 uncultured Syntrophaceae bacterium
AGTGGTGAGCATGGGGCGAGGGCCCGTTTCAAGTGTTAAGTTTTAAGTGTTAAGGGACAAAAAAAGCTCCCGAAGGAGCCCGTTTAATATTTTGGTGGAGGCGGCGGGAGTCGAACCCGCGTCCGGAAACCTTCCGCTGCAGCTTCTACATACGTAGCCGCTGTTTTAAGTTTCGCCGCTGAAAGCTCCCAGGGGCAGGATCCCCCAGCGACTATCCCGTTTGTTGTTTCGCCTTTGCCCCAGCGAGAAAAAGGCATCGGCTATCCCGCCTTTCTTGCGCCCTATCTGACACGGCAGGAGTAGTCAGTAGGACGGGCTACTTACGCAGCCTGGGCGTAAACGTTGTCGTTTGCGCTTATGTTTTCCTACCTGTTTAACGAGGCCTGTAGGAACCTCGGCATGCCACTGCAACTTCAAATGTCCCCGTCGAAACCGTGGCGCCCCCAATTTTTAAAGAACTTTAAAAATTACACATAAAGTATAACGATTATCGGCGGTGAAGTCAATGAACTGTAATGGAAGGGTTTCGCGGCGACGAAGCCCTTGGGGTTAGACTGCATATAGACGGGATTTTTATGATTAAATAATATCATTTATTATTATATGCTTATGCTTATTTGTTAACCCTTTATTTTATAACGGAAGGCGCGTTCCATCTCACGCTTGTCCGTTCTTCGCTTTAGTTCCTGCCGCTTGTCGTGGAGCCTTCTACCCCGCCCGACGCCGAGCTCCACCTTGATCTTTCCACTCTTAAAGTAAACTCTCAAGGGTATGAGCGTAAGCCCCTTCTCGCGGGTCTTCCCATAGAGGCGCTTCAATTCCCTGTGGTGCAGGAGAAGCTTCCGAACCCGGAGGGGGTCGTGGTTCATGATATTGCCGTGCGAGTAAGGGCTGATGTGCATGTCGTGGAGAAAAGCCTCACCTTCATTGATCACGGCATAGCTATCGGAGAGGTTGCACTTCCCTTCCCGGAGGGCCTTGACCTCAGTCCCTACGAGGGCGATCCCGGCCTCATAGGTCTCGCTGATTTCATAGTGCAGGCGGGCCTGCTTGTTCTGGCCGAGGATTTTCATGCCCGTCTCTTTCTTCGTCACTGCCCTCCCCCGTCAATCCCCCTGGCGAAGCAGGTAGTCTGGCTTCACGTGTTTCATGGCCTTGAAGATGTTCTCACGGACCCTACGGTTATCCTTCTCCATGGTGTCGAGGAGATTCTTGATGTAACTGCGCCGCGAGTTGCGGCTCGTCGGGCAGCGGTTTTCGATGACGGGAAACCCCCGCTCTTTGCCGTAGCGCTTGATGAGGGGCTCGCGGATGTAGGCCAGGGGGCGGATGATGTGGAGCTTCCCCCCGAAGACGGACTGCTTCGGCATCATGGTCGAGATCTCCCTCGAGTAGAAGATGTTGAGAAGCAGGGTCTCGATGATGTCGTCCTTGTGGTGGGCAAGGGCGATCTTGTTGCAGCCCCGTTCATCGGCGAGTTCGAAGAGCCTTTTTCTCCGCAGCCTCGAGCAGAGGAAACAGGGGTTCTTCCTGTTGTAGTCGCTGTGAGACAAGGGCCCGATGTCCTTCTTCTCCAGGACGTGTTCGTACCCGCCCTCGGCCAGATGGGCCCTCAGCCTTTCGAAATCCCCGTCGGAGCCGCCGAATCCCAGGTCGATGGTGGCCGCCACGAAAGATATGTCCGGGGGAATGAAGACATGGGGGGTGTTCAGAAGGTCGAGGAGGACGAGGCTGTCCACGCCGCCGGAAACCCCGACGAGGACCCTGTCGCCTTTTTCCAGCATGGTGTAGTCCACCGCCGCCATTTCCAGCCATTTTTTCAAATGGTGAAAGAGCTTCGACCTTCTCTCCGTCAACCTTGCCGTGTCCGCCGTCTTCATCGACCCCGCGCCCGCCGTTTTCGATTCATTCACGAAATACTAATTATATACCACCAGATTTCAGAAACGATCAAGGGACATTCGGGCGGCCGCAGCGGGTGAAGGGTCGAGTATTTCTTGAAAAATCCGGGCACATGGGATATGGAGAGTCCGTCAGATCGAAGGGCTTTTCCCACAAGGAGGGGGTTATGAGCGAGATCATCAGCGTCCACGCACGGGAGATCCTGGATTCCCGCGGGAACCCGACCGTCGAAGCGGAGGTGTCCTTGATTTCAGGGGCGGTCGGCAGGGCCTCGGTGCCGTCGGGGGCCTCGACAGGCGAACACGAGGTCCTGGAGCTCCGTGACGGCGACAAGAACCGTTATCTCGGCCGGGGCGTGCAGAAGGCCGTCCAAAACATCAAGCACAAGATCGGGCCCGCGATCATCGGCATGAACGCCCTGCACCAGCGGAGGGTCGACTACATGATGCTGGAGCTGGACGGGACGGCGAACAAGAAAAACCTCGGGGCGAACGCCATAGGGGCGGTGTCGCTGGCCTGCGCCAAGGCGGCCTCGGAGACCCTGGGGCTCCCCCTCTTCCGGTACGTCGGCGGCGTGGCCGCCACTGAAATGCCCGTCCCCCACATGAACATCTTAAACGGCGGTCAGCACGCCGACAACAACGTGGACATCCAGGAATTCATGATCATGCCCGCGGGCGCCCGGAACTTTCACGAGGGGCTCCGCATGGGCAGCGAGATCTTCCATAACCTGAGGGCCGTCCTCAAGAAGCGGGGCTACCATACCGCCGTCGGTGACGAGGGCGGGTTTGCGCCCAACCTCAAATCGAACGAAGAGGCCCTTGCCCTCATCATGGAGGCCATCGAAAAGGCAAAGTACACGCCGGGCCGGGAGATCTTCATCGCCCTGGACGCAGCGGCCAGCTCTTTCTACACCAAGGGGAAATACGTGCTTTCCGCCGAAAAGAACCCGCAGAAATCGGCGGCGGAGATGGTCCGCTTCTACGGCGATCTCGTCCGGAAATACCCCATCCTCTCCATCGAGGACGGGCTGGCGGAAGACGACTGGAAGGGCTGGAAGCTCCTGACGGACGAACTGGGCGGCAAGGTCCAGATCGTGGGCGACGACATCTTCGTGACCAACCGCAAAAGGCTCGAGGAAGGGATCAGCAAGGGCGTGGCCAACTCGATCCTGATCAAGGTCAACCAGATCGGCACCCTCACGGAGACGCTCGAAACGATCCAGCGGGCCAGGGAAGCGGGCTACACGACCGTCGTGTCCCACCGCTCCGGCGAGACGGAGGACAGCTACATCGCGGACATCGCCGTGGCCATGAACTGCGGCCAGATCAAAAGCGGCTCCGCCTCACGGAGCGAGCGGCTCGCGAAGTACAACCAGCTCCTGCGGATTGAAGAGACCCTGGGAAGCGCCGCCGTCTACCGGGGCAGGGGCGCTTTCTACAGCATCCGGCCCTGAACCCCTCCGCCGGATCCCGGAGCCCGCCTGCCATGCTCACGGAAAGGCAGAAACTCAAGGTCCTCACCGGTCTCGGCATCGAACTGAACCGCGTCAAGGACCTTGACATTCTGATGGAGCGCATCCTCACGGAGGCGCGCCTTTTCGTGAACGCCGACGCGGGTTCCATCTACATCCGCGAGGGCGGGGAACTGCACTTCAGCTACACGCAGAACGCCACCCTCCAGAAAAGGCTCCCCGCGGGGGCCAAACTCCCCTTCTCCATCTTCTCGATCCCCATCAACCACGAAAGCCTGGCCGGCTACTGCGTCATGACGGGCAAGAGCCTCAACATTGCCGACGCCTACCGGCTCGATGCCTCCCTCCCCTACCGGTTCGCGAAGCAGTTCGACAGGGCCTCCGGATACCGGTCGAGATCCATCCTGTCGATCCCGCTGAAGACGATGCCCGACGAGGTCACCGGCGCCCTCCAGGTCATCAACCCCCGGGACGAGTCCGGCAAGGTCATCCCCTTCTCCAAAAAAGACGAGAAAATGATGCTCCACTTCGCGAGCATCGCCGCCGTCGCCCTGCAGCGCGCCCGGATGACCCGGGACATCATCCTGAGGATGATCCGCATGGCCGAGCTCCGGGACCCCGAGGAGACGGGTTCCCACGTAAACCGTGTTGCGGCCTATTCGGTGGAGATCTACGAACGGTGGGCGGTCAAAAAAGGGCTCCCCGAGAGGGACATCGAAAGCGGGCGGGACACGCTGCGGCTGGCGGCCATGCTCCACGACGTGGGGAAGGTGGCCGTGTCAGACCTGATCCTGAAAAAACCCGGCCGGCTCACTCCGGAGGAATTCGAGATGATCAAGCAGCACGTCATCGTGGGCGCGGGGCTCTTCGCGGATCGAAAATCGGAATTCGACGAGGCCGCGGCGGAAGTCGCCCTGAACCACCACGAGCGCTGGGACGGCACGGGCTACCCCGGTCACCCGGGCGCCCGCCCGCAGGTTCCCGGCAAAAGGGGTGAGGAGATCCCCCTCTTCGGCCGGATCGTGGCGATTGCCGACGTCTTCGACGCCCTCTCGTCCCGGCGGTCCTACAAGCCGCCCTTCACGGAAGGGGAGGTGCTGGAGACGATGAGGCAGGCTTCGGGCAAACAGTTCGACCCGGAGCTTCTCGACACCTTCCTCGCCTGCATGGATTCCATCCGGTCCATCCGAATGCGGTATCCCGACAGGGACAGCGAAAGCCGCTGAAGCTACAGGAACCTGAACAGCCTCTGGCGCAGGGACTCGATGCGGTTGCGGTCATCGGTCAGGGAATAGAGCGTGACGTCCTTCTTTTCCTCGCTGGTGACTTCGTGGAGAATCTCGGAATCACGGAGCACCTTCAGGGCGCTCTGGTAATTGGACTGGGAGAGGGCCTCCGCCCTGATGACCTCGCCCTTGCGGAACATCTTGGCCCCCATCTTGAGGATGCGTTTGTTGAAGTCCTTCTCGGATTTCGCCTCCTTGCGTAAAGAAGAGGCGGCCCGCATCACGACCCAGTAGGATTCTATATAGTTGTGGATGAGACCGGCAAAGGGCCTGAGCGCCCTTCGACCCCTTCCGCTGGCCTCAATCCAGACCTCACCGTTTCTCTCCTCGCCGATGATCATCTTTCTTCCATACAGGTAGGACAGGACCTCCCGGATTTCCTCTGCATCGTCCTTCTGGCCGTCAAAGATGAATTCATAGCGAAAGACCCGCTTGAAAAATTTGTAATCCTCCATGAGGTTCATAAGCGGGATGGCATCTTCCCGGTAGGAGAGAATGGACGCCGCCGCGAAAGACAGCGGCAGGAAGAAGTGAAGAATATTGTTCTTGTAGTATTCCAGCGTGGGCCTTTTTTCGTCCTCCAGGGAATAGACGATTTCCTCGAACCCCTCCTCCTCTTCCTCGCCGCTGATCTTGGAAATGACGCCCTGGGAAATGAAGAGGTTGATGGCATCATTGACGGCTCTTTCCTTTTGCGCGAAGGTCGTCGAAAGGGCCACGTGGTTGAAGGAGAGGTAGTCGTAGAATTCCACGACGATGTCGAGCAGGTCCTCGTGGGATAACCCCCGTCGGTACTGGCACAGAAGCGCGGCCGCCACGAGGGCGTAAGGGGTGACGACGGAAACCTTGCTGATCCGGTTCATGGTCTCGTACCCGATTTCGCGGTAGAGGTTCTGTCTTTCACCCTGGTTCATCTCCCTGAAGGGCTTTTCCTGCGCGGCGAGAAAGGTCTTCAGGAAGAGGGGATCCCCGATATTGATGTAGACATGGCCGTACCGCTTACCCAGGAATTTCGAGCTCTGGATAACGGCCGTGGGTTTTTCCCGTTCCTTCGGGGCGCCGCCGAGCTCCTTGAGGTAAGCCTTTTCCTCCATCACCCTGTCATAGCCGATGAAGACCGGTATGATCGCCAGGTCGTCACTGATCCCTTCGTTGTAGGCCTGGAGAACCATGGAAAGAAGTCCGTACTTGGGCATGATCATCTTTCCCGTCCGGCTTCTGCCCCCTTCGATGAAAAATTCGATCGGATACCCTTCTTTCAGCAGGGTCTTGAGGTATTTTTCCAGAACCTCGCGGTAGAGGAGGTTTCCCCTGAAGCTGCGGCGGATGAAAAAGGCGCCGGATTTCCTGAAAATGTGGCCGAGTGGCCAGAAATCGAGGTTGGTCCCGGCCGCGACAAAGGGAAGCGGGATGTTGTGCTTGTCGAAAACATAGGACAGAAGCAGGTAGTCCACGTGGCTGCGGTGGCAGGGGATGATGACGAGCGGCATGTCCTTGGACACGCAGCGGATCCTGGCCATTCCCTCCTTGTCGATGATGACGCCGTCGTAGATGTCATTCCAGAGCCAGGTCAGAACTTTGTCCCAGATCCCCACGTAGACTTCATTGTAGTCCGCGGCGATCTCCCGGAGGTATCTCTTCGCCCTCTTGACCAGATCCCTATCTTTCTTCTTTGAAGTCTCGGCCAGGCGCTTCATGAATGAAACGAGCTTCGGTTCCTTGAGGGTCTCCTCCATGATCTCGTCCCGGGATTTGAGAATCGGTCCGGTGATGCCCTTTTTCTCCCGGTCGATCCGGTCAATCAGCTCCCGCCGCAGTTCATAGGAGACGTCGACAAGGCTCATGTCCTCCGTGCCTTTCAGGGATGCCGTCAGGATGACGGGCTCAACGGCGAGGACCGACGTGCGCCGGTGATAACGAAGAAAGGTCAGAAGTTTCCGGAGGCTTCCGGGGTTTTCCACCTCCCCAAAGAAAACGTCCAGCAGGGGTTTCTCCTTTTCCTTCCTGGGTCCGCAGGAAACGAGCAGCGGCTGAATGATGATGGGGGTGTCGTCATCCCTCTGAGCTTCCATGAGCTGAATGAGGGGATCCCTCTTCACATCAGATCCCGAGTTTCTCAGATAAATGATCGCGCTCCTTTTTTTCTTGACGAGCTTCTTGAGGTAGGCCCGGTTGGGACGGAGGATCTCTCGTCTGGAAGCGAGGTGATAGACCCAGCAGCCAATCACGCGGCAGGCCCGGGTAAAAGGCTGCCAGAGCATCATGCTGATGCCATGGGCGAAGACAGGCCTCGGGATGTCCTTTCGAAAAGAAAGGTCTCGCAGGATCAGGTAGTCGAGCTGGCTTTTGTGTTTCAGGGCGTAGATCACAGTGCCCTTCCGGGAGAGCTCCTGGATGTTTCTCTCGTGATCGAGTGAAAGTTCGGCCTGGGAGAGGTAATAGCCAAAGAGCCAGTAGAAGGGAAAGAGCGTCGGCTCATAGAGACGCCCGGCATAGCACTCGTCCGCTTCTTCTTTCATCGATGGGAATTCGGAAGCCATGGGTCCTGCAACCTTTTTACGGGGTTTCCTCGGCGAAATCATCAGGGAATTTTTTGATCATGTAATTCCTGACATAGTACTCGATCTCGGCCGCCGTGGACATGGTCAAGACTTTTTTCAAAAGGGCCCTGCACTCCTTCATGGTCACCGCCCGAATGATTTTCTTCACTCGCGGAATGACCAGGGAGTTCATGCTGAGCTCGTCCAGCTCAAGCCCCAGGAGGATCATGGTGTAGAGAGGCTCCCCTGCCATCTCACCGCACATGGCCACTTCGATCCCCGCATGATGGCCGGCATCGACGACCCGTTTGACCAGTCGCAGGACGGCCGGGTGAAGAGGTTCATAGAGATAGCTGACGCTCTCATTGACCCGATCGATCGCCAGGGTGTACTGGATCAGGTCATTGGTGCCGATACTGAAAAAATCCACCTCCCTGGCGAGGCTGTCGGCCACCATGACCGCCGATGGGACCTCCACCATGATGCCCAGCTTGATATCCCTGTCAAAGGGCACCCCTCGAGACTCGAGCTCCCGCTTGACCTCGTAAAAGATCCGCTTCGTCTCACGAATCTCCTCGATGCCGGATATCATGGGAAAGAGAATCTTCACCCTGCCCACGGCACTGGCTCGAAGGATTGCACGAAGCTGGACCTTGAAGAGTTCCACCTCTTTGAGGCAAAAGCGGATGGCCCGCAGCCCCATGACAGGGTTCATCTCCTTGGCGACCTTGGGATCAGACATGAATTTGTCCCCGCCGAGGTCGAAGGTCCGGATGGTCGACCACTTCAGCCCCTTGGCCGCCACGATCGTCTTGTAGTTGTCTAAATGCTCCTCCTCCGTGGGCAGCTTCTCTTTGTTGATGTAGATGAACTCCGTCCGGTAAAGACCGATGCCTTCGGCGCCGTGGGCGAGCGCTGACGGGACCTCCTCCATGAACTCTATATTGACGCCGATCCTCACCTGGTGCTTGTCCGCCGTCACGGCCGGACGCCTGGCGTACCGTAGAAGATCGTCCTCCATGACCTTGAAGTGCCGTATCTTGTCCTCGTAGCGGCGCACCATTGCCGGGTCGGGATGGACAATGACCAGCCCCGCCGTGCCGTCGATAATGACCTGATCGTTGGAACGGACCTCCGAGGTGATCCTCTCCAGCCCGACGACCGCCGGTATTTCGTAGGATCGGGCCACGATGGCCGTGTGGGACGTCTTACCGCCGATATCCGTGGCGAATCCCAGGATCTTCTCCACTTTCAGCTGCATCGTATCCGCCGGGGAGAGGTCTCTGGAAATGATGATGACGTTCTCTCCGGCATTCGCAATCGTCTCGTGCTGCACCCCCACGAGGTTCCTGAGAATCCGCTGACCCACGTACTCCACGTCCGTCATCCGTTCCCTGAGATACTCGTCATCCACTTTGCTGAAGATCTCTTTGTACTTGTCCAGTGTCTTTCTCAGAGCCCACTCGGCGTTGACGCCCTCCTCGATATGCCCGATGGTCCGGCTGATGAGCATGCGATCATTGAGGATCATGATGTGGACATCGATGATGTAAAGGGGCTCGATACCCTCCTGCTCGCTCAGCTTCTTCTTGATGGCCAGGAGCTGTTTCTCGGACTCTTTCAGCGCTTTCCTGAACCGCTGGACTTCACCGGCGACCAGGGCCTTTCGGTCCAGAGAACGCCGCGGGATGGGCGCATCATGGTGATGGAGCACATGGGCACGTCCGATCACCATACCCGGGGACACACCGATCCCTTTCAGGACAACGGTGTCTTTCTCTTCAGGGCTTTTCATCAATGCTATTCCTCTCCGAACCGGCTTTCGATCAACCGCTCGAAATCATCTATGGCCTCTCTGGCATCCTCGCCCTCGGCCCGGACGGCAATTTTGCTGCCCCGCGGACAGGCCAGGGTCAGAATACCCAGAAGACTTCTCCCGTCCGCCTGCCGGCCGTCTCTTTCCAGGTAGATTCTGGCTTTGTACCTGTTCGCAACCTCGACGATCCGGCCCGCGGCTCTCGCGTGAAGACCCAGTTCATTCTTGATCGTAAATGTTTTTTTGACTGTCATAAAAAAGCGAAAACAATGACCAAAATAGCTGATAGCCCGTAAAGGATCACCGTTACGGGGATGCCCCTCTTCACCGCCCAGAAAGAAGCCAGGATCACCGCCAGGATGACGGCCCTGTCCAGGAGAGGAAAGCTCCCCCCGAAGGCATGGGCCTTTCCCCCGGCGACCAGGAAAGCGACAACGCCCAGCAGGAGGGTGACACCCCACCTGATCCTCGTGGCCAGCTGCGGGACATTCATCGCCTTGATAAAATCAACGCCTTCTCTGCCCCTCCTGTAGCCCGCCGCGAAACCCCGGAGCCTGATCCACAGATGCAGGGGGCTGTAGAGCGCCAGATAGACCAACGGGGCCAGAAGTGTCCCCAGGAAGGCGAACACGAGGCTCCCCGCGGCCGAAAGGGGCCTCAGGGAGTTCCCGTAGAGCGAATCCCCGAGCGCCGCATAAGGGGCCATCAGGGTCTCTTTCAAATGGCTCGCCTCTTCCGGTTTTCCCTCCTCTTCCAGCCGGCCGACGACACCCATGATGGGCGCTGTGAGAACGGGGTGTGTATTGAACCTCTGCAACTGCCTCGTGAGAAACTCACGGGGTTCGATCCTGCTGCCCGGTTCCTGTAAAAGGGGCATCATGGAGAAGGCAAACCCAAGATTCTGCATCCGCCAGAAGTTCCATGATCCCTGGATGAGGAGGGATCGTAAAAATATTTTTTTCAGATTCGCCGCTTCCAAACCTTGACGGACCCCGGTTTGTGAATAATTTTTGCATAAATTATAGATTATAAAGGCGTTTCACTATATATTATTAAGGGGTCTACGGCAAGACATAGCTTAACGTTTTTACTCATTTTTTCAGCATATATTTTTCTTGACAGGGCCTGTTTTATTTGTTACATAATGCGGTCGCTCGTAGGTTGCAGGTCTGGTAATTGAAAATTGTCCGGGTTCTTTGCGATCCGGCAATTTTTTTTGTTTCTTGAGTCCACAAAGAAAAATATTTCGATGGGAGGTGATTCCAATGGTCTGTCAAACAGTAAAGGCGGGAAAGGATTGCGCTTTCATGACCAAAAGCGGCTGCGCGTTTAATGGTGGCACCTGCCACCCCACCGTGGAGCAGTGTGAAGGCTGCACGAGAATCGTGACATCTGACGCAGGTAATTACTGCATGATGTATCCCAATCCCGCCGGTAAATGGGCTGTGGGAGGCTGCGCGTCTGCCACGCACAAAAAGTCGGTCAAAGTAGAAGCCGTGAAGGTCAACCCCTTGAAGGCTTCCAAAAGGTCCCAGAAGGCTTAATTCCAGAGATCATCGCGTGGTGGATCGAGGCCCCTCCCCTGAAAGAGGGGCCTTCCAACACCCTGATAAAGCCCTTCCGTAAAAAACGGCCCCGGTCTGTGATCGCGGGCATGTCTTGTCATCATCATTCATGATATAAAAATGCCGGTCCCGGGAATCCCGGACCGGCATTCGACCATCCAGCAGAAGGCCTTCTCAATCGATCAGCTTCTTGATCTCTCTCAACCTCTCCTTGATCTTGAGCAGTCTTTTCTTATCTTCTGTCCGTGTATCGGCCGCGGGTCGTTCATCCTTTTTTTGCTCTGACAATTTCTTCTTGGCCCCGGCGATGGTGAAGCGGTCCTGGTAGAGAAGATTCTTTATGACCAGCAATTCCCCCAGATCCTTCTTCCGATAAAGCCGCTGGTCCGACCGGGTCCGCACAGGCTTGACCGTTTTAAACTCTGACTCCCAGTAACGGACCACATAAGGTTCTACCCCGAGTATTTTGCTGACCTCCCCGATTCGGAAATACGTCTTGTCGGGAATCTCGACTCGCATCGGGGATCCCTTCCCCGTGGACGGCCGGCCCTGTATGCGTCGGGAGGGTCCTTGAACGGGCACCGGGGGACCCATGTCAAATAGCGAGGGGTGTTCATCCCTGGGGGAGCGGCGCTTCATGAAACCGCCTCTCTGAATCCATCTTTGCGTGGGAGGATGGATTGCTGGTGTTATGCCCTGGCGTTCAGCGCCCGGCGCAGGACCTGGCTTGACTTGAACGTCAGCACTCTCCGGGCTGTAATCTCGATTTCCTGACCACTCTGGGGATTTCTCCCCCGTCGAGATTTTTTCTCTTTAACCGCAAAGTTGCCGAAACCGGATATTTTGATTTTTTCACCCTTTTCGAGGTGATCCTTCATCACATCGAACACGGATTCGACGATCTTCGCCGAATCCTTTTTTGAAAAACCGAGCTTGTCACAGACGTTTTGAATGATGTCGATCTTGGTCATGATAGCCCCTCCTCCTGATGGATTATCTCCCTAACGTTCTTCTCCTCTGATCCTCGCTTCAGTTGCCTGCACAAGATTTCTGATGATCCGGCTGTGAACCTGGCTGATTTCCTCGTCGGTCAGTGTTCGAACCGGTGACCGATACGTCATTCGCAACCCGAGACTCTTCATGTCCCCGGGAATACCCTCACCCATATATACATCAAAAATGTCAGCATTTTCAAGTAATTCTTCATGATTTTCACGCAGGATATCCAGGAGCCTCCGGGCCTCGAGATCCTTCCTGACCAGCAGGGCCACATCCCGGGTGATGGCGGGGAAACGCGAAAACTCCCGGTAAGCAACCTTCCGGGAATAGGCGCCCAGGAGAACGTCGAAGGAAAGATCAAAAACGATCACCCGCTGCTGCAGATCCAATCTCCCGAGAACGTCGGGATGGATCTCTCCGAGGGTGCCCGCATCACGGCCATTCACACAGACACCGCAGGACCGGCCCGGATGCAGGCAGGGCACATCCGTCCGGGGCCGGAATTCGGCATTCCGGATCTTCAGGGCTTCCAGGATATTTTCCACGCAGCCTTTGAGATCGTAGAAATCGGCTTCGAGATCCTTGAAGTGCCAGAGATGATCGTATCTCGCCCCTGTAATGAGTCCGCCGATGCGCTCCTCCTCGAGGGGCAGCTCGCCCTCTGCGCGGTTGATGAAAACCTTGCCCAGTTCGAAGATCTTGAGATCGTTGCATCCGGCACGGACATTGCGCCGTAACGTATCGAGAAGGCCGTAGAGGATGCTGGTCCTCATGACGGACTGTTCTTCCGTCAGGGGATTGGCGATTCGCACGAATTTCCTCCCGTCGTCACTCTCCGCCAGTCCCAGGGTATCCGCCGATGCCGGCGTGGTAAAACTGTAGTTGATGACCTCGGTATATCCATATCCCGTCAGGACCGTCCGGACCCTGTCCTCAAAAGACCGCCTCACGTCCGTCATCGCCGTGCTGGTGGGAATAGCCGGAATGGTCGTCGGGATGGCGTCATATCCGCGGACCCGGGCGATCTCCTCGATCAGGTCGATCTCCCGCAGGAGGTCCACACGGAAGGTGGGCGGCGTGACTTCGAAGTACCCCCCCTTCCCTTTATCCACGCTCATCTCCAGGCCGCGCAGGATCCGGCGGATCTCCTTCGGTGTCGCCTTGATCCCCAGCACCCCCGTGACACGGTCACTTCGCAGGGGGATATTCTTTACCGTTTCGACCTTCCGGGGATACTCGTCGATGTAACCCTTCAGAACCGCACCGCCCGCAAGCTCTGACATAAGCTGGGCCGCACGGTTCAGGGCCCGGATCACGCCCTCGGGGTCAATGCCCCGCTCGAAGCGGAAAGCCGCATCGGTACTCATGCCCAGCCACTTCCCCCCCCTTCGGATGGTCGTGGGGTTGAAGTAGGCGCTCTCCAGAAGAACCGTTTCAGTGTCGTCCTTCACTTCCGAATTTTCTCCGCCCATGATACCGGCGATCGCCACGGGCTTCACGCCGTCGCAGATCATGAGGGCTTCGGCATTGAGGGTCCGGGTCTTGCCGTCCAGAGAAACGAAAGGCTCCCCCTCCTTCGAGCGCCGCACGATGATCCTCCCCTCCTCGAGGAAGCGGAAGTCGAAGGCGTGCAGCGGTTGCCCGAGTTCCATCATGACAAAGTTGGTGATGTCCACGATATTGTTGATGGACCGCAGTCCCACGGCCTCCAGCCTTAACCTCATCCAGCGGGGAGAAGGTTTTATCATCACCTTCCGGATCAGCCTGGCCGAGTACCTCGGGCACAGGTCGGGATCGAGGATCTGCACGGAAGTGACACTTCGAATATCTTCAGAAGATTCGGAAAATTTGATCTGCGGATAACGGAGTTTTTTTCCCGTGAGCGCCGCGATTTCCCTGGCAATGCCGATGATGCTCAGGCAGTCGGCTCTATTCGGGGTCACGCCGATGTCGAAGACAGTATCGCCGAGGTTGAGGACCTCGACCAGATCCCTCCCCAGCTGCAGATTCTCCGGGAGAACGAGGATGCCCGTGTTGTCCTCACCGATGCCCAGTTCATCCTCCGAGCAGAGCATGCCCTCGGAGGGCTCCCCCCTGATCCTGGAACTCTTGATCGCGTATCCACCGGGGATGACAGCGCCGACCTTCGCCAGGGGCACCACCTGGCCGGCTTTCACATTGGGCGCCCCGCAGACAATGGGGAGGGTTTTATCGCCGCCCGCGGTCACTTCCAAGAGAGACAGTTTGTCGGCCTGGGGATGGGGTTTGACGGACAGGATCTTTGCGGTAACGACACCCTCGAAGGAAGGCCTGAAGGGTTCGATGGAATCCACCTCGAGCCCTGCCATGGTCAGACGATTGGCGAGGTCCTTCGGTTCGATATTGATATCAACGTAGTCCCTGAGCCACCGTAAGCTGACTTTCATCGATCGAGAAACCCCTCTATCCTGCGCCGAATGCCTTTAGCCTTTAGCCTCTATCATTAAAACTGCGCCAGAAATCGCATATCGTTTTCGAAAAACATTCGGATGTCCGATATGCCGTATTTGAGCATGGCGATTCTTTCCACGCCCAGCCCGAAGGCAAAACCGGTGACCGCCTCCGGGTCGTAACCCACATTCTTGAAGACCTCCGGGTCCACCATGCCGGAGCCGAGGATTTCCAGCCAGCCGCTCTGACCGCAGACGCGGCATCCGCCCCCGCGGCACATGACGCACCGGATGTCCACTTCGGCGCTGGGCTCCGTAAAAGGGAAGAAACTCGGCCGAAATCTCAAAGCCACGTCCCGGCCGAATAACTGGCCGACGAAGTATGTGAGGACGCCCTTCAGGTCACCGAAGGTGATCCCCCGGTCTACCAGGAGCCCCTCGACCTGATGAAACATCGGGGTGTGCGACACATCCGAATCCGGCCTGTAGACCTTGCCGGGAGATACAATACGCACCGGTGGTTTTTGCTTCTCCATGACTCGGATCTGGACAGGGGAGGTGTGCGTGCGGAGCAGGACATTGCCGCCGATATAAAAGGTGTCCTGCATGTCCCGGGCGGGGTGATCTTTCGGGATGTTCAGTGCTTCGAAATTATAATAATCAAACTCGACTTCCGGCCCTTCAGCGATCTCGAATCCCAGTCCCGAAAAGATATCACAGATCTCCCGGGCGACCTGCGTGATCGGATGAAGCCCCCCCAGGCCGAAGCGACGGCCGGGAAGGGTCACATCGATCCTTTCGACGAGGAGCTGGTTTCCGCGATCCTGGGAGGCGACGGCCTGAAGGGCTCCGTCGATCTTCGCGGAGAGCGCTTCTTTGATTTCATTGGCGAGCTGTCCCAATAAGCGTCTCTCATCGACGGGGACGTTCCCCAGCTGGCGAAGCACCTGGGTCAGGGACCCTTTCCGACCCAGATACTTGACCCGGAGTGCCAGGAGATCCTCCTGACTCCCCGCGGCATTCAGTTCCGCCTCGGCGTTTCTTTGAAGCTGCTCGAGAGCTTCCCTCATGTCTCGCGTCCACCTGCGGCTATGCTCACGATCTGTGAAAACCCACGCGGATCAGTGACAGCGATATCGGCCAGCACTTTCCGGTCCAGAAGGACACCTGCCTGGCCGAGACCGGCGATCAAGCGGCTGTACGAAATATTGTTCAGGCGCGCGGCGGCGTTGATCCGCGCAATCCAGAGGTTCCTGAACTCCCGCTTCCTCGCTTTTCTGTCCCGATAAGCAAAGGCCATGGCCCTGTTCACGGACTCCGTCGCAAGGCGGTACGTCCTTCTCCTGGCTCCGAAAAATCCCTTGGCCAGCTTCAGGATTTTTCTGCGCTTTTTTCTCCCGGTGACGCTCCTTTTTACTCTGGGCATTTTTCTGCGATCTCCTGTTCCAAAATGATTTCACACTGACCCACAGCGTACTTCTTTAAAAAAGCAGACGGATGAACGGTCCCGTCGCAACCGCTTCCCCGTGCCTCACCCCCATGGACTTCTACATCCCCGTGGGGTGAAAACTCAAAAGAGGGAATCCCTCCCCCTTCCAGACGCTTACAGCATGATGAAAATTTTTTGTCCTCGAAGAGTCTGCCTGAAAAATTACAGATAGGGGATCAGCTTCTTGATGCCGCCTTCGTCAACCTTTTTCAGGACAGTGTTCTGTCTCATGTTTCTCTTTCTCTTGGCTGTCTTCTTGGTGAGAATATGCCGAGCGAAAGCCTTCTTTCGCTTTACTTTTCCCCCGGCAGTGAGGGAAAACCGCTTGGCGGCGCCCCTGTGTGTCTTTATCTTTGGCATAACAAAAAACTCCGAAAACCTTTATTTTTCTTTTTTGGGGGATACAATCATGACCATGCTCCGGCCTTCCATTCTGGGCGCCTGTTCCACGGCGGCCACATCCTGCAGTTGCTCCCGGAGGCCTTCCATAATCTTCATGCCGATGCCCGTGAAGGCAATCTCCCTCCCCCTGAAAAGCATGCTGATCTTGACCTTGTCGTTGTGCTCGAGAAATTTTTTAACGTGACGAATCTTGACCTGCAAATCATGCTCGTCCGTTTTCGGTCGAAGCCGGATCTCTTTGACCTGAATGATCACCTGGCTCTTCTTCGCAACCTGAAGTTTCTTGCTCTGCTGATAACGGAACTTTCCGTAATCCATGATGCGGCAAACAGGCGGCGTCGAATTCGGCGCCACCTCCACCAGATCCAGACTGACCTTTCTTGCCTCCTCCAGGGCCTCCGCGAGGGGGATAATCCCCAACTGATTCCCTTCGAAATCAATGACCCGGACTTGACTGGCCCTGATCCCCTGGTTGATTCTCAGATTTTTTTCTATAGGTCACCTCCCCGAACAAACCCGAACCGATTACTCGTAGCGACTGCATTTCTCCCTGACAAGGGTCACGAATGCTTCGGGACTCATCACTCCGAGGTTTTTCCCGTCCCTCTGCCTGGGAGAAATATTTCCGGACTCAACCTCCTTGTCACCGATGACGAGCATGTAGGGCGTCTTCTGCAACTGCGCCTCCCGGACCTTGAACCCCAGCTTCTCATTGCGAAAATCTTTCTCCACACGGATGTCGGCATCCCGGAGTTTCCTGTATACCTCTTCCCCATAGGGTATCTGCTTGTCCGTCACCGTGAGAAGGACCGCCTGAACAGGTGACAGCCAGAGCGGAAACGCGCCGACGTATTGCTCGATGAGAACGCCCATAAACCGTTCGATGGCGCCGAGTATCACCCGGTGAAGCATGACGGGCCTGTGTTTTTCACCGTCGGAGCCGATGTAACTCAGGTCAAAGCGATCGGGCAGGGCAAAATCACACTGGATGGTGGCACACTGCCATTTCCGCTTGAGGGCGTCCTTGAGTTTGAAATCGATCTTCGGCCCGTAGAACGCGCCGTCACCCTCGTTGATATCGTAAACCATGTGATTGTCTTTCAGGGCTTTCTCCAGTGCCGACGTTGCCAGGTCCCAGTCCGTGTCCGTCCCGATGGACTTTTCCGGCCTCGTACTCAACTCGACAGCGTACTCGAAACCAAATATCTTCATGGCATAGGCCACAAAATCGGCTATGGCACGGATTTCCGCATTGAGCTGCTCCGGTGTGCACAGGATGTGGGCGTCATCCTGAGTAAACTGCCGGACCCTGAGCAAGCCGTGAAGGACGCCGGTTTTTTCATGCCGGTGCACGGTGCCGAGCTCGAAATAACGAAGGGGCAGGTCCTTGTAGCTTCGTATTTTCGACTTGTAGATCAGCATATGGGCAAGGCAGTTCATCGGCTTGATCCCATACACCTGACCCTCGACCTCGGTGAAGTACATGAACTGCTTGTAGTGGTCCATGTGCCCCGAGCGGATCCACATGTGATCCCGCAAAATCTGGGGACCCATGACGATATCGTAACCCCGCTTGAGATGTTCCTTCCGTTCCCAGTCTTCGATCAGGGTCCGAAGGAGCGCCCCCTTGGGATGCCAGATGATGAGTCCCGGGCCCACCTCCTCGCTGATCTGGAAAAGGTCGAGTTCCCGACCCAGTCGCCGGTGGTCCCTTCTCTTGGCTTCCTCGATCATCTGCAGGTATTCATCCAGCTCTTTTCCCGTAGCGAATCCGGTTCCGTAGATCCGCTGGAGCATCTTGTTCTTTTCGTCGCCTCTCCAGTAGGCCCCGGCGACATTCATGAGCTTGAAGGCCTTGATGACGCCCGTCGAAGGAATGTGGGGGCCCCGGCAGAGGTCCGTGAATTCACCCTCCGTGTAAAGGCTGACCGTCTTCACGTCCCCCGGCAGGTCGTTGATCAACTCGACCTTGTAGGACTCCCCCTTCTTTTTGAAGAGATCAACGGCCTCCTTCCTCGAAACCTCCCGGCGGACAAAGGCAAGGTCCTGGGAAACAATCTCTTTCATGCGCTCCTCAATCTTCTTCAGGTCCTCGGGCGTGAAGGTCGTCTCGTAGTCAAAATCGTAATAGAACCCGTCTTCGATGGAAGGCCCGATAGTGACTTTCACCCCTTTGAAGGTGTCCTGAACGGCGTGCGCCATCACATGGGAGATGCTGTGGCGCAGTATCCCGAGCCCCTCGGGTGTCTTGACATCAATCACCTCCAGGGTTCCGCCTTTGTCCAGGGAACGACTCAAATCCAGCATGTCCCCGTTGAATTTTGCGGCAACGGCGCTCTTGAGGAGCTCCTTCCGCCAGGAAACGATGACGTCCCTGACCGCCGTCCCGGCCGGGAAAGAGGACATTTTTCCGTCTGCGAACTTAACTTCGATCTTTTCCATGGGTATCCACCAAATGACCAAAAAAGCAGGCTGATTAAAGAAAGGGCATCATCGATGATCGCTGCTCCGATGCCCTTTAGCTTCCCGCCTGCTCACGTCACAAAAAATGGTAGGCACGCAGGGATTTGAACCCTGGACATCCACCGCGTCAAGATGGCGCTCTCCCCCTGAGCTACGTGCCTACTTACTCTTTTCATGCCGAAAATAACCGGAGAGTGACTAGCAATAAAACCTTCTAATGTCAAGACAAATATCACTTTTTTTCGTTTTGAGCCGCGTCCTGATTGACAAATCGCAGTCCCCTCATGATGTAGTTGAACCCGGATACGATAGTTAACGCTCCCGTCAGCCAGAAGAGGATAAAAACCCGGTCGCTCCGGTCGCTGCCCTGCAGGTACGTTAAAATCAGGACCACAAAAATTGTCAGAAGCTGGAAAGCGGTGGTGATCTTGCTCACCGTGGCGGGTTTTATTTCGAAGGGGATGGACATCAGCGCCATGACGGAAATGCCCAGAAGGATGATGAAATCCCGGCTGATGACGAGTACGGCAAGCCACGGCGGGATCATGCCCATGACAGACAGGGTGACAAAAGAAGTGACGATCAGGGCTTTATCCGCCAGCGGATCCAGATAAAGACCCAGAACGGTCTTCTGGTGGAGAACCCGGGCGATGAAACCATCCAGCGCATCGGTCAGCCCCGCCACGACAAAGACCAGGAGGGCTTTCAGGAAGAGCCCCTGGATCAACAGGATCACAAAGACCGGAACCAGCAGGATCCTCAGGAGTGTCAGTAGGTTTGGAATGTTCACCATCGAAGGTTGTATCTGGCCTCCGGGTTTTTGCGTAACTTCAACCCAGGGAGTTCGGACCGTCAGGCAGAGTGGTCAGCGCCTTTTGAACCACGTCACTGACCGCTTCCTCATAGACAAGACTGGCCTTCATTTCAAGTCCCTTTTTAGTGACATCATACTGCCTCATCACCGTTTTCTGTGCCGACTGCCACAAGACCTCCCCCGTCCTTGTGTTCTTCAGCTCGAAGGAGGCTGAAATCGTGACCGGCACGGAGACACCATACGAAGAAGACGTCCGGGCCTCATAGAGCGTCAAATAAAGAACGGCGTCGGCGCCCAGGAGCCGCCCGACCTCCCCCGAAGGGGTACGGGCCCGAAAATCTTCCGTTTGTCCCGGAAAAGCCTCTTTCAGTTTGTCATCGACGACGTTCAGCGGGATCTTGGGATAGCCCTTGAAGTAAAGTTCCTCCAGCACTTTCTGCCGCAGCAGCCGGGGGGCCTCCTTGTCCTGCGTCTGATTCAAAACCGGCATCACGGCAATCAGCCGGATATCGCCCTGGCCGGCCGGAAATTGAGGCTTCGGTTTTTGCGACTGCCCCCAGGAACAGCAGGTCAGACCGATCGCAACCATGAGAGCGGCAGGAATGATCCATCTTCTCGTTTGCATCGAAACCTCCTGGGCCTAAATGACAAAGGCGGCCGTCGCAAATCGACGTCGCCTCCGAAATCCTGGATATTTTCGGGTCCCCCGGTTTCGATGACCCCGACCCGGATCTTCATCCTTCACCGGCCTGCACATCTTTTTTCGGTCCGGAACCGGCTCCTCCATCATCCCCCTTCTCCCCCCGAACCGATTCCTCTCCTTACGCTTTTTTCAACTTTTCGATCTCTTCCCGGATGACGCGCTCCACGACTCCGGGCATCACCTCCCGGGCAACCTTCTCGGCGATCTCGGCGGCCTTCCGCCTGATCTCCTCCCGAATCTGGCCCTCCTGGCTTTCATCAAAGAGATTCGAAAGCTCATAGACTTTTTTCTCTTGTGAGAAACGGATTTCATCCGGCGTCTCACCGGCCGGGTGTTCCTTCACCGAAGGCGTCCGCATCATCCTGCTCTCTCCCCTGTCGTCTCTCAGCGGCCTCTCCTCGACAACATCGGTCAGATCGTATATCCGCTCGCCTTCCTTCACTGTGGGCTTTTCCATATCGGTCTCCTCTCTGCCTTTTGAGAAAAGATTCCCCCTCGTCTCCCGGGAAATGTCGTCTAAGAAATCCGCGTCACGGCGGGGCGGGATCCCGGCGTCCGGTGTCCCTTTGGTTGTGACGTCTCCCGCGCGGGCCGTCGAGTCCTCCAGGATTTCGTCGGCCCGTCCATAAATGACCTCCTCCAGGCTCTTGATCTCGTCCCGGGAAAGGCCTTTCTCCGCGAGTTCCCTCTCGAGCTGACGGATGGCCTCCGCGTACCGGCCGTCACCGGTATCGTCTTTTCGCCTGTTGAACTCGTCGTCCTTCCCCACGCCTTTTTCCCGACCTCTTGAAATTTCTACTGTTTTGAGGTGAAGTATCATACCTCGATTCACAGTTCAAGCCTTTTCCGAAACGGCCCTTCCCGGGGGGACGGCGGGGCTGACCAGGCTATTCCTGCAAAACCTCGCGGTATATTTTATTCCTCGGCAGGCGGGTCTCTGATACCAGGATCCCGACGATGTCCTTCGTCGTCAGCGCGGGGTTTTTCTTCAGTTCGCCGATCCTCTTGCGCAAGTCCGCCGGATCGTCCCACCGGCTGTCAGAGCGCATTCCCTCGACGAGAAGCGTGACCTCACCGCGAACCCTTTCCGCCTTCAGGCGCAGAAGCAGTTGCGAGAGGGTCCCCCGATCAATCTCTTCAAATTTTTTTGTCAATTCACGTGTGATCACGGCACGCCTCTCACCCCACAGGGCGTGGAGATCCTCAAGGCATGCGGCAAGTCGTCTCGGGGATTCGAAGAATATGATCGTTTTCGTTTCCCCTGCGAGAGACTTCAGAAACTGCCGTCTGCGAGCCACCTTTGACGGCGGAAATCCGCAGAAAACAAACTGGTCCGTCGGAAGCCCCGCCACGCTCAGGGCGGCCATCACCGCTGAAGCGCCCGGAACGGGGACGACAGGCACGCCGGCTTCTATTGCCCTTTGGACGAGGATGTATCCCGGGTCCGAGATCAGGGGTGTTCCCGCATCACAGACGTATGCCACATCTTCTCCGTGACGGAGCCTCGAAATTAGAAGGGGCGCCTTCTTCGACTCGACCTGATCGTAGAGGCTTATGACCGGGGTTTTGATCCCGTAAGTCTGCAGCAGCTTTCGAACCCGCCGCGTATCTTCAGCGGCTATGCGGGAGACCTCCTTCAGCACCCGGAGCGCCCGGAGCGTGATGTCCTCCAGGTTTCCGATCGGGGTTGCTACGATAAAAAGGGTTCCCGCTTCGACAGCGTTTTCTCGTGCCACGCGCCTTACCTCTCAGAAAGAGATCAGATTGAAGGCGTTGCGGATCCATTCCACGCGCGGTCCTTCCGGGAAAAACCGCACCGCAACGACATCGAATCTCGACGGGCTTTCAAGGAGACGTTTCTCCTTCAGGTAACACATCGCCACCATCGACATTTTTCTCTGCTTTCTGTAATCCACTGCAAGCTTGGGGTCGCCGAACCGCTCAGATCTCCGTGATTTGACCTCCACAAAGACATAGGCCTTTCCGTCCCGTGCCACGATATCCATCTCGCCGAAGACACAGCGGTAGTTTCGCTCGATGATCCGGTATCCCTCCTTCTCGAGATACCGGGCGGCGATCTCTTCGCCTTCCTTGCCCGTCCTAATCCTGCCCTTCGTCAAGAGACTCCTTTGAAACCCTGAAGGATCGCCTGTGAATTTTGCAGAGTCCGTGCTGCCTTATGGCCTCCAGATGCTCCCGGGTGCCGTAGCCTTTGTTTCGTAAAAAATTGTACTGGGGGAACTGGTGGTGGTAGATTTCCATGATCCGGTCCCGCGAGACCTTCGCAATGATCGAGGCGCAGGCCACGGAGAGACTCAGGGAATCTCCCCGGACGATGGTCTCCTGTGACATGGGAAGATCCAGGCCATGAAGTCCGTCGATGAGAAGGTAATCGGGCTGAAGGAATAACCCGGTGACGGCTTCCCGCATGGCCATCAGAGTCGCCCGGAGGATGTTCACACGATCAATGACGGATGGCTCCGTCACACCCAGGCCGATGGAAAGGGCCTCCCGGGTGATGATCTCATAGAGCCTGGCGCGCGCCCGGGGCGTGAGCTGCTTGGAATCCCGGACCTCTGCGTTTTTATAACCCCTGGGCAACACCACCGCGGCCGCGACGACGGGCCCGGCAAGAGGTCCCCGCCCTGCCTCATCAATACCGGCGATGACCGTGAAGCCGCGCCGGTAAGCCTGCGATTCAAAAGAATCCATGTTCCCCGATGAAAGCCTGACGGACTGAAAAATGTGCCCGCAAAAAACGGGAACCGGCTTGATGCGGCCGGTTCCCGTGGGACATCGCTTCTATTCAGCCTCTTTGATCTTGGCCCCTTTCCCCCGGCGCCCCCTGAGGTAGTAGAGCTTGGAACGCCTCACCTTCCCCTTGGTCACCACGTCAATCCGGTCCAGCACGGGGGAGTGGAGCGGGAAGGTCCTTTCGACGCCGACACCGTATGAAACCTTTCTCACCGTGAAGGTCGAGCGGCTGTTGCCGCGTTTCCTGCGGATCACAACACCTTCGAAAACCTGGATTCGCTCCTTCTGCCCTTCGACGATCTTGACATAAACCTTGACCGTATCGCCGGGTTTGAAATCGGGGACATCCCCCCTCATCTGTTCTTTTTCGAGCATCTCAATGATATCCATAGGTGTAAAAGCCTCCCTTTCATATCTATCTTATTTTGTCTCGAGCCCGTCCTCAAAAGCGCCATGTCCTGGACACCGGCGCACCCTTCTATCTCTCATGCCGTAATCTGTCCAGGACAACGGCGACGGCGGATCGTACGGAAAGATGGTTGTAACCATCGGCTCGCCCCAGGGGCTCCAGAATAAAATCCTCCCGATCGGTGACTTCTCCGGCCAGGCCCGACCCGGTTCCGAAGAGGAGGAGATAGGCTCCGCCATCGGACGCCATGTGTCTCCTCAGGTCTTCAAAGCCGATCACCCCCGCAGAGAACCTCGCCCCGGTCACAACGATCCGGGCCCGGCAACCGGCCCTTTCGGAAATGTCGGCGAGCACCTCTTCCAGAGAACCCTTTACTTCCGCAAGGCCGAAAGCCTCCCGCCTCGAAGGGTTGTAGAGGGCCCCGGGGCCTTCCTGCCAGTGTCGCAGGATCTTCCTGACCAGGGCCTTTTGCTGCTCGAGAGGTGTTACGATGTAGAACCGCTCGGCGCCATAGGTCCTTGACGACCTGGATATGTCGTGAATGTCCAGGTTCGTCACGGCCGTCGTCACCACCTGCCCCCGCCGGTCGTAAACGGGATGATGCAAAAGAGCAATGTATAAACGCGGGGGTATCTTCATCGCCGAAAGGAAGGAGCCTGTTTCATCCTTCCTTTTTCAGGGCTTCTATGATTTTCAAGTCTTCTTCAGAAAGCGCCGCCCTCTTCAGAAGGTCGGGCCTTTTCTTGAGCGTCCTTCTCAGCGATTCCCGACGCCTCCAATCTTCGATGTTCCTGTGATTGCCCGTGAGAAGAACTTCGGGCACCTTCCATCCCCGGTATTCGCTCGGCCTCGTGTACTGGGGCCATTCCAGGAGGTCCTCCATATGAGACTCCGATGAGGTGGAGGCCATGTTGCCCAGCACGCCCGGAACCAACCGGGAGACGGAGTCAACCATCACCATGGCGGGGAGCTCCCCGCCCGTCAGCACGTAGTCACCGATGGAGACTTCCCTGTCGATCAGGTGCTCCCGCACCCTCTCGTCAACTCCCTCGTAATGCCCGCAGATGAGGACGAGCCTCGAATGACCCACAAGCTCATCGGCCAGCTTCTGACTGAAGGGCTCCCCCTGCGGTGTCAGGAGGACAACATGCGCCCTGACTCCCTCATGGAGCAGGGCATCCAGGGCTTCGGCAACGGGCTCCACTTTCATGACCATCCCCGCACCGCCGCCGTATGGATAATCATCGGTCACCCTGTGCCTGCCGCGGGCATAATCGCGGATGTTGTGAAGGTTGACCTGAATCAACCCCTTCTCCCGGGCCTTTTTCAGAAGGCTGCTGTCAAGAGGAGACTGGAACATTTCAGGGAAAAGGGTCAGGATGTCAAAGATCATTTTCTTACAATTTACAGACCTTTCAGCAGTCTGACCGTTATCAGACCTTTTTGAATATCGACCTTCCGGACAACCTCGGAAATGGCTGGAAGCAGGATCTCTCTTTTCCCACCGCCGCAGACGTAAACGTCATTGCTTCCCGTGGGAAAAACGGCCTGAATCGTTCCCAGGGTCTCCCCCTCTTCGGTCACCACCTGAAGGCCGATCAGCTCCCGCCAGTAATATTCGCCCTCGGGCAACGAGTGTAAATGCAGGGCCTCTGCAAACACCCCCCGTCCAACAAGCACCGATGCGGAATCTCGATCCCCGATCCCCTCCAGGTTCAGAACAAAGAATCTTCCGTCCCGGCACGTGACCTGCTCGACCCTGAAGCGTCTCAGTCCCCCCTCTTGTGTTTCCAAAAAAGCCTCTCCGAGGCTGTCAAGAATCTCCCCCGATTCCAGGCAGGACGCGACCTTCAGGCAACCACGGAGGCCGTGCAACTTCACGATCTTGCCTATTTCAATCAGCTCCATGTTCCGTCAAACATCTATTCGATGATTTCCAGGACGGTTCTCTTGTGAACCTTGGCTGATGCAGCACTGAGGATCGTTCTCATGGCCTTTGCCGTTTTCCCCTGTTTGCCGATGACCTTGCCCAAGTCTTCCTTGGCTACTCTCAGCTCCATCACGGAAGTCTGCTCTCCCTGAACCTCGGACACCTCAACTCGGTCGGGGTTGTCGACCAACGCCTGAGCAATGTACTTGATCAAGTCCTTCATCGTCACCACCTCCACTGATTTCGTTTGCGGGAAACCTTCTGACAGGAAACGACAAACAACCCTGAGCGCTTTTTCTTCGACCTGAGTCTAAGCCGTCTTTGAGCCGGCCCGTTGAGTGGTGATCCCCTTCTTTTTCAGTAACTGAGAAACCGTCAGCGTGGGTTCGGCTCCTTTGGAGAGCCATGCCCGGACACGTTCCTCCTTGAACTTCACCTCCGGCGGGTCTTTCTTTGGATCGTAATTCCCGAGAATCTCTATGAAACGGCCGTCTCGCGGCGATCCGGACTCGGCGACCACGATCCTGTAGAAAGGTTTTTTCCTGCTCCCTGCGCGCGTCAACCTGATTTTCACTGCCATTTTACCTGACCATCTCCTCCAGATTTTGTGAAAAAAGAGTTATTAATTATCATAACATTTATCATTTTGAAAGATTTTATTTTTAAAAGGGAAACTGCCCTCGCCGGAAGGCCTTTGCCCCCTCCTTGGACATCATCTTTTTCATCATCTTCCTCATCTCCGCATAATTCTTGAGCAGGCGGTTGACGTCCTGAACGCTGGTGCCGCTTCCGCGGGCGATCCGCTTTCGCCTCTGACCGTCGATCAGGAGCGGGTTTCTGCGTTCCTTGATCGTCATGGAATCGATGATGGCCGCGGTCCGGGTGAGTTCCCGATCATCGACCTCCATGTTCTTCATGGCCTTCATCTTGCCGAAGCCCGGCATCATGCCCAGGATTTCACTGAGCGACCCCATCTTTTTCATCTGGGTCAGCTGATCCCGGAAGTCCTGCAAGGTAAACTCGTCCTTCCTGAGTCTTGTCTCCAGGGCCTGGGCCTGTCCGAGGTCCATGGCCGCCTGGGCCTTCTCCACGAGGCCCAGGATGTCACCCATGCCAAGGATCCGCGTTGCCATCCGATCGGGATAAAAAATTTCCAGGGCATCGATCTTCTCACCGACGCCGACAAACTTGATCGGTTTTCCCGTCACGGCCCGGAGTGACAGGGCCGCGCCCCCCCGCGCATCCCCGTCCATCTTGGTCAGGACGACGCCGTCGATCTCCAGGCTCTCATTGAACTTGGTCGCCACCGCCACGGCATCCTGCCCTGTCATGGCATCGGCCAGAAGGAGAATCTCCGAGGGGTTGATCACCGCCTTGATCCTTCTGAGTTCCTCCATCATCTCCTCGTCGATATGGAGCCTCCCGGCGGTGTCCATGATCATCACGTCGAAGCCGCTCCGGCGGGCCTCCCCGAGGGCGTCCGCGCAGATTTTAACGGGGTCATCGGTGCTTTTGGAATCGAAAACGCCGGCGCCGATCTGGCCGGCCAGGATCTTGAGCTGCTCGATGGCCGCAGGCCTGTAAACGTCGGCGGGAACCAGGTAGACCCTTTTCCCCTGCTGGATGAGATGGTAGGCCATCTTGGCGGCCGTTGTCGTCTTCCCGCAGCCCTGGAGACCCACGAGCATGAGGGAGGCCGGGAGCTGTCTTGCGAGCTTGAGTGTCGGGGCGCTCACTCCCCCCATGAGCTCCACAAGGCGGTCGTGCACGATCTTCACGACCTGCTGGCCGGGCGTGATGCTGTCGAGAACCTCCCGGCCGACGGCCCGGGAGCGGACATCCTCGATGAAGTCCTTGACGACCTTGAAGTTCACATCCGCTTCGAGGAGCGCCATGCGGATTTCCCGGAGGGCTTCCCGGATGTTGTTTTCATCGAGCCGTCCCCGGCTGCGGAGTTTCTTGAAGACCTGGTCTAATTTTTCCGTCAAGGCCTCAAACATTCCGGTATATCCCCTACCCGCTTTCCTGGGGCGTCACGAGACATTGCAGCCCCTTGATTTTTCTCTCGATCTCCGCGCCAACCCGACGGGCATCCTCGCGCGTTTCGAAGCCCTTCATTTTGACCCTGTACCACTTGCCCTTGTCGGGGAGG
Source organism: uncultured Syntrophaceae bacterium (assembly GCA_964547985.1). Lineage (GTDB taxonomy): Bacteria > Desulfobacterota > Syntrophia > Syntrophales > UBA2192 > JAPLJU01. The sequence continues at coordinate 27,128 of CAZJPV010000007.1, forward strand.
TCGGCGACGTCCACGAAGGGATCATAGCCCATCTGGATAAGGGTCCCCTTCAACTCCTCCGCTTTCCCCCGGTCCTGCAGGGAGGCCACCTGGAGGATAAACTTCCCCTTCGCCGCAGATGCCTTCTCCGCAGCCCCGGGTGCCGGTTCCCTCGTATTCTTGAGTTCCCCCGAGGATTTCACCGCGTCGGACTTCCTGGTCAGGGTGTCAAAGTAGGACAGTTTGAATTCGTCCTTCTCCCCCTTCGGCGCTTTCTTCCCATCCTCCCCCTGGCCCTCTTCCTGCTTCTGGACCCCCTCCTCGGGGGCCCTTGCGATCTTCTGCTTGATCAGGCGGGGGATGCTTTTCGCGATATCCTCCGGGGCGCTTTCAATGTTCACGCCCACCATGATGCCGAAGATGAAGGAGACAAGCAGAAGACACGATATCCCCAGCGTGAAGAGAACCACACCCAGTTTGCCGAGCTTGAATTCGAAATCTCTTTTCTGATAGTCCATATCGATCCGTTCTTACATTTTTTCCGGCGCCATCACGCCCAGGATGGCAAGGGCATTGCGGACGACCTGACCGATGCAGCGGACCAGATAAAGTCTGGCCCGGCTCAATGCCGGATCGTCGGAAATGACGCGGTTCTTATTGTAATAGCTGTGGAAGGTGCCGGCAAGATCATTCAGGTAAAAGGTCAGGCGGTGCGGCTCCAGCGCCTTCGCGGCGGCCTCGACGACTTCGGGAAACCGGATGACGCCCTTGATGAGCGCAATCTCCTCCGGGAGCGTGAGGACCCCGGAATCGATTTCACGGTAACGGGGAATCGAAAAACCCTTCTCCAGGGCCGTTCTCAGGATGCTCGAGATCCTGGCGTGGGCGTACTGGACGTAGTAAACGGGGTTTTCGTTCGACTGCCGCTTGGCCAGATCGAGGTCAAAATCCAGGTGGCTGTCGGATCGCCTCATCATGAAATTGTACCGCGCCGCGTCCTTGCCCACCTCGTCCACGACGGCCCGCAGGGTGACGAACTCGCCGGCCCTCGTCGACATGGCCACGGGCTTTCCGTGACGCAGCAGGCTCACCAGCTGGACCAGGACGATCTTCAGCCTCTCCCGCTCCCGCCCGAAGGCCTCGAGGCTCGCATACACCCGGGGGATGTAGCCGTGATGATCGGCCCCCCAGACGTCAATGACGAGGTCGAATCCCCGCGCGAACTTGTTCTGATGGTAGGCGATGTCTGCGGCAAAGTAGGTCGGCGTTTCGTTTTCCCGCACCACCACGCGATCCTTTTCGTCGCCGAACTGCGTTGATTTGAACCAGAGGGCGTCTTCCGCCTCGTAGATGAGCCCCCTTCGCTTCAGGTCCTCGAGGAGCTTCGCCACCTCTTCATTTTTGTAGAGATCCTTTTCGCTGAAGTAGATGTCGAAGACGACACCGAAGGTCCGGAGGTCATCCTGGATGCCCCGCATGATCGAGCGGGCCGCATAGTCCGTGAAGAACGGGATGGCCTCTTCTTCGCAGGCGGCATCGAGGTAACGATCGCTCTCCTTCTTCACAATCTCCCGGGCGAGATCGAGGATGTACTCTCCCTGATAACACTCCGCCGGGAAATCGACCGCCTTGCCCTGGAGCTCGAGGTAGCGGTAATAGACCGACCGTCCCAGGTTGTTCATCTGGTTGCCGACATCGTTGACGTAGTATTCCCGCGTCACCGCATAGCCGGATGCCTTGAGAATGTTGGCAATCACATCCCCGATCACGGCGCCGCGGGCGTGCCCCACGTGAAGAGGCCCCGTGGGGTTCGCACTCACGAATTCCACCATGACCTTCCGGCCCCGGCCGATTTCGGCGCGGCCGTACCCGTCGCCGAGCCGCTCCACCTCTTCGAGAAGCCTCGCCCAGGTGTCTTCCCTCACGTAGAAGTTGATGAACCCGGGGCCCGCGATTTCGACCTTCTGGAGAATCCCCTCCCTGTCTGTGATGTGCTGGACGATACTCTCGGCGATCTTCCGCGGATTTTTCTTCGCCCGCGAGGCGAGGACCATGGCCACGTTGGTCGCGTAGTCGCCGTGGGCTTCTTCCCTCGGCGCCTCCAGCTCGATGAAAGGAAGCGCCCCCGCGTCCAAAACACCCCCGGCCGCGCAGGAATCGAGTGAAGCTTTCAAAATTTCAAGGAGGCGATGCTTCATCCTGCATCCTTATGTTCGGTCAATAAGAAAAAAGTTGGCCCCGGGGCCAACCTTCAGCAAGAGACCAATCCTTTCGCCCGGTCCGTGCGCCGTCACCCGCCTGAGCAAAACCGCAAAACCGGGGATCGAAATTCGGGGTAACACTATATGCATCGGCCTTCTAAGTCAAGTTTTTTCAGATATCTAAGCCACGGGATTTCGTGCAGTTTCGCACAAAATCCAGGCTCGGGAGATCTTGACCGTGGAGGGGACGCCATGACGCGCCCACGGGCGGGGTGAAGGGGCCTTAAAAAAGAAAGGCGGGGACCCCAGAGAGGTCCCCGCCTCTCCGGCTGGGGTTGGGAAGCGATGACTCACGAAAAGGGAGTCACGCTGTCATGAATTACAGTCTCATGTCACGCCAGAAAAGAATATTTGTCCGGTTCGCGACAGACGGGGGATTCATCGGCGCACGGAGGGTGCTCGCACTCTGGCCGCCTCCACCGCTCACGGTGACATAAAGGTCCGGGCTGCCGCTGCCGCCCGGCTTGAATGAAAGAACGGGGGCCGTGGGCACGCCGACACCGATGGACATACTGCGGCCGCCGGCCAGGATGCCCCCGCCGCTCACAAAGTTCACGGCGTAGAGGCTTGCTGTGCCCGCCTGCGAGCATGGGTCCGCACCGGAAGGGGGCGTGTAGGTTGTGAAGTAGGCCACGTTCCCGAAGACGGCCGAATCCGCGAGGATCTTCTCGCCCTGCCCGGTAAGGTTGATGTACCAGCCGTGCTTGTCGCTGGCATCCGTGTAGGTGCCCGATGTTATGTTTTCAAGATCGTTGATCCTCCATGTGCTGGTGCGGTCCAAATCCTTCAGGGCGCAGAACTTCTCCTGGGCGTTTGCTGCCGTGGGGTCCATCTTGTCCCCCGAGCCGAAATAGACCCAGAGCTGCCCCCTGCTGTCCAGCGTGACTGACGGTGTCGTGTAGATCGGCCGGATGGTGCCCGTGGAGGAATCAAAAAATTTCCCGCCCTGCCAGTTTGCCGTACTGCAGTAGTCAGCATCGCCGACCGAGCAGAATTTGAGTCGCCAGACATTGCCGCCCAGGTCGCCGATGTAGGCGGTATCGATGAAGTTGTCGTTGTCCGTGTCGGCGATGGCGGGCGACGCCGGAAGGCTGTAAGTCATGGAAGCGTCATTCGCCATGGTGTAGCTCCAGAGGATGTCACCTGTCTGCAGGTCCACGACGAAAAATCCCTTCCCCCGGGTGTCGCAGTCCCCACCGCCCGAGCAGTCGCCGCCGTTGTAGCCGCCGCCGATGAAGCCGACCCACTTTTCGTTGCCGCCGATCTTGACGCGGCCTATATAAAATTTGCTCCAGGGATCCCCAAGGAACGGCGCGTGGGCCGATGTGGGGTTGAGGTGCCACTTATAAACGGGGTTGGTGGAATCGGTCACGTTGAAGGCCCAGAATCCGCAGTAATAGGGGCTCGTCGCAGCGTTGTAGGTGGCGGCGCAGTTGGAATCGCAGTTCTGCGATCCGCTCCAGAGAAGCGTGCTTGCACCACGGCCCTCGGCCGCGATGAGGAGTGTTTTCCAGTCGCCTGCATACTTTGCTGTGCCATCGCCCGAGCCCCACCACACGTCGGCCACGGTGACGGGACCGTCCACGAAATACTGGTGGCCCAGTGACGTGGGGTGAGTAGTATGGGCGACGTTCTTGAGCTTCGTGAGCAGGTTGGGCGGCAGGAAGCTCCAGGCCTCACTGCCGTTGCTCGTCCTGAAGGCGTGGAGCTGGCCGTCGTTGGCCCCTGTCACGACCGTGCGAAGACCGTTTCCCGGTGTTCTCGGATGATTGTCACGAAACGTCGCGAAGGCCTGGTTCTGGTCCCGGGCATCGAAGTAATAGGGCGACGGGGTCCCGATATTGATCGGGGTGGCACGGAAGACATCGCCCAGTTTCCAGTTCTCGGGGTTGTAGGTGCTCTCACCACGGAAATAGCCGACAACCTTGTCCCGGTCCGCGTCTGTCGCAACGCCAAATGTCGAGGCGGAAATAGAGGTACTAAAATTTGTCTTGGCGCCGCCTATGAGGGTGAACATGCTCCGGCTGCCGGCGCTCTGGTTCTTCAGGACTTCCCCCGCATCCCAGATCTCTCCCCCCACGGAGCCGTCGGTGTTGATGGCATACTTCTTCAGGTGCCCCAGCCAGAAGGGGTCTCGGTTAATGGGCTGGAAGGAGCCTTCGTAGAGGTAGTTTTCGTCTATAAGCCTCGAGGAGGAAACGGAGGCCTGGGAGAAGGAGTAGGTGGCCTCACGGATGACTTCGATCGCCCTTAAGAGGGCTTCCTTGAGCTCGCTGGAGGAGGAGGCAAAGAAGGCGTAGCCTTCAAGGCTCGCCTCTCCGGGGTCGTTCGCAGGTGTCGGATCCGAGGCGCTCACGCAGGCATAGGAATGGCTTTCATCTGGCGGAATAACATGCGTGCATCGCGTGGAGGTCGCGCAGGAAGCCACGGTCGCCGTGTTGTAGGCGTTTGTGTCGCCTGAATTGGCCACCAGGGGGTTGTCCGTATCGCCAGCATAGGCCATCCAGTTCAGCGTGTTTCTGTCCCAGTGGGGCATGCTGCCGCCGAAACCCACGACGAAGACCTTGAATCCGGCATCGGCAAGGGCCTTGGCCTTGAGCACCGACTCCCGCCGCCTCCTGTACTGGTCTGTCTGCTCGTCCGAACCACTGCCTCCACAGGCGAAGGTGTCTGCACCGTCGGTAATGAGGATCACGAACTTCTGTCGGCATTCCCTGGCGCTATCGGCCGCCTTCTGAACGTCGTAGTAGAGCTTCGCCTCGTGAAGGGCGGTGGCCAGCGGTGTGCCGCCGACTGCCGCCTCGCCGCTGATACCCGGTGTCGCCGAGCTCGTCGCAGTGCAGCTCGTCGCATTGTTGCAGTAGATTCGGCTGAATTTGGATCCGATGGCCCAGATGAGACTGTTGCAGCCGCTCGAGTAACTGCCGCCCGTGTCGTTCGAGTAGCAGTTGTAGTAACGCATGTAGCCGAGACGGACGTTGAGGCTTGTTTCATCGTCCTTTGTGATCGTGTTGCTGTCGTTGTCGTCGATGACATCGAAGAGGGCCCGCTTGGCGATGGCAAGACGGCTGCAGTCTGTCGTGTAACCGGTCCTCGAGGTCTTGTAATAGGGTCCGGTGCAGCTTGCGTCAGCCCCCCAGTGGGGTATCGGTGAAATATCGTAGGCATCACAGACTTTGGTGTGCCCCGTACCGGAATCCGGATAATAGGCGACGTCGGCACCGCAGGACTGGGTGGACGCGATGTAAGCGCCCCTCCCCGCCGGCGTCATGTCCATGCTTCCCGACAGGTCGAGCACGATGAGGGCATCGGGAGCCACGGTGGTGAAGAGGGCCGTTTCATCAGCACGGACGGCAGGACAGATGAAGAATGCGAGCAGAATGAAGAAAGCGAGAAAGATTTTCCTTTGATCCATGATCCCAATTCCTCCTACCTGGACATAGTGGTCATCTCGATGGGACCGAATCCCAGGCCCACGTTGATACTAACTTGACTGTTGTAGGCGGTATTCTCCCCCCTTACATTGGCAAGGAATCTCTCCTGGCCCCACTGCTGACCGCCCCCGATGGAGTAGCCCGACATCGGGATGACGGCCGGGCCCGTCGTGGGCTGCGTGGGCTGGGAGATCGTGTATCGCGTAGCCGGGTCCACGCCGTAAGCGGTGGGGGGCCTCGACTGCGAGGCAAGTGTCCCGGGGTCGAAGTTGATGGCCAGCTGGTGAATCCCGGCCTCCGCCGCGGCAAGGGCTTTTTTATCCCCCACGACGGCAAAGCTCGCCCGGATGTCCCGGGTAGAGAGATGGATGGCAAGAACCCCCACGGCGAGCAGGATCGCAGTGGCCATAAGTGCCACGACAAGCGCAATGCCCCGCTGAGAATTCATTTTCATAGGCCTCCCGGGAAAAAGGTGTTCTTAAAATACAGGCGCATGATTCCTCGGAATGACACTGGTCGAGTAGATCATCCGCCTCCTCTGGTTGTTGTTCGGGTCCACAAACTCCGTATCGACCACCAGCGTGATATCGATCCTCCGGATGTCGGGTATGCGTACGGGAAGGCTTGCAACCGGAATCTCCACGCCGGCGCCGTCGAAATACCTGAAAACGGGTATTACGGGTATTGCCGCCGTGTTTCTCACAAGGACCGTCCGCTGGTTCACGTTGGCGGCAGTGTCCCCGAGGAAGGGCTGGGCGCCGCCTTGGCAATTTATGAGCCTGGTGATGCGTTCCTCTCCCGGAACGTATTCATACCGTATGATTTCATTGGGGTCGCCGATAAGATCGGCGTCCTCGTTGATGTCCATTTGAATGGTGATGCTGTTTGCCGTGGCTTCCTGAATGCCCCGGTATGTCTGGTTCGGTGACTGAGCGTTGCACGCTCCGGGGTTCCGCCACATACCGATAGCAAAATTCGGGTTGTAGGAGGCCATACGTATTTCCGCGGCCATGAGTTCCAGTGCGGCGCGTGCGTCCTCGACCGCCGTGACCTTCCGCTCCACGGCAACAGAAGAGCGGTAACCGAACGTCACGGCCGTGTAGATGGCGGCAAGCATGATAATGCCCGCGCCAATCGTGGCCAGAAGTTCAACGAGCGTAAACCCTTTTTCATTTCTCATAGGCATGACTACCTAACCTGTTCATCGAACAGAAGCGCAGCCCTGGGGAAACCGGTACCGCTCCTGCATCGTGACGAGAATGGTATCGGCGATTCCCGCTGCGTTGCCCGGCCAAGTCACCCGCACGGTGACCAGACAGGAGCCGTCCCCGTTAACCGTTATGGTGGGCTGCACCGCGTAGGCAAAATCGCCCTGCTGCGCGGCCCCCGCACCGCTGGTGAAAACGGTGTACGGCGTCGCGTCGGGTATCGGGTTGCAGGGGTTCATGATGCGCATTTCATAGGTTTCAAGTTCCTCGTTAAGGATACCCGCGGCCCTCCCCATGAGATCCGACCTGCCCGAGGCCCTCCAGGCTGTCGGGTGCATGGAAAGAAGAGCCATGATGCCCACGGCCGTGATGAGCGCGGCGATCATGAGCTCTATCAGGGTAATCCCCCTCTTATTGCATAGTGAACTCAGCATAGGTTCTTCCCGTGATGTTAATCGTTATCATTGCTTGCGAGCCGCGGTTGTTCTGGAGGATGATCGTCCCGTTGGTCGCGGTACCCCTCGGCTGGAAGGTCATGGTCGGAATGGCGTCTGTGATGACAATGTCCTGGCTGAAAGACGCAGGCGTCTTCACCACCTGACTTCCATCTGGCATGGTCAGGGTGTAGTTGTTCGCCCCGGTATTAAAGATGATCTGACACTGAATGCCCAGATTCTGATACTCAATGTTCCTAGTCAGGGCTGTTTCCTTCATGGTTGCGATATCCGTCGTAATGTCTCGCGTCGCGGCTCTCAGATTGCTATTTTCAGCGAATCTCATGAAAGTAGGTATGGCGATGAGAACAAGAATGGAGAAAAGAGCGAGGGTCACCATAAGCTCTACGAGCGAAAAGCCCTTCCTGTTTCCTGATTTCAATCTCTCCATACCCATCACAACACAGAATAAATCGCTGCGGAGCAAACCTCGCCCCGGAATGAAAATTGGAGCAAGAACTATGCCGTCCAATCAGCTTTGGCTTACCCCTCCCCGGGGTTATGGCGACCTCCATGATGCCCGGACAGGGCCATAGAGGGGTGAGTTTTCACTTTTATATGAACAAGGCGGCAGGGAGTGTCAGAAACAGGGAGGCGAAAGAGAGGATCAACATGAGCACCCGAGAGAGCAGAAATAGCAGCACCAGAGCACCTCCGCAGCTTCCATGGGCGCGTGAAGCACATCCATCGCTTTTGATGAGAGGTGCCATACTCGCCCGGCAACCCTGCCACCTTATCCAACTCAAGCGGACTTAGGTCAGTGGCTTTGCGCCCCACCCTTTCGGGTGGTTTGCCTTTTTCAGGCCTTGATAAAAAACTTTATCGTAATAATATCAAATGTTTGTATAAGTTTCGGGTACAATCTTTTCTCGAGATTAATATCGGATTTATACGGAAATTCTTGAGGAAAAAAAGAAGAAAGTTGAACAGGCTGTTGCCAAATGGCGATTGATTAGAACTCTTCCTGCGAATAGCCGGTTTTTGACCGCTCTAACGCTCACTCCACTGCAGACGCAAAAACTCGCCCTCCGGGCTCAAACAGTTTGCGCTGCGGACGTTTCGCTTCGCGAAGGGCGGTTAACAAAAACACGTCTAACTTCGCTATCCGGAATCCCGCTCAATCGCCTATTAGAATGAGAGTTGTTAAACGGCAGACTTCTCTAATAGGCGGAACTGCCCGTCAAAATGAAGGTCATGAAGAGTTCCCCCCAGAAAAGATAGGCCACTGCGGCGGCGGACAGGAAGGGCCCGTAAGGGATGGCGGCCCGGAATCCCTTCCGCTGGGCGATCAGGACGGCTACACCCACCACAGCGCCGAGGAGGGAGCTGATGAAGACAATAAAAAATAAAGACTTCCACCCGAGGAAGGCACCCATCATGGCGAGCAATTTGATGTCCCCTCCCCCCATGCCCTCACGCTTGGTCAAAAGATGATAGATAACGGCCACCAGATAGAGGAATCCGCCGCCGATCACAATCCCCAGGACGGCATCCAGAAAGGGGACACCCATGACAAACACGGCCAGCATGAGGCAGACGGGAATCCCCGGTAGCGTGATGACATCGGGGATGATCTGATGTTCCAGATCGATGAAGGCAATCACGATCAGGGCGCAGACGAAAGCAAAGGCCGCAGGGTACTGCCACGAGAATCCGTACTTCATATACAGTACCAGGGAGAGAACCGCCGTGATCGCCTCCACGACGGGGTACTGCAGGGAGATCCTGCCTCCACAGTCACGACACTTTCCCTCGAGGATGAGGTAACTCAGGATGGGAATGTTGTCGGAATATCGGATGGCATGACCGCATTGAGGACAATGGGAAGCGGGGAAGACGATGGACTTATCCTGCGGCAGACGCCATATGCAGACATTCAGGAAACTGCCGATGGCTGCCCCCACGATAAAGAAAAATACCGTCCAGAATAAATCCATGAGGAAAATGAACCTGCCGAAAGTGGGATATAATCACCCGGGGAATCAGATCGGCATTCGGCCGCCGATCTTGAGTTTCCGATCCGCCTTTTTCATCAGCCGTCCTTTCGGTCCCAGTCGTAGGGGATGTCGTTCTCACGGGGATCGACCCGGTATTCGTCGGGTTCCCGGTAATGGTACATCTCCGTGGGGGTATTGATGACGACGGCCTCTTCCGCGGAAATGCATTTGAAACCGTGAAAAACAAGAGGCGGGATATGGACGAGCACGGGGTTGTGCTCACCGGCGAAGATTTCGTTCACCTCCCCGAAGGTCTTCGAATCCCGGCGGCTGTCATAAAGAACGATCTTCATCATCCCCCTGATCACCGCCATGTTGTCCGACTGTTTCTTGTGATAGTGCCACGCCTTGACGACGCCGGGATAGGCCGTGGTCATATAGACCTGTCCGAACTGCGTGAAGAACTCATCATCCCTGCGAAGGATCTCCATGAGTCTCCCCCGCTCATCGGGGATGACGCGCAAATTCTTAATCTTAACGCCCTCGATCATATTCGCCTCCGGCGATTTATAAATAGGGTACCGGGATCAGGGGTCAGGGTATACCCCAATTTTGAGTTTTGAGTTATGAGTTTTGAGTTACTGGATTTTAAGCATTTTTTTTAATTCAAAACTCAACATTCAAAATTCAACACTCTTATACCTTATTGGCTCCCGTTTTTGCCACCATGTTACCGGCATACTGGAGGGATTCAAAGGTACCCGCATCGGTCCACCACCCTTCCAGGGTCTCCCAGGTGAGTGTCCCTTCCCGGATATAATGGTTGTTCACATCGGTGATCTCGAGCTCGCCCCGATGTGAGGGCTTCAGCGTCTTGATCACATCGAAGACACCCCCATCATACATGTAGATCCCTATGACGGCATAGTTCGAAGCCGGTACGGCCGGTTTTTCGTCAATCCGGACGATCCGATCTTTCTCGAAGGCGGGCACACCGAAGCGCTGGGGGTCCGATACTTCCTTGAGGATGATCTTCGCCCCCCTCTCCTGCTTTCTAAAATCCTCGACGGCTTTCAGGACATTCTTCTCGATAATGTTGTCGCCCAGCACAACCGCGATCTTTCCGCGATCGGCAAAGTGCTCCGCAAGGCCCAGGGCTGCCGCGATCCCCCCTTCCCCTTCCTGGTAGGTGTAATTCAGATGCTTCAGCCCGAAGTCACTTCCGTTTCCCAGGAGCCTCAGGAAATCCCCGGCGTTGTTTCCACCGGTGACGATGAGAATATCCTTGATCCCGGCGTTGATGAGGGTCCGGATGGGATAGTAGATCATGGGCTCCTTGAAAACAGGGAGCAGGTGCTTGTTGGTCACCCTTGTGAGCGGGTAGAGGCGCGTCCCGAGACCGCCCGCGAGTACGATGCCTTTCATTCTCTTTTCCTTCCGCCTTATGCAGGCCTGTGATGCTTGCGCCGGGAAAGTAGCTTCTCTTATAACAGGATCCGCTGTTACCTCAACAAATATTCTCTGCAGAAGACCCTGCATGCCGTGAATCTATCTTTACAGGACCCAAGAGATTCAGTATATAAACCCCGGACGCCATAGGGGTGGCCCCCGGAATATCCATGAGTAGAATAAAATCTGCAAATTACATTCCATGATGAAGTCGAAAGTCGCAAGAACATCCGTCCTCAAAGACGAATTCTATATGAAAGCGGCCCTGAGGCTCGCCAGGAAGGGCGAGGGACGGACCAGTCCCAACCCCATGGTGGGGGCGGTTATCGTCCGGGGAGGCCGCATTATCGGCCAGGGCTATCACCGGGTATTCGGAGGCGCACATGCCGAGACCCGGGCGATCGAAAGCGCTTCCGGAAATCTCCGGGGTGCAACCCTTTACATCACCCTCGAGCCCTGCAGCCACTTCGGGAAGACCCCGCCCTGCGTGGACCGGGTTCTGGCGGCACAACCCTCGAGGGTTGTGGTCGGATCGGCCGACCCCAACCCCCGGGTGTCGGGGAAAAGCATCCGGAGCCTCAGGCGTCACGGCATCGAGGTCACAACGGGGATTCTGGAAAAAGAATGCAGGGCGCTGAATGAAGTCTTTTTCAAGTACATGACGACCGGTTATCCCTTTGTCACCGTGAAATACGCCCAGACGCTCGATGGGAGAATCGCTACCCGATCGGGCCATTCCCGGTGGATCAGCTCACCGCCCTCCCTGACATTTGCGCACCGTCTGAGAAGCCTCCACGACAGCATTCTCGTCGGCTCGGAGACGATCCTCAAAGACGACCCGGAACTCACCTGCCGGCTGGTAAAGGGGCGAAACCCCCGGCGCGTGATCGTGGATTCCTCGCTCGAGATCCCCCTTTCCTCGAAGGTTCTCCTGGATCAGGACAGGGCGAAAACCATGATTTTCACGATGACTCGCGGGCAGCGGGAAAAACTGAAAATCCTCGGCGACAGAGGCGTGGACATTCGTGTGGTCGAAGGGGACCCCCACGGCCGCATCGACCTCCGGAAGCTTCTGAAAGCCCTCGCTCAGGAAGGAATCTCCTCTGTGCTCGTGGAAGGCGGTTCGAGAATCATCACCTCTTTCCTGAAGGAAGGCCTTGCGGACCGGCTGGTGATCGTCACGACCCCCAAGATTCTCGGAAAGGGAATCGAGGCTGTCGGCGACCTCGACATTGATGACCTGGACCGTGCGATCCGGCTTGACATCATAAAAATGATGCGCAGTGGCGATGACGTCGTTCTCGATGCAAGGATAAGAAAGGGGCCCTCCGCTCCCGGGAAAAAGAAGCGATAGGCCCCTTGATGGATAAAACCGAAGAAAGGATGATCACCCGGCGCGATGGCATGGTATGCCGTGCATACACGGAGTCGACATGAAGGGAAGGCCTGGCTGGGACTGACCCATAAATCGATCAACACGTTCCTTCCCCTGATCGAGGTGTGGAGTAAACGAAAGGACCGGCGGAAGCGAATCCAGCTCCCCATGTTCCCCGGATACCTCTTCGTGGAGCTCCCCGTCGTCGACAACGCCGTGCGACTTGAAATCTTGAAGACCCACGGTGTCGTGAAGATTCTCGGCAAACCCCGGGGAGCGGAACCGATCCCCGTGCCCGACGAGAAGATCGACGCGATCAAGCGCCTGATCGAGTCGAAGGTTGAAATACAGCACTATACCTATCCGAGAGTGGGGGAAGGGGCGAGGATCACGGACGGTCCCTTCCGGGGGATCGAAGGCGTCGTCATCCGCACAGACCTCAAGAAAGACCTCTTCGTGATTTCTATCGATATCCTGCAGCGCTCCGTGGCGATAGAGATTAAAGGATTCCAGATCGAAAAACTCTAGGGGCTGTCCTAAAACGCCCGTCTGCATTGTTTCCCTCATCCCTGCGGCGTACATCAAGTACGCCTCACTCCTCGGAATTTCAGGGGCCTCGCATCCAGGCATTTTCTAACAGCCCTATGAATAGGTGTATACTTATAGGGTACCGGGGTCAGGGTGCAGGGTGAAGAGCTTGCGCCAATTTTGAGTTTTGAATTATGAATTTTGAATTGATAGGGCCTTTGGCCCTTGCTAACCACTCACCACTCGTCACTCTCCACTCAGGCCGTAGGCCCGGTTCGCTTCATCAGCGAGAAGATGGCCGATGCCCTTGTACTTCGGTGAGAAGTGGAAGATGACCATTCTCTTCGCCTCCGCCCGTCTCGCCAGTATACCTGCCTGTTTCGCCGTGAGGTGATATTTCTCCGCCGCCCTGTCCTTATCCTCGTCGAGGAAACAGGCCTCGATAAACAGGATATCCGACCGATGGGCGAGATCGGCAATCTTTCTCGCGTTTTCTTCGCTGTACACCACATCGGAGATGTAGCTGATCTTCTGACCCGGTGTTATTTTCACTATTTTTTCCTTAAGAGTCCCCAGACGGAAGACCCTCTCGACGATTTTTTTATCCTCGTCCTTCCACCAGGCCCTTATATCGGTGTCGTCCGGTTCGTCACGAAGGACCCGGTTTTTGAAATCCACGAGCCATGCCCCGACAGGAAGACCCATTTCCTGCAAGACGTTTTTCTTGATGTTGATCTTCTTTTTTTCTTCCAGGGAAAAGGCCAGGCAGGGGATCTTGTGGTCGAGAAAGACACCCCGGACCGTGTAGTGGGGTGCGTCCGTCACCAGGCCGTCAAATATGACCTTTTCTTCATTCACCGTCCGGGCCCGGAAGGCCTCCTGGCACCGGTACCTTCGCAGCGTTCTGTGGTCGGGGTGGATCTCCGTGGCGAGGAGCTCGAAGTCATTCTCGTAATTCTCCACAAGATTCCAGGTGTAGGCCCCGAGCTTGCTTTCTAGATTCGCAATAAAGCCCGGCGGACCGAAGAGGGACAGGTGTTTATCCCGGCCCAGGCACAGCCGGAGCATCTGGTCAAAACCGATGAAATGGTCCATGTGGGTGTGAGAGACAAAGATCTGCGTGGCCTTGAGGATGAGGCGGGGAACCAGGGCGTGGAGATCCCCGAGATCGAAGAAAATCGTCTCCTTCCGGAACTTGAATTCCACGTAAACGCCGGGATCCCCGAAAGGATCATTGATCAGGTGGACCGTGAACATAAGGGATCTGAAAACGCATTGAAGGCACGAACCCCGCAGCTTGACGCGGGGAGTTTGCATGGATTTATTTTTTTCAATCTACACCAGCCGGTCGGCTCAAGTCAAGGAAGGGTCTCCACCCGCCACTCGAGATTTCCGGCGTTTGCCAAAACCTAAAAAGTGCTTGACTTTCTTCGTCATTCACGCTTTTATTCGCGGCATTGCATTTCACACTCATCTTCAAGAGAGGGACTTGCGTTCCATGAAGGCCTACATCACCATTAACAAGGAACTCTGCAAGGAATGTCATCTGTGCATATACGCGTGCAAAAGGACGCTGATCGTCCCGACGGAGGAGCTCAATTCCAGGGGATACCACCCCGTCGTCTTCAACAACGGCGAAACCTGCACAGGCTGCGCCCTCTGTGCCACCATCTGCCCCGAAGTCGCCATCGAGGTCTATCGTGAATAAGATCCTGATTCAGGGCAACTGGGCCATCGGGGAGGCGGCCATCCGCGCCGGGTGCCGGTTCTACACCGGCTACCCCATCACCCCTCAGAACGAGCTGACGGAATACATGGCCGACCACATGCGGAAGGCGGAAGGCGGCACTTTTATCCAGGCCGAAAGCGAGATCGCGGCCATCAACATGGTGCTGGGCGCCTCTGCGGCCGGTGCCCGGGCCATGACGTCCTCCTCGAGCCCGGGTATATCCCTGAAACAGGAAGGGATCTCCGCCCTCGCTGCCGATGAGCTTCCCGCCGTGGTCGTCAACATCATGAGGGGCGGCCCCGGTCTGGGCAATATCCTGCCTTCCCAGGGGGACTATTTCCAGGCCACCCGAGGCGGAGGTCACGGAGACTACCGGACCATCGTCCTCGCCCCCGCATCGGTTCAGGAACTGGCTGATCTGACCATGGATGCTTTTCATCTGGCGGATCAATACCGCAATCCCGTCCTCATCCTCGCGGACGGCATGATGGGACAGATGATGGAACCGATCACTTTCAAAAAACCGAAACCCCGGACCTACGAAGAGAAGTACATTCTCAAGGGCTGCGGGGCCGGAAAAAGCAAGTTCATTCGTGCGCTCATCCTGGATGCCCTGAACATGGAGGAGCACAACTGGAAACTGTTCCGGAAGTACCAGGTCATCAGCGAGCGGGAAGTGCGATATGAGAAATTCAAAACAGAGGATGCAGACCTGGTACTCGTGGCCTATGGGACGGCGGCGAGAATCGCCAAGGGCGCCATCAAGCGGTCCCGGGAAATGGGCCTGAAGGTCGGGCTCATCCGCCCTATCACGCTGTGGCCCTTTCCGTCGGAAGCGATCAAGGAGCTGGTAAACACTGTCGAGAAATTTCTCGTCTTCGAGATGAGCACCGGTCAGATGCTGGAAGACGTGACAATGGCCCTTTGCGGGAGGGGTTCGGTTCACTTCTACGGACGGCCGGGCGGCGTGGTTCCGACACCGGTCGAGCTCGCGAAGGTCATCGCGCTGCAGTACAAAGCCAAAAACAACGTATCCTGAAGGATATTTCCATTGCTTCGGTCACTGAGATGAAAAAGATATTTGAAAGACCCAGATCCCTGAAAGACACCGTTTTCCACTACTGCCCGGGCTGCGGCCACAGCATCCTGCACAGGCTCGTCGCCGACGTGATCGACGATATGGGGATCCGGGGGATTACCATCGGGGTGCCGCCCGCGGGCTGCGCGGTGCTCGCGTATAATTACCTGGATATCGACATGCTCGAGGCCCCCCATGGAAGGGGCTGCGCCGTTGCAACGGGCATCAAGCGGATGCTTCCCGACCGGATGGTGTTCTCCTACCAGGGAGACGGGGACCTCGCCGCCATCGGGACAGCCGAGACGCTCCACGCGGCGAACCGGGGCGAGAACATCACCGTTATCTTCGTCAACAACGCCGTCTATGGCATGACGGGGGGACAAATGGCCCCCACGACCCTTCTCGGGCAGGTCTCAACGACCTCTCCACCGGGAAGGAATGCGGCCCTCGACGGCTACCCGATACGGATGAGCGAAATTCTCGCCGGGCTCGAGGGCGTGAAATACGTCGAACGCGGCGCCGTTAATTCCCCGCCAAACATCGTGCGGACCCGGCGATCCATCAAGAAGGCCTTTCAATATCAGCAGGAAGGGGTCGGGTTCTCGCTGGTGGAGGTTTTGTCGCAGTGCCCCACAAACTGGAAGATGAGCCCCGTCGACGCCTGCAAATGGGTTGACGAAGTGATGGCCAGAGAATTTCCGCTCGGCGTGATCAAGGACATCAGGAAACAGGAATCGTAACGGATGCTGATCAAAACGATTTTTGCCGGCTTCGGGGGTCAGGGTGTACTCATGATGGGCTATAGCCTCGCCCATGCAGCCATGAACGCCGGTTATCATGTCACCTACCTTCCCTCCTATGGTGTCGAGGTGCGCGGGGGGACCGCAAACTGCACCGTTGCTGTTTCCGACGAGGAAATTGCATCTCCTATCGCTTCTGAACCGGACGGTCTGGTGATTATGAACAATCCGTCCATGACAACCTTTCAGAACAGGGTCGCCACGGGGGGAACACTCTATCTGAATTCCTCCATCATCAAGAATCGCCCCAGCCGAACGGATCTGACGGTTTACGAGATCCCGTCCGGAGAAATCGCCACAGGCCTTGGAAACACGAAGGTCCAGAATGTTGTCATGCTCGGGGCCTTTCTCAAAAAGACAGGTCTCGTCAAGCCGGATGTTTACCTCCAGAGCCTGAAGACCATCATGGGGGAAAGGAAAAAGTCGGTGCTCGAGGTCAACCGCAAGGCTTTCATGGCCGGTTTCGATTTCATGGCCTCACTCGCTTAGGAAGGGAAAGAGATGGCGGTTCTGCAAATCTCCGTTCAGCTCGACAACGTACCCGGCGCCCTGGTCAGGCTGGTGGACATCCTGGACAAGGAGGGGATCAGTACGAAAGCGATCTCGGCTGCCAGCATCGACGAGGTCAGCACCGTTCGCCTGGTCGTCAATGATCCCCAGAAGGCCGTCTCCGTCCTCAAGAGTTTCCACTTCAACCTTGAAGTCTCGACCGTCCTTGCCGTTGAAGTACCCTTTCACCCCGCCGGCATGAACGCCATCGTAAAGCCTCTCAGAAACGCCGAGATCAACATTCACTACATCTACACGACCATTGACCGGCTCGGAAAAGAAACCATCCTGATACTCGGTGTTGACAAAATCGACGAGGCCACGGAAGTCCTGAGGCAGCACTGGATCAATTTTGTGGGGGACAAGATTTACTCGCTTTAAGCATTTGCTCACAGCGAGAATTCTGAGTTTTGAGTTATGAATTATGAGTTGATCATTTTAACTTATTGCTTCTAATTCAAAACTCAACACTCAAAACTCAAAATTGGGCAGGCCTTTGGCCCGTTCCCATCACTCACCACTAACCACTCGCCACTGTCATTATGCCCGTTTCCCTTGAAAAAGAAAAAGATCTTCTCGAGCGGATGAACCGCCTCGGCATTTCTGAAGGCGATTTACAGGAGACCTTTATACGCTCCTCAGGACCCGGCGGTCAGAAGGTCAACAAGACCGCGACGTGCGTCTACCTGGTGCATGTCCCATCGGGACTGTCCGTGAAGTGTCAGAAGACACGCTCCCAGGCCATGAACCGTTTTCTGGCCCGACGTATCTTTCTTGAACGGATGGAGCGATTGCAGAAAGGGCAGGCCAATGCGGAACGAAAGCGCATCGAAAAGCTGAAAAGACAGAAAAGGAAGCGGTCGAAGCGGGCTAAGGAAAAAGTGCTTCAGGCCAAGCGCCGCCAGTCGGAAAAAAAGGCCCTCCGCTCGAAAGTCCCGCCTGCCGCCCGTGAATGACGAAAGGGAAGGAAAAGACTTATGGGCGGCTCTTCCTCCCCTCTCAATAAGACCTGAAGATATTAACCGATAAATTTAATCAAGGGGTTTGCGTAGAGTAACACGAGGGCAATAACCAGCGCGTAGATGGCCAGGGACTCGATCATCGCGAGACCGACCATCATGGTGAGCAGGATCTTGCCCTGCGCTTCGGGATTCCGCCCGACGGCGTTGGTCGCACCGCTCAGACCATGACCCATGCCCACGCCCGTACCGACCGAGCCGAGACCCATCGCGAGACCCGCGGCGATGACCGTGCAGGCGAAGAAGATGATCTTCCCGTAGTCGCCCCCCTTAGCAGCGGCAGCCTGCTCGGCAGCGAAAACAAGGGATCCCGATACCATCACCAGTAACAAAGCTAGAACTAAAATCGAGGACTTCTTCATACCTTCCTCCTTTCTCTAAATTCGGGGTATGGCTTCACAAAAGCCCCGCCCCGTACCGCCGCCTTCTTTATACACAGGAAAATCAATTGTCAAGAATTATTTGGATATGATATGGAATTGCAACGGTTTTCACCCGTCAGGTCGAAAAGGCCCGGATATTACCATGCCGAAAACCAAAGAAGAGCGAGTTCTTGCGGCCATCCAGAAAGACATCCCGTTGGTCGAAAGGCCTTTCAAAAAAATCGCCGCAGCGGTCGGCCTGGAAGAAACGGAAGTCCTTGGCATCATTCAACGCCTCCTGGAGAAAGGCGTGATCCGGAAATTCGGCGGCGTGCTACGGCACCGGCAGGCCGGTTTCAAAAAAAACGCCATGATCCTCTGGGCCATTCCTGCTGAAAAAACGGCCGACGCGGGTAAAGCGCTTTCCGCATTCAAGGAGGTAACACACTGCTACGAAAGGATCCCCCCCTTCGAGGGCCGGTATAACCTCTTCACCATGGTTCACTTCCCGGCAGGGGATCCGGCGGACATCGTCCGGCGACTCTCGCAGGCAGCGGGAGTCACGGATTACCGGGTCCTCGAGAGCCGGGAGGAGTACAAAAAAAGCAGTATGGAATATTTCTGACGGAGGATTGGAATGATGGAGGGATGGAGAGATGGGTTCGTGATTCTCATGGCCCCATGACCTCAACATTCCAGCATTCCATTATTCCATCACAAGCATACATAAGGAATCCTGATGAGAAAACGCTCTGAGGCCTTGTTTGAAAAAGCAAAGAAATTG
>CAZJPV010000007.1:46213-63114 GCA_964547985.1 uncultured Syntrophaceae bacterium
AGGAATCCTGATGAGAAAACGCTCTGAGGCCTTGTTTGAAAAAGCAAAGAAATTGATCCCGGGTGGCGTGAACAGTCCCGTGAGGGCCTTTCGTTCCGTTGAAGCCTCCCCACTTTTCATTGCAAAAGCGTCGGGATCAAAGATCTACGACGTCGACGGTCATGAATACATCGATTATGTTTCATCCTGGGGTCCCATGATCCTCGGCCACAGCCACCCGTCCGTCATCCGGGCCATCAGCCGGGCAGCCAGAAAGGGAACGAGTTACGGCGCCCCGACGGAGATGGAGATCCGGATGGCCGAGATGATTCGGCGCGCCATCCCCTCCGTCGAAATGGTGAGGATGGTCAGCTCCGGGACGGAGGCCGTGATGAGCGCCATCCGGCTCGCACGCGGTTTCACGGGCCGGGAAAAGATCATCAAATTCGAGGGCTGCTACCACGGCCACGCGGACTCCCTCCTGGTCAAAGCGGGTTCAGGTGTCGCAACGCTGGGTATTCCCGGAAGCCCGGGGGTACCGGCTCAGCTGGCCGAGTTGACCATCAACCTCCCCTTCAACAACTCCGCGGCGGTGCGGTCGGCTGTCGATCGTTACGGCGAAGAAATCGCCTGCGTCATCGTGGAGCCCGTCGCCGGCAACATGGGGGTGGTCCCTCCCCGGCCGGGATTTCTTGAAGAGCTGAGGAAAATAACGGAAAGCCGCGGCATCATCTTCATCTTCGACGAGGTGATCACGGGGTTTCGGCTTACCTACGGCGGTTACCAGAATCTCATTGGCATCGAACCCGACCTGACCTGCCTCGGAAAGATCATCGGCGGGGGACTCCCCGTGGGCGCCTTCGGAGGAAAAAAGAAAATCATGGAGATGCTGGCACCCCTGGGGCCTGTGTACCAGGCGGGAACCCTCTCCGGGAATCCCCTGGCGATGGCCGCCGGTGTCGCAACGCTCAAACTGCTCAGGGATGACCGGGCCCTCTATGACCGGATCGATCAGATGGCCCTGACCCTCTGCAGGGAAATGAAGCGTCTTTTCGCGGAAAAGGGTCTGCCCGCCTTCATCAATCGGGCGGGGTCGATGTTCACGGCCTTCTTCACGGGATCGGAGGTCTTTGATTTTGCCACGGCAAGCACCAGCGACACGAGGCTCTTCGCCCGCTTTTTCCGGGGCATGCTGAGCCGCGGGGTGTATCTCGCTCCGTCACAGTTTGAAGCCGCCTTCATTTCGGGCGCACACATGCACGACGACATGGACCGGACACTATCGGCTTGTGCTGAGACGCTGCGGGGACTTTGAGTGCCCCGTCGGGATCCTCTCAAAACCGATCCCCTGAGCTTTTTGCGGAAATCGACAACCCCGCGGCAGAAACGAGGAGGCCCCATGTCACACCCATCGAGTCGTCTTCATGCAGGAACTTGATTTTCATATCACCGTTATCGTCGCCGGGGTCATAGGCCTCGCCGTCGCGGAGGCACTGTCCGGAGACACCCGACAGGTTTTGCTCCTTGAAAAGAACGACCGCTACGGCATGGAAACCAGCAGCCGGAACAGCGAGGTGATCCACGCGGCGATTCATTACCCGGGTCTGCCGCTGAAGGCGGCACTCTGCCGGGAGGGAAACCGCCTTCTGTACGAATACTGCGAGGACCGAAAAATCCCTTTCAAAAAAACCGGCAAATTCATCGTCTCGCAGAATACGGCGGAAACGGAGGAGCTCTGGAAAATAAAAAGACAGGCGGAGGAAAACGGCGTATCCGGCCTGATGTTCCTGTCCCGTTCCCGATGGAAAACCCTGGAGCCTGAATTGCAGGCCCATGAAGTTATTTTTTCGCCTGATTCGGGCATCGTGGACGCCCACGGGCTCATGCGGTCATTGTATCTCCAGGCCGAGTCTCAGGGTGTCACCACGGTCTTCAGATCGGAAGTAACGGCGATCCGCCCGGACGGGCGGGGATTTGAACTGGAGGTCAACCATGGCGAGTACCGTATGCACACATGGATTCTCGTAAACAGCGCCGGTCTCTATGCCGACCGCATTGCCGCCATGGCAGGCATGGATATCGACGGGTTGGGTTACGGGCTCAAGTACGGGAAGGGGGATTACTTTTTCGCATCGCCGCCCCCCCCGATCCGGCACCTGATTTACCCCGTACCGCCCTCGGGAAACGAAAGCCTCGGCATCCATGCCACCCTGGACATGGGAGGTCGTGTCAGGTTTGGCCCGGATATTGAATATGTCGAGGAGATCGACTATCGTGTCGACGAGGGGAAAGCGGCTTTGTTTTTTGCTTCCGCGAGGCGCTACCTGCCGAAGCTGAGCCTCGATGTTCTTCACCCCGACATGAGCGGGATTAGACCCAAGCTTCAGGGACCGGGAGAGCCGCCCCGGGATTTTATCATCCAGGAAGAAAGTTCGTCGGGATTACGGGGCCTCATCAACCTGATCGGCATCGAATCACCCGGGTTGACCTGTGCTATCTCGATTGCCAGATGTGTCAGGGGTCTTGTGTCGTCTTTTCTTTGATCTTGAGAGGCATCGTGGACCGACAATGATTTCGATCTTACAAGGAGTGGAAAAAACCATGCCCAGCAAAACGAGGAAAACCAGCAAGGCACTCAAAGTGAATCATGGATCGGCCTCCGTCTGTCCCGCAGGGCGGGCTTATGCCCTGCCGAAGCCGGAGGATTACGGGCGGGAGTTCAAAGCGCTGCAGAAAGTCGTTGCGCGGCAGCGTGCGCGGGGCAGAGAAATCGTCGTCGTGATGGGCGTGGGCTTCGTCGGTGCCGTCATGGCGGGCGTCGTCGCAGACTCCGTGGACCGGAAAACAAAAAAGCCCATGAAGTTCGTCATCGGCATGCAGCGCCCATCGACCCGGTCCTACTGGAAGATCCACTATCTCAACCAGGGTGTCGCGCCCGTCGAGGCGGAGGATCCTGAAGTGGCGCGCCTCATCCATCGCTGTGTCAAAAAGAAGGGCACCCTCCGGGCGACGTTTACCTACGATGTCCTCTCTCTCGCCGATGTCGTCGTCGTGGATGTACAGTGCGACTACAACAAAGAAACGCTGGGTGACATGAGGCAGGGCTCCGCGGACATCTCGGCACTGGAAGAAAGCTTTCAGATCATCGGGAAGAAGATCAACCCGGAATGCCTCGTACTCATCGAAACCACCGTTCCCCCCGGCACAACGGAGTACGTGGCGTACCCGATCATCAAGAAAGCCTTTGAGGAGCGAGGCATCCATCATCGGGAACCGCTCCTGTCTCATTCCTTCGAGCGGGTCATGCCGGGACGGGACTACGTCTCATCAATCCGGGACTTCTGGCGTGTCTGCAGCGGCATCAGCGACGAGGCCAGAAAGCGCGTTGTCAGGTTTCTTTCCGAAATCCTGAACGTTGGGAAATATCCCCTCACAGTCCTCGATCGCCCGATCGAAAGCGAGACCTGCAAGATCGTGGAAAACTCCTACCGGGCAAGCATTCTCGCTTTCCTGAACGAGTGGAGTCTCTTCGCGGAGCGAAACGGTGTCGATCTCATCAAGGTCATCGAGGCCATCAAGATCCGGCCGACCCATTCGAACATGATTTTCCCCGGTCCCGGCATCGGCGGTTACTGTCTCCCGAAAGACGGGGGCCTCGGTGTCTGGTCCTACCAGACCCTCATGGGCTTCGATGACGACATTTTCAAGATCACGCCGCTGGCCATCGACATCAACGACACCCGGGCCCTTCACGCGGCGGAACTCACCCGGGACGCGCTGAGAAACATGGGCAAAATCGTTGCGGCCTCGAAAATCACCGTCCTTGGAGCATCTTACCGCGAGGATGTGGGGGACACCCGCTACAGCGGCTCGGAGATCCTGGTCCGAAAGCTCACGGAGATGGGCGCGGAGATGGCCGTGCACGACCCCTATGTCAAACACTGGTGGGAGATGGAAAAACAGGATACCTACCCGTCACCCGGACACTCGAGAGCGAAATTTTTCCGCAATCAGGACAGGCTCTCGGAACTCCGCGTCGAGATGAGACTGGGTAAAGTCCTGAAGGGTTCCGACGCCGTCGTCCTGGCCGTCAGGCACGAGCCCTACCGGAAACTGGACCCCGATGAAGTCATCCGGATGACGGGCAGACCCGTTGCCGTCATCGACTGCTTTGGTATCCTTGATGACGTCAGAATCCGCCGTTACTTCGAACTCGGCTGCGAGGTCAAGGGGCTCGGCCGCGGACATGTCAAGCGGATCAAGGACGACGTGCGGCAAAAGATGATGAAGAACAGGCGGGTTATGAAAATTCAACCATCGGCAAAAAGCAAGCACAGGGAGAACGGGTAACATGAAGAGAGCATTCATCACCGGCATCACAGGCCAGGACGGTTCATACCTCGCGGAATTGCTCCTACAAAAGGGTTACGAGGTTCACGGTCTCATCCGGAGAGCAAGCACATTCAACACTGACCGGATTGAACACCTCTACCGGGATCTCCACGATCCGGATGCCCGGATGTATCTTCAGTACGGAGATCTGTCCGTCTCGGGACAAATGACGGACCTCCTTCACAGCATCAAGCCAGACGAAATCTATCATCTGGGAGCTCAGAGCCACGTCCGTGTGAGTTTCGACATGCCGGAGTATACCGGCGATATCACGGGCCTTGGTACGCTCAGGCTTCTGGAGGCGATACGAAAGTCCGGTATCAAAACGAAATTTTATCAAGCATCCTCGAGCGAGATGTTCGGCTCAGCGCCGCCGCCCCAGAGTGAACGGACCCCCTTTGAGCCTCGAAGCCCATATGCAGCCGCCAAACTATATGCCTATTATCTCGTAAAAAATTATCGCGACGCCTATCATCTTTTTGCATCCAACGGTATCCTCTTCAACCACGAGTCCCCCCGCCGCGGAGAGACCTTTTTAACGAGGAAAGTAACCCGGGCGGCAACAAGGATCAAATTAGGCCTCCAAGACAAATTGTATCTCGGCAACCTCAAGTCCAAGAGAGACTGGGGATACGCCGGTGATTATGTGGAGGCGATGTGGCTCATGCTTCAACAGGATGAGCCCAATGATTATGTGATTGCCACCGGCGAAACCCACTCCGTCCAGGAATTCGTGGACAAAGTGTTTGAGAAACTGGGTCTCGACACCGCGAAGCACGTTGCGATTGATCCCCGGTATTTCAGACCAACGGATGTCGATATCCTCCTTGGAGACGCCACAAAGGCGAGGAAGGAACTGGGATGGAAACCGAAAGTCACCTTCGACCGTCTCATCGACATGATGATCGAGGCCGATAGGGAGCTGGCCATGAAAGAAAAGACGCTGAGAGATGCCGGATATCGGGGCCCGGGCAACCGGATGATTTAAACGAGACTATCCGCGGGGGAAAACCGCAGGAGAATCATGACGATAAACTTCTGGAAACAAAAAAGAGTGACCGTTACGGGAGGACACGGTTTTCTGGGCTTCCACCTTATCCGGAAGCTTCGGGACAGGGGCTGCGAAAATATATTCAGTTTCCGGTCTTCTGAATTTGATCTCGTCCGCATTGAAGATGTAAGGCGCCTGTATGACCACTCACGACCGGACATGGTTATCCATCTGGCCGCAAGGGTCGGTGGTATTGGTTTCAATCTGGAAAACCCCGCTTCTTTATTCTACGACAACATCATGATGGGGACACAACTCCTGCACGAAGGATATCTGAGAGGGATCCAAAAGTTCGTCGCCCTTGGCACTATCTGCGCTTACCCCAAATTGACGCCTGTACCCTTTAAAGAGGAAGATCTTTGGATCGGTTATCCGGAGGAAACAAACGCGCCTTACGGCCTGGCGAAAAAAATGATGCTCGTTCAGTCCCAGGCCTATCGGCAGCAGCATGGATTCAACTCCATCTTCCTTTTGCCCGTGAATCTCTACGGACCGAGAGATAACTTTGACCCGGAATCCTCCCACGTCATACCCGCCCTGATCAAGAAATGTGTCGACGCCCTGGAGGCCGGGGATCGGGAAATCGAAGTCTGGGGTTCAGGCACGGCAACACGTGAATTTCTCTATGTGGAGGATGCCGCTGAGGCCATCGTTCTTGCCGCAGAGAAATACAACAGGCCGGAACCGATCAATATCGGTGCCGGTTTCGAGATAGCGATCAAAGATCTGGCTGGTCTGATTGCCGAATTGACGGGCTTCAGGGGAGAGATCCGTTGGGACCGATCGAAACCCGACGGCCAGCCGCGGCGCATGCTGGACACGACCAAGGCCTTTCAGGAATTCGGTTTCAGGGCAAAAACGGATTTCAGGGAGGGATTGAAGACGACCATCGCCTGGTACCTGTCAGCTGTTAAAAATAAGACCTAAACAATGGATATACCTAAACAATTTATCCTGCCGAATCTGCCACGTTTCTGTTTGACATCCCCCCGTCTTTGTGCTAAAAGGCGCTGCGTCTTATGGAGGACAAGGACTCGAAAAAAGCCGCGATGCACTTTGTCTATGCCAGCAGTTTCGGCATAGCGATGGTCATTGCGGTTTTTGGCGGAATCCTGGTTGGAAACTGGCTGGACAGGAAACTCGGTACGGGATTCAAATTCTCGTTTCTCTTTCTCCTCATCGGCATCATCGCGGGATTCTGGAACCTCTACAAATGGGTCAGGCAAACGTTCAAAGACGACGACGAAGTCGTCATCATGAAACACGTAAAAGATGAACTTCACCGGAAAAGACCCCCTGTTAAAAAAGCTTGAATTGAGGAACTGGTTTCTCCTCGGGGCAATGCTCCTTTTGAGCTTTCCATTCACCGGCTACAACTTCATGCTGGGCATTCTCCTCGGAGGACTCATCAGCATCGCGAACTTCTACTGGATGGGACGCGACCTCCGCGCGGCATTTCAAAAGCTCTCAGATCACCTGAAGGTCTTCGTCGTGTTCAAGTTTTACGTCCGGCTGGGCATCACGGCCGTGGTGCTCTATCTCATCATCAGCAGGACACCCGCCGATATCATCGGTCTTCTCATCGGACTTTCCATCGTGATCATCAACATCGTCTTCACGACGGTCATGGAATATCAAAAAAAAATTCCCATCGAGGAGGTTAGACAGTAAACGATGGAATCCTTGTTATTTCTTGAGAATCACTATTTTCCGCCTCACGTGACCTATGCCTGGTTCATCATGGCCATGCTGGCCCTCCTGTCTTTCCTGGCAACGCGCCGCGTGGACATCAACCCGGGCAAGCTCCAGAATGTCATGGAGGTGATCCTGACCGCTTTCAACAACCTGCTTGTTGAAACCATGGGGCCCGAGGGCAAGCGATTCTTCCCGCTCATCGCCACGCTCGGTCTCTACATTTTGACGTCGAATCTGATTGGTCTCGTGCCGGGATTCTATTCCCCCACCTCCAGCCTCAACACGACCATATCCATGGCCCTGGTGGTCTTTATCCTGACCCACATCGTGGGGGTGAAGATTCACGGCACGAAATACCTGAAGCAATTCATGGGACCCGTGTGGTGGCTCACCCCGCTCATGCTGCCCATCGAAGTCGTCAGCCACCTCTCCAGGCCCGTGTCCCTCTCGGTCCGGCTCTTCGGAAACATCGAGGGAGGGCACATCGTCGTCGCCGTCCTCTTCGTCCTGGTGCCGCTGCTCGTCCCGCTTCCGATCCTGATCCTCAAGATCCTGATCTCCTTCATCCAGACGCTCGTTTTCATGCTCCTGTCCATGATGTACATCGCCGGCGCCATGGAAGAGGCCCATCACTGATCTGATCATAGGGCGCAGGGCATAAGGCAAGAAAAAAAGGGTCGGGGTTAACCCCGACCCTTTTTTATTTCATCTATGATATGTCTCTCTCGCCTTTAGCCTTTAGCCTTTAGCCTTTAGCCTTTAGCCTACAGACTCATGACGTATTGATGGATGGCACTGGCGGCCTTCCGGCCCGCCCCCATCGCGAGAATGACGGTAGCCGATCCCGTGACGATATCACCGCCCGCATAGACACCCTTGCGGCTCGTCTCACCCGTTTCCTCGTTGATGACGATGTAGCCCCACTTGTTGACGTTGAGTCCCGGGGTGGTGGCCTGGAGCACCGGGTTTGCCATTGTCCCGATGGCCACGACGACGGTGTCGCACTCAATGACAAATTCCGATCCCTTCATGGGGACAGGCCTTCTTCTGCCGGACTCATCGGGCTCCCCGAGTTCCATCTGCTGGCAGACCATCCCCTTGACCCAGCCCTTTTCAGTACCGAGATACTCGATGGGGTTGGTCAAAAGCTTGAACTGCACACCCTCTTCCTGGGCATGGTGGACCTCCTCGATCCTCGCCGGCATCTCCTTTTCCGTCCGGCGGTACACAATGTAGGCGTTCTCCGCGCCCAGCCTCAGGGCCGTGCGGACGGAATCCATGGCCACGTTCCCGCCGCCGATGACGCACACGTTCTTGCCGATGGCGATGGGCGTGTCATACTCGGGGAAGGCATAGGCCTTCATCAGGTTCGAGCGGGTCAGGTATTCATTGGCCGAGTAGATGCCCGAGAAGTTCTCGCCCGGAATGTTCATGAAGACGGGCGCGCCGGCACCGACGCCGAGAAAGACGGCGTGGAAGCCGTCGGCAAAGAGATCGTCCACCGTCTTGAGTCTCCCGACGGGGAAGTTGGTCACGACCTTCACACCGAGTTTTTCCATGTAATTCACTTCGGCATCGACGATCGCCTTGGGCAGACGGAATTCCGGAATACCGTAGATCAGAACCCCGCCGGACTTGTGCAGGGCTTCGAATATTGTCACCTCATGCCCCATCTTGACGAGATCCCCGGCGATGGTCAATCCCGCGGGACCGGCTCCCACCACGGCGATCCTCTTTCCCGTGGACGGTGCCTTGTCCGGTATGCTGATCTGACCGGACTGCCGCTCGAAATCGGCGGCGAATCGTTCAAGCCGTCCGATGGCCACGGGATCCCCCTTCTTGCCGAGGATACAGACCTTCTCGCACTGGTCCTCCTGGGGGCAGACCCTCCCGCAGACGGCGGGCAGGACGTTCGTTTCCTTGAGTTTACGGGCGGCACCCATGAAATCGCCCTCGGCGATGAGCTTGACGAAGGCGGGGATATCGATGTCCACGGGGCAGCCGGCTATGCAGCCGGGTTTTTTGCACATGATGCAACGCTTCGCCTCCAGCAGGGCCGTCTCGGCAGAGTAGCCCAGGGGCACCTCATCGAAGTTCCGGACCCTCACCCTGGGATCCTGCTCGGGCATTTTCTGCCTGGGTATTTTCTCTCTCTTTTCCTTTTTTTCTTCTTTATCCATTTTTCTCGCCCCTGCATCTTTCGAGTGCCAGCTTTTCCTGTTCCGTGTACATCTGAAGCCGGGTCATGAGAAGTCCGAAATCCACGTCGTGGCCGTCGAATTCAGGGCCGTCCACACAGGTAAACCGCGTTTTGCCCGCCACGGACACGCGGCAGGCGCCGCACATGCCCGTCCCGTCGACCATGATGGGGTTCAGGCTCACGATGGTCTTTATTTTGTGAGGCCTCGTCAGGTTGGCGAGCACCCGCATCATGGGCACCGGCCCGATGGCATAGACCCGGTCGATCTTCTCGCCGGCGTCGATCATCTGCTGCAAAACGGCGCTGACAAAACCGTGGAAGCCGTACGTGCCGTCATCGGTGCACACCGTGAGCTTGTGGCTCACCGCCCTCGTTTCCTCCTCGAGGATGAGCAGGTCCTTGGTCCTCGCCCCGATGATGGATACGACGTTACAGCCCGCTCCCCGGAGCGCCTTGGCGATGGGATAGATGACGCCTACACCGACGCCGCCACCCACGCACACGGCCGTCCCGAAGTTCTCGATTGCCGTCGCGTGGCCCAGGGGCCCCAGGACATTCAGGATGTATTCCCCCTCTTTCAGGGCGGCCAGGGCGGTCGTGGTCTTCCCCACGACCTGGTAGATGACGGTGAGGGTTCCGGTCTTGGCATCGGAATCAACGATGGTCAGCGGGATCCTCTCCCCTTTTTCGTTGATCATGAGGATCACGAACTGTCCCGCCTTTCGCCTCGCCGCAATGTCCGGGGCGTGGATCACATTCTTCACGACGTTTTCCGAAAGCTGCTTGCGTTCTATGATCTTGAACAATGTCCTTCTCCTGTCTTTGATTCATTAAAAGAGATCAATAATCTCTCGGAAGCTGCTCGAGTTGAGCCAGAGAGAAAACCGGGCCGTCCTTGCAGACGTACTTGTTCCCCACATTGCAGCGGCCGCACTTGCCGATGCCGCACTTCATCCTCATCTCCAGGGAGGTGAGAATGTTTTCCCTGGAGAAACCCAGGTCAAAAAACACGGGCAGGGTGAACTTGATCATGATGGGGGGGCCGCAGATGACGGTGACGGCGTTCTTGCTGCTCGGTGCCACTTCCTTGCAGACCGTGGGTACGAAGCCTTCCCTCCCCTTCCAGCTCGCATCGCCCCTGTCGACGGTCACGTGCATCACCAGGTCCTTCCGTTTCTGCCAGGCCGCCATTTCATCCTTGTAGAGGAGAAGCCCCGGTGTCCTTGCCCCGTAAACGACGGTGATGTCGCCGAAACGCTTCCGGTTCTCACCGTGGATCATGTAGTTGATCAGCGAGCGCAGCGTCGTGAAGGCAAAACCTCCGCCCACAACCACCACGTTCTTTCCCGCCAGGAAATCGATGGGCCAAGCATTCCCGAGGGGGCCCCTGAGGCCGATCAGCGCCCCTTCTTCGAGGTCGTGCAGCGCCGTCGTCACCATACCCCCCACGAAGGTTCCCGTCCTTTGAACGGTAAATTCCACGTATCCCGGATCCGTGGGGGACGACGCGATCCCGATGGGGCTCTCCCCTTTGCCATAGATGGAGAGTTCGCCGAACTGCCCGGGGAGATACTTGAACTTTTCCTCGTCCTCCTTGCTGACAAAGGTCAGACGGAAGGTCTTGATATCGTTTGTGTCCACCTCTGTCGTGATTTTCACGACATTCATCGGCATGGGGATGTAAGGATTTTCCATTACGCTTCCTCTGCATTCCTCTCTTGAGATTTATAAATCATTTTCATCGGCATGGAATGAAGGCCGGCCTTAGAGCTTGTTTGCCTCATCGACAATCGAGAAGATGTCGATGTTCACGGGGCAGACCCTTGTGCAGCGTCCGCACCCCACACAGGATATGCATCCGTATTTGTCCACATGGTATGAATACTTGTGACAGACCTTCTGGCGGTATCTCTGGAAGATCCGGGGTCTTGGGTTGTGGCCGCTCGCCTCCAGCGTGAAGTCCGTGAACGTACAGGCATCCCAGAAACGCTTCCTCGAACCCTCCTTGAAAAGCGTCTCGTCACTGATGTCGAAGCAGTAACAGGTGGGACAGACGTAAGTGCAAGCCCCGCAGGCGATGCAGGCCATGGCAGCTTTCTGCCAGAATTCCCCGTTGTCGAAAACGCTCACCAGCTTTTTGGCGATGACCTGGGGATCAATTTTGGCAGAGCGCGTCTGGACGGCCTTCCCCTTTTTTACCGTTTCCTCGAAGACCTTTTCATCCGGGCCGCCGGCCGCCTGGAGGACGCCCATTGAATCGAGAAGTTTTTTTCCGCGGTCCGTCATGCCCTTGAGGAGAAGGGTCTTGTCGGTCCTTACCATGAATACGTCGCTCCCCTCCGGATCGGCGGCACCATAACCGAAGGTGTTGTAAAAATCCGCCGGGTCGGCCGCCGCTGTGACATCGAAGGCATAACCGATGATCGTCGTGTTGTCCCGCTTGCTCTTCCAGTAGGGATCGATCACGCCGGCACCCAGAAAGTGCCGATCCATGATTTCAAAGCTCCTGACATCGCAGGGGCGGACACCCAGAATCACGGCCGGCCTGCTGTCCTGAGGTACGGGCTGCGCTTCCGTCGCGCCCTGGGTGATCCGGTATCGAATCATGTCTTCCGACTGCGGGAAGAAGACGGATTTCGGGCTGAGTACTGTGTTATAGAAATCCAGCGTCACATCGGCCGGATTTTGAATCGCCTGGAAAACAACACCTTCCTTCCCCTTCACCGGCGCGTAAAGGGGTCCCCTTTCCGCAAGGGCCTTTACCAGTTCACTGAATTGATCGATTGCGATTTTCTTCAACACGACCTTCTCCTTTGACAAGCCTTGAGCGCCTGGGCTATCCCAGCATCTGATCCGAGTCTTCTCCCTTGAAGTTGGCCATTGCCGGTTTGTCCTCGATGTTCATGCCCGCCGCCTGACCGAACATCGCCTCGCATTCCTTCGCCACCTCCTTGTGAAAGAGGTAGAGGGGAATATCCACCGGACAGGCCCTTGAACATTCTCCGCAGTCGATGCAGCGGCCGGCGAGATGATAGAAGCGGGTCAGGTGGTACATCAGTGTGCCGTCATCCGTGGGCGACTTGTCGGCCCAGCGGGGGCGGCTTGCGTCCATGAAGCAGGGATCGCAGTAGCACATGGGGCAGGCCTTCCGGCATGCGTAACAGCGGATGCACCTCTCGAATTCCTTTTTCCAGAAGGCCCAGCGGGCATCTTTGTCCATGCCTTCGAGTTCCGCGAGGACATCGTAGGGCGAGCCCGCCTTGACCCCGTGGATCTCGTCACCCAGAAGGACATCGTAGAGCACGGGATTGATGGTGCTGGCGGTTGTTTTGGCGTCGATGACTTCCCCTGTTTTCTGATTTTTCATACCGGTAGCGGGGATCCCCAGGATCACAAGGTCGTCCCTGCGAACCTTCCCCTCCTGGATGAGTTGCACCACGGCGCGGCTGTCCGCCCCCCTGACCGCCACGGCAATCTTGGTCCCCAGGGGATACCGCGTGAGGTATCTCGCCATGTTGTAAGTGCAATATTCGTTGAAAACGAGATGGTCTGCATCGGCTGCCGCCTTCGCGACGTAAGGAACCGGGTGTTTCTCATCGAAACCCCCGGCATACGCAAGGACCAGGGTGACCTTGCCGCTCTCCAGCAGGTTCTTCGCTTCCTTCTTGAGGTTGTCTTCGATCTTCTTAAAGGCCGTCATAACTGCTCCGGGGCGCTACTGCCCATTTTTCGTGATCTTGAATTTCGTTTGTGGTCCCAGGGTCCGGACCTGATCCGTGAACTCGCCCACCACCTCGGCGAACTTATTCCCCTCGGAGGCGGATATCCACTCCACGCGTAACCGGCCGGGCTCCATACCGGCAAACTCGAGAATCTTCCGGGTGACAGCCAGCTTTCTCCGCGCGTAGAGGTTCCCCGTGCCATAATGGCAGTCACCGGGATGGCAGCCGCCCACGAGGACCCCGTCCGCACCGAGCTGGAAGCCCCGGATGATAAAGGAAGGGTTAATCCGGCTGGAACACATGACACGGATGAGCCTCAGATTCTGCGGGTATTTGAGCCTCGTGGTACCCGCCAGGTCCGCACCGGTGTATGTACACCAGTTACAGGCAATGCCGAGAATCTTGGGTTCAAAACTCATGGTGATCTCCTTTGCGCTGAACGCTCTACATCTCCATTTCCATCAGGCCTTCCATTTCCGCCATGATCTGGTCATTGGTGAAATGCCGGGCGATGATGGCCGAGGTCGGGCAGGAGGCCGCACAGAGCCCGCAGCCCTTGCAGAGGGCCTCGTTGATTTCAGAAATACCCTTCTCGACATTCATCTGAGGCGCGCCGTAGGGACAGACGTTCACGCAGTTCATGCAGCCGCTGCACGCTGCGGGATTGACAACGGCTGTGGCCGCCTCGAGTTCCATCTTCGCCTTCGTCACAACCGTCAGGGCCTCGGCTGCCGCACCCAGCGCCTGCGAGACCGTGTCGGGGATGTCCTTGGGAAACTGGCAGGCCCCCGCGATGAAGACACCATCCGTCATCGTGGAAAGCGGCGCCAGCTTCGGGTGCCTCTCCATGAGAAACCCGTACTTGTCCGTGCTCAGGTTGAGGAGCCGCGCCACATCCTTCGCGTCGTGGCGGGGTTTCATGGCCGGCGAGAGCACGACCATGTCGACGGGGATCCGCATGAACTGACCGGCAAGGGTGTCGTCCACCTCGACAATGAGCTTCCCGGCTTCCTCGGGATTTTCCTTGTTCTCCGTCACGCGGGCCGCCTTGCCCCGCACGAACTTCACGTCCTCCTCGAGGAGCCTCGAGTAGAATTCCTCGTAGGCCTTCCCCGGGGCCCGCATGTCGATGTAGAGCTGGTAGATGTTCGCCTCGGTTTTCTCCTTGAAGAGGTGTGCGAACTTCAGCGAGTACATGCAGCAGACGCGGCTGCAGTGCTCGAAGTTGTTCTTGTCGCGGCTGCCGATACAGTGCAGGATGGCCACGCTGCGGGGAGCGGTCTTCATGTCCCGCATGACCACCTTGCCCCCCGTCGGGCCGGCGGCGTTGAAGATCCGTTCGACCTCGAGGGAATGGAACACCCCGGGATATTTGCCGTAGCCATACTGCACGAGCGGCTTCGTGTCCATGAGGTCGTAGCCCGTGGCCACGATGATGGCGCCGACCTTGATCTCCACGAATTTGTCTTCCTGCTCGAAGTCGACGGCACCCTGCTCGCAGACCTTTTTGCAGAGCTGGCACTTGCCCGTCTTGAAGAAGACGCAGGACCCGCGGTCGATCACCGGCTTCTGGGGGACGGCCTGCGGGAAGGGGATGTAAACGGCTTTTCTTCTCACGAGACCCTCGTCAAACTCGGCCATGGCCTTGCCGGGGCACTTCTCCATACAGGCGTGGCAGGCGTTACACTTTTCGTGGTCGATATAGCGGGCTTTCTGCTTTACGGTGACGGTGAAATTGCCGACGAAGCCCTTCACCTCTGTCACCTCGCAGTAAGTCATGAGATCGATGTTGGCGTGCTGGTTGACGGCATCCATCTTGGGGGTCAGGATGCAGGCCGAGCAGTCCAGGGTCGGGAAGGTCTTGTCGAACTGGGCCATGTGGCCGCCGACCGAAGGGGTCCGCTCCACGAGGTAGACCTTCTTGCCCGCGTCCGCCACTTCCAGGGCCGCCTGGATGCCGGCGATGCCGCCACCGATGACCAGAACATCGGGGGTGACATCGATGAATCTCGACGTGAGCGGGTTGAGGAGCCTCGCCCGGTGCACGGCCCCGTTGATAAGGGCCTTGGCTTTCCGGGTTGCGACCTCCTCATCTTCCGTAACCCACGAGACGTGTTCGCGGATGTTGACGATGGACAGGAGGTACTGGTTCAGCCCCGCGTTCTCGATAACCTTGCGGAAGGTCTTCTCGTGCATGAGCGGCGAGCAGGCCGCGACGATCACCCGGTCCAGCCGGTGTTTCTTGATATCATTCTGAATGAGCTCCTGGCCCGGCGTCGAGCACATAAATTTATACTCCTCCGCCACCACCACGTCGGGCAGGGTCTTCGCAAATTCCACGACCTCCGGTACCCGGACGGTTTTGGCGATATTCAATCCGCAGTCGCAAACAAATACGCCGATTCTGCTCATAGGGACTCCTTATCCTTCAAGGCTTTCATAAAAAAGTTCCGTCACATCCTTCAGTTTGATCTTGTCCTCAGCATTCATGGTTCGGATGCTGTCATCGAGCATGGCGATGCAGTAAGGACATGACGTGGCGATGACGTTCGCACCTGTCGACAGCGCTTCTTCGATCCGCAGATCACTCAATCGCTCACCCTTGGCCCGCTCGACCCAGAGGCCGCCGCCGCCGCCACCGCAGCAGAAGCTCTGTTCACGAATCCTCTCCATCTCCACAAATTCGATACCCGGCAGGGCCTTCAGCACCTCGCGGGGCGCGTCATAGATGCCGTTGTGCCTCCCCAGGTAGCAGGGGTCGTGGTAGGTGACCTTGAGGCCGCCGAAATCCTTCTTGGGAAGCAGCTTCCCTGACTTGATGAGACCGGCGATCAGTTCGGTGAAGTGAACAATATCGTAATCCTCCTCGTACTCCTTCTTGAAGGCCTGGTAGCAGTGAGGGGAGATGGTGACCATCTTTTTAATTCCCTTGGCACCGAAGATGCCCCGGTTTTTTGTTTTCAGCTTCTCAAAGAGTTCCAGGTCCCCGACCTTCCGAAGGCTCTCGCCGCAGCAATTGACGTCCGTCCCGGGAAGCCCCCAGCTGAGGCCGGCCCTGTTCATGATCTCCGCCGTGGCCCTGGCCACCAGCACATTTCTCGGGTCATAGCAGTCGGTGCAGCAGGTGAAGTAGAGATATTCCATGCCTTCCGCGTAGAGGGGGTATTTCCCCTGGGCCCAGTCGTTTCTTTTTTCCGCATCACCGGACCAAGGATTGCCGCGCGCCTGGAGGCTCCCTACAAAGGCCCGAAGGCTCTGGGGCAGCATGCCGCCGCCGGCATAGACGCTCCGGACGGCCCTCACGAGGTCGATGATTTCAACCCCGCGGGGGCAGCGGTCGACGCAGAACTTGCACGTCGAGCATCCCCACATGTGCTCTTCGATCCCCTCGAGGCCGAGCTGGCTCAACCTGACGAGCTTCCGGATGTTGAACTCCGTGATGGGCGTCCACGGGCACGTTCCACTGCATGTCGCACACTGGTAGCACTTCTTCAGTGCTTCCCCGCCTGCCTCTGTAATGGCCTGTGACATCTCAAGATAGGGTATTACCGCATGAGACATTTTTTTCTCCTCTGTTTCAACACTCTGGAATCCTCAGATCCAGGGATTCAGTAAGCAATTTTCGGCATGCTGCGAAATATCGCGGCATGTTGGATGGGCGTTTTACGCAAATGAACCGGATGAGAATCCGGCTTTGATTTGAATTGAATTTGTTGTTCGAAATTGCCATCCCGAATATAAATCCGCGTGACGACTATCAAAACTTCCCCTTTCTGTCAAGCCTTATTTGGTCACTTATTCCAGAATTAATTTAAAGACTTGAACGCTTTTTGTCAAAGGCGTGATGCGACGTGTCGAGAAG